>NZ_JBQQCC010000005.1:0-578272 GCF_052245635.1 Nonomuraea sp. KM88 | reverse complement strand
AACCGGCTGAAGAACTTCCGGGCCGTGGCCACGCGATACGACAAGCGCGCCTACATCTTCCTCGGCACCGTCACCTTGGCCGCCCTCGTCATCTGGCTCCGAACCTGATCCGAGAAACAGCTCCTAGGTCGATATTGATCTTTCGTGTGTTCACGGTCTCGGGTGGGCGGTTGACTGAGCGTCCCTTCGTAACGTGGAGACCGAACCGGAAGAGGTTTGGTCGTGGCTGGAACCACGAGGCGTCGCTTTGATCCGGAGTTCCGGGCCGGGGCGGTGAGGATCGTCAGGGAGACCGGCAAGCCCGTCGCGCACGTCGCGCGAGATCTGGGTATCAACGAGTACACGCTGTACAACTGGGTGCAGAGGACCGGCTCGCGGCAGGGCAGGCCGGTGGCGACGGCGGAGGCGGGACGCTGAAGGAGTCGGCGGAGGAGGAGCTGGCGCGGCTGCGGCGGGAGAAGGCCGAGCTGGCCCGGCAGCACGCCAAGGAGAAGGCGACCTGGGAGAAGGAACGCGCGGAACTGGAAGACGAGCGTGATGTCCTCAAGCGTTCCGTGGTCTTGTGGGTGAAAGAGGCGATGGGCCGGTGAGCGTGGCGGCCTTCATCTGCTCCCAGAAGACCGACCACGGCATCGACCACGCGATCTCCTGCCGGGCGCTGGAGGTCTCCCAGTCGTGGTTTTACAAGTGGAAGAACCGCATCGGGGCGGACGCGCCGACCGCCCGCCAGCAGCGGCGGGCCCGGTTAGATACGGAGATCAAGCGGCTGTTTGCGGCCTCGGACGGCACGTACGGCTCACCGCGGATCACTCAAGACCTGCACGAGGCGGGCTGGCGGGTATCGGAGAACACCGTGGCCAGGCGGATGGCCGAACTCGGCCTGGCCGGGCGGGCGCCGAAGAAGCCGCGTTCGCTGACCCGGCAGGGCAAGCGGCCGGCCGCGCCGGATCTGGTGCGCCGGAAGTTCGCCGCGGTTACCCCGGACGTGCTGTGGGTCGGCGACGTCACGATGATCAGCACCGATGAGGGGCCGCTGTACTTGGCCTCGGTCGAGGACCTGTTCTCTCGCCGGCTGCTCGGCTACGCCATGTCCGAGCACCACGATGCGGCGCTGACGGTCGCCTCGCTGCAGATGGCGGTCGCCGCTCGAGGCGGCGACGTGGACGGGGTGATCTTCCATTCGGATCGCGGATCGGAGTACACCGCCGCCCGCTACCAGGCCGAATGCCGCAAGCACGGGGTGGTGCAGTCGATGGGCCGGGTGGGGTGTGCGCTCGACAACGGAGCCGCCGAGTCGCTCAACAGCACGCTGAAGGTCGAGTTCGTGTACCGGCACCACTTCCGCACCCGGGCGGAGGCTCGGCTGAAGATCGCGACCTGGATCGTGGACTTCTACAACGTCAAGCGCAGGCACAGCGCCAACGATGGGCTGTCGCCTGTCACATTCGAGCGTCAAATGATCGAGAAGAGGCAAGCATCAACGGCCCTGCTGAGGGCCGCTGTGGCATAGGACCGTCTCCACGGTTTGAGGGGATTGACAGCATCGGCCTCCCCCGCGAAATCGGCGATCTTCGAGGCGGCGATGCCCTCCAGCACCATCTCGGTGTCGCCCAACCCCTCCACCCACGCCAGGTGGGCGGCCTGGTCCTTGAACTTTCGACCAACTCGCCCGCCGCGCCGGCTTCTTCAACCGGTCCAGATCGCTTTTGCCGCCCGGCCCGACCACCAGCAACGCCTCGATGCGGGCCCGGTCCTCGGCGCTCAATCGCCGCCAGCTCGTCTGGAAGATCTGGCCGTTGACCTGAGTGCGGATCGTCGACTCCATGCTGTCCAGCGTCGAGAACGCCGGCAGCTCCAACCGTGCCTGCGCCAGCCGCTCCAACGCCACGTTGATCAGATCCGGCGGATGGTTCTTCACCCAAGCCGCCCGGGTCATCGCCTTGGCCGCGATCTTGCGGGCCTTGCCGGGTGCGTAGGCCACCCCCTCCCGTCGGCGTACCAGCACCCGATGAGACTCCGCCGTACGCGGTGACGCATACACCGGCGCGACGTTTTCACCCAGCTCCAGGCAGCGCCGTACGTGCTCCACCACCACGGGCGGCATCTCGCGGGCCTTGGCGAAGCGGCCCAGCCGCTGAAAGCACTTGAGCGCGAGCGTCAGCGCCAGCAGGTGCTCATCGGTGTCGGTCTTCTCCCTCGCCCACGCCAGTTCCTCCTGCGAGGGGGAGTGGAAGAGGTACAGCTCGCGCGTCATCATCAAGCGCGGGAACATAGAGCTGTTCGCGCCACAAGCGGCGGGCGACGTACCAAGCGGGGAGTTCCTGCCCCTCGTCGGGGACCGGACCGGGTTGGAAGGACAACGTCCGATCCTCGAACGTCGCACCACCGTGCCGGGCCAACTGCTGGTGCATAGGAGCGATGTGTTGCTCAAGCCCATAAGGGCTGCCGCGGGCGGCGGCGCCCTTCCACGCGCAGACGTGCACCGTCCAGACACGGTCGCTGTGTTCCATGGCGAGGGATGTGGGTGGAATGTTTTCCGAGGTGAGACCCTGAATCGCCGGATGTGCTCTACCCCCGAGGGGTCACTGGTTCGAACCCGGTACCGCCCGCCGGGGGGAAGACGCGGGCCGCGCGTTTGAGGACCTGGAGGCCGTCGGTCACCTCGACCTCGGCGACTCCGGGGATGGCGCCGACGTCGTGGGTGAGGAAGCGGTAGAGCGTGTCGTCGTCGGCGACGGCGATCTCGCCGCAGAGGTTGTGCCGGCCGGTGGTGGCGGCGATGGAGAGGACGTCGGGGTGGTCGGCGAGCGTGCGACCGGCGACCTCGAGGCGTGAGGGCAGCACGCGCAGCCAGACCAGGGCGACCACGGGTCTGCCCACCTGCGCGGGGTCGACGACGGTGCGCAAACGGAGCGGGCCGCAGCGCATGAGGGCCTCGGTGCGGCGGCTGGCCGTGGCGGAGGAGACTCCGGCACGGGCGCCGAGCTCGCGCCAGCTGAGCCGCCCGTCGTGGGCGAGGGCGGTCACGATCGCCTCGTCGACGGCGTCGGTCGTGATCTGCCGGGTCCCGCCCGCCTCGGTCCAGGCGTCCCATCGGTCGGCGCGGGCGAGGGTGAGCTCGCGGGTGTGCAGGATGCCCGCGGTCCAGCCGTGCGGCGTGGCGAAGCGTCGGATGACGCGGAGCATCTCGCCCGAGCGTACTCCGGGCAGCTCGCGCAGCTGCCGGGCGGAGATGTCGAGCAGCTGGGCCGAGGTGCGGACGGCGACCTGCGCCACGCAGTCGACCTCGCCGCCCGTGACGGCGAGGTAGCCGGATTCGGGCCACTCGGCGATCTTCTGGGCGACGGTGCGGCTCGCTCCCGGCTCGCACCGTACGCGCAGCCAGACCGTGAACCCGGCGTTGGCCCACTCCCTATCAACCACCGCGGCGACGGTGATCGTTCCTCGCGCCGTCAGGGCGGCGATGTGCCGGGAGGCCGTCGGCGGGCTGGTCCCGGCGATCGTCGCGACCGTGGCGGCGGACGCGCGCGGGTGGGCGAGGAGCACCCCGGCGATCCGCCGGTCGATGCCGTGAAGGATGTCGTTTCCGTTCACCGGAAGGGCTTTTGTGAGCGTTTCGTGCGACATTTCCGGCATCGTTGCAGCGGGTGTGGGTTCTCCGCAAGCCTGACCACCGCACAGGGAACTGGGGGAGAGGTGGATCGGGTGGAGCCGGTGACGTTGGGAGTGATCGGTGCGGGGCACCGGGGAGCGGAGGCGTACGCGGACTACTGCCTGCGCCACCCCGATCAGGCCCGGGTGGTCGCCGTCGCCGAGCCCGACCCCGGGCGGCGCGCCGCGATGGCTGCCGCGCACGGCCTGCCCTCGGATCGGGTCTTCACCTCCTGGGAGGACATGCTCGCCGGGGAGCGGCTCGCCGAGGCGGTCGTCGTCGCGACGCCGGACCGGGTCCGCAGCGGACCGGTGGGAGCCGCGGCCGATCTGGGCTACGCGATCCTCGTCGAGAAGCCGGTGGCCGTCGAGCCCGGCCAGCTCGACGAGATCCTCGCCCGCGTAGCCGCCGCCGATGTTCCCGTCGCGGTCGCCCATGTCCTGCGGTACACGCAGTTCTTCCGTCAGATCAAGCGGCTGCTGGACGAGGGCGCGATCGGGCGGCTGATCCACCTGGAGCAGACCGAGGACCCCGGCTACTGGCACTTCGTGCATTCCTACGTACGGGGCAACTGGCGGCGGTCGGACACCTCGAGTCCGCTGCTGCTCGCCAAGTCCTGCCACGACCTCGACGTCATCACCTGGCTGGTCGGCGCGGCGCCGGACCGCGTCTACTCCACGGGCCGCCTGACGCAGTTCCGCTCCGAGAACGCGCCGGCGGGTGCGCCGGAGCGGTGCACCGACGGCTGCCCCGCGGCGGCGAGCTGCCCCTTCTACGCGCCGCGCTTCTACGTCGAGCGGCTGCGCGAGCGGAACACCTGGCCGGTCACGGCGGTGACCGCGGACACGTCGGAGGCCGGGCGGCGCAAGGCGCTCGAGACGGGTCCCTACGGGCGATGCGTCTACCGCTGCGACAATGACGCGGTCGATCACCAGGTCGTCGTGCTCGACTACGCGGACGGGACGACGGCGACCCTGCGGATCGGCGCGTTCACCGAGGCCAACACCCGTACCGTACGCCTGCTCGGTTCGCATGGCGAAATCGAGGCGCGGCTGGACACGGGTGTGGTGACGCTCCGCCGGTTTCTGCCGCGCCCCGGCGCCGAGCTCGGGGGCGCGCCACGGTGGGACCGTGACGCCGAGGGCCGCTCGGGCATGCCGGACGACGAGGTCATCACCACGGTCACCGCCCCGGTGGACGAGGCCGACCTGATCGCCGAGCCCGGCCGCCGGGAGTCGGACGGGCACGCCGGCGGCGACGACGGGCTGATGCGCGAGTTCCTGGCGATGGTGTGGGAGCGCAGGGAGCGGCCCGACGCGACCCCGCACGCCACGCTGCCGACCACGCTGGCCAACGCGGCCGTGAGCCACCGGATCGCGTTCGCGGCCGAGGAGTCGCGGCGCACGGGGGCGGTGGTGACGCTGTGACCGGGGCGGCACGCGCGCTGGCGGAGCGGGTCCTGGGCCGGCCCGCCGGTGATGTCGACTTCGAGCTCGACCCCGGGCTCGGCGCCGGCCGCTTCGCCTACGCGGCCGCCGGGGGACGGCTGCGCGTGCGTGGCGGCGACCTGCCGGCGCTCGGGGTCGGGTTGCACCACTACCTCACCGACGTCGCCGGGGTCCAGGTCA
Source organism: Nonomuraea sp. KM88 (assembly GCF_052245635.1). Taxonomy (NCBI): domain Bacteria; kingdom Bacillati; phylum Actinomycetota; class Actinomycetes; order Streptosporangiales; family Streptosporangiaceae; genus Nonomuraea; species Nonomuraea sp. KM88. The sequence continues at coordinate 572,992 of NZ_JBQQCC010000005.1, read as the reverse complement.
CCTGGGACGACCCCGGAGCCGCGCACGGCCTGCCCGTGGGCGCCTGGCCGGACGCCCCGGAGACGGGCGCCATGGCCGCGGTCGCGCTGCGCACCTACTTCAACGTGGTCACCACGGGGTACACGGCCCCCTTCTGGAGCTGGTCCAGGTGGGAGCGCGAGATCGACTGGATGGCGCTGCACGGGATCAACGCTCCGCTGATGGTGCTCGGGCACGAGGCCGTGCTCGCGGCCGCCTTCGCCGAGCTGGGGGCCGGTACGGGCAAGATCGCCGCCTGGCTCGGCGGCGCCCCCTACCTGCCGTGGACGCTGATGGGCTCCACCAGCTCCTGGGGCGGGCCGTTGCCCAGACGCTGGCCCGAGCGGCGGCTCGAGCTGGCCCGCCGCGTCCTGGCCCGGCAGCGCGAACTCGGCATGACCCCGGTGCTGCCGGCGTTCGGCGGCCATGTGCCCGACGCGCTCGGCGGGGCGGGCTCGCGCCGTACCACCTGGCAGGACTTCTCGACGGCTCTGCTCGAGCCGGGCAGCGCCGCGTTCGACGAGGTCGCCGCGGCAGTGGCGCGCCACCAGCGCGCACTGCTCGGGACCGACCACCTGTACGCCGCCGACCCGCTCATCGAGTCCGTCCCGCCGTCGGCCGACCCGGACTACCTCGCCCGGCTCGGCGCGACGATCTGGCGCGGGCTGCGGCGGGCCGACCCGGACGCAACCTGGGTCATGCAGGCCTGGCCGTTCCACTTCAAGCGTGCCTTCTGGACGGCCGACCGCATCGCCGCCTTCGTACGGGACGTGCCGGCCGACCGGATGTTGCTGCTGGACCTCTGGGCCGAGCACGCGCCCGTGTGGGACGACAGCCGGGGGATCACCGACCGGCCGTGGGCCTGGTGCGCGATCCACAACTTCGGCGGCCGCTTCTCCCTCCACGGCGACCTGCGGGGGCTCGTCCGGGAGTGGCGCCGGGTGGAGGCGTCCCCGCAGCGTGCCCGGCTCCGTGGCTTCGGCCTCGTCCCCGAGGCCACGGAGCAGAACCCGGCTTTCTACGAGCTGGCAGCCACCCTTCCCTGGGATCCGCCGGACGACGTCGAGGCGTGGCTCGCCGGGTTCGTGATCCGCCGCTATCGGCTGGCCAGCGCCGGCGAGGACGTCCACGGGGCGGCGCTGGAGGCCTGGCGGATCCTGGCCGCGACGCTCTACGGCCCCGGCGCGACCCGGTCGATCCCGTCGCCGGTGATCGCCCGGCCCTGGGACTCCGACGTGCCCTTCCGCAGCCAGCGCCTGGCGGGGGAGGAGCTCGGCCCGGACCGGCCGCCGTCGGCGAACATCGACGCCGAGGCGGACCCGCGGGTCGAGGGCGACCTGCCCGAGCTGGCCAGAGCGGCGGAACTGCTGGCCAACGCGGCCGAGCGGCTCGGGCCGGACGGCCCGTGGGCGGGCGACCTCGCCGACGTGGTGACCCACGTGGTCGCACAGGGTGTGCGGGCGCCGGTGCGCGCCGCGGTCCGCGCGTCGAGGGCGGGCGACCGCGCCGGTGTCGAGCGGGCCGCGGCCGAGGTCCTCGCCGCGTTGGACGGGCTGGAGGAGCTCGCGGGCACGCGGGCCGACCGCCTGACCGGAGCATGGGTGCGGGCCGCGCGGGAGTGGGGTGACGACGCCGAAGAGCGCGACGTCCTGGGCCGCGACGCGCGCCGGATCCTGTCCGTCTGGGGCCGGCCAGGCTCGGGCCTGCACGACTACTCGGGCCGGCACTGGGCGGGCCTGCTCGGCGGGCTGTACCGGCCCCGGTGGGCGGCCTGGTTCGCGCTGCTCGCCGAACTCTCCGACGGTGAGCGGGCCCTGACCGACGAGCGCCTGGCCCAGTACCGCGAGCGCGTCGCCGCGATCGAGGACGCCTGGGTCGCCGGGCCGCACGATCACGCGACGATGCCGACCGGCGATGTCGTCGCGACCGCGCGCCGCCTGCTGGCGCGCGCCACGACGGGCCCCGAGCGGGACGCGGGAGCACCGGCCGGCACGGAGCCGGCCGACGAGAGGAGATGACATGAGGCATCGGACCAGGGCGTTCGCGCTGAGCGCGGCCGCCGCGGTGATGCTCGCCGGCTGTTCCGGCGGGACGCCGAACGAGGGAGCGGCCGAGGAGGTCACGAAGCTCACGTTCTGGACGGGGCAGACGACCCCGGAGCGGGTGACCGCCCAGGAGGAGATCGCGGCGCGCTTCACCGCGAAGACCGGCATCGAGGTCGAGGTGGTGCCGCTCGCCGGTCCCGACCAGAACACCACGTTGCTGGCCAACGTCGCCTCCGGCGAGGTGCCGGACGTGATCCTGCACGGCTGGGAGCAGTCCGCCAGCTGGGTCGACCAGGGCATCCTCGACCAGAAGGCGGCCGCCGAGGTGATCGCCGGGCTGGGCGAGGAGACCTTCGCCGAGGGCGCCATGCGCATGATCGAAATCGGCGGCCAGCCGTCCGGCGTCCCGATGGACGGCTGGGGCTACCTCTACCTCTACCGCAGCGACCTGTTCGAGGCCGCCGGCCTGGACGCCCCGAAGACGATCGAGGACCTGGCCGCGGCCGCCGAGAAGCTCTCGACCGACGGCAAGGGCGGCATCGCGCTGGGCAACCAGCCGGGCAACGCCTGGCTCGGCGAGACGCTGGAGGCGTCCGTGCTGCCGAACGGGTGCCAACTGGTCGCCGGCGGCGAGGTCACGATCGACTCTCCCGCCTGCGTGCACGCGCTCGAGGTGTACCAGCGGATGGCGGCCACCAACGGCGGCGCCCAGTTCGACGTCGAAGCCGGCCGCTCAGCCTACCTGAGCGGCCAGGCGTCGATGCTCATGTTCTCCTCGCATATCCTCGACGAGGTCGCGGGCCTGGACGAGGCCAACCCGCCCACCTGCCCCGAGTGCAAGGAGGACCCCGGCTTCCTCGCCCAGAACACCGGGGTCGTCACCTCGCTCACCGGCGCGGACGGCACCGAGCCGGTCCAGTTCGGCACGGTGCTGCAGCTGTCGATCCCGACCGGGGCGCAGACCGAGGCGGCCAAGGACTACGTCGAGTTCCTCATGACCGATGGCTACGTGGACTCGCTGGCCATGGCCACCGTCGGGCGGGTCCCGGTCCGTCTCGGCACCGCCGAGAACCCGACCGAGTACATCGACGCGTGGTCGAAGCTCCCGCTCGGCGCCGGCGGCCAGGGCGGATCGACCGCCGAGGTGTACGGCGACGAGGTCGCCCAGCAGGTCGCGACGGGCTCGGAGAACTACGTGCGCTGGGGCGCCGGCACCGACGACGTGCTGCTGGCCTCCCTGGTGACGCAGCAGCAGGTGGTGCCGCAGAACATCGGCGACCTGTTCTCCGCGGGAGACCCGGCCAAGGTGGCCGAGGGTCTCGCCGCCGCGGCCGAGGCGGTCCAGCAGGAGACTGAGTGACCGCACGCACCACCGCCACCGGCACCCCGCGTCCTGCCCGGCGCAGTTCGCGCGCCCGGCAGGAGGCCAGGGCCGGCTGGCTCCTCGTCGCCCCGACGACGGCGGTCGTGCTCGCCGTCGTGGTCCTGCCGTTTCTCGCCGTGCTGGTGCTGGCGTTCCAGGACATCAAGCTCGTTCAGCTGCCCCGCCTCACCCTGACCGACCTCGGGCTGAACCCGGAGAACATCCTGGCGCTCTTCCGCTCGGAGGGCTTCTGGACGTCCTTGCGTACCACCGTGGTGCTGTCGCTGGCCACCTCGGTCCTGTCGGTGGCGCTCGGCTCGGTGACCGCGGTCGCGCTGCGGCGGCCGTTCCGCGGGCGGGCGCTGGTGAGTGCCCTCGTGCTGGTGCCGTACGTGCTGCCGGTGGTCGCCTCCACGCAAACCTGGCGCAGCCTGCTGAACACGCAGTACGGCTTCGTCAACGCGGTGGGCACCCGGCTGCTCGGCTGGGACGCCCCGATCGCGTTCCTCACCACGCCGGACATCACCGTGCTCGGCGTCGAGATCCCGCTCGCGCTCTGCAGCGTGATCCTGGTGCTGGTCTGGCACACCTTCCCGCTGGCCTACCTGTTCGTGGCGGCGAGGCTGCACGCCGTGCCAGGCACCCTGGAGGAGGCCGCGGTGCTGGACGGGGCCGGGCCGTGGCAGCGGATCCGGTACGTCATCCTGCCGGAGCTGACCGGCGTGGTCTCGATCCTGCTGCTACTCCGCTTCATCTGGACCTTCCAGACGTTCAACGAGGTCTACCTGCTGACCGGGGGAGCCGCCGGGACCCAGGTGCTGGCCGTGCGGGTCTACAACGAGCTGGTCGTACGGTCCGACATCGGGTCGGCCTCGGGCGTGGGTGTGGCGATCACGCTCATCCTCGCCGTCTTCATCACCGCCTACCTCGTGCTCCAGCGACGTCGGGAGGCCGCATCATGAGCCGTATGTCCGGGAGCGAAGCGGTCGCCGGCGTCGTCCGCGTCGTCGTCATCGTTGTGATCGTGGTCTTCGCGGCGTTCCCGCTGCTGTACGCCATCGGCCTGTCGCTGCGGTCGTTCGCCGACGTCGCCGCTGATCCGCTCGCGATCCTGCCGGGCACCTTCGACCTGTCGGCGTACTCGACGGCGCTGCGCGGCCGGGAGGAGGGCGGGTTCGACCTGTTGCGGTTCATGGTGAACTCGTTCGTGCTCTCCGCGCTCACCACTCTCGCGACCCTCGCCGTCTGCGTGCTCGGCGCCTACGCGACGGCGCGGCTGCGCTTCCGCGGCCGGGGCGCCGTGGGCGCGCTGTTCCTCTCGGTGTACGTGCTGCCGGGCATCGCCCTGGCGGTGCCGCTGTACGTGCTCTTCAGCCGTCTCGGCCTGCGCGGGTCGCTCGTCGGCCTTGTGATCATCTATATGGCGACGACCGTGCCGCTGGCGATCTACATGCTCCGTAACTACTTCGAGTCGGTCCCGGTCTCCGTGGAGGAGGCCGGGGCGATCGACGGAGCCGGCCGGATGCAGATCATCGGTCGGATCGTGCTGCCCATGACCATGCCCGGGATCGCGGCGACCGGCCTGTACATCTTCATGATCGCGTGGAACGAGTACCTGTACGCCCTGCTCTTCCTCATCGACGACCGCGAGCGCTGGACCGTCTCGCTCGGAGTGTCGCAGCTCGCCCAGTTCGACGTGCCGGTCACCGTGCTCATGGCCGGGTCGATCGCCATCACGGTGCCGGTCCTGATCGGCTTCTTCGCGGCCCAGCGCGCGATGGTGTCGGGGTTGACGGCGGGCGCGGAGAAGGGCTGACGGGTCAGCGGGGCCGGTAGGGGGAGTCGACGAAGATGAGAGCGTCGCCTACCGCGCGTTCTCTGGAGTCGCAGGGTTTGTTGATGAGTCGGCCCTTGAGGGACATGGTGGCGGAGCCGCCGCCGTCGAGGTTGATGACGTCGTGCATGCCCAGTGCCTTGGCGACGGCGGCGCTCTCCTTGAGGGTGGTGCCGACGCTGGTGGACATCCGGCCGTCGATCGTGGCGAGGACGATCTTCTTGTCCTCGGTGGTGCCGACGATGGCGCGGGGGTTGCTGCCGAAGAGGCCGCCGGTGCCGGGCGGGACGGCGATCTGGCCATCGGCCAGGAGGCGGTGGCGGCCGGTCACGGCGAAGAGCGTGTCGCCCGCCGGGAGTTCGCGGTCGTCCTCGCCGGTCAGGGTGGAGGTCTCGGTGAGGCAGCCGCCCGCCGCCACCCGCAGCAGGGCCGCGGCTTCGCGGCCGGCGGCCTGGAGGGACGTCTGGTCCTGCGTGAGCTTCGTGCCGCGGGTGCTGGACGTCTCGGTCACGCGGCCCTGGGCGTCGAGGATGACCTCCACGCCGGGTCCGGACGGGGTGGCGGAGGCGAACTTGGGGGTGAACTTGACGACGGCGCCCGGCGCCGTGCCGACGGGGACCTCGGGCGGGTGGTTGATGTGGTCGAGCGGCAGGGTGGCGCCCGTCCGCTTGTTCCGTACGCTGCCCGACCAGGTCACCTTGCCCACGAGGGCGCGGTTGCTGCGGGCGTACACGACGTCTTTCGACCCCTTCGAGAGAGTCGACCAGGCGGCTGATACGCATCAGCGAGACCGGTTTCGGATTCAGCCGCAGCGCGACCTTCGGCGCCCCCATGACGGAGGGAATCGCACATTGGGCTTCCCCTCGTAGGGGTCCCGGTAGCACTGAAGAAATTCCCAACGAATTACCGTCTGACCTGCGGTAACGAAGGTCCTGTGGATGAGGGTCTCGGTTCAATTACGGTGGTGAGCCACGGGCTCGGCGCTCACGTCCGTGTCTTCGGCGCGTTCTGTTCGTCGTGGTCGCGCAGCGTGCGCAGGACGGTGGCGGGTGAGGGGCGCCGGCCCTTCTTCTTGCCCTGGGTGATAACGAGGCGGGCGGCGATCTCGCGGAGACTGAGGCCCTGGTCGCGCAGATGCAGGGCCATGGACAGCATGGCGGGGTCGGTGACGGTGGCGCCGCCGATAGCCTTGCCGTTCTTACGGGCGGACTCGTGACCTTCCAGGGTGCGGTCGCGGATGTATTCGCGTTCCATCCCCGACAGGGCGGCCAGCACGGTGAACACCACGCCGGACGGATCATGGCTTCCTTGCAGCTCGCCGGTGAAGAACTCCAGGGCGACGCCTGCGGCGCGCAGTTGTTCGGCGAGCTCGGCCAGGGCCAGGCCGCGGCCAAGTCGCTTGTGCTCGTGGACGACCAGGGTGACGGCGATGCCGGAGGCGCGCATCTCGCGGGCCAGGTCCACGGCCCGCTCGAGTTCGGGCCGCCTCGTGGCGCGGGTGGAGATCTTCTCCGAAAAGATCCGGCTCGCTCCGGCCGCCTTGAGGGAGTCGAGCTGGGTATCCAGCGACTGCCGCAGCGTCGAGGCACGGGCGTAGCCGATCTTGGCGTACCCGGACGTCTGGGTCTCGGCGGCGGCGCGGGGCAGTTCCGTCCAGGCCGATCCCGGTCTGCGCAACGCCGGGGTCGGCACGTTGAGCGCCTTGGCCAGAGCGGGCACGAGCCGGAAGCGGGCGGTGTGGTACTGGGTGGCGACCTTGCCCTTGCTGGTGCGGCACGGCGAGCCGGCCGGGGCGGCGCAGGAGGACATCGGGCAGTCGTGGGCCTCCACGCGGAGAAAGTCGTCGTCATGCACTCCGAGATCGTTTCATGGGTGCGTTTCACCCGTCCAAGGTTTTGCACCGACCTATGAAACAACGGACGCCCAGCATGTTCCCAGCCGGGACGGGCTGTTTCACAAGCGACCATTATCTTGAGCCGCTGATCGTTGCGGGCCTCTGACCTGGGCGGCCTCGTTGGAGACGGTGTCCGCAACGAGACCGCAGGCGGTCTGAGACGCGTCGGTCAACAGGGGCCGATCGTTACCGAAGAGCGGCTCGCGGGAGCCGCCGCGCTCGACCATCCCGACGTCCTGCTGCCGAGCCTGCTGATCATCGACTCCCCGCGTAAAGCGATCGGCACCGTCGATCAGGACCGCGAACTCGGCCGCCGCATCTATACCCGCCTGGCCACCCTCGCCGAGGCATATAAGGACCGGATTCAGCTGGTCGTGGCCGACAATGACATCCCTGCCGAACTGGTGACCACGCACAACACGATCGTGCTCACCTCCGAGCGCTCGGCCGTCCCCGGCGTCACCAACACCGGCGTCGGCGAAGGCCAGCGAGTCGAGGACCTATAGACGGGGAGAAAGCCGAACAGTTCGTTGCGGCTCTGCTGCCAGGAATCAGAGCGACATCTACGCCTTGGTCCGGTCAATAGAGCGCGCGGAGTCCTTCGTCATAATCGGGATTCTTAAGCAGGTGCCCACGCGACCCGTCAGGGATCGTCACGATCGGACGGAGCAGATCAACCTCGCGCGATCCGCGAGGGACCTTGTCCGCTCGGCGTAGAGGCCGGACTTGATCTCGCCCACATAGGTGATCTCTTGACCGGCGACGCGTTCACCAGTGAAGTCCGAGCCGATGAACGCCGCGCCGCCCAGAGGGGAATCCGAGGCGTGCCAGCACTCGTCATTGACGGAGCTCCGCCAGTATCGGCCGTTCAGGAACCTGCCGCTCTGGCAAGCCTCCTAGAACGCGCAGCACGCCTCTGAGCTTGGATCCACGGCTCCAGTTCTCGTGTTCGTTGCTGGGTCTGATTCCGGGGTTGAGGAACCTGCGGACAGCCATTGGCGGTACCCGTGAGTAACTTAGCTGGACGCTTCGGCGGGGGTTGATACCGGGGGGAACGGCGAGGTGGATGAAGACCTGGCTGGGGCCCGTTAGTGGCTGCGTTTGGGCGGGCCGAGGATGGCGGTGATCTCGGCAACGGCTTCGCTGCCTGGGCGGGTGTAGCGCATGGCGGTGCGCGGGTTCTTGTGCCGTGTCTTGGCCATGATGAGCTGCAGCGGCACCTTGGCCTCGCCGAGATGGGTGGCGGCTGAATGCCGGAGCTGGTGAGGATCCAGGCCGAGGTGTTTGTCCATGAGAACGCGGAGGCGGTCGTAGCCGAGACGGGGACGGCCGGTGTGCGGGCAAATGTGCTCGGGCCCGGGCCGCCTGGCGGGAACGGGGCTACGGTCGGCGAGGAAGAGCGGCCCTCGAGTACGGACAGGTCCGTCCGGGTGGCCGTCGGGAAGCCGCAGGAGGCGGGGTAGGAGACGAGCGGTGCCTGCGTCCTAGTAGACCCATTCGGTGTCACCGCCTTTGGAGGTCAGCGGCGCCTTTCGGTTCTCCAGGTCCTGGACGTTGAGGGAGAGGATTTCGGCGGCGCGGGCGGCGCTCTCGTACAACATCCGGTATAGCGTCTTGTCGCGCAGCGGGATGTCTCGGCGTGACAGCAGCCGTTCCAGCTTGGTCTTGGCCACGGATTTGGTGTGGTCGACGTTCTCGCGGCGCCGTTCGGCCTCTGCCGGGACCGACGGGGCCGCCCACCGCTTCTTCGTGGAGCACCACGCCAGCCAAGAGGAGACGGCGGCCCGGTTGCGGTTCCACGTCGCCGGCGCGCACCCACCCCATAGGGAGGCGAGGGCGTCGCCGATCTCGGCGTCGGCGACCTCGCTTAGGCGGCGGGAGCCGCCGCCGATGTGCGCGATGGTCCGGTCGATCGCCGAGGTGTAGGCGCGGTGGGTGTTGGGGTTGGCGGCCCGGTGTGTGCCGAGGAACTCGTCGGCAGCCTCGACGAGGGTGACGCCGCTGCCGCGCAGCGCGGTGACCTTCCGGCTGGCGGCCGCGCTCACCGGTCGCTACCCGACGCGGGCGCGATGTACCGGATAACGTGCCCGAGTCGCGCATCGGCCGCCGAGACGGATCCCCAGCTCGACCGTGATCGTTCGGCGCTGATGTACGTGATAATAGCCAATTATCACGTACATCAGCGTGGCCGTCATCAGACGCTGCGGGCGGCGATGGGGACCAGGAAACTGATTAAGGGTCAGCGGGCAAACGTGACACCCGCATCCCATCCACAGCTCGAAGCCGGCAACCCAGTGGGCGGTGTTCCGCCGCCGGTCATCCGGCGACAGTGAGCACGATCTTTCCGGTGGTTCGGTTGGTCTCGCCGAGCTCATGTGCCTTGGCCGCCTGCTCGAACGGCAGGACGGTGTCGACCTCGACACCCAGCCGTCCCGCCTCGACCAGCTCGGCGATCGTCGCCATCGCGGCGTTGTCCGGCTCGACGAGGACGAAGCCCGCCCAGATGCCGCGCTCCCCGGCCTGGCGAAGGAGGTCCTCGTCAGGCTCCGGGTTGAGCTGGGCAAGAGTGCCGCCGTTCCGCAACGTCTGCAGGGAACGCGCCCCGTAGTCGCCGCCGATGCTGTCGATGACCAGGTCAACGTCGCGGACCGTCTCGGCGAAGTCCTCCTCGGTGTAGTCGATCACCTCGTCGGCGCCCAGCGCATGTACGAAGGCGTGCTTGGACCCACGAGCGGTACCGATCACGTACGCGCCGAGATGCTTGGCGAGCTGCACGGCCAGGTGGCCGACCCCGCCGGCCGCGGCATGGATCAACACGCGCTGGCCCGGCTGCACGTTCGCGGTGTCGTGCAGGACCTGCCACGCGGTGAGCGCCGCCAGCGGCAGCGCCGCGGCGTGCACGTGGTCGAGGCCAACCGGTTTACGGGTGAAGTGCCGCGACGGGGCGGTCACGTACTCCGCGTAGCCGCCCGCCTTGTGCGGGAAGCGGGGCATGCCGAAGACCTCGTCACCCGGCCGGAAGCGGGTGACTCCGAGGCCCACGGCCTCGACCACCCCGGACACGTCCCAGCCGAGGATGGCGGGCGGGTCGCCCAGCAGCCTGCCGACCGTCCGTGACTTCCAGTCCGTGGGGTTGACGCCGGCCGCGTGCACCCGCACCAGGACCTCCGTCGGCATCGGCTCAGGACGGTCAACCTCGGCCAGTGTCAGCACCTCGGGGCCGCCCGCGGACTCCTGAATGATCGCGCGCATCCGCGCCGTCGTCGTGTCTTCGCTCATGGGAGAACCGTAGTGAAAGCGGGAATGAGTGCGCAGCCCATCGTTGGGTTCTTGGACTCTTCTCGCAGGTCAGAGTAAGATGATCTTTCTCAGGCATGTAATGCATGTTGATTGGTGCGAGGAGCCAGACGCTCCCGTGGGCATTTCGCGATCTCGGGCGCATTGACCCTTTTCGGAAGGGATCGACTGAGTCGCGTCAGCCGTTCGACGGCGCGCTCTTCAGCCAGCGCTGCTCGTGGTCATCCCTGGCTACCTTCACCGCAGCCGCCCGGTCATGTCGCCGACCAGGGCGCACAGAAGCTCATCGATCACGCCCTGCCCTGTCGCTGCCCTTCGGCGAGTGCGCCCGCCCGCAGGAGCGGATCGCGGTCCGCATCCCGCCCGGTGACGGGTCGGTCAGCCGGTGAAGGGTTCCAGTGCGAAGCGGCCGATCGCCACGAAGGCGGCCAGGGCAAGGTAGCTCCCGTCCACCAGCGCGGCTTTGGTCTCGCCACGGCGGATCCGCATGATCACGGCGCCGGTCATGAGCAGCGTCAGGCCGCTGGCCGCCAGCGGTACCAGTACCGGCGCGATGCCGAGCAAGGCGGGCAGGATCAGGCCCACGGCACCGAGGACCTCGAGCGCTCCGATGGCCTTAAGGGTGCCGGGCTTGAAGTCGAGGACCCAGCGCGCGGCGTTGGCCATCTGGGCCATCTTCTCCCGTGGCACGAACAGCTTCCCGAAGCCGGAGAACAGGTAGAGGGCGGTCAGCAGGCCGGTGATGATCCACAGTGCGATGTTCATGAGTCTTCTCTTTGGCAGAGTGTCTGGGGGTGGCGGCCGCGGGGCGGACCCGGGGTCCCGGGTCCGCCTGAGAGCCTGAGGGGGAATGTCCGCGTCAGATGAACTGCTGTCCGGGCTGGTAGTCGCCGCCGGGCGTCCGGGTGATCACGTTCAGCCGGTTGAAGGCGTTGATCGTGCAGATCAGGGCCACCAGAGCCATCATCTGATCCTCGTCGAAGTGCTTCGCCGCGTTCGCCCACGCCTCATCGGTGACGCCGCTGGAGTCGGCGAGGCGGGTGCCCTGATCGGTGAGTTCCAGCGCCGCCCGCTCCGCCTCGGTGTAGACGGTCGTCTCCCGCCATGCCCCGACCAGGTTGATCCGCACCATGCTCTCGCCGGCGGCCGCGGCGTCCTTGGTGTGCATGTCGAGGCAGCCGCCGCAGCCGTTGATCTGGCTGGCGCGGATCTTCACCAGCTCCTGCACCGCCTTCGGCAGTGCCGAGTCGGTGATGACCTTGTTCGACGAGATGATGTACTTGGCCCACTTCGACCCGACCTCGTTGACCATGGGGTTGATCCGGGTTTCCATCTCAATCTCCTTCGTCTTCGGATACTTGCACCACTACGACGAAGCACCCCACCAAGACGTAACAACCCCATGCGGCAGACGTGCGCTACTCGGGTCGCGCGGGCAGATTCATGGCGTCGAGGAGCTTGCGGTCGCTCACGGTCAGGAGCTCGACGATCCGGCCGTCGACCACGGTGCACCCCACCACGCCGAGCACCTTGCCTTTCGCACCCCAGACCACGAACCCGGGCTCGCCGTTGACCAGAACCGCCAGCGCCGAGGTCATCGACCGCATGCCGCGCAGGACCGGACCGGCCACCTCGGCCGCCCCGACCGTGGTCAGCACGCCCTGCGGGTGGTACGTGCGCCAGGTCACCTGCGGATCGAGCAGCCGTACGAGCCCTTCGAAGTCCCCGTTCCGAGCCGCGGCAAGAAATGCGTCGACCACGGCGCGCTGCCGCCGCGGCTCCTCCTCCGGCCGCGACGTGCCCTGCACCTTCCGGCGGGCCCGGCTGGCGAGCATCTTGGTCGCGTCGGCGGACCGGCCGATGATCTCGCCGATCTCGGCGAAGGGCACCGCGAACATGTCATGCAGGACGAACGCCAGCCGCTCGGTAGGCGTGAGGGCGTCGAGCACCACCAGCAGTGCCAGCCCGACCGACTCGGCGAGCACCGCATCCTCCTCGGGCGCCGCCCCGCCGTCCACCGTCACCACCAGCTCGGGCAGCCAGTCGTCGTACGACAGCTGGGCCCGGTTCTTACGCGAGCGCAGCACGTCGATGCAGACCCGGCCGACCACCGTGGTCAGCCAGCCGGCCAGGTTGTCGATCCCGGCCGCGTCCTGCCGCGCCAGCCGCATCCACGCCTCCTGCACCGCATCCTCGGCGTCCACCCGCGACCCCAGCATCCGGTAGGCGACCGCCACCAGGCGCTCGCGCTGCTGTTCGAAGGCTCCCGCCAGTGCTTCGTGAGGACCTGATCCGGCCATGTTGTTACCTTCCTCGCGCGAATTCCGTCATGGTCATGACGCGACCGAAGGTGCCGAGGTAACCGTTCGGCGTGCGTCTGATGGGAGACCGCAATGTCACAGGGATCGGGTCGCCGGCGTCTCATGGTCGTCAGGACGCCGCGCAAACGATCCACGCGCCTCGTGGAACTTACCGCTGACCTCGAATCCACCGGACGGCTGGTCGAGTGACGCGATCGTCACCGACCGGCCCCCGGCTCAAAGAAACCAAGAAACTAAAGGAGATCCCCACCATGATCCTGGTAACCGGTGCCACCGGAAACGTCGGTTCCCACGTCGTCCGCCAACTCCTGGAGGAGGGTGAGAAGGTCCGCGTCATGACCCGCAACCCCAGCGGCCATGCGTTCCCTGACCAGGTCCAGGTCGTGACCGGCGACCTGACCCAGCCGGAAACGCTGTCTGAGGCACTGTCCGGCATCGAGCGGGCCTTCCTGTTCCCCGTTTTCCAGGGGATCGACGGATTCCTCGACGTGGCCAAGCGAGCCGGCCTGCGGCATGTCGTGATGCTGTCCTCGGTGTCCGTCACGTGGCCCGAGCCCGGCTGGGTCGGCGAGGTGCACCTGCGGCTCGAACGATCCGTCGAAGCGTCCGGGTTGGCGTGGACCTTCGTGCGGCCCGACGGGCTCACGACCAACGACCTGGTCTGGGCGCCCCAGATCATCGAGGGCGATGTCGTACGCGGACGCTACGGCGACGCCGAGACGGCCCCGATCGACCCGCGCGACATCGCCGCGGTCGCCGTCCGCAGCCTCCTCGATGGGCGTGCCGGCGAGGGGTACTCGGTGACCGGACCGCAGTCGCTGACCCAGATCGACCGCGTGCGCGTCATCGCGGAGACCATCGGGCGGCCGTTGCGGTGGGAAGAGCAGTCCGAGGACTGGTTCCGGGACGAGATGGCCCGCGCCGGCATGCCTGCCCCGGGGATCGACGATTACGTCAACTTGCTCACAGCGAGAGTCGGCAAGCCCACGGAGGTCCTGCCGACGGTCGAACAGGTCACCGGCCGAGCGCCCTTCACCTACGCACAGTGGGTCGCCGACCACGCCGACGCCTTCGGCGCGGCGTCGGCCTGACGGATAGGCGGCACCTGCCGGCCTCCGCGCACGTCCCGAGGACGAGCTCGACGATGACGACCCCCACCTCCTGCTCGCCTTTGTCCAGCTCGTCGACGACGTGTCGAAGGCCGGGTGCCTGTCCTCGCCCTCTGAAAGACCGGCAGAGGGCCGCAATCGCGCAGCCAGGCCGCCCGCCGCGGACGATTCGCCGGATCCGGGAGGGGTGACAGCCGCCGCAAAGCCAAAGCTCTACACGCCCTCTTCCTCCACCGTGCCCTCGCCGTCGGGCAGGTCGGGGATCTCGCCGAGCTGGCGCAGGCCTTCGGCCGGGGCGGAGGAGGCGATGGCGTAGCGGCCCAGGACGTTGACGTGGGCGTGGCCGAGCGGGCTGAGCCGGGCGGCGTCCTCATCCTTGACCGGCACGCTCTGGGCCCGCAGTTGGTCGACGGCGGCCGACAAATACCTCGATTCCACAGCGTGACCGCGTTGACGACCAGGCCGAGCGCGGCGAGTTGATCCTCCTGGCCCTCCCGATAAGCCTTCCGGATCTGCCCGCTCGCGCCGTGGCAGATCTTGCGGGCCAGCCGGTGCCGGGACTCTTGCACGGTGAGCTGTTTGTTCAGCTTGCGCCGGTAGGTGTCGTCGATCGGGTCCAGGATGGACAGCAGGTGCAGGGTCTTGTCGATGCGGCCGTATTCGGCGAACGCCTGCCCCAGCGGGGTCGGGCGCCCGGTGCGGGCGAACATGCGCAGCAGGTCGTAGGCGCGGACCTGGTTGGTGACCAGCGATCCGGCGACCCGGGTCATGTCCGACCAATGTGTAGCGATTTTCTGCCGGTTGATCTTGTTGCGGGCGATCGCGTCCAGCGGTCCGTACGTCGGCGTGCTCCCGTCGGGCGGATCGGCCCGCCAGAACCGCTGGTTGCCCAGGTCGGCGAAGCGCGGCGCGAACCGGTAGCCGAGCATGGAGAAGATCCTGAACACCATGTCCGACTCGGAGGCCTGGTCGGTGGTGACGACCTCGGGCTGGGGTCCGGCGTCGATGTTGATCAGGGTGTCGAGGATGTACAGGGAGTCGCGCGGCGTGCCCGGCACGACCATCTGCCCGATCCCCATCACTTGATCATTCAATGCCGCGTAGTTAAGGATCTTGCTGGTCTGTCAAGGTCCGGGATGAGATCTTGTAGGTTGCGGGGCCGGTCTTGGTGAGGAGTCCTTGGCTGGCCCATTTCGCCATCCGGGTACAGAAGGCGTCGAGGGGTTTCTTGCCGCTGATCCCAAGAGTTCGGGCGAGATCGCGGGCGCGCCAGGAGTGTTCTGGTGTGGCCTGCATGATGGCCAGGACGATCGTGGGGCCCGGAGGATAGGTGGCGGGGGTGTCGTCATCGTGTGGCTGGGCTGGGGCGCCTTGGCCGATGATGATGATCGCGATGTTGGTGATGTTCGTGCTGGCCAGGGGGCGGTTTCCGCCGTTCCAGGTGTGGTAGCGGGAGATACCGGATTTGACGGTGCGAGCGCTGAAGCGTGGCCGGCGGGGTGGGAGCAGGCTGGTCAGGACGGCGGTGGTGATCCGTCCAGTGTCGGGGGTGGGCAGGACGCCGGCGGCTGCGGTGACAGTGTCGCGGGCGGCGGCCAGTGCGGTGGTGAAGGAGGCCCGGTCGGGGTCGGTGCCCGGCATGCTCTCGACCGCGGTGACCATGGCGTGGCGCAGGGCCTGGTAGAGGGCCAGCAGTGCCCACATCTCCTGCTCGATCCCGGCGGGGTCCTTGGAGCGCAGGACTCGCCCGTGCAGGAGGGTGTGGCGCAGCGCGTAGTAGGCCGATTCGATCTCCCAGCGTTCGTGATACAAGGCCACGAGCGTCGCGGCGGGGTCGGTGTGTGGGTCGGTCAGGGTGGTCAGGAGCCGGTAGGTGCTGGTCACGACGGTGCCGTCCGCGCCGGTCACAGTGATGTCGGCTTCGATCGCCCGCAGCTTCAGGCCGGCGATCCGGGTCAGGTAGGAGCCGTCGCGCAGCCGGGCCAGAACCGGCGGCCGCCGGTCGGTCCTGCCCCGGACCAGGAATTGCGCACCGGTCTGGGTCACCGCTTCCAACAGGTCGTTGCCATCGAGACCGCGGTCGGCCAGCAGCAGCATGTCCGGGCCGAGCAGCGGCGCCAATCTCATCGCGTAAGCACGCTCACCCGTCGCCGAGGGGCCGAAGATCGCCCCGAGCAGCCCTCGGGTGCCGGTCTCGGCGAGCGTCATCAGCATCAAGGACGGATACCCGGCCACCCCGAACCTCGCCTTGAGCCTGCCGAACCAGCCACGATTGGCCTCCCGGTCGGGGACCCGCAAGGACGCGCACCCGTCGAAGGCCACCGTCCGCCACCGCCGATACCGCACCCCAGGTGTGGACGGTCGCGCCAGCGGGACGGCCAACACCTCGAACAAGGCCTTCAATGGGGCCGCTCCGATCCGGCGGCGCAGATCCCGCAACGCTTTCTCCGACGGGGCCGGAACCGGCAACCCAGCCAGGCCCGCGACCAGCTTCTGCCACACCAGCGCGGCGCCCATCTGCTCGAACAGCCCCAACGCCAGCATGAAGTAGACACCCACCCGCGACGGCAGCGACCGCAGCCGCCGCTCGGTCGTCCCGGTTTCCTCCAGTACGGCATCGACCAGCTCGAACGGCACCACCTGCGTCAACTCGCCCAGATGCCCCGGCGCGAAAACACCGCCGGCAACCTGGACCCTCCGCACAACCTCGACAACTACAGACCTGGCAGACTTGGGCAGCAACGAGACCTCGGCTCCGGGACGGATCTTTGGACGGACCACCCCGGCATAGCAGAGGTCTCGTCCCATACCCGGCCCCGACGCACTGTGCCGACGATCACACCCTCAGCCCCTTGAAGAACCCCGAACATCCTTAACTTCGCGGCATTGCTTGATCATTGACCGCGTTGAGGAGCGTCAGGCCGCGTTTGTAGCCGAAGTACTTCGGGGAGGGCGCGGCGTTGATCGTCTGGACCGGGACGACGAAGCGCAGCCCGTCGACCGAGGCCAGCAGCCCGCCGCCCCACAGCTTCACGATCGGCACGCCGCGCTGGGCCTTGATGAGGGTCGCGTTGGCGGCGGCGTGGGTTTCGGCGCGCACGTAGTTCTGGTCGACGTGCGAGAGCCGGCCGCGGGTCAGCGCCTCGTCCCCGTCCTTGATCACCGGGGCGAGGCCGACGTTGCCGGCCTCGCTGATCAGCAGAGCCGCCAGCGATCGCGGCCGGTCGTGCATGCGCGTGGAGATGTCGGCCAGATGCGTGTAGGCGTCCAGGAAACCGGTCCAGGAGTGCACCTCCAGCAGCAGCTCGGGCAGGTCGATGCGCGGCAGCATCGCCTGGCAGGCGCCGCGCAGCCACTTCAGCGACGGGCTCTCGCCGAGCGCGCCGAGCTTTTCCACCGACAACCGGGCGTGCCCGTCGGCCGGGGTGACCACCCGTACCAGGGCGTCGTCACCGGCCTCGGCCAGGCGGCCGGCCATCTGCTTCCACGCCGCGTCCAGCGCCAGCAGCTTGGCGTCCAGGTGCGCCTCGACCGGGTCGGTCAGCGACAGCGAGGCCAGCACGTCCTCGCTGATCGCCTCCCACGCAGCGCCGTCCAGCAGATGGGCGCGCGGGTCGGCCCAGCGCAGCGACGGCGCGGCGAACACGTCCCGCACCTGGAGCGCCCGAAAGGCCTTCGGGAGGATCGGACCGGATTTTGGCGCTACAGAGTCGATCTCGACGACGATTCGGTGACGACGGCTGTTTGCCCTGGTGCAGCGCCCTAACGTGCCTGCTCATGCCTGTGGATTTCCTCTCGAATGAGCAAGTGGCCCGCTATCGACGGTTCCGGCCCGAGGTGTCGGTGGCCGAGCTCGAGCAGTTCTTCCGGCTGGATTCCCGAGCGCTGGAGGCACTGGCGAGCAAGCGCCGTCCGGCGACGAAGCTCGGGTGGGCGCTGCAGTGGGGCACCGTGCGGATGCTCGGCACCTTCCTGGCCGAAGACCCTCTCGACGTGCCCAGGGACGTGTTGGAGTTCGTGGCCGAGCAGCTCGACATCGATCCCACCTGCGGGCCGGAGTACCTGACCCGGCCGAAGACCGCCTACGAGCACGCCTGGGAGATCCGGGGCCTGCTGGAGCTGTCGGAGTTCTCCAAACGCGAGCAGGAGGTCCGCGACTACCTGGCCGCGCGGGTGTGGTCGACGATCGAGGGGCCGCGGGCGTTGTTCGACCGGGCCGTGGTGCACATGCTGCGCGAGGGCATTCTGCTGCCCGCGGGGATCACCACGCTGACCCGGCTGATCAGTGAAGTGCGTCGGGCTGAGCACGCCCGGTTGTATCGCACGCTGGCTGAGCGCGCCGGCCCGGAGCTGCGGGCGAGGCTGGCCGATCTGCTGCAGGTGCCCGCCGATCGGCGAGTGTCGGAGCTGGAACGGCTACGTACCGCGCCGACGCGGGCCTCGGGGCGGGTGATGGTGGCGGAGTTGCATCGGGTGGCCGAGATCGTCGGCTTGGGCGCCGGGGCAGTGCGGGTGGACCCGGTGCCGGCGGTGCAACTGTCGGCGCTGGCCCGCTACGGGCTGGCCTCCAAGGCTCCGACGCTGCGAGATCTGGAAGGCGATCGGCAGGCGGCCACGCTGCTGGCCACCGTGCGGCACCTGGAGACCTCGTCCGTCGATGACGCCCTGGACGTGCTGGACCTGCTCATTACCTCCAACCTGCTGGCCCGGGCCGAGCGGGCGGGCAAGGCCGAGCAACTGCGCACCTTCCCGAAGCTGCGCAAGGCGGCGCGCACGATGGCCTCGGCGGTGGAGGTGCTGATGTCGGCGCCGGAGGCGACCGAGGATCGGCTGGTGTCGCTGGTGGAGGTGTGGAAGGCGATCGAGGAGGTGGTGCCGCGCGAGAAGCTGGCCTCGGCGGTGGAGACGGTCGCGGCGTTCGTGCCTACGACTGACGATGACGCAGCCGCCGAATGGCGAGCCGAGCTGGTCAAGCGCTACCGCACCGTGCAGGGCTTCATCGAGCTGCTGCTGGAGGTGATCCGCTTCCGCGCGGTCGAGGCCGGCAGCGCGGTACTGGCGATGGTGCGCACCGCCGCGGCTATGGCCAAGAGCCGCCGCCGCTACGCGCCGAGCGATATCGCAGCGCACGAGGAGTTGATCACCTGGTCGTGGCGGCCGCTGGTCTACCGCAACCCGGATCTGCCGGAGGGGCAGATCGACAAGGCCGCGTTCGTGCTGTGCGCGGTTATGCACCTGCATCATGGGCTGCGCTGGCGCGATGTGTTCGCCGAAGGCTCCGATCGGTGGAGTGATCCGCGGGCCCGGCTGCTGGACGGGGCGGCGTGGCAGCAGGCGCGGCTGCGCATCCTCACCTCGCTGGAGCTGGAGGTCGAACCGGCCGGGCATCTGGCCGAGCTCGCCGGCGCGCTGGAGGGCGCGTATGCCCGGGTGCTGAACGGGCTCGGCGCCAACACCGCGGTGCAGTTCGTCGGCGGCCGACTGCAGCTGGAGAAGCTCGGCGCGGCCGAGGAGCCGCCGCTGATGAAGGAGCTGCGGAGCCTGGTCGACGGCATGCTGCCCCGGCTGGACTTTCCCGAGCTGTTGCTGGAGGTGTTCGACCGCACCGGCCTGCCGGGCGACTTCACCCACATCTCCGGCGCTGATGCGTCGATGGAGGACTTCGGGGTGAGCCTGGCCGCGCTGATCGTGGCCGAGGCGTGCAACGTCGGCCTGGTCCCGATCGAGAAACCGAATGTACCCGCGCTGACGAGGGCCCGGCTGCTCCAGGTCGACCAGGGCTACCTGCGCGGCGAGACGATCGCGGCGGCCAACGCCCGCCTGATCGCCGCCCAGGCCGAACTCGACATCGTCGCCTGCTGGGGCGGCGGGCACATCGCCTCTGCCGACGGGTTGCGCTTCGTGGTGCCGGTGCAGAACCTGCACACCGGCCACAACCCCGTCTACTTCGGCCGTCAGCGCGGCGCGACCTGGCTGAACGTGGTCAACGACCAGGTGATGGGCATCGGCGGGCTGGTGGTGCCCGGCACGCTGCGCGACTCGCTGTTCATCCTGGACGCCATCCACAACCTCGACGGCGGGCCCAGACCGGAGACGGTGGTTACCGACACCGCCAGCTATTCCGACATCGTCTCGGGCCTGTTCGCGATCTGCGGCTACCAGTTCTCCCCGCGCATCGCCGACCTGGCCGACACCCGGCTGTGGCGCACCAACACCCGCGCCGTCTACGGGCCGCTGGAGCACATGTCCCGCCACACCGTGCGGCTGGACAAGATCCGCGCGCACTGGGGCGACATGCTGCGGGTGGCCGGCTCGCTGACGATGGGCACGGTGCGCGCCTACGACCTGATCCGGATGCTGTCGGCCGACGGCCGCACCACCGGTCTGGGCGAGGCATTCGCGCACTACGGCCGCATCTTCAAGACGCTGCACCTGCTGCAGTTCATCGCCGACGAAGGCTACCGCCGCATGATCGGCACCCAGCTCAACGTCCAGGAAGCGCGCCACCGTCTCGCCCGGAAGATCGCCTTCGGCAACCGGGGCCAGCTGCGCCAGCGCTACCGTGAGGGCCTTGAGGATCAGCTGGGCAGTCTGGGTCTGGCGTTGAACGCGGTCATCTGGTGGAACAGCCTGTATCTGGACGCGGCCATCAAGCACCTGCGTGAGCAGGGGTTCCCGGTCACTGACGAGATGTGCGCGCGGCTGTCGCCGATCCAGTACGACCACATCAACTTCCTGGGCCGCTACGCCTTCTCCCGCGCCGATGTGGCCGGAGGCCTGCGCCCCTTCCACGACGGCGCTCACGAGCCGAGCTGACCCGGGTCGGCATCGACGTGCGGGGCGGCTTGGACCCGCGGTGGGCGTCACCCGGCCCGGTCAGTCGTGTCTGGGGATGCCGGAGACCTCGTGGTCGGCGTGGAAGAGCGCCTCGCCGATCAGGGCGCGGACGTGGGCGTCGCGGGCTCGGTAGAGCACGCGGCGGCCGTCGCGCCGGGTCTGTACGAGACCGGCGAGGCGGAGTTTGGCCAGGTGCTGGGAGACCGATGGCCGGGCGACGTCGATGGCGGCCGACAGGCTGCTGACGTCGTACTCGCCGCTGGACAGCAGCCACATCAGCCGTAGCCGGGTGGCGTCGCTGAGCATCCGGAAGGCGTCGACGGCCGTGTCGACCTGCGCGCTTGTCGGTTGCTGTTGCGGCTGTGACGCACCTGATTGATTGTCGCGTGCATACATGACTACATATAATCCCGGCAATTGGGTCAATTGCAAGCGAGAGGTACGCGATGGCTGAGGTTGGTCCCCCGCAGCACGGACATGGTCACGGGCATGGGCACGGTCACGGGCATGGGCACGAACAGGTCAGGGGCAGGCGGTTGCTGTCGAAGCTTCGCCATGTCATCACTCCGCACAGTCATGACAGCGCGGACAAGACCGACACCGCGCTGGAGTCCAGCAGCCGGGGCATGCGCGTGCTGGCCATCTCGTTCGCGGTGCTGATCGTCACCGCGCTGGTGCAGTCGGTGATCGTTGCGGTGTCGGGGTCGGTGGCGTTGATGGGTGACACGCTGCACAACTTCGCCGACGCGCTGACCGCAGTGCCGCTGGCGATCGCCTTCTCGCTGGGCCGGCGGGCGGCCACGCGGCGCTTCACCTACGGCTACGGCAGGGCGGAGGATCTGGCCGGGGTCGTCATCGTGCTGCTGATCGGGGTGTCGGCGGCGCTGGCCGGTTATGAGGCGGTCAAGCGCCTGATCGACCCGGGCGACATGCAGGCGCTGGGCCTGGTGGCCGCCGCCGGCGTGGTCGGGTTCCTGGGCAACGAGTGGGTCGCCCGTTACCGGATCAGGGTGGGCCGGGAGATCGGCTCGGCGGCGCTGGTGGCCGACGGTCTGCACGCCCGCACCGACGGCTTCACCTCGCTGGCGGTGCTGCTGGGGGCCGGTGGAGCGGCGCTCGGGTTCCCGCTGGCCGATCCCATCGTGGGCTTGCTGATCACCGTGGCGATCTGCTTCGTGCTGCGCGACGCCGCCCGCGAGATCTACCACCGGCTGATGGACGCGGTCGACCCCAAGCTGATCAGCCAGGCGGAGGCGATCCTGGCGGCGGTGCCCGGTGTGGAGCGGGTCGGGGCGGTACGGCTGCGCTGGGTCGGTCACGCGCTGCGGGCCGAGGTCGAGATCGGCGTACGGCATGACGCCTCGCTCATCGAGGCGCACGGCGTGGCGGTCGAGGCCGAGCACCGGCTGATCCACGAGTTGCCGCGGCTTCGTGCGGCGACGGTGCACGCCGACCCGGACGGCCCGGCCGAGACCGATCATCACGCTGTTCTTCTCGCGCACCGGTAATGCCGGATAAGGGCTGTTTTGTCGGTGGCTTGTGCCAGGATGACGCGCTGGCGATTCGGGGGGCGGCGCGTGCCTGAGCTGGCCGCGGTGGCGCTGGCCTTGTTCGGGGTCACGGCGCTGATCTCACGGTGGGCGGGGGCGTTCCTGCTCGATCGGTTCCCGCCGCGCACGGTGCTGGCCGCCGGGCTGGTGGCGACCAGCCTGTCGCTGGCCGCCCTCGCCCTGGCTCACGGCCAGGTGCAGGTGCTGGTGGCGATCGCGGTGGTGGGGCTGGCCTTCGAGGTGTACGAGCCGGCGTCGCAGGAGTTGCTGGCCCGGGCCAGTACGGGAGAGCGGCGGCATCACACGTACGCAGTGATGGGTGTGGCGCTGTCGGCGGCCGGGGCGGCTGCGGGGCTCCTGGCGGCGGTGCTGCTGCCGCTCGGCGTGCGCTGGCTGGTGGCCGCCGACGCGCTCACCTGCCTGGTGGCGGCGGTCGTCGCGGTGACGTTCCTGCCCCGTGAGCTCGGCGGAGGCGGTGGCCGCAGACAGCGGGCGGGAGCGGGTGGGCGGTGGCGGGCCGCCGGCGGCGCTGATGCGGCTTACCGTGGCGGGCACCGCGTTCGCGGTCGGCTCCCTGGCCGTGATGATGTACCTGCCGCTGGCGCTGCTGGAGCGGGGCGCGCCCGCGTGGCTGCCGGGGCTGGCGCTCGCGGGCGCGGCCCTGCTGGCGCCGGTGGCCTTGTGGCCGTCCCGGCGGCTGCTGGCCGGGCGGTCGCATGCGGTGATCCCTCGGTGTGACGTGCCGCGGTTGATGTCGCTGTCCCTGCCGTGCTTCTGTCGTGGTCGTTCGGCAGCTGGTTGATGGCCTGGTGGGCATTATGACGACCGTCGCCCTGGGCCCGAAGTTCTCGATGGCCCGGGGCAATGGCCGGTACGTCGCTCACAGCCGAATGCAGGTTGACTCCGCAGGTGATGTCCCCTCGGGGCCGGCCGGTGACGAGTACGGCGAAGATCAGGAGGGTGATGACGCCGAGCGCGGTCAGCAGGAGCAGCCAGGCCCGGCGTTCGATGCAGGGCCGGGAGCTGAGGCGCCAAGTCCCGTGCCTGGACTCGCTGTTGCGGTTCGCCTTCATCAGCAGACCGCCGTCAACATCAGCATGGGCTGAGCGGTGGGACGACGTCGAGCTCCAGGCGGCGGTTGCCCGGCCTTGCCGTAGGCTGCGGCGCGGTGATGCGCTTGATGGTGCGACCTCGCGAGGCTGTCAAAGAGATGGTCACGGGCGGGTGTTGGTACCGGCTGGTGGTGGCGGAGGGGGGTCGCCAGCGGGCAGGCCAGATTTATGGCAGACCTTCCCTTTCATGACCGGGCGGACTTCGAGGCCGCCGACCGCGGGTTCGTGGCCGCGCTGAGTCCCGCGGTGGTCAGGGCCGACGGCCGTGTCGTGTGGGACACCGACTCCTACGGCTTCCTGGCGCAGGAGTGCCCGGACACCGCGCATCCCAGCCTGTGGCGACAGGGGCAGTTGTGCGTCAAGCAGGGCCTGTACGAGGTGACCGACGGTATTTATCAGGTTCGTGGCCTGGATCTGTCGAACATGACCTTGGTCGAGGGCAAGCAGGGTGTCATCGTGGTCGACCCGCTGCTGTCGGTCGAATGCGCCGCGGCCGGGCTGAAGCTCTATCGCGAGCGGCGGGGGGACCGGCCGGTCACCGCGGTCATCTACACCCACTCCCACGCCGACCACTTCGGCGGGGTGCGCGGCGTCACCGACGGCAGCGTGCCTATCCTGGCCCCCTCGGGGTTCATGCACCACGCGGTGTCGGAAAACGTCTACGCCGGCACCGCGATGAACCGCCGCGCCACCTACATGTACGGTCCTGCACTGCCCCGCTCGCCCGAAGGGCAGATCGGGACCGGGCTCGGGATGACCACCTCGACCGGCACCATCTCGCTCATCCCGCCGAGCAAGGACATCACCCACACCGGGCAGGAGGAGACGCTCGACGGGGTACGGATCGTCTTCCAGCTCACCCCGGGTACCGAGGCGCCGGCGGAGATGAACTTCCTCATCCCCGCCTGGCGGGCGTTGTGCATGGCCGAGAACGCCACGCACAACCAGCACAACATCCTCACGCTGCGCGGTGCTCTGGTCCGTGACACGCGCGTCTGGGCGCGCTATCTGACCGAGGCGATCGCCTTGTTCGCCGACCAGGCCGACGTGGTGTTCGCCTCGCACCACTGGCCTACGTGGGGCAAGGAGAATATCGTCCGCTTCCTGTCGCAGCAGCGGGACATGTACGCCTACATGCACGACCAGACGCTGCGGATGTTGAACAAGGGCATGACGGGCACCGAGATCGCCGAGGCCATGCGGATGCCGCCCGCGCTGGAGCAGGCCTGGCACACCCACGGCTACTACGGTTCGGTCAGCCACAACGTCAAGGCCATCTACCAGCGCTATCTGGGTTGGTTCGACGGCAACCCTGCCCACCTGTGGGAGCATCCGCCCATCGAGCAGGCACGCCGCTACGTCGAGTGCATGGGCGGACGCGAGGGCGTCCTCGCCTTCGCCCGCCGCTACATCGACGACGGCGACCTGCGGTTCGCCGCCTCGCTGCTCAACCACGCCGTCTTCGCCGATGAACACGACCGGCAGGCCCGCGAGATGCTCGCCGAGGTGTACACCCGGCTCGGCCAGGGTGCCGAGAACGGAACCTGGCGCAACTTCTATCTGGTCGGCGCGCTGGAGCTGACCGGTGACGTAGTGCCGGCCAACCTCGACACCACCTCGCCGGAGATGATCGCGGCCCTGACCGTCGAGCAGGTCTTCGACTCCCTGGCCATCCGCGTCGACGGTCCCAAGGCATGGGACGAGCGTCTGGTCATCGACTGGCGGCTGACGGATCTGAACCAGCGCCACCGCACCGCGCTGTCCAACGGCGCGCTCATCCACCAGGCCGACCCGCCGCCGCAGCCAGTGGACCTGACGCTCACGCTCACCAAGCAGCAACTGCTCGGCCTGCTCACCGGCCAGCCGGCCGACGGCATCGAGCACGAGGGCGACATGAACGTCCTGAACCGCCTGACCGCCGTCCTGGAGGACCCGGATCCCGCGTTCGCGATCGTGACGCCGTAATGCCTAGGCGAGCAGGCCGCGCAGGCCCTTGGCGAGGAACAGCAGGGCGAACACCAGGATCAACAGCAGGGTGAGGGCGCCGTTGTGCTGGATCAGCCAGCCGCGCATGCGCTGGAGCCGCTCGTCGCCGCCCGAGGTGAGCGCGGTGGCGTAGGGGGCGAGCACGCCGATGCTGCCGATGACGACGAACACGGCCGCCAGGATGAGCTGCCGGCCGGCGGTCAGAGGCTCATGGGCGGCGGCGATGGCGCCGCCGGCCAGGGAGGCGAGGTTGACCGGGTTGGCCACGATGAGCAGGGCCGCCACACCGATGATCTTCGGGGTGGTCATCGTGTCCATGGCGGCGATCCAGCGGGGCACCTCAGGGGCCTTGCCCTGCCTGCGGCGGGCGGCCCGGCGGATACCGGCGAACGCCATCGCCAGCAGGAGCACGCCGATGGCCAGGTCGAGCCAGGTGAGCCAGGTGGCCTTGGCGTGTCCGGTGACGCCCGCGGCGCCCAGCAGCATGATGAGAACGATCAGCACGACCCAGCTCATGATCAGCCAGGTCACCTCGAACAGCAGCGCCTTGGGTCGGCCGTTCGCGCTGATCAGCAGGGCGATGACGGCCACGGCCGGGAACGGTGAGACGATCAGGCCCAGCGTGTAGGGCAGCATGTCGGCGAACGCCTTACCCATGGTCACTCTCCCGGTAGGCGGCAGCCGCCGCCTCGTTGGAGTCGTAGTAGGTGAGCCCGGCCAGGCCGTAGCGGGCCAGGAGCCGGCGAAGCGAGCCGGTGGCGCGGGAGACGGCAAAGGTGACGCCGCGTTCGCGCAGCATGTCGGCGGTCTCGCGCAGCGCCTGGGCGCCGGTGGTGTCGACGTCGGTGATGGCCTCGGCGTCCAGGACGATCCACCGGGCGCCCTGGTCGGCGAGATGGGTGATCTCGGTCTTGAAGGTGTCGGTGTTGGCGAAGAAGAGCTGGCTTTCGAACCGGTAGACGGTCAGCGGGCCGGCCTCCTGGCCGCGTACGTACCGGCCGTGCTCGCCCGGTCGCAGGGTGGCGGTGCCGGGGCGGGAGGCGCGCCGGACGACGTCCACGGCTGAGAGCAGGAAGGCGATGATGACGGCGGAGAGCGAGCCGAGCACCGGGACGCCGAGCAGGCAGACCACGGCGATCCAGAACTCCGAGCGGCGCAGCCGCCACAGCTCGGCCAGTTTGCGTGCGTCGATGAGCCGGACGACCGCGACGGCGACGATGCCGGCCAGTGCGGTGTTGGGCAGGTAGGCGAGCAACCCGGAGAAGAACGCGACCAGGACGGCGACCACGATCGCGCAGACGACGCTGGGGATCTGGGAGCGGGAACCGGTGGCGTCCATAGCGGCGGTGCGCGAGGCGCTGGAGCCGATGGTCATCGACTGGGTGAACCCTGCGGCGGCGTTGGCCAGGCCGAAGGCGCGCAGCTCGGTGTTGGCGTCGATCCGGTAGTGGTGCTGTTCGGCGTAGCGGCGGGCGGTGAGCAGCCCGTCGGCCAGGGTGACGGCGCAGATGGCGATGGCGCCCGGGATGAGCGCGGCCCACTGGCCGAGCGTGATCTGCGGCCAGTGCGGGACCGGCAGTCCGGAGGGGACATGGCCGAGCACCGACACGCCGCGGGAGTCCAGCCCGGCCCAGGCGACGGCCACGGTGGCGGCCACCAGCGCGACCAGCGGCCCCGGCAACGCCGGTAGGAACCTCCGCAGTGCGACGATCACCAGCATGGTGGCGACCCCGACGACGACGCTCCACAGGTGCGCCTGCGGAATCTTGGTGATGATCTCCCACAGTTCCGGGAAGAACCGCTCGGCGGTGACGTGGATGCCGAGGATTTTCTCGACCTGGCTGATGAGGATCTCCACAGCCAGCCCGGCGATGAACCCGACCAACACCGGCTCGGACAGGAAACTCGCCAGGAAACCCAGCTTGAAGGCGTAGAAGAGCAGGAACACCGCCGCGCAGACGAGCGCCTGGGCGTAGGCCAGCTCGACGTACTGCGGACTGCCGGGCTTGGCGGCGATCGCGACCAGCAGCGAGGCGATCAGCGCGGCGATGGGCGCGTCCGGGCTGGCCACCAGCTGGCGCGAGGAACACACCAGCGCGAACACCAGCATCGGCACGATCGCCGCGTACAGGCCGACAATCGGCGGCAATCCGGCGATCTGTGCGTAGCCGATGTTGAGCGGGATGGCCAGCGCCGCCAACGTGACCCCGGCGGTGATCTCCTTAGGCCAGTTCAGCGGGCCTCGCATGCCCGCGGCGAACCAGGTCACGACACCAGCCCGCCCAGTCGCTCACCGAGCAGGACCAGCAGCACGACCATCACCACCATGACCGAGACCAGGCCGATCACCACGGACAACGACAAAGGCAGCAACCCCCACGAACCCCACACCCCAATGGTCACTGACGTACCCCATTTGACCTGGGATGATGCTTGACGATCTCGCAGGCTTCCCCTGGCCCGGGCGTGGCTACGAAACAGGGGTCGGCCACGTGAGGGGGGAGGCCGCGGATGCGCTGGTCCGCTGTCCCCGGATGGGCGGAGCTACGCGGCTACCAGCACGCGTGGCTGCGCCCGGACCTGCTCGCGGCGCTGTCGCTGTGGGCGGTGCTGGTGCCGCAGGCGTTCGCCTACGCGCAACTGGCCGGGCTGCCCGCGGCATCGGGCCTGTACACGGCGCTCGGCGCGATGATCGGCTACGCGATCTTCGGCGGGACCCGCCTGCTGAACGTCGGCCCCGAATCGTCGGTCGCGATCGTCGTCGCCGGCACGCTGGCCACCATCCAGGGCCGCCCACCCGCCGTGGCCGCGCTGCTCGCCCTGCTGATCGCCGCCTTCCTGCTCATCGGGTACGTGGCCCGTGCCGGCGTGCTGATGCGGCTGCTGTCCACCCCTGTGCTGACCGGCTACCTGGCAGGCTCGGGCGTGGTGATCATCGTCAGTCAGCTGGGCAAGGTCACCGGCATCGAAGCCAGCGGCAGCTCACTTGCCAAGGCCAGCGCCGTGCTGAGCGCCCTCGCAGATCTGAACGTGTGGGCCCTGGGGTGCGCGGCCGTGACCGCCGCGGCGGTGCTGCTGATCGGCTACTACGCCGCGAACCTGCCGGGCCCGCTGATCGCCCTGGCCGTGGCGACCGCGGTGGTCGCACTGGCCGGGCTGGACGACCGGCTGGAGGTCCTCGGCCCCGCCGAGCGCGGCCTGCCCCTACCGACCCTGCCCTGGACCGGCCTGGCCGACCCGCTGGCCGACACGGTGCACCTGCTCGGCCCCGCCCTGAGCATCGCCTTGCTGGTGTATGCGAGCAGCGTGCTGACCGCCCGCGCCATGGCGGCCAAACAGGGCAAGGACGCCGACCCGCAGCAGGAGTTCCTCGGCCTGGCCGCGGCCAACGCCGCCGCCGGGCTGCTGGGCGGCTTCCCCGCCAACGGCAGCGACTCGCGCAGCGCCCTGCTGGCCGGCTCAGGGGCGCGGACCCGGCTGGCGGGGCTGGGCGCGGCGGCGGCCGTGGCGGGCACCTTGCTGGCGCTGATGCCGTTGATCCGCACCATGCCCCAGGCCGCACTCGGCGCGGTCATCATCCTCACCGCCGCCCGCCTGGTGGACCTGCCGGCCCTGCGCAGGTTGTGGCGCATCCACCGCACCGACTTCGTGCTCGCGGCCATCACCGCCCTCGGCGTGCTCACCCTGGGCGTGCTCCAGGGCATCGTCGCCGGCGTGCTTGTCTCCCTGCTGGAGGTGCTGCGCCGCGCGGTGATGCCCTACACCGCCGTCCTCGGCCGCACCGGGGAGAACCGCGCGTACCGCGACGTCGCCCACCATCGCGACGCCGAGACGCTGCCCGGGCTCGTCGTCTACCGCTTCGACGCGCCGCTGTTCTTCGCCAACGCCGATGTCCTGCGCACCGAGTTGCGCCGTCTGATCACCGACGCCGAGCCGCCGGTGCGGCAGATCATCATCGACGCCGAAGCCGTCTACGACATGGACACCACCGGAGCCGAGACGCTGCATCGCGTCATCGACGACTGCGACCGGGTCGGCGTGCGCCTGGCGCTCGCCCGCACCCGCACCCCGGTACGGAAGCTCATACAAGCCACCGGCCTGGACGAACGCATCCGGCTCTACCCCCGGGTGGCCGACGCCGTCACCGCCTACCGCGCCGACCATCCCAGCCTGGAGCCGGCGGCGCGGCCAGCGCGTCCACACCGCCGCAGCCTCCTCGACCGGCTGCGCACCCTGCTCACCGGGCCGCGATCAGGTGCCTCATAATCGCCGCTGCAACCCGGTCAACCGGCATCCGACCCTGTCGTGAGGTTCCCTCGCCCTCACCAGGTCACCGGCCTGATCTACACCCACGTCCACACCGACCACGTCGGGGGCGCGCGGCGTCATCGAAGCGACGGACCCCCGTGCGACAACCGCAGCCTCCTACCCGGCCGGCTCGCGCAGCTTCGCGATGGAGCTGCTGGCCGCCGGCACCTGATCGGCCTCGATGCGGGCTCGCCGCATGGACACCAGCCGCCGGCAGCGCCACCTCACAGCGATGGCCGTCGTCCAGCGCGGCACGCTCACGCGTGAGGCGAGGGTCCGGGCCGCGGCCAGGGTGCTGCGGACGGTGACGGTGTCCAGGCGACCTGCGGGCCGGCTGATGGGGGTCCAGGCCACCGCCAGCATGCCGCCCAGCAGGCCCCAGATCATGCCGAGCAGGAAACCGCCCAGATTGGAGTAGACGAAGGACGCCAGGGACACCAGCACCGCGATCAGGCCGAGGAACACCCGCTGGCCGGGCTGCAACCAGATGAGCACCCCGGCGATGATCAAGGCGAGGGCGATGAGATAACCGGCCCCCACCGTGCCGAACAGGACGGCCACAGGCAGCGCGTCGATCGCTAGCGGGATCGACAGCAGCTCCAGCCCCGCCGCCACGATGAACAGCCCGCCCCAGAACGGCCGGGAACGCCGCCACGACTTCATGATTCCGCGCCTCCATCAACGGCCGCGGCGGACCGCTGTGATCGTGTGCCCTTCGACTTGTGCTCGCCATCACCTGCCCGCCATCCGCCACGCGAGGGTTGGCTCCGCCTCAATAGCACTCGTGCTCACCGCGCACTATTTTGAGGCCAAGGTCGGGCAGGCTGAACGTGGCGGCCGTGACGGCCCTGGCGCCCAGCCTGACGTCGCGTAGGGTGACCACTCTGGCCTGGCCGCCGAAGGTACCGGCAGGACCCCTGCCATCAGGGACCTCGTCCAAGGTGCTGGCATCGCGGCCCAGCTCAAGGTCGCGAATGGAGGCGGCGGTCTGTCCCACCGTCACATCGATCACCAGGTCCTCGATGGCCACCTCGTTGCCGCCCTGGCCGCCGGTCAGCCGGAGCGTCACCGTGCCCACGGGTGTCTTCACCAGCGCGCTCGAACACAGCTCGGTGACCGCGGCCCGCCGGACGCCGGCCACGATGACGGGAATCAGCCGGCCATCCTTGGTCCGATCCACGTCGGTGGCCAGGGTGAAACCCTGGCCGCGCAGCTGGCCGGCGAAGAGCTTGAAGCCGTTTCCGGAGACGACGAACGTGGCGCCGATGACCCCTTGAGCCGTGGCACCGACCAGCAGCGACGTCATCACCGCGACAGGAACCAGGAGCAGGCCGAAGCGTCTCCACCGCACGCGTCCCCGCTCAGCCATGATGCGCTCCCCCTTCACGCCGCCCCCGGACGGGCCCGCAATCTCTTCCAGACAGTCACAGTCCGGTCTATTGCCGAGCATGCGGGACATCCACGCCGCTCGTCGACCTACACGCCAGACGCCGCAGCGCTTATGGCGTACTGCTGGACAAATTTGCCCACATCTAGAAGGGCGGCTCCCATGCACCGATGGACCGAGAAGCGCTTTTGCGAGCAGGTCGGGAGGCAGTAGCGCTGGGCGGGGCGCCCAAGTGAATTGCCCAGCACCGCCGTTCAGGCGGCCGACGCGCACGTCCCGAGCAACAGGGGCGCCGCCGGGGCTGCGCTCACAAGCTAGGCGAGCCACGACCGGTTCTTAGATAACCTTTGTTATCTGGCAAGATAGCGATCACCGGCATAGCGCGAGCTGGGCGGCCGTCGCCCGGCGCGCAGGCTTCGTTTCCCGGTTATCTGGCAACTCGGCGGATGGTGGATGGCGACACGATGGATCCGGTTATCGCCGAGCAACTCGGCCGCGCCCACCCGCTCGCCCGCCATCTCGACGACTTCCTCACCGACCTGGCCAACGCCGGCGCCTCCGCCCACACCCGGCGCGCCTACCGCGGCGACCTGATCGCCTTCGCCGCCCACCACGGCGAGAAGATCGGCGCACTGACCGCCGCGCCCGTCCGCGCCTACCTGGCCGAACTCGCCGACCTGTCACCGGCCAGCCGCAAGCGCAAGCGCGTCGCCATCGCTTCCTTCGCCAAGTGGGCCGTCCGCCACGACCTGTTGGACGCCAACCCGATGGACCGCATCGACACCGTCAAGGTGCCCAAGAACCTGCCCCGCCCCGCCAGCGCGGCCGACGTCGCCAAGGTGCTGGCGATGATCTGCTCGCGGCGGCCGCGCAAAGACCTGCCGCTGGACCAGCTGCGGGATCGGGTGCTGTTCGAAACCTCCTACGTGTGCGGCGCCCGCGCCTCCGAAGTCTGCGGTCTGTACGTGGAGGACCTGGACCTGCGCCTGGACGACGAACACGTCCGCATCCACGGCAAGGGCGGCAGCGTCCGCACCGTCCTGCTGGACGACCGCGGCTACGTCGCCCTGCTCAAGCTCTACCTGGCCCGCACCGGCTACACCGCCGGGCCGCTGTTCCGCGCCTCCATCAACGGCCGCGGCGGGCCGCTGTCCTACGACGCCGCCCACCACCGCTGGCAGACCTACTGCGCGCAGGCCGGGGTCGAGATCGACATCCACCAGCTGCGGCACTCCCATGCCACCGAACTCATCAACGCCGGGGTGTCCATCGAGGCTGTCCGCCGCCGCCTCGGCCACGCCTCCACCGAAACCACCCAGATGTACACGCTGCTGGACGACAAGATCGCCGACGTCGAGATCCGCGCCGCCCGGCGGCGCCGAGAGCAGACAGCACGCTGATGCCGGCCACCGGGTGTGGCGTTGCCGAGGGGTCCCCCGGGGGACGTGTTACCGGGAAGGCAGCGGGATTGTGGCCTGAGCACGATGTCAATGGGCACGCAGGCGATTTGCCAGGGTCCCGGTTCAGGCCGACGTGACGCGGCAGGGTCCCGCTTTGCGCTGGTTGTCGCAACCGTGGCGCCCGCGGGTGTGGTGGGCGGTCATCGTGGGGACGGACGATAACGGGGTGAGCACCGCGAGGGAACATCACGCACAAGCCAGGCCGGGCAGCGGGAGCCATCGCGGCCTGGCCGGTCACGCCGCCGGGCGCGCCCTGGCCATGAGCCGGTACGAGATGCTCGCGCCGCACCTGCACGAGGGGGTGCCGCTGGCGCAGCTGGCCGCTGCCCAGGACGAGGACGGCGTCTCCTATCGGACGCTGCAGCGATGGCCGGCCGACTACCGGCAAGGCGGTCTGGATGCCTTGACGCGACCAGGCCGCCGCGACAAAGGGCTGCGCCGCTTCCCCGATGAGCTGGTGGCGTTCATCGAAGGGCTGGCCCTGCGCAAGCCTCGCCCCAGCGCGGCCGCCATCCACCGGCAGGCCGAAAGCATCGCCGAGGCGCGCGGCTGGCCCTCGCCCGCCTACCGGACCGTGGCCCGCATCGTCGCCGACCTGGACCCCGCGCTGGTCACCCTCGGCCTTGAGGGCACCAAGAAGTACCGGGAGACCTACGACCTGGTGTACCGGCGCGAAGCCAAGGCTCCGAACGAGATCTTGCAAGCCGATCACACCGAGCTGGACATCTGGGTGCTCGACGACAAGGGCCGACCGGCCCGGCCCTGGCTGACCGCCATCGAGGACGACCACTCCCGCGCCATCGCCGGATACGCCGTCAATCTGGAAGCACCTTCGGCGTTGACCACCGCGCTGGCCTTCCGGCACGCGATCTGGCGCAAGCCCGAACCGGGCTGGCACGTGTGCGGCATCCCGTCGGTCTTCCACCTCGACCACGGCTCCGACTTCACCTCGGCGCATCTGGAACAGGTCATGGCAGACCTGAGGGTCCAGCCGGTCTTCTCGCTCAAGGGCCAGCCGCACGGCCACGGGAAAATCGAGCGGCTGATCGGCACGATCAACCAGATGTGCCTGTCCCACCTGCCCGGCTACGCGCCCCGCGGCACCCCTGAGCGCGCCGGCCAGGCCAAGCTGACCCTGGCCGAGCTGGACGCCGCCCTCGGCCGGTTCATCCGCGAGGTCTACAACCTGCGCACCCACAGCGAGACCAAGGCGCCCCCGCAGACCCGGTGGGAGGCCGGCGGGTTCATCCCGCGCATGCCCGACTCGCTCGAACAACTCGACCTGCTGCTGCTCACCGTCGCCAAACCCCGCAAGATCCACACCGACGGGATCCACTTCCTCAGCCTGCGCTACCTCGACCCCGTCCTGGCCTTCTACATCCGGGAGCAGGCCACCATCCGCTACGACCCCCGCGACATCACCGAGATCCGCGTCTACCTCCGCTTGCCCGACGGCGCCGAGGAATTCCTGTGCCGGGCGATCTGCCCCGAACTCTCCGGCGCCACCATCAGCCTCAAAGAGATCACCGCCGCCCGCAACGCCCGACGCAAACAGCTACGCGGCCACCTGACCAGCCGCGAGGCCGTCGTGGACCGGCTGCTGGCCGCCCACAGCGAACCCCTGCCCGCTTCCCTGGCCGGCACCGAACTGGCCAACTGGGCAACCCTCACCCGAACCGACGGTGACGGTGACGGCGCCATCACCGCCCAGGACAGCTCCAGCCCTCGTACCAACCCGCTGACCGGCGTCGACACCGCCACTACCCCCAGTGACGGTCCGCGACTCAAACGCTACTGGAATGAGTGAGCCATCCCAGCCCCGGATAGACACCCCGCGTGGCGAAAGCAGACGACACCCTCCCCGAGCCAGCCCCTGAGTCAGCACGGCCCTCCGGCGCTTCGAGCAACGACACCTCCGACCCCGCGAGCGATCCGACCGCCGAGGCCCGCCCTGACGATCGCGACAATCCAGACCGACTCGGCGGCCGTCCCGACGTTGCCGACCGGCCTGCACCCTCCGGGCCTGGCTCTCCGCCCGGCCAGCTGGCAGGTGGCAATGGGCACAGGCCCGTCGCCACCCCCATCGTGATCACCAAGGAGCATCGGCTCTTCATCGAATTCGCCGATGCCGTACAGCGCGAACGCTACGTCGGCCTCTGCTTCGGCGCCCCGGGCGTGGGCAAGACCCAATCAGCCCGCTACTACTCCCAATGGGACCAGCTCGCCGGCCACCTCGACGGCACCCGCCCCGTCGGCTCCGACGGCGAGGCCTCGGCCGGGCAAATCCTGGCCGCCCGCGCCGTCATGTACACCCCAAGGTCCACAACACCCCGCACAACCTCGACAAAGAGATCTCGTTCCTGTGCGATCGGCTCGGCTGGAACGTCGAACTCATGCTCAACCCCGGCCGCGGCATCGACGAACACGGCAGGCTCAACACCAGCACCCACGCCGAACTTCTCATCGTGGACGAAGCGGACAGGCTGAAAGTCGGCGCCCTGGAACAGCTACGCGACCACCACGACCGCACCGGCATCGGACTCATCCTGATCGGCATGCCCGGCATCGAAAAGCGCCTCGCCCGCTACCCTCCGCTCTACTCCCGCGTCGGGTTCGTCCACCACTACAAACCCATGTCCGCCGACGAACAAGCCTTCGTCCTGGCCAGATCCTGGCCCCACCTCAG
Source organism: Nonomuraea sp. KM88 (assembly GCF_052245635.1). Classification (NCBI taxonomy): domain Bacteria; kingdom Bacillati; phylum Actinomycetota; class Actinomycetes; order Streptosporangiales; family Streptosporangiaceae; genus Nonomuraea; species Nonomuraea sp. KM88. The sequence goes on along the minus strand of NZ_JBQQCC010000005.1, from coordinate 537,785 downwards.
CCTCAGCGACACCGATGACTACGCCACCGCTGAAGCCCTCGCCGCCATCACCCGCATCACCAGCGGCAACTTCCGCCTCACCGTCCGCCTCGTCGGCCAGATCGAACGCGTCCTGAAAATCAACAACATGTCCACCGTCACCAAAGAAGTCGTCGAGACTGCCCGCAAGAACCTCGTCATCGGCTCTATGTGACCATCCCACGTCAAGCACATCCACCCAGAAATCACGCAACACCACGCACAGGCCGTTGCCCGGCCCCGAGTCCTCGGGGCCGGGCAACGGCCTTCATAACACCCAACACGCCAAGAACCAGCTGCCGAGCCAGCACGACAAAAGCACGGCAGGAACAGCGACATTAACCCTGGCACATTACACCTCGGCGCCGGCACGGTGCTGCTGGGGATGCTTGCGCTGGTCATGGCGGTCACGGCCAGTCCGGCCGTGACGATCGGCGCTTACCTGGCCTGCACGGTGGTGAACACTGTGCTGCTGGGCCGCTGGCAGTCCGCTGTGGCCGACGCCGCGCCTGACGCCGATCGGCCGCGCTGGTTCGCTTTCCAAGGATCGTCGTGGGGCGTGGCGCAGCCGGCCGTGCCGCCGCTGGCCGCGCTGGCCGGCACCGTGGCCGGAGCCATGGGGGCGGGCGCCTTCCTGGCAGCGGGCATGGACTTCCTGGCGGTGCCCTTCATGCTCCGCCGCATTGCTGCCTGACCTCGATCAAGGCTGCGATCACGGTTGCGCAGCCAGCGCACGCACGCCGGGAACGACGGTGGCGCGAAAGGCCGCCTCCAGCTCGGCCGCAGTGGCGCTGATCTCCCCGTCCACCCATTTGGCGCGGCAACTGTTCCTACCTCGTCGGCGAAGGCAAGGCGATGGAACTGCCCGACGCCTGTGCCGACGTGGTGGTCTCCAGCCTCGCGGTGCATCACATACCGTCCGCCGGTCGTGGCACGGCGATCCGGGAGATGTCCCGCGTGCTGCGGTCCGGCAGGCGGCTGCTGATCGCCGAGTTCCGCCCGCCCGCCAACCCGCTGCTCGCCCACCTGGTCGCGGCGCTGACCGGGCCTGCGATACGGCACAAGGCGCACGACATGCTCGGCGACCTCATCCCACAGGCAGGCTTTCAGGTCCTGGACGCGGGCGATCTCCCGATGCTGCTCTCCTACGTCCGGACTCGCCGACCGGCCAAGACGCCCGGTGATTGGTCGGGCCGAGCGTCTTGGCGAAGGTCAAGATTCTGGTCAAGGACCGCTGCGTGCCGGTGTGACGCGGCGCGCGCGTCTCCAGGGACGGTAGCGGCTCACGGCCGGATCGCCGTTCAGCAGGCGCACGGCCAGCGCGCTCATCGCCCCCACGGTGGCGAGCCCGGTCCAGGCCCAGGCTGGTCCGAGGTCGAGCAGTCGGCCCACCGCGAGGTTTCCGGCGGCGACGCCGATGCCGGCGAGTGTGTTGTAGAAGCCGTAGTGCGTGGCCACCCGCTGGCCTCCCGACAGGGCGACGACGGTGTCCATCTCGAACGGATAGGCCAGCACCGTGCCCAGCGTGAGCAGCACCGTGCAGGCCAGCACGGCCGGCACGGGCACCGGCGCGCCGGCGATCCCGTACGGGATCAGCGGAACGAAGGCCAGGGCCATCAGGGCCAGGCCGCGGACGATGGCCTGCGAGGCTGTCCAGCGCCGCCGTGCACAATCGGTGATGCGCAGCTGGCCCAGCAGCGCCACCAGCGCGGACACCACGAACAGCACGCTCACCGCGCCGCTGTTTTCGAGTTCGAGCGGCAGCGCCAGGTAGATCTGGAAGGACAGCACGTACGGGCCGACCATGGCCAGCGCGAAGGTGACGAAGCGCCGGTTTTTCGCGATGCCGCGCCAGTCCGCCAGCACGCCCCCGTGCTGCTGCGTCCCGGTGCGGCACGGCGGTAGCGCGGCCAGCTGGACCAGGGTGAGAGCGGCGAAGAGGCCCGCGGCCACCAGGCAGACGAGCCGGAAGTCGGCCGCGAGCAGGGCCACGCCGATCAGCGGGCCGAGCAGGATGCCGCCCTGGTAGAAGACGTTGAACAGGGCGAACGCCTCGACCCTGCGCTCTCCCGCGCTGTGCGCGACGTACGCGCGGACCGCCGGGTTGAACAGCGCCCCGGCGAAGCCGGTCATGGCCGAGGCGGCCAGCAGGGCCGGCAGCGTGTCCACGAACCCCAGCAGGCCGAAACCCGCCGTGCGCAGCAGGCAGCCCGCGATGATGACGGGCCGGTAGCCGAGCCTGTCGGCAAGCGTCCCGCCCACCAGGAACATGCCCTGCTGGCTGAGGTTGCGCATGCCCAGCACGAGTCCGACCGCCCAGGCGGCCATGCCCAGCCCGCCGGACAGGTGCCCGGCGAGATACGGCATCAGCATGTAGAAGCCGAGGTTGATGGCGAACTGGTTGACCATGAGCACCTGGACGCTGCGGTCGAAGGAGCGCATGCGGCGCCACATCAGCGCATCACCATGCGGGTCCACCGGGTGACCTCGGCCTCGCCGGGATCCTTGATCTCGTCGGGTTCGTCGTTCGGCGGCCGGTCCAGGAGGTGGTGCCCGGCGCAGTAGGCGTCGTCGAACACGGTCGTGTAGTAGCGGGCGGGACCGTCCGGGAAGACGGCGACGATGCGGGTGCCGGGCGGCTGGGTTCTGGCGTGCCAGGCGGCGACGACGGTGACCGCGCCGACACTCCATCCGCCCGTCGCGTAGTGGGTCTGCGCGAGCGTCCGGCTCGCCCACACCGCTTCGTGCGGCGCCACCCAGTGCACCTCGTCGAAGGCGTCGTGGTCGACGTTGCGCGGATGGATGCTGCTGCCCAGCCCTCGCATCAGGCGCGGCCGGGCCGGCTGCCCGAAGATCGTGGAGCCCACCGCGTCCACGCCGACCAGGCGCAGCGCCGGCAGCCGCCGCCGCAGCCGCCTGGCCACCCCGGCCGAGTGCCCGCCGGTTCCGACGCTGCACACCAGCACGTCGATCCGGCCCAGCTGCGTGAGCAGTTCGTCGGCCAGGCTCGTGTACGCCTCGACGTTGTCCGGGTTGTCGTACTGGTCCGGGCAGTACGAGCCCGGGACGCTCGCCAGAAGCCGCGCCACGCGGTCCAGGCGGGCCTGCTGCCAGCCGCCGCGCGGGTGAGGTCGCGTCACGGTCTCGACCCGTACGCCATAGGAGACGAGCAGGGTTTCCATGATCGCCTCCATGCCGGGGTCGGTGACGACCGTGACCGGATGGCCGTACGCGATGCCGGCCAGTGCCAGGCCGAGCCCGAAGGTGCCGGAGGTGGACTCGACGATCATCGCGCCCGAGGAGAGGTCGCCGCGAGCCCGGGCTCGCTCCACGATGTGCAGGGCCGCCCGGTCCTTCAGCCCGCCGGGGTTGGCGCCTTCGAGCTTGGCCCAAAAGCCCCGGCCCGGCGGCGCGAACGGTTCCCCGATCCGGCACACAGGTGTGTGACCCACCAGGTGCGTCGTGGTGAGTTCGGTGATGGAAGTCATGCTGAACACTCATTTCGGCGCGTGCTGCGCCAGGTCGCTGACAGTGGGATGACGTAGAAGCACGTCCTCCTCAGCAGCGGCACACTTCGAGCGTCTGGGTGAGCGCGGCGCGCCCCCGGTAGTCTCCCGGCGGAGCGCGTCCCAGCGCAGTGACGGTGCGGCCGTGCCCGGAGACGGCGGGCAGGACCGCCGACCCCGGCCACGCGGCCAGACCGTCGGCACAAGTGTTCACGACGGGGGCCACGAAGAGATGAGAGTGCTCCTGCTCGCCGTGGTCCTCTTCGTTCTCGTGCTCGTGATGTCCGCTGTCGCCGCTCGCGGTCACGAACGTATGCGGATGGTCAGGGGCTTGCACGGCGTGGGACCACAAGTGCGCGACCGAGAGGAGGCCGAGCAGCACGACGAACCACGCGTGCCTGCGCGGCCACCACACATCCCCCGACAATACGCACATGATTAACTACAGAGAGTAATTGAGGCGGTCGGGGCCCCTCCGGGCACCCCCTCGCCAGAGCTCGTGCACGACCCCCGCGCCCAGCACCCCAACGGCCTGGCCGGCTGACGGCCGAACACCACCTGGCGCCGCACCCGACCTCGCACGCGCCCAGATCCTCTCCCCGGCCGGGCAAGGGGTCAGGACCGGCGGCGCGCTCCCGGGTCTCGCCCCTCCTGCCAGCGCGCCAGCGCCTCCGGCGAGACACGGGCGTAGCGGGCCAGCGACGCCACGGACGTGTGCCCGGAGAAGGCCAGCAGGGTGGAGGTGTTGGCTCCGTCTTCAGCGGCATGCGTCAGTGCACTGTGGCGCAACTGGTGCAAGGTCCATGGTCCTGCCGGCAATGCGGCGGTGGCCAGCTCGAATAACTCGGCGGCACGCCGGTAGGACAGCCGAGCCCGGCCGCTGCCCGGATCCAGGTCACCCGGAGGCAACTGAACACGGGCGCGGCGGCCAGTGAGGAAGACCGGCCCGGTACGGCGACCGTCCAGCAGGCGAGGCAGAAGGCGCGCGGTGCCGGTACGCCAGACAATGACGTCGACCGCGCCGCCCTTGCGCCGTACCCTGGCCTGCCGGTTGCGCAAGTCGAGCTCGTCGACGTCCAGGGCCAAGACCTCCTCGGTCCGGGCCGCCGACTCATACAGCAGCCGCCACAGCGTCCGCTCGCGAAGGCCCGGATTCGGGCGGGTCAGCAGCGCCTCGACATCGACCCGGGCCAGCGCCCGGGTGCGATCCGGAGTGCGGGGCCGGCGGCGGATGCGGCGCAGCGGGTCGCCGGTCAGCCAGTCCTGGTCGCGCCACCAGGTGCAAGCGGAGCCGAGCGCGTCCAGACGCGCGTTGACCGTGCCCGCCGCTGAGCCGCCCCACCGGCCAGCGAACCACGCGGCCACGCGATCGGCGCCAGCCTCGCCCGCCAACTCGGTCAGAGCGGCTTGCTCGCCGAACTCAGCGGCCAGGGCCCGGACGGCGACCGCGTAAGCGCGGGCGGTATTCCGGTTGGTGATGGTGGCCAGGAACGCCTCCGCGGCCGCGCCGAGCCGGGGCACGCCCTCCCGGGAGTCGAGCCGGTGCACGGTCGCCACGTAGCCCCCTCGGATCGCTATCGCAGATAAGCACCTAGAGTCACGGGTGCCGCGGCGGGCTGTTCCCCCAGGACAACATCCAAAGTATCGCAGATAATGCGTCCCTATCCGCGATAACAACATAAGATCGCCGGCTGTCTTCGCCTACCGCCAAAATCCGGTCCAATCCTCCCCGAAGGCCGAAACAGGGCCTCCAGGACGCACACCACATAGGCATCACGATTGACCGTCCCCGCCGACAGGTCGGGGTTGGCGAAGACCGGCCGTTTCCACGCCGCGCTCACCAGCGACGCGTCGATCTCCTTCGGTAGCAGGGGCTTGCGGGAGACGTGCCGGCGCGCCAGCTCCGGCAGCCTGCGCACCGCGGCCAGCACCTTGCGGCCACCCGCCGCCGCCCCCAGCGCCTTCGACTCGCCCAGCAGCTTCAAGAACGGGCGGACGGTGTTGTACTTGTCCACCAGCGCGGCACGCAGCGCCGCCTCCGCCGACCCGTCGTCTTCCGGCACGAGCTCTTCGACCGATTCCAGCGCGGCCAGGACCTGTTCCTTGCTCGCGCCGGCCTGCGCGGCGACCGCCGTCCACAACGCGGCCACATCCAGATCGGCGTCCACCTCGGCGACCAGGTCCAGCTGCTCCACCAGCACCCGGCCCGCCCGCGACAGCAGCTTGGAAGCCCTCTCCAGCTTCGGCAACATCGCCAGCCGCTCGCCCGTCGACTTGCGCCGCGCCGGCGAGATCAACCTGGTGGCCATCAGCAGCGCGAACAAATCCAGGGCGTCGTCGATCGCCTCGGCCTCCAATGATCGGGTCACCGCGAGCATGGTGGCCGTCTTGCGCGGCTCGGCCAGCCGGGCCAGCAGCGGCGCCTTGGTACCCGCCCCGTACTTGGCGAGCGTCTTCATCCGCCGCACCGGCACCTTGTCCACCCGCACCCGCCCCAGCCGGAACGCCGCGATGTCGTCCACCCGCTGCAGTGCCTTGGCCATTTCCGTGCCCGACTGCCGCTTGGGCGCCTGCCGCAGCCGTTCCAGCTCCGAGATCCGCGCCCCCTTCGGGAACCACCAGCAGGCCCGACAGTGCCCGCGGCAACCCCTGCTCGGCGCGCTCCGCCTGGCGTGCGACAGTCGCATACAGGCGCTCATCGGCCCGCTCGCGCACCGAGCCGACCAGCCTCTCCAGCACCGTCACCCCCGGTAGCAGCACTCGGTGCCGGCGAAGCCATGCCACCGACTGATCGAACAGCGCCGTTGGCCCTTCGGCGTGTGTCCACGCCCGGCCGTGCAGGAACGTCCGGAACCGCTTCGCCAACACCCGCGCCTGCCACGACTCACGATCGTCGAAGTCGTGGTAGCCGTAGGCGGCTCGGATCATCCACGCGTGCTCGCGAACTTCTCCAGGTCCGGCAGCGACGGCATCTCCCCGAACGCCGAGTACGCCGTCCTCTGCTCATCAGACAAAAACTCTGCAGGCATGACCGACGACCGTAGGCGCGCCACCTAGCGCCCGGTAACAGCCGGAAACACACCACAAGTCCAGATCTTGAACGGAAATGATCAACCGCAGGACGACCTGCTGAAACGGCCAGCTAAGTTACTAGCGGGTACCGCCAACGGCTGTCCGCAGGTTCCTCAACCCCGGATCCCGCCTCCGGCCGGCATGCATAACTTGCGGGAATTCTGCCTTCTCGCAAGTTGAGGACGCCATGCTCGAGCGCAAGAGAGAGGGTTTTCTGATTTGGAATTTCTAGAAAATAGAAAATGCTAGACTGCCGCAGTGACGCAAGAGAGCAATCTGGTTACGCCGTGCAAGCACTGCGGGGCGGCGATCGAGCAGCGGCGGGGGAGAGGCCGGCCACGGGCGTACTGTCCGGAGAAGGACTGCCAGGCCGCCGCCAAGCGCGAGCGGGAGTTGCGGCGGGCCACGCCGGGGCTCGAGGGTGCGCTGGCCAGGGCCGAGCAGCTGTACGACCGCATGGAGAGCGGGCTGGCGGCGGCCATCGAGCCACTGGCCCGAGCGCTGGCCGACGAGCTGAGCCCGGCGGGGGTCGAGGCGAAGCTGAGTGCCGTGCAGGCGGAGGCGCACACGCGGGTGGCGATCGCGCGCACGGAACGGGAGCAGGCGTTCGAGCAGGTACGGCTGGCGCGTGAGGCCACCGAGCACGCTCGCCGGCAGACGGCCGAGATGCGGTCGCGGCTTGAGGAGGCGGAGCACGAGCGCCACACCGCGCTGGCGGATGCCGAACGGGCCCGCGAGCAGGCGCTGGCGGCGCTGCGGGAGGCGGCCAGTACGGAAAGGCAGGCGCTGCAGTCGGCCGAGGAGGCGCAGCGGCGCGCTGAGCTGGCCGAACGGCAGGCCACGGAGGCGGCTCACCAGGTGGAGCTGGCCGAGGAAGCCAGAGGTCAGGCCGTGCGCGAGCTCGCGGAGCGGGTGGAGTTGGCCGAAGGGCAGATCGCTGAGGCGCGGGCGCACGCCGTACGCGCTGAGCAGGCCGCCGGCCAGGCACGGACGGAGCGAGACCGCGCGAGGGAAGAGACGGCGGCGGCCGTGCGTGCTCGCGAGCAGGCCGAACGTGCGGCGGTCGGCGCCAGGGCCCGGGAGGAGGCGGCAGCGCAGGAGCGCGATCGGGCCGTGGAGCGGGCCGTCAAGGCGGAGCGGGCCGCAGCCGCCGCCGAGCGGGACCGTGCGGTCGCGCTCCAGGAGGCGGCGCAGGCCGCCGGTGAGGTGGAGCGGCTGACTGCGAAGACGGCGGCGCTCCAGGACGAGTCGGCGGCCGCGCTGTCCCGGGAGCACAAGCTGGCCGCGCGGGAGAAGTCGCGGGCCGACGCGGCGGTCAAGGAGCGCGACCGGCTGCGGGGGGAGCTGCGGCTGGAGCGGGTACGGCTGGAGGATGTGCGGGCCGAACTGGACGCGGCGCGTGCGGAGGCGGCGCAGTTGCGGGAACGCGCGGTGGCGGCCGAGCTGCGTGCGGGCCAGCTGGACTCCAGCGACGCTTCGCGATCTTGAAGCGTAGGGGTCGCCTGGCAACGGCGACCTGGTGGCCAATGCCCGAGAGCAGGCCGATGAGCGCTTGTAGGGGTGCCGCCAAGAATCGTGTCATGAGCCCCAGTGCGCCACGAGGCGCTGATTGTCCGTACGGAGGTGAAAGACCTCGTCGTTCTACCGTCGTAGCGGTGGGACGAAGCCGGAGGCAGCCTGAACCGGCCTTCCACTCCCGAACGTGCCCCCAGCCGCCAGGTAGCCGAGTGATCGATCGCGATTGCGGTTCGTGATCGTTTCGGAGCGGTGAATGTGGCTGGGTGGGGTTTCTGCTTGATCGTGTTCGGGTCGGAGACGGCCGGGCGGAGGGCGGGGTCGGATCCACTCGACGGGGGGTGGGAGTCGGCGACCCATATGGAGTTGGTCCGCAGGCGGCGTCTTGCGCCAGGGCTCGGATCGCTCGTTTGAGGGGGGCAGGGCCCTGTGCGGGCGTTTGTCGTAGCCGGATTGGCCTGTCAGGTAACAGCCCACACAAGCCCAAAACCCACATTGGGATGATCTTGAAAGGGTCGCGACGGTGAAGAGCTGACCGGCCAGCGACGCAGCCCCCGCCGGGTGGAATGGCTGGAGCGAGCCCTGCGAACCGCTCCGCGGCACCCTGAGCGAGGAGTCGTCTCAGCGCCTGATCTCGGTCCTGACCGTCGTGGTCGGCTGGGAGGCGCAGATCGCCCTGCGTGACGTCCGCGGCCTGGACCCCCAGGCCGAACAGGGGCCATCATCTGGGGCCGCACGCAGCCTGGTCACAGCAGCGATCAAGGACCACGAGGCGACGCTGCTGTCAGGGTGAACCGCGGAGATCGAGCGGAAGAGCCGGGAGTTCTGGTCGGCGGCCATGGGGTTGATGATGGCCGGTGTGGGAGGGTCATTCCGAGGCGGGAGCTTTGCGCGTGTGGCTCATCGCAGGAAGGCGTGCTGCGCCGGCGGGCGATGAAGCCGGCCATGCGACGTCGTCGACCGCGAGCCACGGCGCGACCGCCAGGGCCGTGGGCGTGAGCCCGGCGAACGTCGCGACCTCGCGGTGGAGGTGGGACTGGTCGACGTAGCCGTTCTCGGCGGCTACGTGGGCGGCGGAGTGACCCGCCGCGAGAAGGTGGGCGGCGTGGTCGAAGCGCACCAGCCGGGCGGCGCGTTTGGGGGTGATGCCGAGCTGGGACCGGAAGCGGGACCACAGGCGCTTGCGGCTCCAGCCGACCTCGTCCGCCAGGCCGTCGACCCGCACCCGGCCCCGGCTGGACAGCGTCCGCCGCCAGGCGTGGGCGACCTGGGGGTCGACCGGCGGGTGGTCGCCCAGCCGCCGACCTAGGATGTCCACCGCTATCGTGAAGCGTTCGTCCCACGACGTGGCGGTGCGCAGCCTGTCCTCGGCTTGCCCGGCGTCGCGGCCCCAGACGTCCTCAAGGGCTGCCACCGTCCCGCTGAGCTCGGCCGATGCGCCGCCCAGCAACGCAGCCGCCGCGACCGGATCCAGCCGGATCTGGAGCAACTGTCCGGCTCCCCGGCCAGTTGCCTGGAGATCGCCGGGGAGTAGCCCGGCGACGACGCTGCCGCGCTCGTGCCGGCCAGGGGCTACGTAGACGACGCCTTCTCCCTCGCCCAGATCGACGAACAGGGTGACGGACGGGTAGGCGATCATGGAGATGTCCACCGAGTCCGGGGCACGATGGCAGAACCCGGCCATGCTGACCCCCGGCAGCCGAACCGACGGGCGTGGGACTGCGATGTCCACCCACGCCTGGTCAGATGGCATTCCGGCAGGCAACACATGGCCAGTCTAGGCATCAGGGATCACGGGTCGTCGTCGGCTCCGCCGCCGTGAAGTCCAGCAGCAGTTTGCCGGTCGTCTCGGGCGCTTCCAGCATGGGTAGGTGCCCGACACCGGGTAGCAGCTCGACCCGCGCGCCCGGCACCGCGTCGTATCGGCGCGCCGACGACGGCTCCCAACGGGGATCGGCAGCACCGAAGATCACCTGCACGGGGACCCCGAGGGCGGCGAGCCGCTCGGGCACGCTCCGTTCGGCGATGTAGGCGGTGTTCTGGCGCAGCACCGTCCTCATCACGCGGTAGGTGATGCCCCGTACGTCGGCGACCACGTCGTCCGGGAGGTCCACGGGGCGAACGGCCGTCGCGCTGATCCCCTTGCGGATCATCGCGTCCGAACGCCTCGGCCACAGGAGCGGGCCCAGCGGCGGGGCCAGCAGCACCCGAAGGATGAACGGCTGCCGGAGGAGCGCATCCGGACTCGGGCCGCTACTGATCAGTGCGAGCGAACCCACGAGGTCGGGACGTTGCTCGGCCAGCGCGGTGGCGACGTAGCCGCCGCTGGAGTGCCCGGCCACGGCGACGTGACGAAGGCCGAGGTTGTCCAGCAGCGCCGCCACCTGACCCGCCTGCGCGGGCACGTCATACGACGGCGCGGGCGGGGACTGGCCGCAGCCCGGGAGGTCGACCCGGATGACGTGATGGTGACCGGCCAACGCCGGGACCACCGGACCCCAGAAACCGCCCGAGGCCCCCGACCCGTGGATGAGCAACAACGGTGGCGCCTGCCGCGGGCCGTCATGGACCACGTGCAGCCCATGCGAACGTTCAATGTCGTATTCACTCATGCGGAGAATATGCACGCGCGGCCCGCCGCCAGTCTTGGACATATGTTCCCGCGCAGTCGAAGAGCGGCGGCCATCACCATAACGGCCGTACCGAGGTCCCAAGGCCGGAACACGGGCCCGGCGGGCTCATTCCCGCGCGGCGGGAGCCATGGAGATGTTCCAGAAGCCGGCGTAGCGGCCGCACGCCCGCCGTTCCGGCTACTCCGCCCACGGCTCCGGCGATGCCGAGAGCCCGATTGCGTTCCCGCCCTTCCCGGAAGGTGACAGCCAGCAGCGACAAGACCGCCGGTGCGATGAGTGCACCGCCCAACCCCTGGAGCCCGCGCGCCGCGATCAGCACGGCGGCGTGCTGCGCCACGCCCGCCACCAGCGACGCGGCGGTGAACAAGCCGAGCCCGGCGAGCAAGACGCGGCGTCGTCCTAGCAGGTCGGTCATCCGGCCACCGACGAGGAGGAATCCGCCGAGCAGCAGACCGTAGGCGACGATCACCCACTGCAAAGCGCCTTGGCTGATGAGATCCCGCTGGATCGAGGGCAGGGCCACGTTCACGATGGCGATGTCGAGGCCCACCATCGCCATGGCGGCGCACGCCAGTACCACCACGAGCCGTTGCCGAGGGCCCGGCTTCCGCCGGCGAGTGGAGGTCAGCGAACTAGTGGCGGTTTCCACGGAGCTGTGTGTGAGACAGGGGTTCGGTGTCTTTCAGTTCGCGGCGGTTCACCGGCGGTAGCTCGCAATGGGCCGGCCGGCGCCGGAGGTGAGCAGCTGCGGCAGGCTCGTGGTGATGAAGAAGGTCCAGGCGCGCGAGCACGCTTCGAAGCAGGCGGATTCGGCCGCGGTGAGGCCTTCGTGTGTGAAATGCAGCGTCGTGCCCTGCGCGTCGGTGGTGATGTCGAAGATGACGTTGGTGCCGGTCCACTCGTCACGGTCGTCGAGGCCGGTGTTGTCGGAGTCCACGACGTGCCAGACCACCCGCCTGCCGGGCACGAACTCGGTGATCTGGAACCGGGCGAAACGGAAACCCTTCTTGGCCCGGACGGTCTCACCGGCGTATTCGCTGTCGTCGGTGAAGACGAACTCGTCGTGCAGGGCGGCAGAGTGGCCGATGAGGTTCTCGCTCCACCAGCCGCGGACGTCTGTAACGGCCTCGAAGATCTGCTCCGGCGTCCGGTCGACGGTCATGGTGGCGGTCAGGTACTCGGTGTCCGGCATGTCCTTGCCTCTCTCTTGGGTGGTTTCGCCCCACCGACGAAGGAGGCCGCCCGGGATCGACATCAACCGGGAAGAAACTTCGAAAATTCGGCCGCGATGGCCTTTGTGCTGGTCAGAGCTCGGAAAGACGACCCGTCAGATAGCGACGTTCGGCGTCGGTCGGCGCCAGTTTCAGCGCCTCCTCGTAGGACGTCGCGGCCTCGGCGAGGCGGCCGACCCGCCGGAGAAGATCGGCCCGTGTCGCGGGCAGCAGGTAGTAGCCATCGAGCTTGCCGGACTCGGTGAGCTCGTCGACTAGGGCGAGCCCGGCGGGGATGCCGTCGGCCATCGCGACCGCCACGGCGCGGTTGAGGTCCACCACGGGAGATGGCGCCAACCGCATGAGCTCCGCATAAAGGGCGGCGATCTGCGGCCAGTCGGTGGCCGCGGCGTCGGGCGCCGTGGCGTGACAGGCGGAAATAGCGGCCTGCACCTGATACGGCCCACAGCGCCGTACGGCCAACGCTTCGTCAAGCGCCGTAAGGCCTTCGGCGATCAGCGCGCGATCCCACTGGGATCGGTCCTGGTTCTCCAACGTGACCAGCACGCCGTCGTCGGTGCGATGCGCGCGGCGGGCCTCCAGCAGCAACATCAACGCCAACAGGCCGCGCGCCTCAGGCTCGGCCGGCATCAGACGGACCAGCATCCGGGCCAGGTGGATCCCCTCAGCGGCCAGTGCCCTGCGCCCGTCTTCTTCGTCGTAGCCCTCGTTGAAGATCAGGTACAGCACCGCGAGAACGGCTGTCAGCCGCTGCGGCAGGAGCTCCGCCGGTGGAACCCGGTACGGTATCCCGGCTTCGGCGATCTTGCGCTTGGCACGCACCAGGCGTTGCGCCATCGCCGGTTCGGCGGTCAGGAACGCCTTGGCGATCTCACCCGTGCTCAGCCCCGCCAGCGTCCGTAGCGTCAGGGCGACCCGGGCAGGGAACGGCAGCGCGGGATGGCAGCACGTGAAGATCAGCCGCAACCGCTCGTCAGGAATCTCCTCAGCCGACGGCTCGATCGCAGCCCGCTCCAGCACAGCAAGCTGCCGCAACTTCGCCGCCCCCGTTGCGTCCCGCCGCAGCCGATCGGTCGCCCGGTGACGTGCCGTCGTCGTCAGCCACGCACCCGGACGAGCCGGAACGCCATCACGCCCCCACGTCGCCAACGCGGCGGCGAAGGCGTCCTGCGCGCAGTCCTCCGCCAGGTCCCAGTTCCCGGTCAGCCGGATCAGTGTGGCGACCACTTGGCCCCACTCGTCCCGATACGCCGCATCGACCGCGGCACGAACCGCCTCCGGCGTGGTCATTCCCAGACCGGGCGGACCTCGACACAACCCCGGCTCGCGTAGGGGTGCCGTGCCGCGATCGTGATCGCCTCGTCCAGATCGGCACACTCGATGATGTCAATACCGCCGATGAAGTCCTTCGTCTCCGCGAACGGGCCATCGGACACCAGCGTCTCCCCATCACGGACACGGACCGTCGTCGCATCCGCCACCGGACGCAACCGCGCACCACCGATAATGGCTCCCCGCCGATCCACCTCCGCCCGATACGCCCGATACGCCGGGTCCACCGCAATCTCCTCCATGGACGGCGACACCTTCTCATCGTCACAGATCAGCAACACATACTTCATGAGGCCACTATGCCCGACCCGCCCGATCCGCTCGAACGCCATACCTCTGCCAACGATCTCCGATGCCGCCGCGGGCGCTGGAGCGCGCGCCGCTGTCGGCCGAGACCCGGCGCACCTACCGCTCCCGGGTGCGCATGTTCCTGTCCTGGCTGTCCGATCACGCCGCCACCTACGCGGCCGATCCCCCCGCCGAGCGGCAGGCGCGGGACTGGGCGGTGCGCGACTATCGCATGTGGCTGCTGCGCGACGGCCCGGCCCGGCGCAGCCGCGTCTACGTCAACTCCGCCCTCACCGCACTGGACGACTGAGCCGCGCAGGGCGAAGCCCTCGCCGTCCCGCGTGACGAGCGCGTCGAAGCGATCCTCCTCCGGTTGGCTGTGCCGCCGCCAGCCGCTGATGTCGTCAACGCTCCCGGCCAGCCCCACGACGGGTGCCCGTCGATCGGCAATAAACCGAATGCGCGGAACCGACCGGGTGGTGTTGCATACAGACGTGACCGGCGGACCCCTCGCACTCCTCCAGAAAGCGGTCGACCGCACACGGGCGCTGACGCAACGCCGGCCGCCCACCGGACGAACCTGCGACCGCGTCGCCGACGACCTCGGCGGCATCGACACCGACGACGCCCGCCGCTTCGAACCCTTCCCGCTGCTGCGCGCCCTCCCGAGCAGGCCGACGCGCTCGCGTCCACCCTCGCCGCGGCCGGCCGCCGTCCCGAGGGCCCGCGCCGCACATCAACTCCGGCAGGGAGAGGCACCGAACGCATGAAGGACTTCGAGATCCCGCGGGCGGTGGCCGCGGCCGTCGACACGGCCGCCGAGTACGGTCTGGGCGCCGACGACGCCGCTGTGCTGCACAACTCGAACCGGATCGCCGTCAGGCTGCGGCCCAGCGGCGTGCTCGCCCGGGTCGCGCCCCTCGCGCACCGCCTCGACTTCGAGGTCGAGATCGCCCGGCGCCTCGCCGGGACCGGCAGCCCGGTGGCGGGGCTCGATCCGAGAGCCGAGCCCCGCGTCCATGTCCGCGACGGCTTCGCCGTCACCCTCTGGACCTACTACGAGCCCACCGCCGCACCCGAGAACCACCCGCCCGCCGCCTACGCCGACGCCCTGGCCCGGCTGCACGCCGGCCTGCGCCGCGTCGACCTCGCCACACCGCACTTCACCGACCGCGTCGCCGACGCCCTCCGGGTGGTCGAGGACCCCGCCGTCAGCGCGGACCTCGGCGCCGCGGAACGCGCCCTGCTGACCGACACCCTCCACGGAATCAGCCGCGCGATCCTGGACCGCGGCGCGCGGCAACAGCTCCTGCACGGCGAACCGCACCCCGGCAACCTGCTCGCCACCGCGGACGGACCGCTCTTCATCGACCTGGAGACCGTCTGCCGCGGACCCGTCGAGTTCGACCTCGCGCATGCTCCGGAGGACGTCGCCGCGCACTACCCGGGCGCCGACTCCGAGCTGCTCGCCGACTGCCGGATCCTCAGCCTCGCCCTCGTGGTCTCCTGGCGTTGGGACCGCGACGACCAACTCCCCGACGGGCGCGGAAGGGGCCGGGAGTGGCTCGCCCAGCTGCAGGCCGCCCTCGACCGCCGGGAGCACGCCGCCGGTGGCGGCCGCTGAGCGGCGCCCCCACCGCGCCCCCTGAGGTCGTCCACGAACGCGGCCGGACGACCCGCGAAGGCCTGGCCGACCAGGTGGGCACGAGCCCGGAAGGCAGCGGCTTCAGCGGGCTGGTCCTCACCTACGTCGTCCGTAGCGAGGCGCGGGTTCGGCGTCGACCCGGATCGTGTCGACGCCGAACCACCGCGTGTTGCCGGGCGAGGCATCCCGCAGACCTCGCGCGAGCTCCCGGCTGGCGAATCCTCCTGCGGGCTGCTACCCCGAGCAGCACATGCCACGGAGTGACAACAGCGGGCCTGTGCTCATGGTGACGCCCTTGATCCGTCGTGGCGCGGGCGGTCGGCACGTACGGAGTGCTGCGCGGGCCACGGGAGAAGCGGGCGACCGGGCGGCCGGCACGCCCACGGCGGCCAGCTGCGGCCTCCCACGTCATGCCCGGCGCGACTGCCTGGACGTGCCCACCCCGAAGCCCTGCCAGTCCCTGCCGGGTTGAGGCCTGAGGCCTGCTCCCTTCGGTGTAATGCGTACAGCGAACGGTGCAAGGTCAAGTGACGATCAACGGACGACGCGCTCCCGGTGCGGCCCGGCCTAGCGTTTCTCGGCGAGATAGCCGGATGAGAACGGGAGGAATCGCCATGAGCAAGAAAGCGATGACTGCGATCGCCGGGCTGAGCTTGACGGCCGGTCTGCTGGGATGGGCCGGAGCCCCGGCTGGTGCCCAGGCCGACACGGCGAGCACGGCCACCGCTGCGATGGCCGCGCCGAAGCCGCCGAAGGGCGCCAGGGCGGTGGTTCGGGTCAGCCCCAATCCCACCACCAGGCGCGGCGAGGAAGTGACGATCACCGGTCACTGCGGCGGCGGCAAGGGGCTCAAGGCCGTGCTTGCCGGGCTCGACAGGAAGCACCCGGTGCTACAGAACATCCGCATCGTGGAGGACAGCCCGAAGGGATTCGTGGCCAAGGCGACTCTCGCGCCCAAGATCGGTAATGGCGTCGGTCCTGTTCTCGTCGACTGTGGCGGCGAGGCGGGCGTGACCCTCCTGGTCACCCACGTCTGATCCGGACCTGCCCACCCGGGCTGGTAGACAGATCCGGAGCCTCCGCAGTCCTTGATCGCCTACGGAAAGAACATGCCGACGGCGTCGCCCATGTGAGCACCTGGGCGACGCCGTCCGGTACGCCCCGGCCCGGCGTCACAACGGTCACCCCTCGAGAAAGGGCCTCCGCATGGCCGAGCCGTCACCACGACGCGAACCCGCGCCTGTCCGGCACTTCGTCCGGATCACCGATGTCACGCTCGCTGCTCTCACTCTGGTCTTCTTCGTCGCCGTAGCCCTCGCCACCGGGGTGCACACCCCCTGGCAGGGCCCTATCCCCCTGGGGCTGCTTCTCGGAGCACTCCTGCTGGTCAGACGCCGCTGGCCGATGACCGTGCTGCTGCTGTCGATCGGCGGGATCTTCGTCTATCACCTCACCGGACATTGGTCTCCCGCCGGTTGGATCTGGCCGGCCGCGGTCGCCTACTTCACCGCCGCCACCACACCACGCGTACGCTGGGTGACCGCGATCGGCCTGGCCCAGCTGGTTTACTCCGCGGTCGACGCCCACTGGATCCTGGACACGAACGCGACCCGCTACCTGATCCACGTCGCGGGGGAAGGGCTGCTCCTGGCGATCCTCATCGCCGCGGGCCTCACCTACGCCGCCGCGATGCGCTGGCACGAGCGGCTGCGCGAAACCGACAACCGTGCGCACGCTGCCGAGGAACGGCTGCGCGTCTCGCACGAGGTTCACGACGTCATCGCCCACACGCTGGCCGTCGTCGGCGTGCAGCTCAATGTCGCCGCCGACGCTCTGGAGGAGGACCCGGCAGCGGCCGCCGCGGCGCTACGCCTGGCGAAGGACGTCAGGAACCGGGCGATGACCGACCTCCGTTCCCTCATCACAATATTGCGTGAAGATCCCGGCGACACCGCACCCCAGGCGGATCTGGCCTCCTTGGACACCCTCATCGCCGACGCCCGTACCGCAGGGCTTGAGGTGACCCTCGACGAGCACGGCGACCGCGCGGCCGTCCCCGCCATCACCGCCATCGCCATGTACCGCGTCGTACAGGAGTCCCTCGCCAACACGCTCAAGCACGCGAGGGCGAGCAAGGCCGAGGTGACGATCGGCTACCAGCCTCGCTCGATCACCGTCGAGATCACCGACAACGGCCGCAGCGTCCCGGGCGGCGCCGATGTCACCGAAGGCCACGGCCTGGCCGGCATGCGCGAGCGGGTGAGCGCACTCGGGGGCGCGCTCACCGCAGGACCCGTCCCCGGCGGCGGCTTCGCCGTGCGGGCCGACATCCCTGTGGCAGGCTCGACGGCATGACGATCAAGGTGCTTCTCGCCGACGACCAGGCACTCGTACGGGCCGGCTTCCGCAGCCTGCTGGCCCGCTCCCGGGACATCACGGTCGTCGGCGAAGCCCAGGACGGCGACGAAGCCGTACGGCTGGCCGCGAGCACCCACGCCGACGTGATCCTCATGGACATCCGCATGCCGGGCACCGACGGGATCACCGCCACACGCCGCATCGTCGCCGATCCGACCACTCCGGACTGTCGCGTCATCATCCTCACCACGTTCGACACCGACGAACACGTCTTCGCCGCCCTGCGCGCCGGAGCCAGCGGTTTCCTCACCAAAGAGGTCGAACCCGCCGAGCTCCGCCGGGCGGTCGCCGCCGTCGCCGGCGGAGACGCGCTCCTGTCGCCGGGCGTGACCCGGCGCGTCATCGAGCAGTTCGCCCACCGGCAGGACCTCACGCCCAGCGCCGGGCAGCGGCTGGCCGCCCTCACCTCCCGGGAACTGGAGACGGTCAAGCTCGTGGCGATCGGACTCTCCAACAACGAGATCGCCGAGCGCCTCATCATCAGTCCGCTCACTGCCAAGACCCACATCACCAGGGCCATCGCCAAGCTGGACGTGCGCGACAGGGTCCAGTTGGTCATCCTGGCCTACGAGAGCGGCCTGATACGGCCCGGCGCGTGACATCGCGCCCTGCGGCCCCGCCACCCCGGTGGGCGGAGGGGCCGTGACCTGCTGGAACCGATCTATCCGAGCACCGGGTAGTTCGCTCGGAACACGTTGTGCGGGTCACGGGCCCGCTTGATCTGGCGCAGTCGCGCGAGCGCGCTGGGGGAGAAGGACTCCGCCGCCGTTTCGCCGGGGGACAGTACGGTGTACGGCTTGCGGCCGCTGGTGTAGGCCTCCAGGTCGGCCACGATGTCGGCCTGCTTGGCGCGCGTCGCATCGGCCGCCTGCGGCAGGCCGAGACCCAGCAGGCCGAGCAGGTACGGCTCGGCCACCGTGCCGCTCGCGCCGGCCCCGCCGCCCGGCTCCGCGAGTGCCCCGCCCAGATGCCTGATCTGCACGTTGATGAGCGGTTCGACCGGCTTGGCCAGCAGGAGCTCCACCGCGTCCGCGTCCAGGCCGGTGAGCAGTTCCGCACGAGCGATGGATGGGGCCGGATCGGTGGGCTCGGCGGTGATGTCACCCAGGTCGGCGATCGGGACGACGCCGCGGCTGTCGGAGATCGCGCCCTCGATCTTGTCGATGCGCGCCAGCAGATCCTCTCCCTGAGCCGCCTCACCCAGGTAGGCCAGATCCAGCGTGACCATCGGCGCCGCGCCGGGGGGCTGGAACCGGTTGATCCAGACACTGAGTTCGCGCGGCGCCTCGGCGGTGATCTCCAGGAACGCGTCGTACACCTCGCTGGTCCGGTGCTCCGGCCAGATCACGCGCCCGCCGTAGAGGACCGGCACGGGATACAGCTCGAGTTCGAGGGCGGTCACCACCGCGAAGTCCCCGCCACCGCCGCGCAGCGCCCAGAACAGCTCGGGGTCGGACTCGGCGGTCACCCGGCCGGGCTCGCCGTCGGCGTCCACGATGTCGACGGCCCGCACGCTGTCGGAGGCGAAGCCGTACTTGCGGCTGAACCAGCCGACCCCGCCGCCCAGGGTGTAGCCGGTCACGCTGACTCCGGGCGCGCTGCCGGACAGGCCGGTCAGGCCCAGCGGGCCGCTCGCGGCCAGCACCTGCCCCCACTTCACGCCCGCGCCCACCCGGGCCACGCGCTCCTCCGCGCGTACCTCCACCTTATTCAGCAGGCCGGTACGCAGCAGGATCAGGCCGTCCACGTCACCGGAGGCGCCATGCCCGCTGGGCTGCGCGGTCACCGTCATGCCCGCCCGCCGCGCGTAACGCACGAGCGCCGCCACGTCATCGGCATCCGCGGCCTCCGCCACGGCCGCCACCGGCTGCCTGACAGTCAGGTTCCACGCGGTGGCAGCCTGTTCGAAGCCGTCGTCATCGGGCAGGAGCACGCGCCCCTTGAGGACACCGCGCAGATCGTTGATCGTCATCGTCGTCTCCCTTATTCGAGTTCTCAAAGAAGTGGGGGAACACCGGACTGCGCCCTGACCGACGCCGACACGCACCAGGGTGGCGTCAGGCGGGCTGCGGGGCGGGCGTCGCCGGAGCGGCCGCGACCTTGCGGGTCTCGCGCATCATCAGCAGGCCGTTGACGACCATCAGCGTCGCGGTCAGGCCGTGGACGCCGAGCGCGGTGGCCACCGAGCCGTGGTGGGCCAGCACGGTGGTCATGTCGCCGTACGCGGCGAAGGCCTCCACCAGCAGCGCCCAGCCGAGCGCCCGGCGGTGGTCCGTCACCAGCAGGATGCCCAGCACGAGGGCCAGGACGACGTCGCGGATTCCCTTGATGATCAGGAAGCCGTCGCCGTCGCCGGACGGCCAGCTCGGCAGGCCGAAGCCCGGCGCCATCGTCTCGGGGCGCAGGATGAACTCCACCCCGAACCAGAGGATGAAGAGGATGAAGGCGGCAGCAAGGACGGTGTTGATCTTCTTCAGCGACATCGTTCTTCTCCTTGCGAGTCTTGTCGTTCGGGCCTGGTCAGGCGGCGCGGACCCGGCTGATGCGGCGGGCGTGGCGTCAAGGCTGCTCCCGGGCGCTTGGAAGGCACTTGGAACCGATGTGGAACACCCGCGCGCGTACGATGTTCCACGTCATGGTCTTCATCCGGGTTCTGGGCTCTTTCGGCGCGGAGGTCAACGGCGAGTCCGTCCCCCTGGGTGGGCCTCGGCAGCGCGGCGTCCTGGCCCTCCTGGTCGCGGCGCGCGGACAGGTCGTGCCGGTCGACCGGATGATCGAGGACCTGTGGCGCGGCGAGCCGCCGTCCCGTGCGCTGGCCTCCCTGCAGGCGTACGTCTCCAACCTGCGCCGGCTGCTGGAGCCCGGCCGCCCGCCCCGAACCCCGGCCCGCCTCCTGGTGAGCGCCGCCCCCGGATACGCGCTGCGGCTGCCGCCCGAGTCGGTGGACGCGTGGCGTTTCGAGGACCTGCTCGGCGAGGCCCGCACGTTCGCCGAGCCTCGGGCCACCCGCGCCCGGCTGGCAGAGGCGCTGGGCCTGTGGCAGGGACCCGCGTTCGCCGAGGTCGCCGACGAGCCGTGGGCCGCCGCCGAGACCGCCCGCCTGAACGAGCTGCGCCTGGTCGCCCGCGAGCTCCACGTCGCGGCGGGCCTGCGGGCGGGCGACCTCGCCTCGGTGGTCCCCGAGGCCGAACGCCTCACCCGCGACGCACCTCTGCGCGAAGAGGGCTGGCGCCTGCACGCCCTGGCGTTGTGGAGCAGCGCCCGCCAGGCCGACGCCCTGGCGACGCTCCGCCGCGCCCGCACCACCTTCGCCGACGAACTCGGTCTCGACCCCGGCCCCGACCTGGTCGCCCTGGAAAAGGCGATCCTCGACCAGCGCATCGACATCCTCCGCGCGGCCGTCCCCCCACCCGCGGCCACCGCGTCCACACCCACACAAGCCACGCCCTCGCACGCGGCGACCCTGCATCGGGCTGCCTCGTTCGTGGGGCGGGAGGTCGAGCTTGCCGCGCTGGTTTCGGCCGCCGGGGAGGCTGCCGCCGACCGGACGCGCGTCGCTCTTGTCACGGGGGAAGCGGGGCTGGGCAAGTCGACGCTCTTGGAGCACCTCGGCGCGCGGTTGGAGCGCGACGGCTGGCTCGTGGCCGCCGGGCGTTGTCCGGAGGTCGACGGCGCGCCGCCCGCGTGGGCGTGGGTCGAGGCGTTGCGGGCCGTCGCCGCGGCCGTTCCTCTGGGGCAGTTCGCGGAAGACCTGGCGCCGCTGCTCTCCGACTCCATGCCGGTGGACAGCGACGCCGCCGCCGGGCGGTTCCGGCTGCGCCGGGCCGTCTGGGGCTGGCTCGCGGCGGCCGCCACGGAACGGCCGGTCACCGTCGTGCTGGACGACCTGCACTGGGCGGACACGACCACGCTGGGGCTGCTCGGCGGCGGCGTCGGCGTGCGGGCCCCGATCCTGGTCGTCGCGGCGTACCGCCCGGACGAGAGCGAGCACCTCACCGAGACGCTGGGTGCGCTCGCCCGCACCGCGCCGCTCCGGATCGCGCTGCCCGGGCTCGACGGCGCGGCGGTGGCCGAGCTCGTACGGGCCGAAAGCGAGGCCGACGACGCGGCGGTGGCGGGGATCGCCGAGCGCACCGGTGGCAATCCGTTCTACGTGCGGGAGAGCGCGCGGCTGCTGAACGGCGAGGGCGCGCTGGTCGCGCTCTCCGAGGTCCCCGAGGGCGTACGGGACGTGCTGCGGCGCCGGCTGGCAAGGCTCCCCGAGAATGCCGTGTCCGTCCTGCGGCTGGCGGCGGTGGCCGGCCGGGAAAGTTCGGTGGACGTGCTCGTGCGGGCCGCCGACTCCGACGGGGACGGCGTGCTGGACGCGCTGGACGCGGGCGTCATCGCCGGGTTGCTCGACGAGCCGGGCCCCGGGCGCGTCCGGTTCGTTCACGCGCTGGTCAGGGACACGCTGGTCGCCGACGTCAGCAGGTTGCGGGCCGCGAGGATGCACGCCCGGATCGCCGCCGCCCTTGAGGGCACCGGCGACGTCGCGGCGCTCGCCCATCACCATGCGCGAGCGGGATCGCCGAAGGCCGTCGGCTACTGCGTGCGGGCCGCCGAGCTGGCCGAGGCGCGTTACGCCCACGACGTGGCGGCAGCCCTCCTCACCGACGCGGTCGCCAACTCCAGCGAACCGGACGAGCGCGTCGACCTGCTCGGCAGGCTGCTCCGGGCGCAGATCAGGGCCGGGGCCGTCGCCGCGGCCAGGGACACGCGCGAGAAGGCCGTGGAGTACGCCGAGTCGATCGGCCGCGACGACCTGATGATCGCCGCGTTCACCGCCTGGACCGAACCCACCCCCTGGCAGGCCCGCACGTACGGCACGGTCGACCGTCCCGTCGTCGGCCGCCTCAGCCGCCTGCTCAAGCGGACCGGTCTCGCCCCCGACGTGCGGTCCCGCCTCCTCATCGCGTACGCCAACGAGCTGGTGGGCGAGGACGATCCGACGGTCATGGCTGCGGCGCGGGAAGCCCTCGGCCTCGCCACCGATCCGCGCCTCCGGGCCGCGGCGCTCCTGGTCCTCGCCGGCGACCCCGGGCGGGAGGAGCACGCCCGCGAGCTCGTGGAGATCGGCGTCGAGCACGACCTGCCCGTCTACCGCGTGACCGGGCTGCTCAGCCAGGCGGCGAACGCCGCCGCGGCCAACGACCCGGCGACCATGCGCCGCGTGACCGGGGAGGCGCTCGACCTCGCCCGCGCCTACCGGATGCCGGAGGCGATCGGCGCCGTCGAGATCGCGCTGGCGACCCTGGTGCTCATCGAGGGCCGGTTCGCCGACGCCGAGCGCCTCTACGTCGAGGCCACCGAACGCATGGAACGCGCCGGATCGGTGCACGCCGGCTTCGTCGGCCTCGCGCTGGCGGCGATCCGGCTGAACGACGGCACGCTCGGCGACCACCTGGACGACGTGCGCGCTCTGCACGAGGCGCTCGGCCCGATGGTCGCCGACCTGCTCGCGCTCGCCCTCCACGCCGCCGGCCGTGGCGACGAGGCACGCCGGGCCCGCACGTCACCGACACCGATCCGGCCCGACTTCTTCTTCACCTTCCTGACCACCCTGCGCGCCATGGCCGTCATCGCACTGAACGACACCGGCGCCGCCGAGGAGTGCTACGCGGACCTGCTTCCCCATCGCGACGGGCCTCCGGCCGGTGCGGGGAGCCTGTCGCTGGCGCTGCGTCCGGTCGCCCACACGCTCGGCGAACTCGCCCTCTTCCTCGGCCGCGACGACGAGGCCGCCGCCCACTTCGCCCAGGCCGCCGCCATCGCCGACCGCTGGAACGCCCCCCACTGGTCCGCCTCAGCCCGCGCGCACCTCTGACCAGGCCAAGCCCGGACGGAACCATCGGGCGGTTCGTCGCCGCCAGGTGCGGCCCGAGCTGCCACACCTGGCAGGCCGCGATGCCCTGGCGGCGCGGATGTCACGTGGAGATCCTCATGCCGGCGGCCGGGCGAGTTTGGCGGCCACGGCGTCGAGGACCCAGTCCAGGCCGGTCGCGAACGACGTCTCCGCGTCCACGTCCGTGCCGTCGTGCACGACCCTGGCCAGCGCCGGGAAACGTCCCGTGGCCAGCATCCTCATCACATGCGGGCCGGAGCTGCGCTGCCAGTCGCGCTCGGACAGGCCCGTGGCGCGCTCGGCCCGCAGGTGCGCGATCTCGCGCCTGATCGCGCCGGTGAAGTAGGCGCTGACGGTCTCCACGGCGCGCATGACGGTGTCCAGGTCGGCGAGGCCGTCGAAGGCGGCGAGCGTGGCCTCGGTCACGGCGAGGGCGTTGGGGCCCAGGGACGGACGGCCGCCGAGCAGGTCGGCCAGCCATTCGTGACGGAGGGCGGCCTGCCTGGTGCGGCCGGCGAGAACGCGCAGCGCCTCCCGCCAGTCGCCGGGTTGCTCCTCGGGGAGGATCTCGGCGTGGACCTCGTCCACCATGAGATCGAACAGCTCCTCCTTGGTGGAGATGTATCCGTACAGCCGCATCGGGCCGGCTTCCAGCCGGGCGGCGACCTTGCGCAACGACACCGCCTCCAGCCCGCCCTCGTCGGCCAGCGCGATGGCGGCGGCGACGATGCGCTCCCGGTCGAGCGGCGCGGGGCGAGTCGGTGGCTCCGGACGGTCCCACACAGTCATGAATACATCGTACTGTTGCGATACATTGTATCGGAGCAATACAGTGTATTGACATGAGACATCGTATCGCCGTGATTGGAGGCGGCCCCGCCGGGCTTACCTTCGCCCGTGTCCTGCACCGTCACGATCACCCCGTCACCGTCCTCGAACGCGATCCCGCCCCCGACGCCCGCCCTCCGGGCGGCACGCTGGACCTGCACGAAAACCTGGGCCAGGTCGCGCTGGACAAGGCGGGGCTGCTGGCGGAGTTCCAGGCGCTGTCCCGTCCCGAAGGGCAGGCCATGCGCATCCTGGACACGGACGGGACCGTCCTTCGCGACTGGCAACCGCGACCGAATGACCTGGCCAATCCCGAGATCGACCGCGGACAGCTGCGGGACCTGCTGCTCGCCCCCCTGGACGTTCAGTGGGGGAGGGGCGTGACGGAAGTGCAGCCGGGGACCCGGAATGGCGTGCTGGTCCGCTTCGCGGACGGGCGGCAGGAGACGTACGACCTCGTGGTCGGCGCGGACGGCGCCTGGTCCCGGGTTCGCCGGGCGGTCTCGTCCGCGACGCCGCACTACACCGGCATCACCCTCGTCGAGACCTCCCTGGACGACGTCGACACCCGACACCCCGACCTCGCCCGGCTGATCGGCGACGGTTCCGTGGCCGTGTACGGCGCGAACCGCGCCCTCGTCGCCCAGCGCAACAGCGGCGGCCACGTCAAGGTGTACGCCCGGTTCCGCGCGCCCCTCGACTGGCACACGGATCCGGACCGGCACCTGGGCTTGAACCGGCGCGCGGGCCTGGACCTGGCCGACGTCGAGGCCATGCGATCAAGCCTGCTGGCTCTGTACGACGGCTGGGCCGCTCCCGTCCTCGACCTCCTCCGCCACGGCACCGCTTTCGTCCACCGCCCCCTCCACGTCCTGCCCGTGTCCCACACCTGGGCCCACGTTCCCGGGGTGACGCTGCTGGGCGACGCCGCCCACCTGATGCCTCCCTTGGGGGTGGGCGCGAACCTCGCGATGCTGGAAGGTGCCGAACTCGCCGAAGCCGTCGCCACCGCCACCGGCGATCTGGACGAGACCGTACGCGCCTTCGAGGAACAGATGTGGGCACGGGCCGGCAGATGGGCTGAGATCACGGCGGCCGGTCTGGAACGCCTCGTGAGCCCGGACCCCACCGAAGCCCTCGCCGTCTTCGACGAGGTCCAGCCATCCTGACCCCTGAACGCGAGATCCCAGCAGCACCATGTGACCGTGCATCTGGTCCGTTCGGGGGAGGTCACGGGTGCGGCGAGGAGCTGCGGCGGGAGCGTTCCGCGTTGGTCATGGTGATCGCTCCGAAGACGTTCTTATAGAGCAGGCATGTGGGGGCTTTCAGGCGTTCTTGACGGCGGACAGGTCAAACTCGAGCGTGATCTCCTCGGAGATCATCACGCCGCCGGTTTCCAGGACGGCGTTGAAGCTGACGCCGTAGTCCTTGCGATTGATCATGGTGCTGCCCTCGAAGCCGGCCCGGGTGAAGCCCTGGGCGTCGACGGCGGTGCCGGCGAACTCGAGCGGGATGGTGATCTCGCGGGTGACGCCGCGGATGGTCAGCCGGCCGGTCACCTCGAAGCGGGCGTCGTCGATGTGCTTGACGCCGGTGCTGGTGAAGGTGATGTGCGGGTGGGTCTCGGCGTCGAGGAAGTCCCCGGTGCGCAGGTGGCCGTCACGCTGCGGGTTGCCGGTGTTCACGCCGGCGGCGTCCAGCTTCACGCGGACGGTGGAGGCGGACGGGTCGGCGGCGTCCAGGTGGGCGGTGGCCTCGACGACGGGGAAACTGCCTCGCACCTTGGTGACCATCGCGTGGCGGGCCACGAAGCCGAAACGGCTGTGCGCCGGGTCGATGGTGTAGGTGCCGCTGAGCTCGCTGGGGTACACGAAGTGCTCCATCCAAAGTAGTTCAGTGCTGGATAATTCAGTTCGACACTACACCATCGGCGTATTTCAGCGCGCAACTATTGCGTACGATGAGGTCATGACGAGATGGCTCACCGACGACGAACAGCGCACCTGGCGGGCCTTCGGCCGGGCCAGCCGTCTGCTGACCGACCGGCTGGAACGCGACCTTCAGGCTGGGGCCGGCATGCCGCCCACCTACTACGAGCTCCTGGTCCTGCTGTCGGAGGCCCCGGACCGGACCATGCGCATGAGCGAGCTGGCCCACTGGACCCACTCCAAGCCCAGCCGCATCTCGCACGCGATCAACAAGCTGGAACAGGCCGGGTGGGTACGCCGGGAGCACTGCGCGGACGACCGGCGTGGCTGGCTCGCCATTCTCACCGACGAGGGAAAGGCCGCGCTCGAGGCCGCCGCCCCCCTCCACGTGGAGAGCGTGCGCACCCACCTCATCGACCTCCTGTCGCCCGAACAGATCCGGCAGCTCGGCGATATCAGCGAGACCGTCCTGAAGCATTTGACCGACACCAAGTAGGGCGCAGGTCGGACCATTCATGCCGATCGGAGGCGGTCGGACAGGACGTCGGTGATGATGCGCCGGTTGATGGCAGCCGTTCTCCGGTCGGAGCCGGATCCGGCGGTCAAGGTCAGCATGAGAAGGGACTTCCACTGAGGTGCCGAAGTCGATGACGGCGGCGAGCCTGCCGCCGGCGGAGGGCGGATGGCGGCGTCCGCGCAGGGGTTCGGAACCTGGAACAGATGTGATGTGCTTCGGCGCGCGTGCGAGGCGACGTCCTCGGTCTCGAAACGCGTCAGAAGGCGGGAAAGGCCCAGCCCGAGGGATGGAAGGGCTCGCGCTCTCCATGGAAGGCGAGCGAGGCGGCGGTCACCGCGCCGGAGCGTAGCTCCTCGACCCGCCCCGCCGCCGCCAGGGACGACAGGGTGGTGCCGCCCAGATAGGCCGCACCGAGTTCGGCGGAGGTCAGCCGCAGGTCGGGCCTGGCCTGGGTGCGTGGGCAGGACCGCGACGAGTGTGATGCCCGCGACGGGGGTGGCCGCGCCGGGGACGGTCATGACGCGGCCGTAGATCGACGCGCCGCCGACGATTCATCGCGGTCTGCCCGGCGCAGTAGAGCGTCCGGGTGTGCCCGGAGACGATCTCGCCCTGGTTGTACCCCATCTCCACCGACCACGCCCACGGGTTGACTGCCGTTCGCTCCATTGCCACATCAGCTCCATTCGCTTCATCGAAAGCAGGGACGTACACCGGCCCGGGTGGCCCGCGGAGACAAGCCTCCCGGCAAATCACGACATCCTTTGTCGTGTATTCCGATAACTTCTTCGTATGCGCGCCGACCGGTTGGTCTCGCTGGTGTTGCTGCTGCGGCGGCACGGCCGGCTGTCCGCGGCCGCGCTGGCCCGCGAGCTGGAGGTGTCCACCCGCACCGTGCTGCGCGACGTCGAGGCGCTGTCCGCGGCCGGCGTCCCGGTCTACGCCGAACGCGGCCGGCACGGCGGTTTCGCGTTGTTGCCCGGTTTCCGTACCGAGCTCACCGGGCTGAGCCACGACGAGGCCCTTGCCTTGCTGATCGCCGGATCGCGGCGCGGCGCGCAGGCGTTCGGCCTCGGCTCGGCGCTCGCTTCGGCGATGCTCAAGGTGGTCGACGCGCTGCCCGAGAGCTACAGGAACACCGCGGCCGGCGCGGCGGAGCGACTGCTCATCGATCCGGAGACCGACCTGCTCTCGCGCCGGATGGTCGCCGAGGAGGTGCCTGACGCGATAGTGGCCGGTGTCCGGCGCGCGGTGCTCGCCGGACACCGGCTGCGCATCCGCTACGCGGCGGTGGACCAGACCCCGAAGTGGCGCACGGTGGACCCGATCGGCCTGGTCACCGTGCGCGACCGGGGCTACCTGCTGGCCACGAGGTCCGGCGCGGACCGCACCTACCGGCTGTCGCGGGTCCTGGCCGCCGAGGAACTCTCCGAACCGGCACAGCGACCGGACCGGGTCGATCTGGACCGGGCCTGGCAGGAACGCAGCACGCGGTTCCGGACCGGCGGCGACCAGGTCACCGTGCTGGTCCGCGTGGACCCGGGGCGGCGGGAGGAACTGGTGGGCACCGCGGTGGCCGTCCACACCGAGGAAGCCGACGCGGACGGCCGACTGCGGCTGGAGGTGTCCTTCCAGGACGCGCGGCACGCCGAATGGGCGCTGTGGCAGCTCAGCACGGGCGCGGAAGCCCTGGCCCCGCAGTGGTTGCGCACCTCCCTGCGCAACCGCGCCGCCGCGATCGCCACCCGCTACGCGGGCTGATTGAGCGAGTCAGCGGGCTGCCGTGACCGCTCGGGGCCAGAGCGCGCCTTGCCCACCCCCTCGGTGTCGGTGAACCCGGGGGAGACGAGGGTGACCCGCAGGTCAGGCCCCGACTCCTGCCGCAGCGCCTTGGTACTGATGGACCGCCGTGTTCGTGAGGAGCTTCAGGTCCGCACGGCGCGTCACGTCGATGACGGCTCCGACGGCATGCACCACGCCCGTTGCGAGCCGACGCGCGACGCAACCGGGAGAAGATCATCACGGCTGCGGTGAGCGTCTCGCCGAGGAGGGACTGGACGCGCACCTGGAGCGCATCGCCAAGGAGGCGGGCGTGGGCACGGCGACGCTGTATCGCGACTTCCCCGACGCCCTGCGCGCCATCGTCGCCACGGGAGGGTCACCGATCCAGCGGGCCGTGCGCCTGTGCCGAGAGGTCCTGCCAGTCGGCCCAGGTCTTGAGCCGGTCGGCGTAGGCCTGCTGGACCATCGGGTAGAAGCCCTGCCCGAAGAGCACCCGCAGCGGCGGGGCGTCGGAGTCGACGAGCGTGAGGAGCGCCTGTGCCGCGGCGGCCGGGTCGCCCGCGGGCTGCTTGCCGGTGAAGCCCGCGAGCCGCTGGCGGAGGCCGTCGTAGATCGGGTTGGCCTCGGCCATGTGACCGTTGTCCAGCGGGTCCGGGTTCTTGCCCGACCTGGTGGCGAAGCCGCCGGGCTCGATGACGGTCACCTTGATGCCGAACTCGGCGACCTCCTGGGCGAGGGATTCGTTCACCGCTTCCAGGGCCCACTTGGAGGCGCAGTAGGCGGCGCCGAGCGGCATCGCGAGGAGCCCGGCCGCGGAGGACAGCTGGATGATGTGGCCCGAGCCCTGCTCGCGCAGGTAAGGCAGGGCGGCCTGGATCACCCACACCGCGCCGAACAGGTTGGTCTCCAGCTGGTCGCGCAGGTCCTGCTCGGTCAGTTCCTCGATTGCGCCGACCTGGGCGTAGCCGGCGTTGTTCACGATGACGTCGAGCCGGCCGAAATGCTTGGCGGCCCGCTGCACACCGTCGAAGACGGCGGCCTTGTCGGTCACGTCCAGCTCCAGCGGGAGCACCGCCTCGCCGTGAGCGGCGACCAGGTCGTCCAGGCCGGCGGTGGTGCGGGCGGTGGCGGCCACCTTGTCGCCGCGCGACAGGGCGGCCTCGACGAAGTTACGGCCGAGGCCGCGCGACGAACCGGTGACGAACCAGACCTTGCTCATGGTGTCTTTCCGATCTTCATGGTGTGGCGGTCACGCCGCGCGGATCGATCGCGCGGCGTCCTGACGACCATGAGTCACCGGCGGCGCGATCCTTGTGACAGTGCGGTCGTGTGATGTGCGCCACCACACGCTTGCGGCGCGTGTCACTCCTGAGCGACCTGCTCGTTGAGCTTGCGGGTGACCAGTAGCCGGATCGTGCCCCGCTGCGGCTCGTCCGCCTGCCAGACGAACCAGTCCTCGCCGACCGGAGTGTTCTGCCTATTCGGGTACATGACGTAGGGGACGTTGCGCGCCATTTCGGGCGGCAACCGGTCGCTGTCGGGATGAGGCTCGGTGATGAGATAGGTGACCTTGAGGCCGCGCTCGGCGATCTCCGGCCGGACCTCGCCGACGGTCTTCCCG
Organism: Nonomuraea sp. KM88; assembly: GCF_052245635.1. Classification (NCBI taxonomy): domain Bacteria; kingdom Bacillati; phylum Actinomycetota; class Actinomycetes; order Streptosporangiales; family Streptosporangiaceae; genus Nonomuraea; species Nonomuraea sp. KM88. Next base: position 507,569 of record NZ_JBQQCC010000005.1, on the reverse strand, counting down.
GCCACCTCGTACCCCTCCAGAGACGTGGTCTGCCACGGGAATGTAGCGGGCACGCTGTGCCGCGTGTCGTCGGGGACCAGCACGCAGGGCGCCACGGGGTCGTGCATGAGGATGGTGCTGGTGCCGGACCATCCGTGGACGGGATCGACCTTCAGGGTCCAGACGAAGGTCTGGCCCGGCTTGAACAGCTTGGTGTCGATCTGCATCCGCCAGCCCTGGCCCTCCTTGTCGCCGGGGATCTTCGTCGGCGGGTGGTACAGGCCGCGCGGGATGTCCTTCACGGAGGTCCCCCGTTCGTCCCTGCACTTCTGGCCCGCGGGGACGAAGTCGACGAGGGCCGGGACGCCCAGGCTGGCGAGCTGCCTGCTCAATCCCTTCGCGTCGCGGAAGTCGCGTACCGTCACATAGACGATGCCGTCGGAGTCCTTGGTGACGGCTTAGGCGGTGTCGCCGCCTCCCATGGAGGTGACGGTGGCCACGGCGGCCACGGTGGCGGCCACCGCTCCGGCCGCTACGGCGAGAGCGATCCGGCGGCGTGGCCGCCTGTCCGCGCGGCCGCAGCCCGCGCGGTGATGTGGTCCTTGAGTTCGGCCAGCCGGCGCTGTTCGAACCCGGCAAGAGTCTCATTCATGACGATCCTTCCAAGATGGATTCAGGGAGGCCGGTCGGGTCGGCCATGAGCCGGCGGCGCGCGCGGTGCAGCCGGACCCTGGCGGTGCTGACGCGAATGCGCAACGCGGTCGCCGCATCGGCGACCGACAGGCCGTCCACGTCCACCAGTTCGGCCACGGCCCGCAGGCTCTTGGGCAGGCCGGCGATGGCGGACAGCAGCGGGCGGGCGGCTCGTTCCGCGTCGATGCGTTCTTCCAGACGGGTGAGGTCATCGGCGTCCAGCGTGCGCTGTCCCGCCGCCCTGGCGTTCTTGTGCAGTTCCTTGGCCGCCCTACGCTGCTCGGAGGCCACCACGTTGCGCGCGATGCCGAAGAGTCAGGCCTCCTCGCTGCCCCGATCCGGCCGGTAGGTGGCCGCAGTGTCGATGGCGGCCAGGAACACCTCTGTGGTGAGATCGTCCACCGTGTGCGGATCAGTCATCCGCCGGGCCACGAAGCGGCTCACTCGTTCGGCGTGTCTTCGGTAGAAGACCTCGAACGCCGCGGGAGCCCGCATCGTCCTGCGGAGATCCTGCGATGGATTGTCGGCCATCCCGTGTGCCTTCCTGTAGCTCCCGCTTTTCCCCTTCTTGGTCAGAAAGGCGGTGACCTATTACATCCGGGTGCTCAACGTCTCCCGGTGGTGGAGGGGCCCGGCCGACCCTGTCGCGACGGGTCTCGCCTCCTCCGGCCGTGGCGATGAGTTCTGCCGCCTCGGCCGGTCAGCATGGGCGAACGGTTCGCAAGGGAAGAAGGAGCGTCATCATGACGGTGATCGTGGCGGGAAAGGTGTTCGTCGATCCGGAGGTCAGGGATCGTTGCGTCGAGGCGCATCGCGGGATCGTCGAGGCGGCGCGCGCCTGTCCCGGGTGCATCGATGTGGCCATCTCAGCCGACGTCGCCGACCCCGGCCGGGTGAACATCTTTGAGCATTTCGAGTCCCAGGAGGCGCTGGACGCCTGGCGGGCGATCGCCCCCAGGCCCGCCGCGTCCTTCGAACACAAGGACGTCCAGGTGGTCAAGCACGTGATCGCCGCCTCCGGTCCGCCTTTCGGCTAGCGCCTTCGCGGGTCACGGCTCCGGCGAGGTTCGCCGCCGTCCGGCTGCGCGAGGAGGGCTACCGCGTCGGGAGGCCGACCGCGTTGGCCGCGTCGGCCTCGAAGTAGTCCGTCGTGGCGAAGGCGCCGGTGTGATCCTCGAGGAAGTTCCTGACGCCGTCGATCGAGTCATGCATGATGACGTTCACCGCCTTGGTCCCGTCGGTGCTCGCCACCGCCAGGGTCCACCTGGCGCCCTGGGGAAGCCGGCCGTACGCCTTCTTCACGGAATCCCAGAAACCGTTGCCGTCAGAGACCGTGGAAACAGCCATGACGGGCACCGTACCGCTCCTCTCGGGCACTCTCGGATTCACCCGGCAATTGATGTGCAGATATCGTGCGGCGCCATTCTCGAAGTCGTAGATGGCGACGGTCTGAGGGTCCTCCAACGGATCGTCGGAAGGCATCAAGAAATGGGTCTCGCTGATCGGGAGCAGCTCGTAGTCGAGTTGCTCCGGCCTGTCGAGGACTCGCGCCTCCATGGGGTTCAGGGAGAATCTGAGGTGCAGTCTCCCGTTCTCGGCCGCCACCTCGTAGCGGGTGCCGGGGCGCTCGTAGGAGCCTTCGTACCTCGACAGATCGAGAGCCAGCGTGGGGTCGGGCTCCGGCAGGCCGGGGATCGTGACCGCGCCCAGGCCGGCCAGGATCTCGTTGAACACCTTCCGGTAGAAGCTGTCGCGCGGGCCGGCGTTCGCCAGCATCGAGACGGCGATGCCCGACTCCGGCAGGATCCGCAGCCGTGCGCTCTGGCCGACCGCGCTGCCGTCGTGGGCGTAGACGGTCTGCCCGTGCCAGTCGCACACGATGAGGCCGAGTGCCCATTCCGGCCCGAACGTGTACGGGTCAGGTACGGGGACCCGCGACTGCGTCATCTCGCGGATGATGCCGGGGGAGACGATCGTGGCCCCGTTCGGCGCCTTTCCTTCGTGGAGGAAGACGTACGCCATCATGAGCAGTTCCGAGGCTGTCGTGTTGACGTTGCCTCCGGGGCCGAAGGAGCGCGGCAGGTGACCAAGCGGTGAAAGGACGGCGCCCTCTTCGAGGGATCGGATCAGGTGCCCGGTCGCGGCCCGGTCCTGATCCACGTGCTCGCGGCGGCTGCTCGTCGAGGTCAGTCCCAAGGGGTCGAACAGGCGATCCTTCATGATGTCGTCCCATCGCTCGCCGTCGGTCACCTCCATGATGCGGGCGAGGATCGCGTAGCCCAGGGCCGGGCTGTAGCCGTGCGTGTGGCCCAAGGGGTGGACCTGGCGCGCGCCGGCGATGTTCCGCACCATGCGCTCGTACACGTCGTCGTCCTCGCCCGGATCTCCGTAGTCCTCCTCGATGCCGTGGGTGTGGTTGAGGAGATGGCGGGGTGTGACCTTGACGCTGACGCCGGGGTCGGCCACCCGGAAATCGGGGAGGTAGGTCCGCACCGGCTCGTCCAGAGCGACTTTCCCCTCGTCGACGAGCTGCATGAAGGCGAGGGCGGTCCAGGTCTTGGACACGGAGCCGCACTGGTAGACGGTGCCGGACGTCGCGAGGTCCCGCGTGAGGACGCTCGTGACGCCGACGGCGAAGTCGGTGGTCCGCCCGCCGTGGAGGACGCCGATCGCGGCGCTCGGGATCCGGTATTCGGCCAGCAGCTCGGCGACGCGAGCTCGAATGCGGGTCACGTCCAAAATGTTCGCCATAAGGGATTCCTCGTCACCTCTGAGTCTTCGAAGCAGGCAAAAGCTACGTTGCCTTTCCGGACCCGTCAACGAATTAATGGGCTTTCACGTGAATCGTTGCAACAGAAGTGTCGGTAAATGCAATTCTTGCCGAGCTGTCGTTGCAATGTACTGTGGCGAACGCACGCGCAGACCCGAAGAGAAAGGGAGCCGATGCCCGGAGGCAGGCTGACCCACGAGGATCGCAGGCAGATCGCGATCTGGCTGGCCGAAGGGCTGGGATACGCCGAGATCGCCAGGCGGCTGGGCAGGCCGACGTCCACGATCAGCCGCGAAGTGGCACGCAACAGCGCGCCCGGCGGCTACCTGGCCGACCGCGCCCAGCAGGCCGCCGGGCAGCGCGCCCGCCGCCGCAGAGCGCTTCAGGCCGCGGAGCGGCCGGCCGAGCCCGTGCACGGTTTCGTGGAGCGGTTGGCGATCCTGCTGGCCGGCACCGGCCTTCCCCGGATGCCCGCTCGCGTGTTCGTCTGCCTGCTCGCCTCCGGGTCCGGCAGCCTGACGTCCGCCGAGCTCGTACGCCGGCTGCAGGTCAGCCCGGCGTCGGTGTCGAAGGCCATCGGCTATCTCGAGGCGATGGAGCTGGTCAGGCGCGCGCAGGATTCCGGCCGCCGGGAGCGGTACGTCATCGACGACGACGTCTGGCTCCACGCGTTCAGAGCCGACACCGGGGCGCACGCCGAGGTCGCGGCGGCCGCACGGCACGGGATCGAGATCTTCGGCACCGGCTCGCCCGTCGCCGCCCGGCTGGGCGAGATGGCGCGGTTCTTCACCTGGATCAGCGAGCGGATGAACGACAGCGGTCCCACCGGCGCCGTCGTTCGCGACGCGCTGACGGTGCTGGCCGCACTGGTGCACGCCGCCCGGCCGCTCACCGTGGACGACCTCGCCACGGCGCTGGACTGGCCCGTCCAGCGGGCGGCCGACGCCGTGGACACGATCGGACGCCGTCCTGCCCTCTCCGACCCGCTCGCGGTGGAGCGGTGCGGGCGCGGCGCGTACGCCGTCACCCCGAGGCCCGACCGTCTGAGCTCCGCGCAACGCGACGGCCTCTCTGTAGTCACAGGGAAATTGTGGTCGGAGTAGCCTGACCCGCATCGATGCGGAGCCCTCGAGACCATTCCTCTCATCTCAGCCATGTCAGACACCTGACGCATCAAAGCAGTGAAAGGTGACCGCGAACGCACCCGGTCACCTTTCCTGCGGACCATCCGTCATGCCGGCGACCAACACTCCTGACGAAGGGTTGCCGAACGATGAGCAGGATGGATGTCCACGGAACGGTGGCGGACGGCTTCGAGCAGGTGCGCGAGGAGTTCGCCGCGGTGGTGGCGGAGCAGGACGGTCAGGTGGGCTCGCAGTTGACCGCCTACGCGCACGGCCGGCGGGTGGTGGACCTGTGGGCGGGTTCGGAGGTGAGCGGTGACACGCTGACCGGGGTGTACTCCTCCACCAAGGGTGCCGCGACGCTGGTGGCGGCGCTGCTGGTGCAGGAGGGGGTCCTCGATCTCGACGAGCCGGTGGCCCGGCACTGGCCGGAGTTCGCCGCGGCCGGCAAGGGCGGAATCACGCTGCGGGACGTGCTGACGCACCGCTCGGGCGTCATCGGTGTCGACGGCGGGCTGCCGGCGGCCGAGCTGGCCGACGACGCGGTGATCGCGCGCCGCCTGGCCGGGCAGCGGCCGTACTGGCGGCCGGGTTCGGCCTACGGCTACGGCGGGTTCGTCTCGTTCGCCATGGTGAACGAGGTGATCCGGCGGGTGACCGGGCAGTCGCTGCAGCAGGTCTACGACGAGCGCATCCGGGTGCCGTACGGGCTCGACCTGTACCTGGGGCTGCCCGCGGCCGAAGAGGGCCGGTTCCGGCCGATCCGGTGGTGGACGGCCACGCCGGATCAGGAGGCCGCGTTCTGGTCGAACCTGCCCGGCCCGCACAGCATCCTCGGCATCGGTTACGGGCTCAACAGCACGCCGCCCCTGGACCAGGTGGCGTTCGCCAACGCTCGCGCCGTGCGCGCGGGCGGCCAGGCGTCGGCCGGCGGGGTGGGCAGCGCGCGCGGGCTGGCCGGCCTGTACGCGGCGGCCGTCTGGGGGATCGACGGGCAGCCTCCGCTCCTCAAGGCGGACACCGTCGGCGAGTTCTCCATGCTGCACTCCACCGGCGCCGACCTGGTCCGCGGCGACCAGGGCAACTACGCGGTCGGCTTCCAGGCCAAAGGGCTGCGGTACGGCTTCCTCAGCGCCAACGCGTTCGGCCACGACGGCTCGGCCGGCTCGGAGTCCTTCGCCGACCCGGCCACCGGCATCGCCTTCGGCTACACCCGCCGCCGCTTCGGCTTCGCCTGGTCCTACCCCGAGCACGACCAGCTCGCCGCCGCCGTCCACGGCGCCACCACCGCTCTTGAGGAGCAGGCATGACCTCTCACTCCGAAACCCGCAACACCCGCTTGGCGCTGCTGGTGATCGCGGCCGCGCAACTGCTGGTGGTGATGGACGGCACCATCGTGACCGTGGGCCTGCCCGTTATCGGAACCGGGCTCGGCATCGCCGAGGCCGACCTGGACTGGGTGCTCACCGCCTACGCCCTGGCCTTCGGCGGCCTGTTGCTGGCCGGCGGCCGCGCCGGCGACCTGTTCGGCCGCCGAAGACTGTTCCGCGCCGGACTGGTCGTCTTCCTGGCCGCGTCCCTTCTGGGCGGCCTGGCCGGCAACGGGAGCATGCTGGTCGCCGCCCGGGTCCTGCAGGGCGTCGGCGCCGCGATCGTCGCCCCGGCCGCGCTGTCCCTGCTGGCCGACACCTTTGCCGCCGGGCCGGCGCGCAACAAGGCGCTCGGCGTGTACGGCGCCATGGGCGGCCTCGGTTCGATTGCCGGCCTGCTGCTGGGCGGCGCACTCACCGAGTATGTGGGCTGGCGATGGATCATGTTTGTCAACATCCCCATCGCGCTGCTGGTCCTGGCTGGGACATTCGCTCTGGTGCCCGGCACTCGCAAGAGCGGCGGCCTCGACCTGCCCGGCGCGGCCACGGCGACGCTCGCCCTCGGTGCGCTGGTATACGCGATCAACCGGGCCGGCTCGCATGGTGTCGGCGACGGGCTCACCGTGACCTTCGGCGCGATCGCCGTCGCCCTGCTCGTGGCGTTCACGTTCATCCAACGCAGCGCGCGCAGCCCGATACTGCCGTCAGGCGTGCTGGCCGACCGCGGCAGGCTCGGCGCCAACCTGGTCATGCTGCTCATGGGCGCCGGGCAGTTGGCCACCTTCTACTTCCTCACCCTGTACATGCAGACGATCAAGCAGTACTCGCCCGTGATCACCGGACTGGCCTATCTGCCGTTCGCCATCGGCATCGGCCTCGGCTCCGGCGTCATCGGCCCCAGACTGCAGGCCCGCACCTCCACCCGGATCGTCCTGGCGACCGGGATGACGGTGGCCGCCGCGGCGATGGGCTGGTTCAGTCTGCTGACCCCGGACCAGAACCCCCTGCTCGTGCTGCTACCCGCCCAGCTCGCCGGCGGCATCGGCCTGGGCATCGGCTTCGTCGCGGCCACCATCGGCGGCGTACAGGGCGTCGCCTCGCGCGACTCCGGCATCGCCTCCGGCTTGGTCAACACCAGCCAGCAGATCGGCGGCGCCCTCGGTCTGGCCGTCCTGGCCGGCATCGCCGTCACCGCCACCACGAGCCAACCGGCAGGCACTCCTCTGCCCGACGCGCTCACCAGCGGCTACACCGCCGGCATGCTCGGCGCGGGCGCCTTCTACCTGGCCGCCATCCTCACCGCCGGCCTCCTTCTGCGCCCCCGGCCCACGAACCGGGACACCGAGCCAACGCCGGAAACCCTCGGCGGCACGCCCGGATGAAATCGACCGCCTCACCGGTCACCTTCGCCCCATGTGATCCGTCAGAGCAGTGATCCACCACCTGAGATCCAGAAGGGAACCCCCACCATGACCACCACCGAGTCGCGCCTGCCCAACCCCGCCGTGCTCGTCCCCGAACTCAAGGACATCGGCGGCGCCCTGCACAAGGCGACCGGGAACGGCACGATCCCGCAGACCACCATCAGCCTGGTCCAGCTGCGCGCCGGCCAGATCGTCGGCAGCACGTACCTGACCGCCCTGCACACCGGCAACCTCCGTAAGGCCGGCGCCACCGAGGGGAGCATCACCGCGGTGGCCTCCTGGCGGGACGCGCCGTACTTCACCGACGCCGAACGCATCGCGCTCGAACTGGTCGAATCCGTGCTCACCCCGAACCCGTGGGGCGAGCGCGTCCCCGACGAGCTCTACGCCCAGGCGTCCGAGCAGTACGACGACAAGGCGCTCGCCACGCTGATCATGGCCATCGGCCAGGTCTGCTTCTTCCTCCCGCTCGCCCTCATCGGCAAGCCGCTGCCGGGTGCGTCGCCGGCGGAGCAGTGGAGGCCGTAACGCCCAGAACGCCCAGGGCGAGGACACGGCAACCCCTGCCTCGCCCTGTCCAGGAGTCAGATCGGGGCCGGGCCCAGGTGACGGACCCGCGCGGGACACCTGACGATCAGAACCTCGCGAATCGGGGAAACGAGCACCGGTCCTCCGGGAAGCGATCTTCGAAGCGCCCCGAGGTCACAGAACCCCGCGACGCACTGACCGCCGATCCGCGCTCGACCCGAGGGACTCGAACATGACCAAGCGCCTTCCGTGTCCGCGTCGGGAGGATCGCCCTGTGCGATGACGTCGGTCAGCCGGAGAGGAAGGGCCAACCACCGCTGCGTACGCGTACGTCCGTGGCCACCTCGCCGGCCGGCCGGCCGTCGGTCTCGACGCGCAGCTGACCTGCCCCGGCACGGTCGAGCAGCTCGGCCTCGCGCGCCGCCCGTTCGGCGATGCGGTGCAGGGAGTCGGAGCCCAGCCCTCGCAGCTCGTCACCCGGTATGGCCGGCCCGCCGCCCCGGCCACGCTGCGCGACCCGCCCGGCCAGCGTCGCCGGTCCGGCGTGCAGGCGGCACACGGTCAAGGCCGCTCCGGGCAGCGACTGGCCGTAGCCACGGACGACGTCGTCGGAGTCGGCCTCCCCGGAGACGACCAGGCACCGGGCGCCCATCGCGCGATATCCGCTCCAGACGGCCGCGAGGTTACGCGCCTTGAGGTCATGGCCGTCCATGTGGGGACGCAGCGCACCGATCTGCTGCACATCGGCATAGGCGGCTCGCACACCGGTTTCGTGGATCTGCCGGAAGATCTCGTACCCGACCGTCGACTTTCCCACCGCCGTGGCACCGCAGAGCCACAGCACGGGGAACGGCGCGGCGTCCCCTCGGAGAGCAGGCGGACGGCTCCGCAGGGCGACGGAACTCTCGGGCGTCGCGGCGGGAAGGACACCTGGCCATCCCCCCGACCGCTCACGGACCAGCCGGGCGGCCTCGGACACCGTGACCCCGCCGGTGTCCACGCACACGTCGGCGTAGTCGCTGCGTTCCAGGGCCGCGGCCTCGGCGAGCGCGTCCTCCACCAGGTCCGGGCGCCACCCCCGCCCGAGGAACCGTTCCTTGAGCTCGGCGCTGTCGACGCGCAGCCGGCACAGCGTGAACGCGGCCTCGGGAAGAAGGTCGGTGTACGTGCGAACCTCTTCGGCGGTGTGGACGAAGCCGGCAAGGACGAGACATCGCACGCCTTCCGCCAGGAAGTTCGGCAACATCGCGGCCAGGTTCTTCGCACGAACGTGATGCGTCGTGCCCTCCGGCATGGGATAGCACAGGCTGATCTGGTCGGCGTCGACGAACGCGGTCTTGACGCCGCTCCGGCTCAGCTGCGCGAAGAGCTCCCAGCCGGCCGAGGACTTCCCCACGCCTGTCGGCCCCGAGAGCCAGAGCAAGGGCACGCGTACGTCGCTCATCTGCGTGACACTAACGGGCTTCCGATGGAGCGAGCGAACGGATTTCGGCGGGCGCGTCCCCAGCGGCGGCGCCACGCCGACGCCCGGGGAAATCGAGTGGCTCCGGCCGGGCCGTGTTTCCTACCATGCCCGTCATGCCCTCGTACGCTCATCCGCTGGCCTGGCTGCTGGCGCTCGAAGGCGTGGCGCTGCTGCGCGCCCAGGCCGGGGACCTCGGCGACGAGGAGTTCGTGAAGGCGCGGATCGCCGAGATCCGCAGGCTGGCCGCCGACCGGGACCTGGCGTCGAGCGCGGGCACCGTCGTCGGCCACGCCACCACGGTCGAGGGATACGCCCAGTGGGCCGATCGGTACGACTCCGAGGAGAACCCGCTGATCGCGGTGGAGGAACCGCAGGTCCGGCGCATCTTCACCACGCTGCCGGCGGGCCGGGCCCTCGACGTCGCCTGTGGCACGGGAAGGCACGCCGCGTTCCTGGCCGGGCTCGGGCACGAGGTCGTCGGCACGGACTCGTCGGCGGAGATGCTGGCCCTGGCCCGGGCCAAGGTCCCGGACGGCACGTTCCACCAGGCGGACCTGCACGACCTGCCGGTCGGCTCCGCGAGCTTCGACCTGGTGGTCTGTGCGCTGGCGCTGACCCACCAGCCGGCCCTCGGGCCGGCGCTGGCGGAGTTCGCCCGGGTGGCCAAGCCCGGCGGCCACGTCGTGCTGTCGGACATCCACGTGCTCTCGCTCTACCTGGGCGGCGTGGCCAAGGTGGGCGGGCCGGACGGCGGGCTGCGGGCGATGCCGGCCGGCCGGTTCCTGGCCGGCGACTACATCGCCGCCATCCATGAGGCGGGGCTGGAGATCGTGGCCTGCCACGAACCCCGGTGGGGCGAGCTGCGCGGCGGGCACGGCGGCCCGCTCGCCCAGCAGCGGTGCCCGGAGGCGGCCGCGGCCGCCTACCACGACACCCCCGCCCTGATCATCTGGCAGCTCCGCCGCCCTCGCTGAGGGTTCGCGACCTCCTGGCGCGCGTGACGATCCCGGTCGGCCTATTATGTATACGCATCCGTATGCGTTTACGAAAAGAGGCGGCCCGATGATGAAGATCCTCGGCAAGGTCGGGTTACTCGTCCTTGCCCTCACGGCCGGCGCGGCCTGGCTGGTCATCCTGCGGTTGAAGAACGTGCCGGCGCCGCTGCTGCTGGTCTACGGGCTGCTGCTGGCGGTGTCCGTGATCGGGCTGCTGTGGCCCCGCGTGCTCGGCCGGCGGTCCACGCGGCGCCGGGTGCTGGCGTTCCTCGGGGTTCCGGCCGGTCTGGGCACGCTGGGGCTCTACCTCGCGGTCGTGTACTACGTCACCGATCTGCCGGTGTTGCTGGCCCTCGCCGCCGCGGGCTGCCTGGGATGGGCGGCGGCCGCCCTGCTCCGTGTACGCAGGAGGGCTAGTGGCCCGCACGTCCGGCAGGCCAGACGCGCCTTCCTCCTGGGCGGTGCCGGGCTGGTGCTGGGCGTGCTGAGCGGGCTGTCGGTCAGCCGGGTGGAAGGGCGGCGCCGCGAGATGCTGGCCCAGCGCGAGCAACAGCGGCAGGCGGCCGTACGCGCTCCGGGCGCCCGGCCGCGGGTCCACGACGGTGCCCTGCGGGTGTTCCCGATCCACACCGGCGACACCGTCGTCACCTACGGCCAGTTCTACGGCGGCCTGGACGGCTGGGAGGGTCTGAACGGCTACGTGCGCACCCTGGTGGACAAGGCGCAGATCACGGTGCCGGTCTACGCCTACCTCATCGACCACCCCCGGCACGGGCTCCTGCTGGTCGACACCGGCGTCAACAGGGAGCAGGCCCACGATCACGACGGGTACTACGACATGACCTCGCGCCTGCTGAGCGAGCGCGACGAGTATCAGATGACCCCCGAGCAGGACCTGCGGGTCCACCTGGCCCGGCTCGGCTACGACGCCGACGAGGTCACCACCGTGTTCCTCACCCACGTCCACGACGACCACGCGGGAGGGCTGCGCCACCTGCCCCGGGCGACGGTGGTATTGGACCGCCGCGACTGGGACCACGGCGTGTTCTATCCGCACTCCTTCGACCTGGTCAAGGAGAACCTCTCCTTCCCAGCCTTCGACTCCGGCGCCTTCGGCGCCTTCCCGGCCAGCCAGGACCACTTCGGCGACGGCAGCATCATCCTGCTGCCCACCCCTGGCCACTCGCCCGGCCACATGTGCGTGCTGCTGCGCATGGACGAAGGCGGCCTCCTGTTCATGGGCGACACCCTCTACACGCTGCCCCACCTGGCCGTCGACCAGGTCCGCCAGATGACCATCGGCGGGGCCGACACGGTCCACCAGATCGAGGCGGCCCGGCGCATCCAGAGCCTGCTGGCCTCCGACACCGGCGTCGTGCCGCTGTTCGCCCACGACAACACCCGCTACCAGTCCGATAGGGTCTTGTCCGCGTTCGCCCAGGGAACGCCGGGCAAGGAGGGGCTGCGGGAGTTGCGCGCGCACATGGAGGCCGTCCTCACCCCCGGCTGGCGGCTGCGGCCCGGGCACGCTCCCCGCTTCGTTCCTGCGGCGTCCGGCGCGCGATGGGGGCGGGTGGAGTTCGGATGACCTCCACGCGGCGCACCCGGGGCAGGCCTCGCGACCCCGAGGCGGACGAGGCGATCATGAAGGCGGCGCTGGAGCTGTTCGTGGAGCGCGGCCTGGAAGGCGCGAACTTCGAGCAGATCGCCAAGCGCGCCGGCGTGGCCAAGGTGACCGTCTACCGGCGCTGGTCGTCGAAGGAGGAGCTGCTCACCCAGGCGATCGAGCGGGCCCGCACGCTCGTCCCCGAGGCCGATGTCTGGGCCGACACCGACGCGGCGGCGCAGCCGGCCGGCGAACAGCTCATGGACTCCTGGGTGCGCACCTTCGGCGACGCCCGCTTCCGGGCGATCCTCGCCCAGCTCATCGGTTCCAGCGTCACCCGGCCGTCACTCCTGGCCACCTACCGCGAGCAGTACATCGAGCCCCGCCGCCGGGCGATCCACGCCGCCGTCGAGCGTGCCCGCCGCGACGGGCGGCCGGACGGCGACGCCGACCCGGAGATCGACGCGGAGATCGACACGGTGATCGACATGGTCGTGGGCGCGGCCATGTACCGCATGCTCATCGACCCGGACGCACCGGCCGACCCCGCCGCCGCACGGCGGTACCTGGAAGAGGTGCTCCACCAGGCCGACCGGCTGCTGAGGCGCCCCGACCGGCCTGAGGAGACCGCGTGACCGGCGCGGCGGTCACGCGCCGACGTAGGCCGCGAGGTGTTCGCCCGTGAGGGTGGAACGGGCGGCGACGAGGTCGGCGGGGGTGCCCTCGAAGACGATCCGCCCGCCGTCGTGCCCGGCGCCGGGGCCGAGGTCGACGATCCAGTCGGCGTGCGCCATGACCGCCTGGTGGTGCTCGATGACGATGACCGACCTGCCGGCGTCGACGAGCCGGTCGAGCAGGCCGAGCAACTGCTCGACGTCGGCCAGGTGCAGGCCGGTGGTGGGCTCGTCGAGGACGTACACGCGATTGAGGTGAGAGGAACGCGAGCTTGCTCGCGTTCCCGAGCCGATTGAGCGTGTCGAAGCCGGCGCAGCCGGCGAATAGACGCCGCCCTTGTCGGCCATGTGGGTGGCCAGCTTCAGCCGCTGGCGCTCGCCGCCGGACAGCGTGGTCAGCGGCTGGCCGAGGCTGAGGTAGCCGAGCCCGACGTCGGCGAGCCGGCCGAGGATGGCGTGCGCGGCGGGCGTGCGGGCCTCACCGGCGCCGAAGAACTCCTCGGCCTCGGTCACCGGCATCGCCAGCACCTCGCTGATGTCGCGCCCGCCGAGGCGGTATTCCAGCACCGACGCGTCGAAGCGCCTGCCCTCGCACTCCTCGCACGTGGTGGTGACGCCGGACATCATCCCGAGATCGGTGTAGATGACGCCGGCGCCGTTGCAGGTGGGGCAGGCGCCCTCGGAGTTGGCGCTGAACAACGCCGGCTTGACGCCGTTGGCCTTGGCGAACGCCTTGCGGATCGGGTCGAGCAGCCCGGTGTACGTCGCCGGGTTGCTGCGCCGCGAGCCGCGGATGGGGGACTGGTCGACCGACACGACCCCCGCGGAGGCGGGGATGGAGCCGTGGATCAGCGAGCTCTTGCCGGAGCCGGCGACGCCGGTGACCACGCAGAGGACGCCGAGCGGGATGTCGACGTCGACGTCCTGCAGGTTGTGGCGGTCCGCGCCGCGGATCTCCAGCGTGCCCTTCGGGGTGCGTACCGACGTCTTGAGCTGGGCGCGGTCGTCCAGGTGGCGACCGGTGACGGTGCCACTGGCCCGCAAACCGTCGACGGTGCCCTCGTAGCAGATGGTGCCGCCCGCGGTGCCGGCGCCGGGGCCGAGGTCGACGACGTGCTCGGCGATCGCGATCGTCTCCGGCTTGTGCTCGACGACGAGCACGGTGTTGCCCTTGTCGCGCAGCCGCAGCAGCAGGTTGTTCATCCGCTGGATGTCGTGAGGGTGCAGGCCGATCGTGGGCTCGTCGAAGACGTAGGTGACGTCGGTGAGCGCGGAGCCGAGGTGGCGGATCATCTTGGTGCGCTGCGCCTCGCCGCCCGACAGCGTGCCCGCCGGCCGCTCGAGCGAGAGGTAGCCCAGCCCGATCTCCACGAAGGAGTCGAGGGTGTGCAGCAGCTTGGCGAGCAGCGGCGCGACCGACGGCTGGTCGAGGCCGCGGATCCATTCGGCCAGGTCGCTGATCTGCATCGCGCAGGCTTCCGCGATGTTGACGCCCTTGATCCGCGACGAGCGGGCGGCCTCGCTGAGCCGGGTGCCGTCGCACTCGGGGCAGGTGGTGAAGGTGACCGCACGGTCCACGAACGCCCGGATGTGCGGTTGCATGGCCTCCCTGTCCTTGGACAGGAACGACTTCTGGATCTTCGGGATCAGGCCTTCGTACGTCAGGTTGACGCCGTCGACCTTGACCTTGACCGGCTCCTTGTACAGGAAGTCCTGCAGTTCCTTCTTGGTGTAGTCGCGGATCGGCTTGTCGGGGTCGACGAAGCCGGACTCGGCGTAGACGCGTACCGTCCAGAAGCTGTCGGACTTCCATCCCGGGATGGTGAACGCGCCCTCGGTGAGCGACTTGGAGTCGTCGTAGAGCTGGGTGAGATCGAGATCGGTGACCGTGCCGCGGCCTTCGCAGCGCCCGCACATGCCGCCGATCCGCGTGTACGTCGCCTTCTGGGCCTTGCGGTTGTCGCCGCGTTCGACCGTGATCGCGCCGCTCGCCCTGACCGTGGGGACGTTGAAGGAGAAGGCCTGGGGGGAGCCGATGTGCGGCTCGCCGATCCGGCTGTAGAGGATGCGCAACATCGCGTGGGCGTCGGTGGCGGTGCCGACGGTGGAGCGGGGGTCGGCGCCCATCCGCTGCTGATCGACGATGATCGCGGTGGTCAGTCCGTCGAGGACGTCGACCTCCGGCCTGGCCAGCGACGGCATGAAGCCCTGCACGAAGGTGCTGTACGTCTCGTTGATCAGCCGCTGCGACTCCGCGGCGATCGTGCTGAACACCAGCGAGCTCTTGCCCGAGCCGGAGACGCCGGTGAACACCGTCAGCCGGCGCTTCGGGATCTCGACGCTGACGTCCTTCAGGTTGTTGACGCGTGCGCCGTGCACGCGGATCACGTCGTGGCTGTCGGCGGAGTGCGGCGCAGGCGACTGCGGGTCGTTCCTCGTGGTCATGCTCATCGTGTCTCCGTCTCTCTGGCGGGCCGCCTCTCGCGGCCTTGGGCTTGCGTCGCCTGGCTCGATCAGGCTTGAGCGTACGCGTGGTCGTCCTGCGCTCCTGCCACGACGGTCACGTTAGGCGACGGCCGGAGGCCGGCGCTTCTCCAATCCTGATCGGTCCGCGCTCGGACCTCGCGTCGTCCGACGCGACGTCCGGGAATGCATCCTGCCGGGTGCGGGGCCTGTCCCCTCGACGGCTGCTGGTTCGTCTCCTCACCATGAGCGACAACCTTTCCGCCCTCCCGCGGGAGCGGCGCAGCAGGCACGCACCCACGACACCCGGTGAGACCCGTCGATGAACGTGTTCCTGTGGATCGTTCAGGCCTTCGCGGCCGCCGTCTTCACCCTGTCCGGCGCGGCGAAGCTGATCCAGCCGAAGGACAAGCTGGTCCCCAAGTATGCGTGGATCGAGGATTTCTCCCCCGCGTCGGTGCGGTCGATCGGCGTGCTGGAGTTGCTCGGCGCGATCGGGCTGGTCGTGCCGGCAGCCACCGGAATCGCACCCGTCCTGACGCCGGTCGCCGGGACCGGCCTGGCGATCATGATGGCGGGAGCGCTGGCCCTGCACATCCGCCGCGGGGAGCTGTCCGGGCTGCCGGTGCCCGGGGTCCTGTTCGTGCTCGCCGCGCTCGTCGCCTGGGGACGGTTCGGCCCTTACAGCTGGTGACCTGCGCCACATGGCACATCTCGCTGCGATCGGCGGCGAACACCAGAAATCAACCCAAGGAGGGAACGTATGTCAGCCACCGAAGTGACACGTAACAAGGCAACGCTCCGACGTTTTCATGACGCCGTCAGCACCGACGATGCGGAGATCATCGCCAGGACGATCGACGAGATGGTCGATCCGGACGTGCAGATCCGCACCCCGCTGCCGCTGGAGACGAAGGGGACGCAAGCGATGAAGGAGGTGCTCGCCGTGCTTCATCGGGCCTTCCCCGACCTGCACGTCGAGGTCGAGGACGTGATCGCCGAGGGGGACCGGGTCGTCACCAGGAACACGGTGACCGGGACGCACCGGGGTGAGTACATGGGGGTGGCTCCGACCGGCAAGTCCGTCACGTACAACGAGATCATCATCGCCCGCTTCGCCGACGGCCGGATCGCCGAGACCTGGGCGGTCGTCGACATCCTCTCGGTGATGCGCCAGCTCGGCGCCATCCCGTCCTAGCGACAGCGCACTCCGGCGTCCGGCTCGGTGACCTTGGCGATGGCAAGATCTTGTGGAAGTGAGAGCGTGGCCACATCCACCGCCTCGGCCATGGCGCGGGCGCCGGCATCGTTGAGGTGCATGCCGTCTCCGCTGTCGAACTCTGGCCGGATGAAGTCGGGATTCTCCGGGTCCTGTGCGGCGTGCGCGACGTCGAAGACCGCATCGAACACGCCGCTGGTCCGGATCCACCCGTTCACCCGGCGGCGCGCGTCCAGCCCCGCCGGCGTGGTGATCCCCGGATAGATCGCTCCGGCGAACGGGCCGATGGTGGCGGCCAGGCTCGTCAGACCTCGGTCGCGGATGCGCCGAGCCAGAACGGAGAATCCGGCGATCAGGTCCTCCGCCGTGGCCGGGGGGAGTCCGGCCATGCCTGGCAGGCCCAGGTCGTTGATGCCGAAGTGCACCAGTACATGCGTTGCTCCCGGCACCGACAGGGCATCGCGTTCCAGACGCGACAAGCCGTGCTCGCCCACCTCGTCGGTCAACAGCCGGTTGCCCGCGATGCCCTGGTTGACCACCCAGCCGTGCTCCAGCCGGGCGTTCAACACGTCCACCGAACGCCGGTTGGCGCCCATCGTGGTGCCCACGCCCTCGAACCAGGAGTCACCGAACGCCACCGCGATCACCGCCGTGCGCTCCGGAGCCGGCACGTCCAGGCCGGAGACATAGAAGCGGGCGGGCACCTGCTCGGCGCCGCTCAGGACGTGAGCGCCGGCCTGATCACCCGACGCGACGTAAGCCGTCTCCATGGGCTGGTGCGAGAAGGTGGCGAGCTCTGTCTCGCCCCGCAGGTAGAGGTCCAGCACGAAGGCGACGCCTGCCTCGATGGTCAGGTTCACCGGGTCGCTGACCACCTCGCCGCCCGGCGGGATCGTCACCTCTCCCGCGCCGCCGAACAGCACCTCCTGCTCTGTTCCCGGCACGATCTCGTCACCGGTCACACATCGTGCTCCATGTACCGTGCCGATCGTCAGCGGTGCTCTGCCGTAGCGGTTGGTCAGCCAGATACGTACCCGCTCGCCGCTACCGGCCGGCAGCAACGTCTGCCGTACCGTCTGATCGCGGAAACCGCGTGGCGGTGTCAGCTGGATCTGCTCGTAAGGGCTGATCACTGCGGATCGGAAGGCCGCCACCCATTCCAGAGCCTCATCACGACCGCTGTGAGCCATCATCAGTGCTCTCCTCCATTCTCATGGGACATGTTCGCTCGTTCCTCGCGAAGGCCGAGCGCGATCAGCATGGACGCCGTCATTCCTCGGCCACGCCGGACGGGCGCCCGAACAGGCGTTCTGGCGGGATCGTGGGTGAGGCCATCAACTTCTCCAAGGTTGCGAACGGCCCGTTGCGCCGCCCGCCGACAGCCTGGAGCACCCCACGGCTGCGACCCAGGCCCAGACCTTGTCTACGCAAAGACTGATCAGCCTGGCTCGGTAAAATTCGGCAGGACATGCGCAGAGACAGAGATCTCGCGGCGTTCCTGCAGTCGCGCCGGAGCCAGCTGCGACCGGCGGACGTGGGCCTACCCGATCGCGGCGGGCGGCGACGCGTGCCAGGATTGCGGCGCGAGGAACTGGCCGCGCTCGCCGGGGTGAGCGTCGCCCACTACACCCGGCTGGAGCAGGGCATCACCCAGAACGTTTCGGCCGCTGTGCTCGACGCGATCGCCCGCGCGCTTCGCCTGACCGAGGACGAACGCCTGTACCTGCACCGCCGCGTCCATCCCGGCCCCAGTCCCGAACCCGCCTCGACGCACCAGGCGCCGGCGCTCCGCCAGGGACTGCATCAGCTCCTGGCCTCCCTGGACGGCGTTCCGGCGCTCATCCTTGACAGCTCCACCACCGTCATCGCCTGGAACCGGCTCGGCGCCGCCGTCTTCACCGACTTCGCGGCCATTCCCCGAAACCGGCGCACCATGAGTCACCTGCTCTTCCTTGACCCGGTTTTCCGGCGCCTGCACGGCGACCATCTGGACAAGGTCGCACGGGACGCGGTCGCGCACCTGCGCACGCTCATCGCCCGCAACCCCCACGACGCCGCGTTGGCCGCGCATATCAGGCAGATGCGCGAGGTCAGCACCACGTTCGACACGCTCTGGAACGCCCAGCACGTCGCCGGAGTCACCCACCGCGTCTACCACTTGGAGCATCCGGAGGTGGGAGGCATCGAACTGCACGGCGAATTGCTTCCGCTGCCGGACGAGCGGCCTCTGAGCCTGGACGTCTTCACCGTCGCCATCGGCTCACCGTCCCAAGCCGCCCTGCGCCGCCTGGCCGCCATCACCACCCGCCAGGCATCAGGACTGGACGCCTCCGGCAGCCCGCCGTCGTAGCCGAGGAGCCGCATGTCCGGATCGCCGAGCTGTACGCGTCCGGCGCGGGGCTCGCTCGCCCGTTGACACGCTCCCCATCACCGCGGCCCAGCGTTAATGTCCGAATATGGCCTCAACGTATCGACCATCTGGCGCGTTAGCGTTCGTGGCGGCGGCCGCACTTGTCGGAGCCGCAGCCCCGGCGTCGGCCGCGCAGGCGCACGAAGGGTCCGCGGGCGCGGCCGGCCGGGTCCTTCGGGTCTACACCAACAACATCGAGAACCTGATCAGAAACAACGCCGACGGCTCGTGCACCCGGATCTCGGGCCCCGACCACCTCACATCGATGCTGGTCGACGACAGCGGCAGGACGGGCACCTCCGGCGTGCAGGCGCCGGACCTCCTGATCGTGCAACAGGTACGCGGCACGGGACAGGCCACGGCGTACGCCAACCAGCTCTCCGCCAAGTTCGGCTACCCGGCGGGCACGTACGGAGTGATCGTGGCCTGGGACGACCCGCAGCCGTGGGGCGGCTCGCACCACTGCAGCCAGCAGTCGCTGGGCGACCTGAAGAAGAAGCAGACCAACGCGATCATCTACAACACCAGAACGCTGAGCCTGGCGGCGGGCGACATCTCGAAATACTGGAGCGCGGGCTGGCTGAAGCCCGGCACCCCCTACGCCGGGGGAGCCGGGTGCACGCTGTACAAGCCTCCCAGCAACGACGACAGCGCGGCCAACACCCACAAGTGGAAGCGCACGAGCGCCATCGCGGCGCGTTTCTCGATCAAGGAGACGGGGAGGACGGTCTTCGCCGCGACCATGCACCTTCCTGAGCAGAACGGAGCGAACGCCTGCGCGGGTGCGGGCACCACCGGCATCGCGAGCTCGGGCATCCATGTCGGCGCGTACGCCACGCGCCTGATGAACGCGTCGACGATCCGGGTGATCGGCATCGACGCGAATCGCACGAACATCGCTTCTTCGACGCTGAGCGGCTTCGGCATGACCGGCTACGGAGCGCGGCCGACCATGGGTTCCCGCAAGATCGACTACCTGTTCGTCAAGGGCGCCGTGCAGCCGTCGAGCATCGATCACACGGTGGGCGGCACGAAGTCCAACCACCTGGCGCTGTACGGATTCGTCGCCTACTGAGCCCACGCTGATGACGCGGCCGCTCCGGCAGTCGCGCATGTGGACGCGTCATCGGCGATGAGGGTGAGCCGTCAGATGAGGGGGGAGTACAGTGCGGGCATGGGCAACGGCGGGCTGCGCGAACGCAAGAAGGCCAGGACCAGGGAGACGATCCTGCGAGAAGCGTTCAGGCTCTTCCGCGAGCGCGGCTACAACGCCACCACCATCGATCAGATAGCCGAGGCAGCCGAAGTCTCGCCCGCCACCTTCTTCCGTTATTTCCCGACAAAGGAGGAAGTGGTCACGCTCGATCGCTTCCCGCCGCTCATCGAGGCTCTTCATGAGCAGCCGCCGGGTCCGCCGGTCACCGTGCTGCGCGGGGCGTTCCGTACGGCGTTCGGCTCGATGACGGCTGAGGAGATCGCCGCGGGGCACGCGCGGGAGGTGTTCGCGGCGACGGTGCCCGAGCTGGTGGCCGCCAACCTGCGCAAGAGCCCCGGCCTGCTGCGGGAGACGTCCGAGATCCTGGCGGGCAAGGCGGGATGCGACGCCGGCGACGCCCGGTTGCGCGACGCCATGGGCGCGGTGTTCGGGGTCGTGACCCTGATCTGGCTGCAGTGGGCGCACGATCCCGGCATGGACGGGCCCGCCGAGATCGACCGATCGCTCGCCCACCTGGAGTCGGGCCTGACGCCGTAAGCCGGGTGTCCAGATGGTGGAGCCATCCGGATGTTGTATCTTACGCCGCATGAACCGAGCGGAGGGCTCCCGATGGCCAGGCTGACCCGGGCGCAGCAGCAGGAGCGCACACGGGCCGCCGTACTGGCCGCGGCGAGGGAGGAGTTCGCCGAGCACGGATACTCCGACGCCAAGGTCGACCGGATCGCGGCGCGGGCCGAGCTGACCCGTGGCGCGGTCTACTCGAACTTCCCGAGCAAGCGCGCCCTCTACCTGGCGGTCCTGGTCGACTCGGTCGAACACGTGGGCGAGGCCACGTCGTCCCCCGCACTCGGCGAGGCGGCGGCCGCCTTCGCCCGGGTCTGGCTCGAACGGCTGCCGTGGTCCGGCGAGACGCCCGCCGGGGGGAGCCTGCAGTCGCGCTCGCTGGACGGCGTGTTCGACGACGAACCAGGCCGTACCGCGATGGCTCAGGTCACCAAGCTGGAAGCCCTCCTGCTCGCTCTCTGCCTGGAGTCGCGTGCGCCGCGGCTCACGAGGCGGGTGCGCCTGGCCGAGCTCGTCCTCACCCTGCTGAACGGCGCCGGCCACCTCGCGGGCACGGCTCCCGGGTTCGGCGACCCCTTCGACGTGGCGCGCGCCTGCGGGCACCTGGCCGACCTCGACCTCGCCGACACGTGGGACCCGCCGCACCTGCCCTTCGTCGCCCCCGCCCAGCGCGTCCGGGACCCCTGGAATCCACCTGCGGAGCTGCCCGATCTGCTCACCGGCCGCCCGGCGGGCTTCGGCGGCGACGGCGTGATCGTGTTCCTCGGGACCGGCCGGCTCGACGCCGCCGAGGAGGCCGTGCGCGCCGCCCGTCCCGGCGACCGGATCACCGTGACCGTGACGACGGGCGATCCCGCCGAGCTGGGGCGGCTCGTCCGGCTCAGGATCGGTGACCTGGCCGGGTGCCTGCGCCGCGTATTCGCGCCGGACGACCGGCCCGGCCTTCGCGTCGTCCTCGACGACCGCGCCGCCGTCGCGACGGCCGCCGCGACCCCCGGGGCGGGCGACACCACCGAGTGCGCGGTACGCGTCGAGGCCGGCACGATCGTCGCCCGGGCCTGCGGGCGCGGCGCCGCGTACGCCGTGGCGTCCGTGACATGGTCGGGCCAGGCGGGATGACCGGCTCGGCGACCGGCGTCCCGCCGTGCTGAAATGAGAAAAATGCCGATGGTGTCCCTAGCGCTGATGCTCGTTCGTCGTTCGGGTAAGAGCTTCTCGCCCTGGAGGTTGTGATGCGGTACGCCCTAATGATCTACGGTGAGCCCGGCTCCATCGAGGCGCTGTCGGATGAGGAACGGGAGGCGGCATACGCGGACTATTTCGCGTTCGCCGAAGACGAGCGCTGTGTCAGCGGCGCGCAGTTGCAGCCCGCGGAGACGGCGACCTGCGTCCGCGTGGCCGGTGGCCGGACGCTGATGACCGACGGCCCGTTCGCCGACACCAAGGAGGTGCTCGGCGGCTTCTGCCTGGTCGAGGCCGCCGACCTGGACGAGGCGATCGAGCTGGCGGCGCGCCTCCCGACGGCCAGGTTCGGCGGCACGGTGGAGGTCAGACCGGTGATGCGGTTCTGACCGTGCTGGAGGAGGTGTTCAGGGAGCAGTGGGGCCGGGTGCTGGCCTCGCTGGTCGGGTTCCTGGGTGACTTCGACCGGGCGGAGGAGGCCGCGCAGGAGGCGTTCGCGATCGCGGCGCAACGCTGGCTCGCGTCGGGCGAGCCGGACAATCCGGGTGCGTGGCTGCTGACGACGGCCCGCAACCGGGCGATCGACCGGATCCGCCGCGAGCGCACCCTCGCCGGCAAGCTCCACCTGCTGCCGGCGCCGGAGGCCACCGTGGACGAGATGGACGACACCCTCATCAAGGACGAACGGCTCGAGCTGATCTTCACCTGCTGCCACCCCGCGCTGCCGCTGGAAGGGCAGGTGGCGCTCACGTTGCGGACGCTCGGAGGGCTGCGGACCGCCGAGATCGCCCAGGCCTTCCTGGTCCCGGAGGAGACCATGAAGCGCCGCCTGACCCGCGCCAAGAACAAGATCAGGGCGGCCGGGATCCCCTTCGCGGTGCCCGCCGAACATCTGCTGCCCGAGCGCGTCGACGCGGTGCTCGCCGTCATCTACCTGATCTACAACGAGGGCTACCGCGGCCGGGCCGACCTCGGTGCCGAAGCCATCCGTCTGGGGCACGTGCTCGCCGCGCTCATGCCGCGGGAGCCGGAAGTCCACGGGCTGCTCGCGCTGATGACGATCCACCACGCCCGGCGGCGGGCCCGGTTCTCCGGCGAGGACCTGGTCCTGCTCGACGATCAGGACCGCTCGCTGTGGGACCTGCGCCAGATCGCGGCGGGACGGGCGGTCCTCGACCGGGCGCTCGCACTCGGCGGGCGCGGCGCCTACGTCGTCCAGGCCGTGATCGCCTCGCTGCAGGCGAGCCGGCGCATCGACTGGCCGCAGGTCGCCGCGATGTACCGGCGGCTGGCCGACCTGACCGGCTCGCCGGTGGTCGAGCTCAACCACGCCGTGGCCATCGCCCAGGCCGGCGACCCCGCCGCGGCCCTGAACGCCGTCGACCGCCTTGACCTGGACGGCTACCTCTACTTCCACTCGACCCGCGGCGAGCTCCTGCGGCGGCTCGGCCGCGACACCGAGGCCCGGACCGCCTACCGCCGCGCCCTCGACCTCGCCACCTCCACCCCGGAGCAGCGCTTCCTCACCCGAAGGCTCCAGCAGATCTGACATGAGCGGCGACGATCAGGGGGTCCCCGCCGGCGCTTCAGTGGTTGGGCTGCATACGAACAATGTCGCGTTTGGCGGCCCGCAGGTTCTGGGGACTTCCTCAACCTTCTCGCTGCGCCTGTTCCTCGGTGGGGATGTCCAGGGCTGTGCCGTACAGGCGCGAGACGTGCAGTCTGATCACCACGCGGCGCTCGTCGACCAGCTGCCGGAGGAAGGCGGCCTCGTCCGCCGGGTCCTCGAAGCCTGGCGTGAGCGACAGCAGCTCCTCGCCGACCGCGTCTCCCGGCTCGGTGGTCACCTCGGACACCTCCGCGTCGCCCTCGGCGACGGCGAACGACCAGATGTTCGGCCCGTTCACGTGCAGGGACAGGTTGGGATTGGTGCGGACGTGGCGGGCCTTGAGCCGGCCGTCCGTGGTGGAAACCCGGATGATCCGCTCGGCGGGGTTCCAGTTGTACAGGACGGTGGAAAGGTGGGGGTGGCCGCTGCGCTTGACGGTGGCAAGGACGCCGAACTGCTGGGCGGCGAGCAGGCTGCTGAGTTCCGCGTCGGTGAGGGTGCGGGGCTCGGCGGGGCCGGAGTTCGTATCGTTGTCGCTCATGTGAATCGAATCCTGTCCGTGCTGGTGGGGACGGTTGGTCAGGCTACGGGGGTGGGCTGGGCCGCCTGCTGGGGAGTGGCGGTGTCGTGCTTGGGCTGGCGCAGGACGAGGAGGGCGACGGTGAAGGCGGCCACGAGCAGGGCCGCGGCGATGGCGAAGGCCACGCGGTAGCCGCCGGTCAGCGCGGCCGCCTGGCCCTGGCCGGCGTCCAGCAACTGCTCGGTGCGGGTGGCGGCCAGCGTGGACAGTACGGCGACGCCCAGAGCCATGCCGATCTGCTGGGTGGTGTTGAACAGTCCCGAGGCCAGGCCCGCGTCGTCGGCCTTGGCGCCGGACATGCCGAGCGCGGTGAGCGCGGGCAGCACCAGGCCGCCGCCGGCGATGAGCAGCATCACCGGGAGCAGGTCGGTGACGTAGTCGGCCCGCACGGGGACGCGGGCCAGCCAGCCCATCGCGCCGAGCAGCAACGCCAGTCCGGCCAGCAGGACCGCGCGCTCGCCGAAGCGGGTGTTGAGCCGGGCCGAGACGAACAGGGAGACCCCGCCGATGGCCAGCGCCGCCGGGAGCATCGCCAGCCCGGTCTCGAGCGCGCCGTAGCCGAGGACCTTCTGCATGTAGAGGGCGACGAGGATCTGGAAGGCGAACATGGCCGACAGTGTGAGGATCTGGACCAGGTTGGCGCCGGACACGTTGCGCGAGCGGAAGATCCGCAGCGGCATCAGCGGCGCCTTGGCGCTCGCCTGACGCAGGACGAAGGCGGCCAGCAGGGCAAGCGAGACCGCGCCGAGGGCGAGGGTGTGGGTGGCGAGCCAGCCGTACTCCTCGACCTTGACCACGGTGTAGATGCCCAGCATCAGCCCGCTGGTGACCAGCGCGGCACCGAGGACGTCGGCGCCGCCCGCGAGCCCGGCGCCGCGGTCGCCGGGCAGCGCCCGGATCGCCAGGGCGACCGTGGCCAGCCCGATGGGCACGTTGATGAGGAAGATCCAGTGCCAGCTGAGCAGGTCGGTCAGGACCCCGCCCAGAACCTGGCCGATCGAGGCGCCGGCGGCGCCGGTGAAGCTGAAGACGCCGATCGCCTTGGCGCGCTCCCTGGCCTCGGTGAACAGGGTCACCAGGATGCCCAGCACGACGGCGGAGGCCATCGCGCTGCCGACGCCCTGCAGGAACCGGGCGGCGATGAGCGTGCCAGGTCCGGTGGCCGCCGCGGCCAGGACCGATGCCGCGGTGAAGACCGCGTTGCCGGCGAGGAACATCATCTTCCGGCCGATCAGGTCGCCCAGCCGGCCGGCCAGCAGCAGGAGACCGCCGAAGGCGATCAGGTAGGCGTTGACGGTCCACCTGAGGCCGGCGGGGGTGAAGCCGAGGTCTCGCTGGATGGCGGGCATCGCCACGGTCACGATGCTGCCATCGAGGATCGTCATCAGCATCGCGGCGGACAGCACGCCGAGTGCGAGCCAGGGCGATCGGGGTGTGGTGGGTGACATGACGTTTCTCCTGCTCCTTGAGGACAGGAGAGAACATAGCAGATAGTTTCGTTGCAGACTATCTGCTATGGATCGACTTACGCCTTCTGTCGAGCCCGCCGCACGGCCTGCGGAGCCTCCGCGGGGGTGGCCAGGTGTCCGGTGACCAGGCGGTTCATCGCCCTCAAGAGGACTTCGCGCTCATCGTCCGGCAGTGCGCCCAGGACGGCCTTATGCACGCCGTCGACGATCTCCTGACTTCTCCTGGCCACCTCCTCGCCCTTCTCGGTGACCGCGATGATCCGCGCTCGCCGGTCGGCACTGGACGGGCGGCGCTCGGCCAGGCCCGCCTTCTCCAGGGCATCGACCGTGACCACCATGGTGGTCTTGTCCATGTCGCCGATCTCGGCGAGCTGGATCTGCGTGCGCTCTTCCTCCAGGGCGTGGACGAGCACGCAGTGCATGCGCGCGGTCAGTCCGATCTCGGCCAGGGCGGCGGCCATCTGGGTTCTCAGGACGTGGCCGGCATGGTCCAGCAGGTAGGACAGGTCCGGTTCTGTGCGGGCGGGCGCCATCGCGGTCATTCGTCCAGCCTAGCAACTAGGTCCATTCCGGATTATCCGCTTCCTTTCCACCTGGCGGCTCGGCGAGCGAACCGCGCCGCTCGGCCACGGCGCCCGCGCGGGCCCCATCACCCGGCGGTGTGGGCGAGGATGGCGGCGGCCAGCTCCTCGTGCACCTCGGGCGGCAGGGTGTGCCCCATGCCCGCAACGATCATCAGCCGCGCCCCAGGGATCTGCTCGGCGATGATCGCGCTGTGGCCCGGCTTGGCCGGCTCGTGGCTGCCCTCGATGACCAGCGTGGGGGCCTTCACCCGATGGAGCACGCCCACCGGCTCGAAGTCGGGCTTGGCCATGGCGGCCAGCCGGTGGTTGGCCACCGCCGACAGGTCGCGGGCCCGGTCGTAGATCCGCTCCTGCAGCCGCCGCGCCGCGTCCTCGTCGAACGGCAGCCCGGTGCCGTGCAGCAGGCGCTGCTCGGCGATCATGCCGTCGATCCGCGCGCGCCGGTCCGCCGGCGGCGGGGCGGCCATCGACGTACGGTAGAACGCCACGAACTCCGCCGTCGGCTCCGGCAGGCTGCCCTCGGGCTGCGGCTGTCCCATCAGGGCCCGCATGATCACCTGGCCCTCGCCGCCGCCGAGCGGGGAGGAGCCGATGACGGTCAGCGAGCGCACCCGCTCCGGCCGCTCCACGGCGACGAACTGGCCGAGCAGGCCGCCCGCCGAGTGGCAGACCAGGTGCGCGCTCTCCAGGCCGTGGGCGTCCATCACGCGGTAGACGTCGTTCTTGATGGCGTCCCACGTGTACGGCTCCGCCTCGAAGTCGACCGTGCCCGACATGCCGGTGTCGCGGTGGTCGTACCGGATCACCCGGCGGCCACCCGCGGTCAGCCGGCCGACGAACTCGTCCGGCCACAGGATGCCCTGCGACATCGAACCCATGATCAACAGGATCGGCGCGTCCGTCCCGGCGCCGAACTCTTCACTCCAGATGTTCACGTTCTGCATGCCTCACAGCATGCCGTCGCCGGCTACGGGCGCCTTCTGTAGAACTACTAGCCGCGCCAGATCCGTACGGGAGCCGATGCCCAGCTTCGGATAGATCTTGTACAGGTGATATTCGACCGTGCGCGGGCTGAGGAAGAGCCGGGCGGCGATCTGCTTGCTCGACAAGCCATCGGCGACCAGGCCCGCGATCCGCAGCTCCTGCGGGGTCAGCGCGTCGAGCACGGCCGCGGGCGGGGCCTGCCCGCTCTCGCCCGCCGCCCGCAACTCCTCCTGCGCGCGCCGCGCCCACGGGCGGGCGCCCGCCCCTTCGAACGTCTCCCACGCCGTCCGCAGATGGGCCCGCGCCTCGCCCGGCCGCTGCGTCCGGCGCAGGCGCTCACCCAGCAGCAGGGCCGTCCTGGCCGCCTCGAACGGGTTGGTGTGCAGCCGCAGCGCCTCGCCGAAGGCGTCCTCGGAGGACTCGACCAGGCCCCGGCAGCGGGCCCGCAGGGCGTGCGACTCGGCCGTGGCGGCGTTCGCCGACCACTGCTCGTACGCGGCCATCGCCACCCGCGCGCCCTTCTCGTCGCCCGCGCCCATGGCGGCCTCGACGCGGTCCGGCGCGGTCCGCCCCACCACGATCGGATGTCCGGCGCCCGGTCCCGCCGCGGCGATGGCGGTGAAACGGTCGTGCGCCGCGCCGTAGCGGCCCAGGCACAGGTCGAGCAGCGCCAGCGCGTACGACGCGACGCCGGCGCGCAGCCCCACCCGGTGGGGGATGGCGATGGCCAGCGCCTCGCGGGCCTGCCGCTCACAGAGCTCCTCCTCGCCCCGCAGCGCCGCCAGCACCGCCAGGTTGGCCAGGTGCGCGGCCACCGTGTTCTCGTACCCGGCCTCACGGGCCAGCTCCAGGCCCTCCTCGGAGACGGCCTGGCTGCGCGCCGGCCGCCCCGCGAAGCGTTCGGCCGTCGCCACGAACTCCAGCACGACCGGCAACTGCCCGCGCATCCCCGACACCCTCGCCACCCGCCCGGCCCGCTCGGCCAGCTCGCCGGCCAGGTCCGGCTCGCCCAGAGCGCTGGCCGCGGCCGCCGCCCACAGGTATCCCGCCGCGTCCTCCAGCTCGCCGGTCCGGGCCAGTGCCCACCGCAGCATGACCGGCCCGCCCGGGTCGCCGTCCAGCGTCAGGCCGATCCCGGCCACCGTGTTCCGCAAGAACCCCTCGGGGTGCGCCGCCGCCCGCCGGCCGAGCTCGACCATGGCCGCCGTGTCGCCGACGTACGAGGCCGCCTCCACGGCGTCGGCCAGCATGTCGAGGCTGTCGCCCGCCGCCAGGATCCGTACGGCCTCGGCGGCGTTGCCCGAGTTCAGCTCGAACCGGCCGCGGAGCTGGGCGATCTCCATGGCGAGCGTGCTGTCCCCGCCGGCCCCTTCGCGCGCCTCGGCCAGCAGCGACTCCGCCTGCCCGGGGCGGCCGCCGAGCCAGGCCGCGACGGCGGCGTCCTTCAGGCGGACGGCACGGGCACGCGGCTCGGGGGTCAATTCGGCGGCCCTGGCCAGGGCGGTGGCGGCGGCGCCGTACCCGCCCCGGTCACGCGCCCGCTCAGCGGCGGCCACCAGCGCCGCGGCGACCTGCTCGTCCCGCCCCAGGGCGGCTCCGGCCAGGTGCCAGGCGCGGCGATCATCCGCGGTCAGCTCCGCGAGGACGGCGTGCACGCGGCGGACGTCGTCGGGGGCGGCCGCCTCGTGCACCGCGGACCGGATGAGCGGATGAGCGAACCGCACGCTCGTGCCCGACACCTCGACCAGTCCGGTCCTCTCCAGCTCGGCCAGCGCGACCCGCCCGGCCCCGGCCTGCGTCCCCGGCCCGGAGGGGAACGATCGGGCCACGTGCGCGCCGGGCTCTGCCGGGTGCCCGGCGAACAGCCACTCGCCGGCGCGCAGGACCAGGCCGAGGTCGGCCTCCACGGCGGCGACCAAGGCGACCAGCCGGGCAGCAGCGGACAACCCACTCACCCGATCGCCGAAGAGCCGGCTACCCACGGGCAGGGGGTCGGGCAACGGCTCGCGGCCGGTGAGCTGCGCGGGCGTCAGGCGGGCGGCGATCTCGCCCAGGGCGAGCGGGTTCGCGCCGGTCAGCGCGACGAGCTCCCGTTTCACCCGTTCGGGCAGAACGCCGTGGCGGGACTCCAGCAGTTCGGCCGCGGCGGACTCGGGCAGGCCGCGCACCTCCACCGTCAGCGGCACACCCTTGACCGGAGCCTCCCCGCGTACGGCGAACACCATCGCGATCCGTTCGGTCCCCAGCCGCCTGGCGGCGAACAGCAGCGCGTCGGCCGAGGCCCGGTCGACCCACTGGAAGTCGTCGACCACGCAGATCAGCCCGTCCGGCGCGGCCGCCTCGGCCAGCAGCGAGAGCACGCCGGCTCCCACCAGGAACCGGTCGCCGGCACTGCCCGCGGCGAGTCCCAGGGCCGCGCGCAGGGCGTCGCGCTGCGGCTCGGGCAGCGCGCCGAGCGAACCGGCCGCCGGCCACAACACCTGGTGCAGCGCCGCGAACGCGAGGTCGGACTCGGACTCGACGCCGGTGGCCCGCAACACCCGCATCGCACCACCGCGCGCGGCCGCCGCGTCGAGCAGGGCGGTCTTGCCCGCGCCTGCCTCGCCCCGCACCACCACCGCGCCCCCGGACCCGTCACGAGCCCGCGCGATCACCTCGTCGAGCGCGCTGATTTCCGCGGATCTGCCGTAGAGCACGAACACCCACTGTAGGCGGCCTCCACTCCGCGCCGTCCGCGCGGGGTCAGTCCTCCAGGGCCTGATAGAGCGTCGTCCAGAAGTCGTTCATCAGGTGCGCCGGGTCGGGGACGGTGTATCCGAGCTGGGTGAGCAGGAGACCGGTGACCTGGTTGGCCGGGTCGGCGTAGGCCGAGGTGCCGCTGCCGCCGTCCCAGCCGAACTGGCCGATGGGCGCGTAGTCGCCGCGGTAGGTGCGTACCGCCATGCCGAAGCCCCAGCCGCCCTGCTGTCCCTGGCCGAAGGAGAGATGCACGTTCCTGGTGGCCAGGGCGGTGCGGGCGGCGTTCTGCTCGGCCGTGAGCCGGTTGGTGGTCATCAGCTCCACAGCGGGCCGCGACAGGATCCGCTCGCCGTTGTGCACCCCGCCGTTGAGCAGCATCCGGAAGTAGGCGTGGTAGTCGTCGGCGGTGGAGACCAGCCCACCGCCGCCGCCCTGGAACGCTGGGGGCCGGCTCCAGCGTCCTGCCTTGGCCTCGTCCCACACGAGGAACTCGCCGGTCTGCGGGTCGGGGGCGTACAAGGGCGGCAGCCGGTCGATCTGGTCGGCAGGCACGTGGAAGCCGGTGTCCTTCATGCCCAGCGGCTCGAAAACGCGCTCACGCAGGAAGTCCTCGAACGACTGGCCGGTGACCCGGGCCACCAGCACGCCGACCAGGTCGCTGCTGATCTGGTACTGCCAGTGCTCGCCGGGCTGGTGCATCAGCGGCAGCTCGCCCAGGCGGCGCATCCACTCGTCCGGCTCGGGCGCTTCCACCGGCAGGTTCGGCGTCAGCCCGCGTTCGAAGATCGCGTTCAGGATCGGGGTGCCCAGCGCCGTCATGTCCATGCCGAGCCCGAAGGTGGAGGTCAGCACGTCGCGTACGGTGATCGGCCGCCGCGCCGGCACGGTCTCGTCCAGCGGGCCGTCGATCCGCTTGAGCACCTGCCTGCCGGCGAGCTCCGGCAGCCACGGCTCCACCACGTCGTCCAGCCGCAACCGGCACTCGTCCAGCAGCACCATCGCCGCCGCGATCGACACCGGCTTGGAGGTGGAGGCCATCCGGAAGATCGTGTCCCGGCGCATCGGCGCGCCACCGTCGTGCCGCATGGTCCCCAGCGCCTCGACGTGCGTCTGGCCGCCCCGGCTGACCAGGGCGACCAGCCCGGGGATCCGTCCCGACTCGACATGCCGGGCCAGCACCTCACGCAGCCTGCGCAGTCCCTTCGCGGAGAAGCCGCTGGTTGCCATCGTTGAACTCCTTACGAACAGTGTTCGGGGTCGGGCCCGGTTCCGGGCCTCGCGCTCATGGCATCCACCTTCGCCGACCGTCCTGATACGGGACCGTCACGGTCCTGACACGGCGGCTGACAGGGCATGGCGGGCGGTCTCAGCTCACCAGCCACGCGGGCGAGGGCGCTCAGCAGCTCGCCGGCTGCTCCCTGGCCGAGGGCGGCCAGGGAGGCGGCGGGTGCGAGGGAGCGGTCGATCAGGGGTTCGGCGTTGCGGTGAGGCGCCGCAGTGCGGCGTGGGCGGGCGGGCCCCACGTGGGCTTGCCGCCGGGACGGCCCCGGACGCCGGCTTCTCCGATGAGGATCCCGGCCAGGGCTTTCCCCGCAGCCCATCCGCGGGCGCGGCGCAGGGTGGCGGAGTCCAGGGCCGGCCCGTAGGCGGCATGGAAGCGGTCGGTGGCGCCGTCCGGCAGCAGGGACCACGCGGCGGCGAGGTCGCAGGCCGGGTCGCCGGCGCAGAGGTCGCCGAAGTCGATCACGCCGCAGATGGTGCCGTCCGCGGTGAGGACGTTGGCGGGATGCAGGTCGCTGTGGAGCCACACCGCCGGGCCGGTCCAGCCGGGCGCGGCGACGGCGTCGTCCCAGACCGCGCGGACGGCGTCGGGGTCGGGGACGAGCCCCAGCTCGGTGGCCCCGGCGAGCTGCTTGGCGAAACCCTCCGAGCTGGCGGCCAGCGCCCCCCCACGGTTGAAACGGCTGAGGGGTGCCTGGTCGGGGGCGGATTGGTGCAGGGCAGTCAGGAAGGCGGCCAGGGCGTCGGCCGCCTCCGCGGCTCGCGTGACGGGGGCGCGGTCCGCCGGCTCGCCCGGCACCCAGGTGGTGACCATCCAGGGGTGCGGAAACCGCGCGGAGGGCTCGCCGAAGCGCTGGGGGACGGGAACCGGCAGGGGAAGGCGCGGGGTGAGGGCGGGCAGCCAGGTGTACTCGCCACGCAGCAGCTCGTCCGCGTTCCGCGTCGCCCAGGGCAACCGGACGGCGAGGTCGTCACCGAGCCGCCACATCTGGTAGTCCCAGCCCCGCGCGCCGAATCGCACGGGGCGACCGGCCAGGTCGGGATGCTGGTCGCGCAGTAGATCCTGCACGAACTCCGCGGTGATCTCGATCTCGGTGTGGGTCATGAGGGGCAACACTAACCGGAAGTGCGCGCGCGTCCGCCGGGCTCCCGTGGAAGGCGCCCACGAGAGCCCGGGACGCCAGCCGGCCATGCTCCTTGAGCGGGTCCGGCTGGCGGTGAAGGGCTGCGTCACCGTCAGTACTCGGCCATCACGGTGAAGGTGAACCCGGCGCTCGTCGTCCGGCGTAGCGGAATGTCGCACTTGACCCGGCGCAGCACCTCGTTCCTGCTGAGGCCGAGCCCTTGGGCGATGAGCCGCTCCGGGCGCACCGGCACCGGATCGTCGAAGACGACCTCCACCTGTACGGGCCACCCTTCGTCGAGCCAGGCCGACGAGGTGTCCAGCCGCCAGGCCCCCTTCCAGTCCAGGGTGACGCGGTTGCGCCGGGTGAACGCCGGATCCAGCAGCCTGGCGGCCACCAGCTCCGGATCGTTGGCGTGGTAGCCGTCGAGCTCGGCCGGGTCGAACGACCTGACCGGCGCCCGCTCGTGCACGGTGAGCTTGCTCGTCCGGTCGCAGGACACGCAGCGGACCAGCAGCCACACGTCCAGCAGCTTGGCGTTGGCGTTGACGCGGAACCTGCCCTCGCCGGTGGTGGCCGACTCGGACCGGCAGGCCACGCACCGAAGCGACAGCAGAGGCAGCCTGGTCCGGCGGACGACCCAGGGCAGCACAGTATGAGGTTGTGAAGACATGATCTCTCTAGACCTGACACGAGGCCGATTACGCGCGGCCTCGAACGCTGGAGAACCGGGCGCACATGGGCAGCCCGGCAGAGCCGGCGGCAGGGCCGGCCTGAAGGTGAGCTGAAGAAGGTGTCAGGTCTGGAGAGCAGGCGGGGTCACGCGGTTTTGTCCTCTGTCCTCACTGCGACGGGGTCGCGGGCAACCTATGGGAACGCCGGAGGAACACTCAACCGGTTTTCCCGGCGGTCCCCCCTACCGGTCGGCCGCCGTGTAGGTCGCGATGATCACGCCGCTCTTCATCACCTTGGTGTCGGCCAGGGTCAGCGTGGTCGGGACGTCGCTCAGCGGCCCCGAGATCGACGGGCCTCCCACGAACACCGGGGTGATCCAGAACCGCACCTCGTCGACCAGGCCCGCCTTGACCAGGGCGTGGGTGACCGTGCCGTAGCCGTACATCAGGATGTTCCTGCCCTCCTGGGCCTTGAGCCGGGTGACCTCCTCGATGAGGTCGCCCTGCAGCACCTCGCTGTTCTTCCACTCCGGGTCGGTGAGGGTGGTGGAGGCGACGTACTTCTTGACGTTGTTGAAGTAGGCCGCGCCGGTGCTCGGGTCGCTCTCGTCCTGGTTGGGCCAGGCGGCGGCGAAACCCTCGTACGTTCGGCGGCCCATCAGCAGCGCGTCGGCCGCGTCCGTCTGCTCGCCGGCGAACGCGGAGGCCTCGTCGTCGAAGTACGGCATCGTCCACGCCGGGTCCTCGATGACGCCGTCGAGGCTGATGTAGGTCGAGTTGATGATCTTGCGCATTCCGGGTCCTCCTGATGCCAGTACGCGTTCCGCCGATCGTGACGGGAGCCGCTCATCTGTGACTCCCATCCTGGAGGAAGCACCTTACGATCCGCTTCAGGTCGCCTTCCGGCAGGTCCCGCCGGACACGCGCCGGCCGGCCCGGATCATGGCCTGATGGCCAGGCAGCAGCCTACGAAGTCCTGGATCACGGGATTGGCGTCGTCGGCGGGGGACCAGGCGACGGCGACCCGCGTGGGGCTGACGCCGGTGACGGGACGGTAGGTGACCCCGGGCCGGGCGTAGAAGCGGGCGGAGGACGCGGGGGCCAGGGCGATGCCGTAACCGCTGGCGATCGCGTTGAGCCACTCGTCCGGCTGGTCGGTGACGGCGCCGACGCTGACCGGACGGCCCTCGCGTTCGCCGGCGGCCAGCCAGTAGTCCCGCCACTGTCCGGTCGCCTCCGGAGCCGCGACGAACGGCTCGTCCCACAGGTCGCGGAAGGGGATTTGCTCGCGGGCCGCCAGCCGGTGGCCTGACGGCAGCGCCACCCAGCGCGGCTCGGTGAACAGCACCTCCACGTGCAGGCTGTCCTGGCCGGGGAACGGCAGCCGCAGCAGGGCGGTGTCGACGTCGCCCTGCGCCAGCCCAGCCGTCGGGTTGGACCAGGCCGCCTGCCGCATCTCGACGCGCCATCCCGGCCGGCGGCGGGCGAAGCCGGCGATGATGTCCTGGGTGGCCTCGTTGGCGGCGCTGGCCAGGAAACCGACCCGCAGCACGCGGGCCGCCCGGGCGGACGCGCTCCGGGTGTCCCGCAGCGCCCGGTCCCAGGCGGACACCAACTCCGGCGCCCGTTCCGCCAGGGTCCTGCCCGGGCCTGTGAGGGCCATGCCGGCCTTCGAGCGTGTGAACAACCGCACGCCGAGCTGCGCTTCGAGCTGCTTGATCTGCTTGGTCAGCGCGGGTTGCGACACGAAGAGCCGTTCCGCGGCGCGGGTGAGGGTCCCTTCCTCGGCCACCGCGATGAAGGAGCGCAGGAGCCGCGTGTCCACATCCATGCCATCAGGTTATAGATGCATGTATTGGACGTCCGGCACGGAGCCGGGCAAGGCTGGACACCGACCTGCTGACCATGCCGCCGGAGATACACGTGTTCACCGCCTACGCCATCGTCACCGTCCTCACCATCGCCGCCAACGCGTGGGCGGCGACAGCGGACTTCATGAAGGCCGGATTCGTCCTCGCCAATTCGGCGCGCGTGAACATCTCGCGGTCCTGGCTGCCGCTGCTCGGCGCGCTCAAGGCCGCCGGAGCCGCGGGGCTGCTGCTCGGGCTGCTGGGCGTCCCGTTCGTCGGCGTCGCCGCCGCCGCCGGGCTCGTGCTGTTCTTCGTGGGTGCCGTCATCGTGCACGTACGCGCCCGCGTGTACGCCGCCATGGTGTTCCCCGGCGCCTTCCTGGCGCTGGCCACCGGCTCGCTCAGCCTCGCCCTCGCACGCTGACGGGCGCGCGGCGGGGTGGAGGGGCCGCCGCGGCGGCGATGTTCACTGGGATCCGCCCGAAGATCAGCCCGTGGAACGGCGAGATGCCCCACCAGTAGAGGTGGCCGAGCAGCCCGCGGGGATGGAAGATCGCCCGCTGGGTGTAGTAGGTGCGGCCGCCCTCCTCGCGGACGCCCAGCTCCAGCCAGGCCAGGCCGGGCAGGCGCATCTCGGCGCGCAGGCGCAGCAGCCGGCCGGGCAGCACCTCCTCAACCCGCCAGAAGTCGACCGCGTCGCCCACCCGCAGCCGGGCGGGGTCGCGCCGCCCGCGCCGCAGCCCCACCCCGCCGAAGAGCCGGTCGAGCAGGCCCCGCAGCTGCCATGCGACGGGCAGGGAGTACCAGCCGTTCTCGCCGCCGACGGCCTCGATGACCCGCCACAGCGCCTCGGGACCGGCGTCCACCTGCCTGTCGCGGCGGTCGATGTAGAGGCTCCCGCCGGTCCAGCCGGGGTCTGTGGGCAGGGGGTCGCTCGGCGCGCCGGGCGTGGACGCCGACGACCAGCGGGTGGCCACGTCGGCCTCCTTGATCTTCTGCAGCGCCAGGGAGACGGCCTGCCGGAACCCGGTCAGCCCGCCCTCAGGGTCGGGTACGTGACGGGCGATGTCGTGCTCGTGGCAGACGGCCTCGGTGCGTACGGACTCGACCAGCGGGCGCGCGATGCCCGCGGGCACCGGCGTGACCAGGCCGACCCAGTGGCTGGACAGCTTGGGGGTGAGCACCGGCACCGGCACGATCACCCGGGACGGCAGCCCGGCCACGGAGGCGTACCCGTGCATCATGTCGGCGTAGGTGAGCACGTCGGGGCCGCCGATGTCGAAGCTCCGATTCGCCTCGCCGGGCACGGCGGCCCAGGCCACGAGGTAGTGCAGCACGTCGCGGATGGCGATGGGCTGCGTGGGCGTGCGCACCCAGCGCGGTGTCGTCATGACGGGCAACCGTTCGGTGAGGTGGCGCAGCATCTCGAACGACGCCGAGCCCGAGCCGATGATCACGGCGGCACGCAGCACCACCGCGGGCACGCCCGACCGCAGGAAGATCTCGCCCACCTCCGCGCGGGAGCTCATGTGCGGGGAGAGCCGCCTGTCGGCGGCCAGCCCGCCGAGGTAGACGACGCGCCGCACGCCCGCCCGCTCGGCCGCCGCCGCGAACGTGCGCGCGGCCAGGCGGTCCTGATCGGCGAACCGGCCGGACGTGCCCATCGCGTGGATCAGGTAGTAGGCGACCTCGATGCCGCGCAGGGCCTCGTACGTCTGCTCGGGGTCGGTGGCGTCCGCCTCGGCGACCTCGGTCCGGCCGGCCCACGGCAGGTCGCGCAGCCTGGTCGCCGAGCGCACCATGCACCGGACGTCGTGACCGGCGGCCAGCAGCTCGGGGACCAGCCGTCCCCCGATGTAGCCGGTCGCCCCTGTGACCAGGCAGTTGGCCATCCGGCGCTCCCTCCTCCGGTTGTCCCTCCGTTTCCCCGCCCGCGCCGTCCTCATGCGTCCGGGCAAGGGTCACGCGCGCGAGCCGTGCCGGGCAGCCGCCGCCCAGACCGCGGCGGGTGTCAGCGGCATGTCGATGTGGTCGACGTCGAGCGCGTCGCACACGGCGTTGACCACGGCGGGCGGGATGCCGATGCAGCCGGCCTCGCCCGCGCCCTTGGCGCCCAGCGGCGTGTTGGGATTGGGCGTGACGGTCTCCAGCAGCGTGACCGGCGGCATGTCGGCGGCTGTGGGCAGGAGGTAGTCCAGCAGGGTGCGCGCGTACGGCATGCCGTCGGCGCCGATGACCGCCTGCTCGTAGAGGACCTGCCCGAGGCCCTGGGCGATCGAGCCCAGACCCTGGCCGTCGACGATCATGGGGTTGACGACCACCCCGTAGTCGTCCGCGGCGACCAGCCGCCGCACGTGGACCGTGCCGAGATCCGGGTCGATCTCCACCACGGCCACGTGCGCGCCGTACGGGAAGGCCTGCGGCGGGGCGAAGATCTCGTCGGCGCGCAGCGGGCCGGTGCGGGCGACCAGCTCGCCGAGGCTCAGCCCGGTGATCGGGCCCGTGTCGAGCCCGGCGCCCGGGGCGTCGCCCGCTCCCGGGCATGGCGGCTCCGAGGCGCCGGCCAGCAGCCGGCCCTCCGCGTACGAGACGTCGTCCTCCTGCAGGCCGAGCAGGCCGGCGCAGCGGCGGCGCGCGGCGGCGACCAGCGACTCGGCGGCCCGCCACAGCGCCGCCCCGCCCACCTGCATGGAACGGCTGCCGAAGGTGGCGAACCCGTACGGGATCTCGCCGGTGTCGCCTTCGACGACCCGGACCAGGCCGATGTCCACGTCCAGAACCGAGGCCACGACCTGGGCGAACGCGGTCAGGTGGCCCTGCCCGGTGGACGTGGACCCGACGCGGGCGATGAACGTGCCGTCCGAGCAGGCTTCCACGCTGCCGAACTCGTCGCTGTCCGGAGGCCCTCCCGAGCGCTCGACGTACGTGGCGATGCCCACGCCGACCGGCGGCCCGCCCTCCCAGCGGCGCCTGGCCTGCTCGGCGCGGATGTCGTCGTAGCCGGCGGCGGCCAGCGCCTGGTCCAGCGTGGCGGCGTAGTCGCCCGAGTCGTAGGTGCGCCCCGTCGGCGTCAGATAGGGGAACTGGCCGGGGTGGACGAAGTTGCGGCGGCGCAGCTCGGCGGGGTCCATGCCGAGCCGGCGGGCGAGCCGGTCCACGGTGCGTTCGAGCGCGTACGCGGCCTCAGGGCGGCCGGCGCCCCGGTACGACGCGGTCGGGGCGGAGGTGGTGAGCACGCACCGGATCCGGGTGTGCACGTGCGGCGTGCGGTAGGCGCCGGTGCTCATCGCCCCGGTCATCATGGGGACGAAGGCTCCGGTGTGCGGGTAGCCGCCGACGCCGGCGTCGACCAGCAGCTCGTACGCGAGGAAGGTGCCGTCGTCGTCGGCCGCCAGCCGTACGCGCTGGTTCTGGCCGCGGCCGCGCGGGCCGGCCAGCAGGGCCTCGGCGCGGTCCTCGCACCAGCGCACGGGCCTGCCGAGGTGGATCGCGAGCAGGGCGGCCACCACGTACTCGGGGTAGGTCTGGCTCTTGGCGCCGAACGCGCCGCCGGTGGCCGGGACGATGACCCGGATCCGCTCCCTGTCCAGGCCGAGCGCTTCGGCGAGGGCGTCGCGCAGGCGGTGCTGGGCCTGGTGGGAGGCCCACACGGTCAGGCCGCCGCCGTCGCCGGGGTCGGCCAGGACGGCTCTCGCCTCCAGGGACGTGGGCAGCAGGAGCTGCTCGCGGTAGGCGGCCTCGACGACCACGGGGGCGGTGGCGAACACGTCGCCGGCCGGCTCGCCGAAGGTGCGCTCGGCGACCACGTTGCCGCGAACGCCGGGCGGCGGGGGTGCTTCATCGGCGGCCGTCGCGTCATCCCCGAACAGCGGGGGTGC
This sequence comes from Nonomuraea sp. KM88, assembly GCF_052245635.1. Classification (NCBI taxonomy): domain Bacteria; kingdom Bacillati; phylum Actinomycetota; class Actinomycetes; order Streptosporangiales; family Streptosporangiaceae; genus Nonomuraea; species Nonomuraea sp. KM88. Next base: position 469,115 of record NZ_JBQQCC010000005.1, on the reverse strand, counting down.
CTCCTGGGCGGCTGTCGGGTCGCAGACGGCGGGCAGCGGTTCGAGGTCCAGCCGGACGGCCTCCGCGGCGTCCTCGGCGCGGGCGCGGTTGTCCGCGGCGGTCACGGCCAGCGCCTCGCCCGGGTAGCGGACGCGCCCGGTGGCGAGCAGCGGCCACGGCGGCGCGTCCCGCGCGCCGGGCACGGCACGGGCGGCGAGGTAGGGCAGCTCGGCGGCGGACCACGCGCCGGCCACCCCCTGCTCCTTGAGCGCGGCGGCGACGTCGACGCCGCGGATCAGCGCGTGCGGCACCGGGCTGCGGGTGAAGGCGAGCTCCAGGGTGCCGGGCAGATCGAGGTCGGCGACCCTGCGGGCCCGCCCGGAGAGCAGGTCGGGGTCCTCGCGCCGCGCGAGCGGCATCCCGATGTACCGCAATGTTTGGACACCCCCGCATTCGGTACCAACGTGGGATATCGGATGCCCGGGATGAGTGATATGAAACCGCCGCAATTCGACTACGTAGCGCCCGCTTCGGTGCCGGAGGCGGTGGCCGTGCTGGCCGAGCGCGGGCCGGAGAGCCGCGTGCTCGCCGGCGGGCAGAGCCTGCTCATCGAGCTGCGCTACCGGACCGAGCGCCCGGCCCTCCTGGTCGACGTCAACCGCATCCCCGGGCTGTCGGACATCGCGGTCGAGGACAGCTCCGTGCACGTCGGCGCGCTGGTCCGGCACGCCCAGCTGGAGCGCGCCCGGTTCCGCGACCCGCTCGCCGAACTGTTCCGCCAGGTGGCGCCGTACGTCGCCCACCCGCCCATCCGCGCGCGCGGCACCTTCGCCGGCAGCCTGGCCTGGGCACATCCGGCGTCGGAGTGGTGCGCCCTGGCCATGGCGCTCGACGCCGGGATCGAGCTGGACGGCCCGTCCGGCAGGCGCACGGTGCCCGCCGGCTCGTGGTTCCGCGGCCCCTTCACCACCGCCTGCCTGCCCGAGGAACTCGTCACCGGCGTGCGGCTGCCGCGCCCGCCGGAGGGGACCGCCGCGGCGTTCGCGGAGCACCGCCGCACCCACGGCAGCTTCGCGCTCGCCGCCGCCCTGGTGCTGCTGCGCGTGTCCGAGGGCCGCGTGGCCTGGGTCCGCATCGGGCTCGCCAACGCCGCCGACGTCCCCTTGCGCGCCGTCGAGGCCGAGCGCCTCATGGCGGGGGAGCGGCCGGAGCCGGACCTGCTCGCGCAGGCCGCGGCACGAGCCGCCACGGAGGCCGACCCGGCCGACGAGCCGCACGCGCCCGCCACCTACCGCAGGCACGCGCTGGCCACCCTGGTGCGGCGCTGCCTCGCCCGAGCCGTCGAGAACGCGGGAACACCATGAACGTCGAGCTCACCGTCAACGGCAGCGCCCACCGGCTCGACGTCGAGCCGCGCACCAGCCTCGCCGACGCTCTCCGCGACCAGCTCAGGCTGACCGGCACGACGCTGGGATGCGAGCACGGTGTGTGCGGCTCGTGCACCGTGCTGGTGGACGGCACCGCCATCCGCTCCTGCCTCCTCCTGGCCGTGCAGGCGGACGGCGCCGACATCCGTACGGTCGAGGGGCTCGCGGGCGACGGCGGGCCGCATCCGCTGCAGGAGGCGTTCGCCGCCGAGCACGCCCTGCAGTGCGGGTTCTGCACGCCCGGGTTCCTCATGCTGCTCGCCGGCGCGCTCGCCGAGGAGCCCTACCTGGACCGCGACGAGCGGCGGATGGACGAGGTCCTCGCCTCCAACCTCTGCCGCTGCACGGGGTACGCGGGCATCCGCCGCGCCGCTCGGGCCGCCGCGCGGCGGATGCGCGGGGACGTCACCCCGGCAGCCGATGAACCAGGCTCTCACGAGGAAGGACGCGGCTCCTGGCCGTAGGCGGCGACCTGACCATCCGGGGCATCACCAGGCCGATCACCCTGCGGGCCGAACCGGTACGGGTTCACCCGGGGCGGCTTCCAAGTCACCACCGAGATCAACCGTCCCAGATGGTGCTGCAGAAGAACTGAGCCTTGCCGGTCCGGCCGTCATCTCCGTGCCGGCCTGGAGATCAGGGTGGAGACGCCCGCTTGCGGAAAGCGGCGGCTCAGGCCGCCAGGCTCGATTCGCGGACGACCAGCTCGGTGGCGAGCTCGACGTGACGCGACTCGACCTCCTCGCCGGCGGCCAGGCGCAGGGCCGTGCGCAGGGCGACGGCCCCCATCTCGCGCAGCGGCTGGCGCACGGTGGTCAGCCGCGGCGAGGACATGAAGGCGACGTCCGTGTCGTCGAAGCCGACGACGCTGAGATCTTCGGGGACGCGCAGGCCACGGGCCCTGGCGGCGTGGATCGCGCCGAGCGCGGCCTCGTCGGAGGCGACGAAGACGGCCGTCGGCGCGGGGGAGAGGTCGAGCAGTGCGGCGCCTCCCCGCACCCCGTCGGGATAGCAGTAGCCGGGCGTGACCACGTATCCGGGCAGGACGGGCACGTCCGCGGCCTCCATGGCGGCGCGGTAGCCGTACATGCGGGCCTGGTTGGAGGCCGCGGTGGCGGGGCCGCCGAGGTAGGCGATGCGGCGGTGGCCGAGGGCCAGGAGGTGCTGGGTGGCGGACATGCCGCCGGCGAAGTTGGTGGGGCCCACGCTGGTCACCGAGGCGCCGGGGAGGCCGAGCGGGTCGATGACGACGACCGGCAGTCCGGCCCGTGAGAGCGCGGCGAGCTGTCGCGGGGCCGGCTCCTCGAAGAGGGTGATCACTGCCCGGCGTCCGGCGGTCACGTCGCGGGACCCGGTGGCCCTTCTGGTGACGACGACCGACACGCCTGACGCGGTGCCCGCCTCGATCACGCCCTTGATGATCTCGGATGAGCACGCGCAGAGGTCGTCCACCTGCACCTCGACGATGCCGGGCTCGGTCCGGCCACGCCGCGGCGGGACGTAGCCGTGCTCCTGGAGCAGGGACCGCACCAGGGCCCGGGTGGCCGGTGCGACGTCGCTGCGGTCGTTGAGCACCTTGGACACGGTGGCCACCGACACGCCGGCCGCGGCGGCGACGGTGGCCAGCGTGGCACGTCTGCGACTTGCCTGCATCGACCCTCCCGATATCCGGCATTCACCTTATCTGGCCCAGAGCTGGACATGTGCGCATTAATTCCTGCAGCAGTCGGCTACGCTATAAATGTAGCGATACATTTGTAGCGAAAGGGCAAATCATGGACGACGTCGTCATCGTGGGCTCGGGCCCGACCGGGCTGATGGCCGCCTGCGAGCTGGCTCTGGCCGGCGTACGATGCACCATCGTCGAGAAGCGGAACGGCGGGACCGGCGTCACGCGGGCGTTCGGCCTGCACGCCCGCGCGCTGGAACTGCTCGACGCCCGGGGCCTGGGAGACGAGCTGGTCGCGCGGGGAAACCCGCTCGGCACGGTGCACCCCGCCTACGCCTCCCGGGTCGAGTTCGAGCGGCTCGACACGCGCTACCCGATGTTGCTGATCGTGCCGCAGAGCGGCACCGAGCAGGTGCTGCTCGATCGCGCCGCCGAGCTCGGCGTGGACATCGTCAGGAACGCCGGCGTCGTCGGCCTCTCCCAGGACGCCGGGTCCGTACGGCTCGCGCTGGAGGACGGCACCGAGCTGCCGGCCCGTTACGTCATCGGCGCCGACGGCGCCCACAGCACCGTCCGCGAGCTGCTGGACGTGGGCTTCGCGGGCGAGACCTACAGCCTGCCCATGCTGCTGGCCGACGTCCGCATCCCCGGGCCGGGCCTGCCGCCCATCACCCAGGTCGGCGCGGCGGGCGCGGTCGTGGCCATCCCGTTCGGCGACGGCTGGTTCCGGGTCGGCGCGTGGCTGCTGGACGGGGACGCCCCGGGCCGGCAGCCGGCCTTCGGGCAGATCCGGCGCGCGTTCGAGGACATCGCCGGCACCGACTACCGGATGGGCGAGCCGCGCTGGTTCTCCCGCTTCGCCGCCGAGCGCCGCCAGGCCCGCGCCTACCGGTCGGGACGGGTGTTCCTGGCCGGCGACGCCGCGCACGTGAACTCTCCCATCGGCGGCCAGGGCATGAACACCGGCATCCAGGACGCCGTCAACCTCGGCTGGAAGCTCGCCGCCGACCTGCGCGGATGGGCTCCGCCCTGGCTGCTCGACACCTACCACGCCGAGCGGCATCCGGTGGGCGCCTCCGTGCTGGCGCTGACCGACCACCTCACCCGGCTGGTCCTGACCGGCTCGCGGCTCCGCTTGCGGATGAACCGGCACGTCATGGCCGCCCTGCTGCACACCGGCCCCGGCCGCCGCCGCATCCTGGGGCTGATGTCCGGGCTGGAGATCGCCTACCCTCCCGGCGACACCGACGCCCACCCGCTGGCCGGCCGCCGCGCGCCCGACGGGCCGACCACCGGCGGGCGCCTCTATGAGGTCCTCCGGGAGGGCCGGTTCGTCCTTCTGGCCTCCGGTGACACCAGCGCCGCACGGCCGTGGGCCGACCGCGTCCGGCGGGTGCGCCCGCTCGGCGGCCTGCGGCCGGAGGCGGCGCTGATCCGCCCCGACGGCTACGTGGCCTGGGCCGGAGAGCGCGACGGCATCCGGCGGGCTCTGGTGAAATGGTGCGGCCCGGCAGGGCACACAGCGGACCACACGACAGACCTCACCGACCGGGGAGACCGACCCGACCGTGCCACGCCCTAACCCTCAGCGCCGCGACCACCTCGCCGCCGCCGCCATCGCGGTGCTCGCGGAGAAAGGCTCCCGCGGGCTGACCCACCGAGCCGTCGACGCCGCGGCCGGCGAACCTGACGGCACCGCCTCGCGCTACTTCCGCACCCGCGACGCCCTGATGGACGCCATCATCCAGCGGATCGGCCGGCGCCTGTCCGAACGGGTCGACGCCCACGTGGTGCGCCCGCTCGACCCCGCCCACCTGGAAGAGGCACTGGTGAAGGTGCTCACCCTGATGGTGGCCGACGAGCGCGGCGAGCCGCTGGCGCTGTTCGAGCTGCACCTGGAGAGCACCCGCAACCCCGCCCTGCGGAGCATGCTGGCCGATGCCCTGCGCGAGCGGCGCGACCTCATCGTGCGCCAGTGCCGCGCCGCCGGCATCGCCATCACGGAACAGGACGCGATGCTGCTGGAGACGAGCGTCCTCGGCATCCTGTTCACGGCGCTGACCACCGGCGTGCCCGACGATCCCGGCCCGTCGATCCGCGCCGCCGCGCGCACCGTCCTCGACCGCTACACCCGCGGGTGAGCTGTCAGGGCCGGACCGCGCCGGCCAGCCGGCCCCGCCAGTAGCCGTCGAGGTCGACCACCTTGATCACGTCTCCGGTCTGCGGCGCGTGCACCATCCTCCCATCGCCCGCGTACATCCCCATGTGCCCCAGCCCTTTGCTGAAGAGCAGGTCGCCGGGCTCCACCTCGTCCAGGGGGACGCGGCGGGCGGCGCCCCAGCTCCACTGGCTCCAGGTGGTGCGCGGCAGCTTGACCTCCGCGGCGCGCCAGGCGGCCTGGACGAGACCGGAGCAGTCGAAGGAGCCCGGGCCCGTGCCACCGTACTGGTATGGCTTGCCGACCTGGGCGAAGGCGAACTCGAGCGCCGCGCGGGCGTTGCCCGAGGCCGCCCCCGTGTACGGGATGCCGGGGCTGCTCGGGTTGCCCTGGTTGTAGGCGCCCAGCCGGCGCAGGAGCCTGGTCTGCTGGTCGACCAGCTTGTCGACCTTCGCCTTCTCTCCGCGTACCTTGTCGCGTGCGGCGTCGGCGTTGCGCAGGACGCCTCTGGCCTGGTCGCGCCGGTCGCGCAGGTCCTTGGCGGAGGCCTCGAAGGCGCGCGCCTTCGCCGCCTCGGCCTGCGCGATCTGGTCGAGGGAGGCCATGGAGCCGAGGACCGCCTCGGGGTCGCTCCGGCCGGTCAGGGCGCTCCAGGCGGGGAAGGACCCGAGCCGGTAGTCGCGGGCGGCCAGCGCGGCGAGGTCCCGGCGCAGGGCGTCGGCCCGGGTTGCCGCGCGCCCGAGCTCGGCGTTGAGAGCGTCGTAGGCCTTCTTCGCCTTCTTGTGGGCCTCCGTGGCCTGGTTGTACCGCTCGACCATCTGGTCGGCCCGCTCGTTGAGCTTCACCAGCCTGGCCCTGGCCTCGGCGGGAGACGGGTCGGCGGCGGCCGTGCCGGGAGCGCCGAGCATCGTGGCCGCCGCCAGCGCGACGGCCGTCGCGGTCCGCCCGGTCCCTGCGGGAACGGCCACTGTGGGCGCCTCCTCACGATCGGCGGGTCATGAGGAGATACGCGGGCGGCCCCGGAGGCGTTCAGCGATGCCGCTCGCGCGCGGTGATCGTGCCGGGCAGCGGGGGTCACAGGTCGCCGCGGCGCCAGGCCTCGATCTCGGCTCGCAGCGCGTGCTCGTCCAGCGCTGAGGGACGGGCACCGTCCATCCACCGGCGCAGGAGCGGCGCGAGGCCGGCCAGCTGGGCGGGCTCGACCTCCTCGTGCACGATGAGGTACGCGACCAGCGGCCCCGCGACGGGATGGCCGGCGTCGCAGCGGGCGCACAGCACCACCTCGCGGACGCCCCTGACCGGCCGCCCCGAGGCGTTCGTCCAGCCGTGGGGGACGCGCAGCACCGCCAGGACCTCGCCGGCGCGGCAGCGCGGGCAGGCTGCGCTCGGCGTCACCGGGCTCATGCCGCGCCGATCGAGCCGGCCCCCAGCAGCGCCTTGACGTCGCCGTAGAACGCCGGCTCCGCGGCGACGCTGAAGGGTTCGAGGTTGAGCAGCAGGTCCTTGCGGCCCTGGCGGTGCAGGCGCACGTGTACGGGCGCCCGTCCGGGATGGGCGGCCAGGATGTGCTTGAACTCCCGCACCAGCCGCTGGTTCAGGCGCGTCTCCTGGATCGAGATGACGACGGGGGAGGCGGTGTTCGCGGTGGAGACGTCAAGGAGGGTGATCTCCTCGCCGTAGATGCTCATCGTCTCGTCGCGGACGTTGATGCGGCCCCTGACGGAGATCACGCGGTCGTCGGCCAGCAGCTCGCCGTACAGCGTGTACGTCTTGGGGAAGATCAGGCACTCGACGGCGGCGTCGTGGTCCTCCAGGGTGACGATCGCCCACGGGTTGCCCTGCTTGGTGACCTTGCGCTGCAGGCCCGAGATGATGCCGCTGACGCGGGTCACGCCCTCCTGCCGTTCGGAGGCGAGCAGGCCGGCGATCGTGACGTCGCGGTGGGCGTCGAGGACGCGCTCCGCGCCGTCGAGGGGATGGCTCGACACGTACAGCCCGAGCATCTCGCGCTCGTACGCGAGCAGGGTGGCCTTGTCCCACTCGCCGTCGGGGATCGCGACCGAGAACGCGCCGGCCTGGCCCGGCTCGCCGAACAGCGAGTCCTGGCCCTGCGCCTCGTTGCGCTTGAGGTCGATGACCGCGTCGATGGCCTGCTCGTGCACCGCGACCAGGGCCGCGCGGTCGTGCCCCAGGCTGTCGAACGCGCCGCTCTTGGCCAGCGACTCGATGACGCGCTTGTTGCAGACGACGGTCGGCACCTTGGACAGGAAGTCGTTGAAGCCGGTGTAGCGCCCCTTGGCGGCGCGGGCGGTGACGATCGCGTCCACCACGTTCGCCCCGACGTTGCGGACCGCGCCGAGGCCGAAGCGGATGTCGGAGCCGACCGCGGCGAAGTCGAGGCGGCTCTCGTTGACGTCGGGCGGCAGCACCTTGATGCCGAGCCGCCGGCAGTCCGACAGGTAGACGGCCATCTTGTCCTTGTCGTCGCCGACGGAGGTGAGCAGCGCGGCCAGGTATTCGGAGGGGTGGTTGGCCTTGAGGTAGGCGGTCCAGTAGGAGACGAGGCCGTAGCCGGCGGTGTGCGACTTGTTGAACCCGTAGCCGCTGAAGGGCACCAGGACGTCCCAGACCGCCTTGATCGCCTCGTCGGAGAACCCCCGGCCGCGCATGCCGGCCGAGAACGTGTCCCACTCGGCGTCCAGGACCTCCTTCTTCTTCTTGCCCATGGCCCTGCGCAGCATGTCGGCGCCGCCGAGCGAGTATCCGGCGAGCTGCTGGGCGATCGCCATGACCTGTTCCTGGAAGACCACCAGGTGGTAGGTGTCGCCGAGGATGGGTTCGAGTGCCTCCTCCAGCTCCGGGTGGATGGGCTCGACCCGCTGCTTGCCGGTCTTGCGCAGCGCGTAGTTGGTGTGCGCGTTCATCTCCATCGGGCCGGGCCGGTAGAGCGCGTTCACGGCCGCGATGTCGGTGAACGTCGTGGGCTGCATCAGCCGCAGCAGGACCCGCATGCCGCCGCTGTCCAGCTGGAACACCCCGAGCGTGTCGCCCCGGGCCAGCAGCTCGTACGTCGTGGGGTCGTCGAGCGGCACGTCGTGGATGTCGATGTCGATGCCCTTGTTGGCGCGCACGTTCGCGACGGCGTCGCCGATGACGGTGAGGTTGCGCAGGCCGAGGAAGTCCATCTTCAGCAGGCCCATGTCCTCGGCCTGCGTGAACGGGAACCCGGTGATGACAGGACCGTCGGCCTTCGGCTTGACCAGCGGCACCACGTCCATCAGGGGTTCGGACGACAGGATCACGCCGGCGGCGTGGACGCCGGTGCCCCGGGTGAGGTTCTCCACGCCGGTCGCGGTGTCGATGACCCGCTTGACGTCGGGGTCCTGCTCGTACATCTGGCGCAGCTCGGCGGCCTCGCCGTGGCGGGGGTGGCGGTCGTCGTGGATGGCGGCGAGCGGGATCTCCTTGCCGCCGTTCGCCGCGGGGAACGCCTTGGTGATGCGGTCGCCGAGCGCGTACGGCAGGCCCAGCACGCGGCAGGAGTCCTTGATGGCGGCCTTGGCCTTGATGGTGCCGAACGTGACGATCTGGCAGACGTGCTCCTCGCCGTACTTGCGGGTGACGTAGTCGATCATCTCGTCCCGCCGCCGGTCGTCGAAGTCGAGGTCGACGTCGGGCATGGTGACGCGCTCGGGGTTGAGGAAGCGCTCGAAGATCAGCTTGTGCTCGATGGGGTCGAGCTCGGTGATGCCCGTGCAGTACGCGACCATCGACCCGGTGGCCGAGCCGCGGCCGGGACCGAGGCCGATGCCGTTCTCGCGGGCGAAGCGGCAGATGTCGGCGACCACCAGGAAGTAGCCGGGGAAGCCCATGGTGTCGATGACGGACAGCTCGTAGTCGATGCGCTCCAGCACGTTCTGGGACGGCTCGCCGTGGTAGCGGCGGCGCGCGCCCTCCAGGGCCTCCTTGCGCAGCCAGCTCGACTCGCTCTCGCCTTCGGGGACGGGGAAGCGCGGAGTCAGGTCGCGGTGGGCGAACACCTCGCCGTAGTCGCCGATCCGCTCGGCGATCAGCAGCGTGTTGTCGCACGCGCCGGGGACCTCGGCGTCCCAGAGCGCACGCATCTCCCCGGCGCTCTTGACGTAGTAGCCGCTGCCGCCGAAGCGGAACCGGTCGGCGTCGGCGAGCCGTTTGCCGGTGCCGATGCACAGCAGCGCGTCGTGCGCCTGGGCCTGGCTCTCCGTCACGTAGTGGGAGTCGTTGGTGGCCAGCGGCGGCAGGCCGAGCGTCCGGCCGAGCCTGAGGAGGTCGTCGCGGACCCGGCGCTCGATGGCCAGGCCGTGATCCATGAGCTCCAGGAAGTAGTTGTCCTTGCCGAAGACGTCCCGGTAGCGGGCGGCGGCCTCGACGGCCTGGTCGTACTGGCCGAGACGGAGCCGGGTCTGCACCTCTCCGGACGGGCAGCCGGTGGTGGCGATGATGCCCTGGCCGTGCTCGGCGAACAGTTCATCATCCATACGCGGATATTTCTGGACGTGTCCTTCGAGCCAGGCCCGCGACTGCAGCCGGAACAGGTTCCGCAGCCCCCGCGCGTCCGCCGCCCACATGGTCATGTGCGTGTACAGGCCGCGCCCCGAGACGTCACCGCCCTCGCCGGTGTCGTCGTTCGACCTGCGCAGGGCGAGGTTGTCGCTGTAGAACACCGGCTGCCGGCGGCGCCGCGAAGCCGGGGCGACGTAGGCCTCGATGCCGATGATCGGCTTGACGCCCGCCCTGCGCGCCGCGTGGTAGAACTCGTACGCGCCGTGCACGTTGCCGTGGTCGCTCATGGCCACGGCGGGCATGCCCTGCCGTGCCACCTCGTCCATGAGCAGGCCGACCTTGGCGGCTCCGTCGAGCATGCTGTACTCGGTGTGCACGTGCAGATGGACGAAAGATCCCACAGGCCGGGACTCCTCGTGGTTGTAGGCTCGTACGCGACCCGAGCATTCGACCCGAGGGCAGGAAGGGTTGTCCAACAATCAACACGCCGATTCGCCACAACCAGAGGTTGTGGCAGAGCTGGATCTCGGCGCCGTGCGCGCCTTCGTCGCCGTCGTCGAGGACCGCTCCTTCAGCGAGGCCGCCGTCCAGCTGGGCATCAGCCAGCAGGCCATCTCCAAACGGATCGCGCGGCTGGAGTCAGGCCTCGGCCTGACCCTGCTCTTCCGCTCGCGCAACGGGGCCGCGCTCACCGAGGACGGCAGGGCGTTCCTCCCGCACGCGCGGGCCCTCGTCGGGCTGGCCGACCAGGCGGTGGAGGCGCTGCGCGGCCGGCGCCGCGCGCTGCGGATCGACGTGCTCGACACGCGGCTCTCGGCCTCCGTCGACCTGGTCAGGGCGTTCCACCAGGCCACCGAGAAGGCCGACGTCGAGATCATCACCTCCAACGGGTTCAGGTCCGCACGCGGCGCGCTCGCCCGCGGGTCCGTCGACGCCGCCTTCGCCCGCGCCAACGGACCTCTGGATGAGCACCTGCGGCACGTGCCGGCCTACCTGGAGCCCGTGCACCTGCTGGCCGGCCGTGACCACCCGCTGGCCGGCCTCCGGGAGGTGGAGGTCGAACGGCTCGCCGGCTCGACCATGTGGATGCCCGGCAACGTCCCCGGCAGCGAGTGGGCCGACTATTACCGCCTGCTGGGCGAGGCCTTCGACATCCCGATCGACGACAGCGGGCCGGATTTCGGCTGGGAGTATTTCGTGGAGGAGATCGCCTCCGGCGGACGTATCAGCCTCGTGGGGCTGGCGTGCCGGCTGCCCTGGAACCCGCGTGTCGTCCAGATCCCGGTCGTCCGGCCCGCCCCCGTCTATCCGTGCTCGCTGCTCTTCCACCGGCAGAACCAGCATCCGATGCTGGCCCGGCTCGTCGACTCCGTGCGCACCGGCTTCCGCCCCTACGACCCCGGCCGCCAGTGGCTGCCCGAACCCGACCGTGCCGCGTTCTCCCAGCGTTGATCGCAGGTGGTGGCGGACGCCCGCACGCCCCCGGTGGCCCCGCCGCCGGACCCGCGTCAGATCCAGCCGGCCTCGGTCGCGATGCGAATGGCGTCGACGCGGTTCCTGGCGTTGAGCTTGGTGACGATCTTGGTGAGGTAGTTGCGCACGGTCCCCACCGACACGTGCATGGCGGCCGCGATCTCCGGCGGCTCCGCGCCGTCCGCGGCCAGCCGCAGCACCTGGACCTCCCGCCCCGACAGCGGCATCTCGCCGACGTCCCACGCGGTCAGCGCGAGCTGCGGGTCCACGATGCGCCGCCCGGCCGCCACCTCGCGTACGGCCTGGGCCAGCCTGTCGGAGGGCTGGTCCTTTAGCAGGAAGCCGGAGACCGACACCGAGAGCGCTCGGCGCAGCGTGCCGGGGCGGCCGAGGCCGGTGAGGATCAGCGTGCGGCAGGTCGGCAGCTTCGCGTGGAGTTCCTCGGCCGCGGACAGGCCGTCGAGCACCGGCAGGTCGACGTCGATGATCGCCACGTCGGGACGGGTCTCCAGCGCCATGGGCACGATCTTGTCACCGGTGTCGACCTGGGCCACCACGGTCAGGTCGTGCTCCAGGTCGAGCAGTGCGGCCAGCGCGCCGCGCACCATGTGCACGTCCTCGGCGAGGAGGATCTTCAGCGACAACAATGCCCATTCCCCTTGTTCACGCCCCAGCGGTAACGAGGGTCCCCGCCATCGTGCGACCGGGTGCGGCGCCACACGCCGAAATGCCGCTATCCGCCATCGGATCAGGCCACAGGTCCAACCGTCTGCCCCCGAATCGTACTCATCCTCGGGGAAGAGGCAATGCCGCCGACTCCTTACCCTTAGTCAGCCCTGCTGTCAACCCGCGAGCTGAGAGCCCCGGCGGGCGCGGTGGCGACCAGGCGGAACGTCCCGTCGTGCGCCTCGACCGAGAGCCGCCCGCCGATCGCGCGCAACCGCCCGGCCAGATCGCCCAGGCCGGTGCCGCCCTCCAGCAGGGGGACCGGGCTCTGCCTGGCGCCGTCGTTGGCGACGCTCAGGCGCACCTCACGCCCGTCCCCGTCAGCCGTGATCCGGCACCCGGCGCCGTCGCTGTGGCGCAGCACGTTGGTGACGGCCTCGCGCAGCACCATCGCGAGCACCGCGTCGAGCTCGTCGGGGATCGTGTCCGCGGCGATGTCCACGCGGGCGTCGATCCCGGCCGCGGTCAGCGTGGACAGGGCCGAGTCGACCTCCGCGGCCAGCGACATGTGCCGGTAGCCGCTGGCCACCGAGCGCACGCCCGCGACCGCCCTGCGAGCGATGTCGAGCACGTCCGCGATCTCCGACTTGGCCCGCCCGGCGAGCCGGGGCAGCAGGCGGAAGGCCAGCTCCGACTTCACGGTCATCGCCGACAGGTCGTGTCCGAGCAGGTCGTGCAGGTCGCGGGCGACCCGCAGGCGCTCGCGCGTCACCGCCATCCTGGCCAGCTCGCCGCGGGCCTGGTCGACCTGCTTCACCAGGCCGGACAGGGAGCTGACGCCGAACACCACCAGCCCGGTCAGCAGCGTGGAGATCGTCAGATAGGCGCTCCAGTCCAGCGGCTCGCCGTAGGCCAGCGACAGCAGGAGCACGCCGGCGCCGGCCGCCGCGTACAGCGCCCACCGCGGCCATCCGGCCAGCGTGAGCAGCAACGACCCGGCCAGGAAACCGCCCATCGACCCCCATGGCATGGCGATCCACACCAGCGGCAGCACCGTGACCACCGCCTGCAGCGCCAGCATCCCCGCCCGGGCCCGTACCGGCCACGAGCGCGAGTCACGCAGCGACATCACGATCTGCGCGCCGACCAGGACGGCGACGCACCCCACGGCGCCGGCCAGATCCACCGGCGGCTGCTCCAGCGCGAGCACGTTGATCACGAGCAGCACGCCGTATCCGGCCAGCACCACGACGGTGACCAGCCGGGCCATGCGCAGGTGCCACGGCTGCGAGGCCACCTCGCCTGACGGGGCGGCCTCGCCCGGCGGACGTTCGGCCGTCCCCGACCGCAACGGCGCCTCCGCCGTCAACGCGAACCACCCGTGCTCGACCCGGACCGCCTCCAGCGTGCCGCCGATGGCCGTCAACCGGGCCTCGAGGTTGCCCAGCCCGGAGCCGTTCGCATACGGAGCCGCACCGGGTGACGGCTCGGCCCCGTCGTTGGCCACGCGCAGCCGCACCCGGCCGTCGTCCACCGCCACCTCGATCACGCAGCGCTGCGCCTTGCTGTGCCGCAACACGTTGGTGACGGCCTCGCGCAGCACGACCGCCAGCACGGTCTCCAGCCGTTCCGACAGGCTCTCGACGGAGCTGCGGACCTGCACCCGCATCTCGGCGGCCGCCAGCATGGACTCGGCCGAGGCCAGCTCGGCGGCCAGCGACATGGGCCGGTAGTCGCCCACCACCGCCCGGACGTCCGCCAGCGAGCGGCGGGCCACCTTCAGGACGTCCTGGAGCTCCTCGCGGGCCCGCTCGGCGGCGGCGGGCAGCAGCCGGTAGGCCAGCTCGCTCTTCACCGTCACCGCCGACAGGTCGTGTCCGAGCAGGTCATGCAGGTCGCGGGCGACCCGCAGGCGCTCCTTGACCACGGCCATCCTGGCCAGCTCGCCGCGCGCCGCGTGCAGCATGTCCACCAGCGACGCCAGGGAGCTGACGGCGTACACCATGAGCCCGGTCAGCAGCGTGAAGTACGCACCGTAGAACAGGCCCACCGCATCGACCTGTCCCGGCGACAGGGCGAGCAGCACCCCGCCGCCGACCAGCGCGTAGAGCGCCCAACGGAACGGACCCGTCACGGTCAGCAGCATGGATCCGGCAAGGAAGCCGGCGATGGTCCCGGCCTGCGGGCCGACCCAGAGAAAAGGGGCGAACGTCACCACCGCCTGGGCCGACAGGGTCGCAACCCGCGTCCGGGCCGGCCACGCCAGGCTGTCGCCCGTCGAATGCGCGAGCTGCAGCAGGAACAACACGGCCAGGCACAGGCCGAAAACCGCCAGGCCCGCCCCGCGCAGACCGTCGACCCAGACGAAGAACGAGACGTTGGCGACGTAGCCGAGCAGGACCGCGATCGTCACCGCCCGCGCCATGCGCAGCGCGCCGAGCCCGCCCGTCCTGAGCTCCACCTGTGACCTGGGAACCAGCCGTGCCAGCCAGCGCTGCGCGAAACCGGACTGTCCAGCCATCGACTTCTCCTCCGAAGCCCGACGGGGCCCCCTCGTCGGCAGCCGGGGTCCGCACGCAATGTACAACAGATCCACGATCAGGTCAGCATGGCCCGCGCCCTGGCGGCCCAGTCGTCGTCGTTGACCGCGTACCGCTCCGCCGGTCCCTCGACGTCGGGCCCCGCGTGGTGGCCGATGACGAACCCGCCGACGCTCGACTCCACGCGCCAGTCGAGGCCGAACACGCGGGGCGCGGTGTCGGTGTCGCCGATGTCCATCCGGCAGACGGACAGCCTCATGGCGGTGCTGACCAGGGAGAGCGTCTGGCTCAGCGCGCCGACGTTCTTGAGCACCAGGGCGTAGCTCATCCCGTCGTACTTCCACGACACCCTGCGGAAACGCGCGGTGATGAAGAGGAGCGCGGACGGCGTGCCCGCCAGGTTGGCCGCCACCCTGCCGGTCTGCAGCAGCTCGTCCGCGCCTGCCGGGTCGGCGGGGATCGGTTCGAGCCGGTGACCGAAGGGGTCGTAGTGGAAGACGCCGCGCGGGATGCCGGCGCATCTGTCGATGATCGCGTACAGCTCCAGCTCGTAGCGGCCTCCGCTGCTGGCGTAGGGGCGGTCGCTGGTCGCGGTGGCCGAGCTCTCCAGCGACGAGCCGATCAGCGCCCGCACCCTGGCCGCGCGGTACAGCAGCTCGCCGAGCTTCTCCGCCGTCAGCGGGCGCCCGGCGTGGCGGTGGCCGGGCTCTGCGGCCTCGACCGCGGTGGTCAGCTGCGGGTCCGCCGCGACCAGCCGGTCCCAGGCGGGACGTGGCAGCGAGATGGCGGCCTCGGCGGAGCCCGGCTTCACCACGGGCTCGACGGCCCGCTGCTCGCCCAGGGGATAGGTCGCCCCGAAGTCGTGATCGTGCCGGCCGAGCGTGGAGCGGGTGTGGAACATGAGGTCGAACGGCGACCAGGCGACCAGGGCGGGGTCGCAGTCCTCCGCGAAGCGCACCGGCTGGAACGGATCCCCTTCCTCGGCCTGCACCGCCATGCCCGCGGCCATCAGGTAGGTGATCACCGAGTCGGTCGCCTGCTCGGCCGGTACGGCCGGCCGCATCAGCTCGCCGAGCTGGGCCATGGCGTCGGGCCGGTGCAGGATGACCCGGTGCAGCGACAGCGGGGACTCGATGGAGCAGTGGTTGCCGTCGGTCCGGATCAGCGCGAACCTGGACAGCCGGACCGGGTGCGCCAGCGGCGTCTCCGGGAGCCGGAAGCGCGCCTGCTGGGTGAGCGGGATCACGGAGATCAGCGGCTGCTCCTGGTCCAGGCCGAACGAGCGCACCACGAGATGATGCAGCCGGTCGAGCAGCGCGGCCAGTTCCCGCCTGTCGTGGTCCTCGAGGACCACGTTACCCAGGGAGATCGGCCCCAGGCTCATCCGCCGCATGGCCTCCAGCACGGCGGGCCTGGGGCTCGGCAGTGTCGTGTCCTCCCAGCGGCTGTGCACCACCACGACACTGCGTTGAGGCACGGGCTCGATGTACACGTCCTCGCGGAAGGACCACAGGGGGAAGGGCCCTCTGGACATATCGCTACTCCATACTCGGGTGGCTCACAGGAACAAGGGGATGGGATTGAGGTCCTCGTACGCGGTGGGCGCGGCAAGCCGGCCGAGGCGGACCGGCACGTCGTAGAGCCGGCCAGGGGCGAACCGCGCCCAGAAGTGGCGCAGGCCGGGGACGATGACCTTGACCACCGGCATGCCGATGTCGGGGCGTGTCTGGTCGAGGACGAGAACCTCCAGGCCCTGCCTGCGGGCCAACCCGAGCAGGTGCTCGATGTCGTCGCGCAGATCCTCGCGCGGGGTGTACGCATAGTCCGTCAGGTCCTTACGGGGCCCGCGCCCGCCGGGGCGCAGGTAGGGCTGGTTCGTCGTCGTCGCCGTCCGCCACCAGTGCTGGATGTGGTGGTCGGCCGGCCCGTACCCGCTGCCGTCGGCGCGGGCGCCCACCACGGACGGCAGCAGCTGCCCCAGCTCCGTCAGCGCGCGGCGCGCCGCCACACGCGGGTCGAAGTGGGCGCCGAAGCCCAGCATGACGTCCTCGGCGGGCTTGTCGACGCGCCGGGAGACCGCCGCCATGACCGGCACGCCCAGGTCTGAGGTGATGTCGAGGACCCAGAGCTCGCGGGCGAGACCGCGGTAGCGCCGCTGGAGGCCGGCGATCCACGGGTCGTCGAACGAGTCGAGGTCCACGGCGGGGTGGCTGGTGCGGTTGTACCACCACAGTGCTACCCCGTCGCGCTCGACCAACTCGAGGAAACCCTGGACGATCGCGTCCTCGACGCTGGCGCCCGCGGCGTTGCCGTTGGAGTCGGCGCGCAGCGACGCGTGGCCGTTCCTGGTGAAGTAGAGCAGGTCGGTGGGGAGCAGGCGGTGGCGGTTCGTGGTGAGCGACCAGACCGGGGTCCAGTCGATGACCTCCGCGGCGTCGAAGGGTTCGGGGACGCGCTGGAAGGCCATGTTCGCCGCGTTCCAGGCGTCGCGGCCGAGGAACTGCCGGTGGTGGAAGAGCTGGCACGCGTCGGGGTGGACGGCCCGCTCCGCGCCCAGGTCGCGGTAGCTGCCCCGCACCGTGGGCTCGTCGCCGAGCCGCGCGCCGCAGTAGCGCTCCACCGCCTCGCACAACGCGCCGACCCTGGCTTCGAGGTCGGTGCTTCCCTTGCCGCCGCTCTGCTGGCGCAGGCCCATCCTGATCGCCGAGAGGCTGTCGTCGGCGAGGGCGAGGTTGGGTCCTGACAGGTAGCAGTGCACGAAGGAGGGGCTGCGGGGGTCGCGCTGGATCTCCTCGGTGATGCCGGTGACGGGGTCGGCCAGGTGCCGGTAGCGCTCCCACACCTGCTCGGGGGCCAGCGCACGGTGCCCGTTGCCGCCGGCGGCCGTCTTGTCCCTGGAGACGACGGCCACGGGTCCGGCCACGCGGGCCGCGACGAGGCCGGCGTCGCCGCAGGCCGGGCACTGCGGGCGCCGGTCCACGCGGTGGCGCCCGCTCTCCAGCGACATGGTGTCGAGCGTCCACACGGCGTTCTGCCGCTCGCCGCGCGAACCGGCCAGCCACTTGACCGTCTCCAGCGCCGCGAGGTGCAGGCCCAGCGCGCGGGTGAGCGGCAGCGAGGCCTCCGGCGGGGCCACGAGGTCGCTCAGCGTGTCGCGCAGCCACCGCTCACCGCGCCGGTGCCCGCGCAGCCTGGTCGCCAGGCACGACCAGCAGGCGCCCGTCCCCGGCTGGAAGACCGGGCCGATCCACAGGTCGGCGCCCGTCGGCTTGGCCAGCAGCCAGGGCCGGCCGTCCGCCAGCATGCTCGCGTTGACCCGCTCGAGTTCGGGGTCGAGGTAGTCGTCGCAGAGCACCAGGGAGAAGGCCGCGGGTGCCTCGCCGACGGTGACGTCCATGGACCGCAGGGTCTCGGCCGCCTGCCCGGCGTCGGCTCCGCCCAGCGCGAGCAGCCGGACGGTCGCCCGCGCCAGGTTCGAGACGGCCTGGTCGGCGTCCATGTGGGCCAGGTCCCAGTACGCCTCGGCCGCGGCGTCGCCCGGGACGGCGGCGGGCCGGCGCGGCCCGACCAGGTTGGCCCGCGCCAGCTTGCCGAGGAGCTGTTCCAGCTCGACCGGCGAAAGTCCTCCGTGCTCCTGCACCTCGGCCAGGCTGCGGCTGCCGTCCAGCAGCGGGGCGAGCGCCTGGATCCGCGGCCCGGAGAGCGCGATCGTCTTCCGCGCCGAGGTGAGGTAGACGGCCTCCCCGGGAACGGTGGTCGCTCGCAGGTGGCGTTTGAAGCCGATCAGCGGAGGATTCGCCCGGTTCATGATGGTCACCCGGTGTAGGAGGGAAGCGCGTAGAAGCCGGGGGCGGGGTGGTCGAGGTCCTCGATGCGGACGAGGTCCTCGGCGTCCGTCCAGGTGGCCATGGCGTAGCCGGTGACGTGCCGGTCGGTGCGGTCGAGTGTGGTGGTCATCGCAGCCCTCTCGGGGTCAGGTGTGGTGTTCCGACGCACCAAAGTCTGGAGCGGCGGCCCCGGCGGGCATAGTTTCCGCGTCACTTCCGGAGCGTGAAAGATTCACACTCCGCCCGTGGCCATATGTGTAGGCTTCTCGGATTTTCTCGACCTAGGCTCGCCGCATCCGTATCGAAAGATTGGGGGAGACGTCATGCGACAGCTCCGGATCAGCAGGTCGCGGAGAAAGCGCACGATCCGCCGGTCGAAGGGCAGCATCTCTCTCGACCTCGACACGCGCACCCCGGGCGGCGTTCGGCTGCCGTACTGACCTGCGGAGATGCCGCCGCCAGCGGCGGCCCGTCGAGCGGGGTCCGCCAGGGGAGGTGATGTGGACGGATGAACCGGGAATCTCCGGGAGCCGGCCACACCGCTCCCGGCGGTTTCCACTTTCAGGCTTGAGAAAACGGTAATTCGCTGGAACGGAAGGGAAAATGTATCACGATCTGCAGATAAACCGCCTGAGGGCTCTGGTGACCGTCGTCGACCTCGGCGGTTTCCGGCGGGCGGCGGAGGCGTTACACGTGACCCAGCCCGCCATCAGCCAGCAAATCCGCCAGCTCGGCAACCTCGTCAAAGGGCCCATCTTCGTCTCCACCGGGAGGGAGCTGCGGCTCAGCCACCAGGGCGAAGAACTCCTCGGGTACGCCCGCAGGATCGTCTCGCTCAACGACGAGGCCGTCGACCGGTTCGTCCCGCCCGCGGGGAACGTACGGGTGTCGATCGGCATCGGCGACCAGCTCGCGGAGGCGCTGCCCGACATCCTGCGGCTGCTCACCAGGGGCATGCCGCACGCGCAGGTCGGCGTGCGAACCGGATTGAGCGAGTCGCTGGAGAGCCAGGTGATCAGCGGCCAGCTGGATCTGGCGCTGCTGTTGCAGCCGCGTTCGGCGCGCGCCTCCGCCACCGGGTACGAGCTCGGCCGCATGCGCATGGACTGGTTCGGCCAGCCGGCGCACGGCGAGGGGGCGGCGCTGCCGCTGACGCTCTTCACCGAGCCGTGCACGCTGCGCAGCCACATCCTGGAGGCGTTCGACGCCTCCGACGTTCCGTGGCGGGTCGCGTACGAGGGATCGGAGCTGGTCGGGTTACGCGCGGCGGCGAAGGCCGGGCTGGGCGTGGCCTGCCTCATCGCGAACGGCGACGAGTTGTGGGGCCTGCCGCGCACGGTCAGGTTGTCCCTGCCGGACCCGCCCGGCCCCATTCCCGTGACCCTGGCCGTCTCCACCGGAGCGGCGACCCCCGGCTTCGTCAAGATCGCCAGAAAGGCCCTCCAGAACGCGCTGCGCGGCTACCCGTTCGCCCGGTGAACCCTCTCACCGGGCCGGGACCCGTACGAGCAGTCACCCTGAAAATCACGTGAACCAGCGCCCCCCGCGCAAGAAGAATGCAGTGATGCGCACCCTTTACGCCATCACCCATCCGGAGGCGACACACCACGTCGAGGGAATCGTCGGCGGTTGGCATGATTCGCAGCTGACGCCGGCCGGACTCGGCGCGGCGGCCTCCGTCGCCCGGGCGCTGGGGGCCCAGATCCCCGACGGCGCCGACGTGGAGCTGTTCTCCTCCGATCTGCGGCGCACCCGGCAAACGGCCGAGAAGGTCGCCGAGTTGTTCGGCGTCGAACCGATCCTGGACCGCCGGTTGCGGGAGAAGTCCTACGGCGAGGCAGGGGGAAAACCGCAGGCGTGGCTGGACCAGCGTTTCGTCCCGCCGCCGGCGGACGGGGAGCGGCTGGAACACGACGAGGGCGTGCAGGGCGCCGAGACCAGGGCGGCGCTGGCGCAGCGCGTCTACGCGGCCATCGACGAGATCGTGCGGCGCCCGTGTGAACACCAGATCATCGTGACGCACGGTGGGTCGCTGACGTTCGTCGTGGCGTCCTGGATCAAGATGCCGATCGAGGCGGTCGGCCATGTCAGTTTCCGAGCGCCGTCCGGCAGCATCACCACGCTGCGCGAGGACGACTTCTACCACAACCGCACGGTCTACCTCGGCGACACCCGCCATCTCGGCTCCGGCGAGGCCCGCTGACCTCTCCCTGGCCCGCTCTCGGATGTGACGCCCGCGAGTCCCTGCCACCAGATTGTGCCAGGTGGGACAGCGGGTGAAGACCGTGGTGATCGTCACGGTGCGGACAGGCTGGCCCACCGTCCTGGGGTTCCACATCCCGGTGCTCGACCTCGGCCCGCTGTACGGCGACCTCGCGCCGGTCGCGCCCTACCGGGTGGTCGCGGCCGCGTTGGCGGTGCTCGCCGTTCGGCGGGCAGGTGCTGACCGTACGTCCGGGAAGGCCCGATGGTGGGGCGCGACGATGCCAGCCCGGTCGCCGTGGTGGCTGCCCGTCCCGCTGGTTGCCAGGGACGGCCGCTGGGCGCTGGCAACCGCCGTCCACCCGCTTCCCGGCCTGGGTCTACCTGGCCGGAAACCTGCCTGTGACAGGCGATCACGACGCGGCCGGCGAAGGGTGCGGTGCGGGTGACGCGGCGGTGATGCTCGCCGGCCTGACGGCGCTCCGGACAGTAGGCGATGGCATTCGATCACGGTCGCGGGGGAGAGGCTCGCCGGAAGAGGATCGAGGTCAGGCTCGAGTCGTCGGCCGCGCCGAGACCGCTGCGCTCGCCGAGGAGGAAGAGCTGCTGTGCGGCGGCGGCCACCGGGATCGGAACGCGCGTCGCGGCGGCAAGGTCGGCGACGATGGCCAGATCCTTGACGAAGATGTCGAGGCGCGAGCGCACCGGGGCGTCGTCTTCACCGTAATCGATCATGCGTGGGCCTCGGTCGGCCAGCATGAACGAGGCCGCCGCTCCCGATGTGGTGGCCTGGAGGACTGCCTCCAGATCCAGCCCGAGCCCTCGGGCCAGGGCGACGGCCTCAGCGGCGGCCGCGATGTGGACGCCTGCGAGGAGTTGGTTGATCGCCTTGAGCGCCTGGCCGTCGCCCGGCGCGGTCCCGATGCGGATGAGGGTGGAGGCGAGCTGGTCGAGGACCGGCCGGGCGTGGAGGAAGGCCTCCTCCGAAGCCCCGACCACGATGAGGAGGTCGCCGGTTCCCGCCCGGGCGGGCCCGCCGCTGATGGGGGCGTCCACCAGTGCGATGTCATCCCGGGCCAGCCGGCCGGCGACGTCTCGTGCCGTCTGTGGGCCGACGGTGCTTGTCAGGATGACGAGCGAGCCGGGCCGCAGGCCCGTGGCCGCGCCGCCGTCGCCGAACAGCGCCTGCTCGACGTGGCGCTGGTCGCGGACGGCGAGCAGCACCACGTCCGCGCCGGCGGCGGCTTCGGCGGGACTTGGCGCGTCGGTGGCGCCTTCGGCGACCAGGCAGGCTTTGCGTGTGTCGTCGACGTCGAACACCGTCACGGGAAAGGCCTGGTGCAGTCGCGTGGCCATCGGCATGCCCATCGCGCCGAGGCCGAGCACTGCGATGCGTGGTGAGCGGTGGGATATCTCGTGGTAAGACATGGTGATCCTGCCCGTGGGTGCATAAAAGTGGAGGTCGGAGGTCATGCGCTGCGCATAAGCGTGACGACGTCGGCGAGAGAGGTCTCGTCGCCGACATTGCCCGCGAAGACGATGTAGGGAACACCGGCAAACGGGCCGGACACTGGTTCCCATAGCGAGACGATTCCGGGCAACAGGGTGCCGCGCGCGATCGCCCTGCTGATGCCGAGCGCATGGGTCGCGATGTCGCTGGAGGTGATGCCGCCCTTGGCGACGACGAAGCCGGGACGACGCAGCCGCACGGTCGCGGCGACGGTCTCCGTCAGCGCCGCCGATATCCGTCGGGCGATGGCGAGGCTGCTGTCCGGGTCGTCCCCGGCGGCCAGGGTGCGGGTGGTGCTGATGACCACGTCGGCGTCGCGCAGGGCCGCCCCGGCGGTGGCGGCGACGTCGGCGATGTGCTGGTCGCGCGTGCTGGGGTCGAGGATCGCGGCCGTCCGCAACTCCACCTCGACCAGATCGTCGAGCAGGCGCAGCCGCGACAACTGGGCGGTGGTGAGCTGGACGTGCGAGCCGACGGCGATGAGGCCGCGCGCGCCACGGGACGTGCCGATGGCGCGCGGCTGTCCCGAGGCCAACGGTGGCCTGGCGGCCTGCCCCGCTCTGGTCCGCACGAACGACGGGCCGACGCGGTAGATCAAGCGCAGCCCTTCGCGCTCGGCGGCCAGCAGGCCGAGGGTGAAGGTCCGCAGGTCATCCTCTTCGGCCGCGTCGACGACCGCCGGCCGGTGCGGCCGCACCTGACGCAGCAGCGTGGTCACCCGCTCCGGGCCGCCGACGCGGATGTCGGTCAGCGTGACGGTCACCACGTCCGCGGCCTTGATGCGGCCGCGGGTCTTCTCCTCCACCCAGTCGCGCAGATCGGAGCTGTGGTAGCCGAAGGTGGCATCTTCAGCGAACTGGCTGCGACCCACCGGGAGCAGGCCTTGGCCGGTGCGCAGGTAGTGCACTGAGTGCACCGTGACGCGGCCGGCATCGAGGTAGGCGGGGACGAGGACGACGCCGCGGACCGGCCGACCGTGCCGGTTCAGGGCCTCGCTGAGGACATCGGTCTCCAGCGGATAATGTCCCCGAAGGGTCGAATCGCCGCGGCTGGCCAGTACGACGTCGACGCGCTCGGCCGCGCATGCCTGGGCGAGGACGTCGACGATGCGGCGGTTGCGTTCGGCGGCGTGGCCCTCGCCGAGGCTGCGCGTGTTCGTCTGGATGAACACCGCCTGACTCGGCTGCCTGAGCGCCCACCGCACGTCATCTAGGTCGCAGGTGGTCACCACCGGCACGTCGGCGACTGCTTGGGTGCCGGTGGGGTCGTCGTCGAGCACCGCCAACCGGGCCCCCGCCGACACCGCCCTGGCGAGCTCCCGGCTGTCGGTTCGGCGCGGCGGCGGGAAGCCGGACAGGAGCAGGGCGGACGGAAGTGTCCCGGCCGGTTCGGCGGACGCGGGCACGGGCGGGACGGTCATCGACGCTCTCCTGTGGTGAGGTCGGTCGGGATCGGGCGGACGTGCTCGTCGAGCGTGCGCAAGGACAGCCCTTTGGTCTCGGCCGTGAACATGACGGCGGCGAACGACAGGGCCGCTGCGACGAACACATAGAGGCCGATGGGCAGCGTGGAGTCGTACGTGTTCAGCAGCGTGGTGGCGACCAAGGGGGCGACCGACCCGGCCAAGACCGAGGTGACCTGGTAGCCGATGGACAGCCCGGTGTAGCGCAGGCGGGTGGGAAACAGCTCGGCCATCATGGCCGGCATAGGCGCGTACACCAGGGCGTGCACGGCCAGGCCCAGACCGATGGCCAGCAGGATCGCGGCGTTGTCGCCGGTGGCCATGAGGGGCCAGGCGCCGAATCCCCACACCACGGCCAGCGCCGCCCCGCTCAGGTAGAGCGGTCGGCGGCCGATCCGATCCGAGGCGAGGCCCACGAGCGGGATGAGGCAGAGATGTAGTGCGTGGGCGAGGAGCATGAGCAGCAGGACGTGCGAGGTGTCGATGGCGACGACGATCTTGAGGTAGGTGATGGAGAACGTGACGACCAGGTAGTACAGGATGTTCTCCACGAGCTTGATGCCCATGGCGGTGAGCACCTTACGCGGGTGATGGCGCACCAGGACGATGACGCCGGCCCGGGGCCGTCGATGTTCTGGGCTGCTCACGGCCTCGAGGAAGATAGGAGCCTCGTCGACGCGGCGGCGGATGTAGTAGCCGATGATGACGATCAACGCCGAGAGCCAGAACGCGACCCGCCATCCCCAGCTCAGAAACGCGTCGTTGGACAGGCTCAGGCTCATCATGGTCAGGACGAGGGTCGCCAGCATGTTGCCGAGCGGTACGGCCGCTTGCGGCCAGCTCGCCCAGAAGCCGCGCCGGTCGTCGGGGCTGTGCTCGGCGACCAGCAGCACCGCGCCGCCCCATTCGCCTCCCAGGGCGAAGCCTTGAAGGAAGCGCAGGGCCACCAGGCTGAGCGGCGCTCCGTACCCCCAAGATGCGAAGCTGGGGATGCACCCCATGAGAAAAGTGGCCACCCCGACCAGGAAGATGCTGACCTGCAGCAGCTTCTTACGGCCGAGCCGGTCACCGTAGTACCCGAAGATCAGGCCACCCAGGGGACGAGCAAGGAACCCGACGGCGTAGACCAGCAAGGCGCTGATGACTCCGTCGAGCGGGTTGCCGGTCTGCGGGAAGAACAACTGGCCGAAGACGAGTGTGGTGGCGGTGGCGTAGAGGAAAAACTCGTACCATTCGGCCACTGTTCCCGCCATGGCCGCGTAGACGACGCGGCGCAGCGCGGCAGAGGCTGGGACGGAAGTATGAGATGGCGATGCCATGGTGTACCTATTTCACTTGGGAGCTTGGTCTTGTCGCGAGAACGCGGCCTGACATGGGAGCGCCAGGCTCGGCGCCTCAGGCGAGGTTCCGCTGTCCCCCGTGCCGCGGGTGCCTTGGCCGCTCGTTTCGCCGTGGGCTATGCCTGTGCCCGCCGGATGGCGTCACGGATGACCGCGGCGACCTTGCCGGGGACCTCACGCTGCGGGAAGTGGCCGATGCCAGGCAGGTCCACGCGGGTGTACGAGGCGCTCACCCGGCTCTCGAACCGCGTGGCGGTTTCCGGGCGGGTGCAGTGGTCCTCCAATCCCTGAATGTGCGTGGTGGGTACGACGATGTCCGGCATGGACTCCACCTGGCGCTGCGGCTCCGCGTAGGCGGGGACCCCCGGTGCGCCGTCCCAGCGGTAGCGGTAGTAGTGCAGGACCGTGTCGACGAACTGGGGATTGTCGAAGGCCGGGGCCGCGGCGGCGAACTCCGCCTCGTCGAACTCCCAGGAAGGGGACCACACGCGCCACAAGTGCAGGCAGAACTCCCGTGTACGCTCGCGCAGCAGCTTCTCACCGTGCGGTGTGTTGAACAGCCACTGGTACCAGAACGACGACACCTGGGACATCGACAGATCAGTGATCGGCGTCGCTTCGTTGTAGCCGGTCCCCAGGGTGACCATCGACAACACCCGCTCGGGCCACAGCCCGGCCAGCGCGTAGGCCGCGCGGCACCCCCAGTCGCTGCCCACAAGGTGGAAACCCGCGACGCCGAGATGGTCAGCCAGTCTCACCACGTCCTCGGCCAGGGCGGAGGTCTCCGCCGAGACCGGGTGCCCCTCGTTCAGGACGGTGGGGCCGTGGCCGCGAATGTAGGGCCGTACGATGAGGAGATCCGGATCCTGCGCGAGCAGATCCGCCACCACGCTGTCCCACGTCGCTGTGGTGTCAGGGAAACCGTGCAACAGGAACACGGGCCGGCCGTCGTGTCGGCCGTCGGTCTCGTACCCGAGGGTGATGTGGTCGAGGACCACCTGATGCACCGTCCGGGTGGTGACAGAGAAAGATGAGGTCATAAGAGATCTCTTTCGAAGAGCCGCTGCTTGGTGACCGGATGCTAGGAGTTGACCTGCTGACATCGAAGGGTGAGACTCACTGAGTGAGTCAGACAGATGGGTCGCGCGACTCCGTGCTCGGCCGGGCCCTGGCCGTGCTGCGCGCGGTCGGCGGCTCGGCGACGCCCTTGAGCCGCGCGGAGATAGCCCGGCTGACCGGGCTGCCCAAGGCCACGGCCAACAGATTCATCGCCCAGCTCGTCGCCGAAGGGCTGCTGCAGCCTGTTGAGCAGGGGGTGCGGCTGGGCCTGGGGCTGTTCGATCTGGGCAACCTGGCCGAGCAGCAGGGTCTGGGATTGAGCGACGTGGCGACGCCCTACCTGGCGCACCTGTATGAGATCACCCACGAAACCGTGCAGCTGGCCATCCTCGACGGGCTCGGCGTGGTCTACATCCAGAAGATCTCAGGCAGCGCCAGCACGAAGCTGAACACTCGGGTCGGCGGGCGGATGCCCTTGACCTGCACCGCCTCGGGCAAGGTGTTGCTCGCCTACTGCAAGCCCGATTTCCGGGAACGCGTGCTGCGGGAGAGCGGCTTCGCCCGCCGTACTCCCCGTTCGATCACCGACCGCGCCGCCTTGGATCGCGAGTTGAGCGAGGTCCGCCGGCGCAAGTACGCGGTCGACCGCGAGGAGTTCCAAACCGGCACCGCCTCGGTGGCCGTGCCGGTTCTCGCCCGCTCCGGCACGGCGGCCGCCGTCACGGTCTCCGCGCCGTCCGACCGCCTGTCGGTGCCGACCGTCGTCCCCGCGTTGCACGCCACGGCGGCGGCCATCTCGCGGGAGATCGCCCGCGTACAGCCCCACCTCGATCGCTGACTCGGTCCTTACGTGACAGACGCTCGGATCAGGCGGCGGCACGTTGGGGCCGCTTTTCGCTCGAGGTTGACCGGCGTGCGGCACAGCGGACGCGATACGTGCCGGTCCTGGTGACCGGCCCGTCGGCGGCCCCCGTCATGCGCACGCTCATGCTCGGTTCCGCGTTTGGCGTATCGGTGACTCGATCAGTGAGTCAACGCTGCCGGCGACGGCGGAGCCGGTGCTAGCTTGACCGTTCGTGCTGGACTATCTGCGGGAGCTGTTCTCCCTTCACCACCGTCGTGCTCTGGTGACCGGCGGAAGCTCAGGCATCGGATATGCCATGGCCGAGGCGATCGGACGGGCAGGAGCGGAGATCGTCCTGGTGGCCCGCCGGGAAGGGGAGCTGGACAAGGCAGCGGAACGGCTGCGCGGGCACGGCGTCGCCGTTTCGTGGATCAGCGCTGATCTGGGAAAGCATGACGGTGTCGAGCGGCTCTGTTCCACTGCGGGCGACATCGACGTCCTGGTCAACGCCGCCGGCAACAACATCCGCAAGCCCATGGCCGACCTCACCTACGACGACTACGAGCAGAGCGTCGCTGTTCACCTGTCCGCCCCCTATCTCCTGGGACAGTACTTCGGCCCGAAAATGGCCTCGCGCGGCTGGGGCCGCATCATCAATATCGGCTCGCAGCAGAGCGTCCGCGCTTTCGGCAACAGCGGCGTGTACGGAGCGGCCAAGGCCGCCGTCGCCGGGTTGACCCGCTCGCAGGCGGAGGCGTGGTCGGCTCGTGGGGTGTGCGTGAACACCATCATTCCAGGGTTCGTGCTGACCCCGTTGACCGAGCCCGCACGGTCCGTACCCGGCCGTACCGAGGAACTCGCGGCCCGCCACATGGCAGGACGCAATAGCGTTCCTCAGGACTTCGCCGGAGCGGCGGTCTTTCTGGCCGGTGACGCCTCCGCCTTCGTCACGGGTCAGATGCTCTTCGTCGACGGCGGCTTCGCCGTTCATTAGCAGCGCAGCGACCCCATCCCATCCGAGAGCCTGAGCCAGTACGGCCGTCTCCACCCGTCCCGAGATCACGACACCGTACAAACCCCCACCAGGCTGTGCCAGATGGGACGGCGGGTGAAGACCGTGGTGATCGTCACGGTGTCGTCATCTCTCGTTCGGTGACCCAGCTCGTGACCGCCTTCGCCAGCACCGCCCTGGCCCTTCTGAACTCCGCCGCGTCCAGCCGCTCGCCACGGGTGTGGTCGAGCGCGGCGTCGCCGGGACCGTAGGCGACCATGGGGACGTCCTGCCAGGTCGCGGCGAGGGTGTTCATGGCGCTGCCGCCTCGCCTGGCCAGGAACCGCGGCGTCGCCCCCGTTTCGCGAAAGGCACGCGAGAACGCGCTCACCAGCGCGTTCGTCCTGGGCGTGAGCACGCCCGGCGTGGCGGCGAGCACCTCCACGCCTGCCGGGTCGGCGACCAGCCGTACCAGCGCGACCAGGTTCTCGACCGGCGTGTCCCGCGGCACGCGTACGTCGAAGACGGCCTCGCCCTGCTGCAGATGTCCGGCGTTGACCGCGTGGATGGCGAGGACCGCCATCAGGGCCTTCGGAGAGGCGTCCGCGATGGCGTCGCGGAGCCGGCCCAGCAGGTGCACCATGCGCTCGCCGGTGGTGACGACGCCGGTGCCCGCGGTGTGGCCGAGGGGTTCGGTGACGCTCAGGCGGACCTTGAGCTGGCCGTGGTTGCCGACGGTCAGCGTTTCCGCGCCGCTCGGCTCGCCGATGATGACGGCGCCGGCCGGATAGCGGTCGCGGACGAAGGACGTGCCGCGCGCGGTGTTCGCCCTCTCGACCGCGCCGACGACACGGACCTGCGCGTGGCCGGGCACGTCCATCCCTGCCAGCGTCTCCAGGAACGCCACCAGGCTGCCCTTGGCGTCCACGCAGCCGCGGCCCGAGAGGACCTGGCCGTTCCAGTGCACCGGCCAGCGGTGGGCGACCGTGTCGAGATGGCCGAGCATGAGCATCCGCTCGGGTCCTGAGCCGCGGGTCGCGACCAGGTTGCCGGCCTCGTCGATCTCGGCGTGGACGCCGTGCTCCGTGCACCAGTCCACGAGGAACTCCGCGAGCTCCCGCTCGTCGTACGAGACCGAGGAGATCTCCACGGTCCTGGCGAGCAGCGACAGGTCGGCGGCCGGCGCGGGAGCGCGCCAGAAGCGGGTGCCGGACGCGGGCGACAGGATGTGCGGCCCGGTGATCGCGACGTCCGCGGTGCCGGACAGCGCGATCTCGGCGGCCCGCACCTTCTGGCGCATGCGGCCCCGCGCGTACGCCTGGCCTTCGCCGCGGGTCGCGTGCTGGATCCGGCCGGCCGGGTCCGCCGGGTCGGCGAGCAGGCCGGCCGTGCCGGTGACCAGGCGCAGGTGGTCGGCGTCCAGGGCGTTGGCCAGCTCTGCGGCGAGCACGTCGGCGTCCACGCTGAGCGGCGTGCCGCCCGTGGCGTCGGAGACCGGCGGAGCCAGGCACACGACGTCGAACACCTCGAGCAGCCGGTTGACGCCGTCGACGTCCACCGCGCACACCGTGCCGGCGCGATGGTCGCGCACCACGCACGTCCGGCCGTCGATCTCCGCCCGTACCGGCGGGTTGGCCAGGGCGGACACCAGGGCGCCGGTCTGCGCGACCGCGGCGAACACGCGCAGGCCGCGCTCGGAGAGCGCGCGCCGCACGCGGGGCAGGGTCACCTGCTCGTAGGCGGCGACGATGTGCGGGATCTCCGCGGGCGGGCAGTAGCGCACCTCCCCTCCGCCCGTGCGCATGGTCCGGACGAGCCGGCCGATGTCGGCGTAGTGCCGGGCGATCCCGGCCGTGCCGCCCGCGACGAGCAGCAGCCTGGCGCCGCGGGCGCGCAGGCCGGCGACCTCGTCGAAGAGCTTCTCGTGGTCCAGACCGGCACTTCCGATCTTGATGACGTACAGGGCCGCCCTGCGGGTGCCGGCGACGTGTCCTGGCACGGACATCTTCGGCTCCTCTTCGCCTGATGCCGCGGAGGGGTCGCCTCCGCCGGCAAGCAGCACCGTTCCGGTGGTGGACGGGTTGGGTCGCCGGCGGGGAACTCGTCGTCCACAGGAACGCATGATTACTACGCGAGCATAAGCGGCAAAATGGGGATGTTTCCGCATTTCAGCAGAAGGATTGCTTATGCCGGAACGGTCGCTCCCTTATCACGAGGGACGAGCGTCTTGGAGGCCTGCGAAGGCTTCAGCGAGTGACTGCATTCCGGCCGGCACGGAGTGATCGCCGGCAACGACCCCATCGAGATCTCGCGGGCAGGCCACCTTGGCCAGCGGGTGTGTCCCGTTTCGGTCATGGGGTGAAGCGGTAGCCCATGCCGGGTTCGGTGATCAGGTGAACCGGGTGGGCGGGGTCGCGTTCGAGCTTCTTGCGAAGCTGGGCCATGTACTGGCGCAGGTAGTGGGTTTCCTTGACGTGTTTGCTGCCCCATACTTCGGCCAGCAGGTAGCGCTGGGGGATGAGCTTTCCGGGGTTGCGGAGCAGGATTTCCAGGATGTGCCATTCCGTGGGGGTGAGCCGTATGCCTGGCGAGACGGTCTTGCGGGTCAGGTCCACGGTGTGGTCGCCTATTTCGATGCTGGCCAGCTCGGCCTCGTGGACGGCAGCTCGGCGGGTGACGGCGCGGATGCGGGCGAGGAATTCGTCGATGCCGAACGGCTTGGTGACGTAGTCGTCGGCTCCCGCGTCCAGGGCTTCGATCTTGTCGGCGCTGCCGGCCCGGCCCGACAGGACGACGATAGGGATCTTGGTCCAGCCGCGCAGGCCGTGGATGACGTCGATGCCGTCCATGTCGGGCAACCCGAGGTCGAGTACGACCAGATCGGGATGCCATTCGGCGGCTTCACGCAGGCCGGAGCCGCCGTCGGCGGCGACCGCCACCTCATAGTGGCGGGCGGCCAGGTTGATGCGCAGTGCGCGCAGGATCTGCGGCTCGTCGTCGACGACGAGGATCTTGGTCATGGAGTCACCGCCCGGAGTTGATCGGCATTCTGATGATCATCGTGAGACCGCCTCCTGGCGTCTCTTCGGGAACGAGGGCACCGCCCATGGCCTCGGTGAGCCCACGTGACAGCGCGAGGCCGAGGCCGACGCCGGTGCCGTTGTCGCGGTCGCCGAGCCGCTGAAACGGCAGGAAGACCCGCTCGTACGCCTCGGGCGGGATGCCGGGGCCGCGGTCGATGACGCGGATCTCCACCTGGTCGTCGTGCCAGCTGGCGGTGACCAGGACCTGCTGCGCGGGCGGGCTGTAGCGGACGGCGTTGCTCATCAGGTTGACCAGCACTCGTTCGAGCAGGGCCGGGTCGGCGAGGATCTCGGGCAGGTCGGCGGGGATGTCGCCCTCGACCCGGTCGCGCAGCGGCCCGAGGTCGTCGATGGCGTGGGGGACGACCTCTTCCGGGGCGAGCGGCTGGAGGGAGATCCCGAGCGCGCCGGCCTGCAGGCGGCTCATGTCGAGCAGGTTCTCCACCAGCCGGTCCAGCCTGGCCAGGGACTCGTCGGCGGTGGCCAGCAGCTCCTCGCGATCCTCCGCAGACCAGTCGACGTCGTGGCTGCGCAGGCTCTCGACGGCGGCTTTGGCCGCCGACAGCGGGGTGCGCAGGTCATGGCTGACGGCCGCCAGCAGCGCGGTGCGCATCCGGTCGGCCTCGGCCAGCGGCTTGGCCTGTTCCGCCTCCCGCTGCAGACGTTCCTGGCGCAGCGCGACGGCCGCCTCGGCGGCGAACGCCTCCAGCACCCGCCGATCGCTGGCATCCAGCAACCGTCCCCGCGCGGCGAGCACCAGTCGGTCACTGATGGTCACGTCGGTATCGGCCGCGGCAGGGGTGGTGCAGGGCGCGGAGCCGGAGGTGGCGATGATGCGCCAGGCGTCGCCTTCGAATTGATCGTCCAGCGTGGGCTCGCCAACGCGTTCGAGCAGGGTGACCGAGTCCAGGGCGAATGTCTCGCGCAGTCGCCCGAGCAAGGAGGACAGCGCCGCCTCGCCGCGCAGCACGTGCCCGGCGAGGGTGGACAGCGTCGCGGCGTCGGCGCGGGCACGGGCCATCTCCCGGGAACGCCGGGCGGCCAGGTCCACGATCGCGCTGACCGCGGTCGCCATCAGGACGAACACCACCAGGGCGAGAAGGTTCTCAGGGTCCTCAATGGTCCAGGTGTACAGGGGAGGGGTGAAGAACCGGTTGAGCAGGAGGAAGCCGCCGACCGCCGCGGTGATCGCCGGCCAGGTTCCACCGATCAGCGCGATCCCGATGACCAGGCTCAGGAACAGCAGGATCTCGGTGGGCAGCGAGAGCACACCGCGAAGCGGGGCGAGCGCGGCGGTCAGCAGCGGCAGGCCCGCCACCGCGACCACCCAGCCGGCCAGCCTGCGCTTCCTGGTGAGCGCGGCCCGGGAGCGCTCGGGGTGGCGGCGGCCCTTCTTGGCCTCCTCGTGGGTGACCAGGTGGACATCGATGGAGCCGGACAGGGCCGTGGTCTCGACCCCGACGCCACGGGAGAACATCTGGGCGAAGCGCCCCCTTCTCGACGCTCCCAGCACGAGCTGGGTGGCATTGACGCCGCCGGCGAAGTCGAGCAGGGCGCGCGGGATGTCGTCGCCGACGACCTGGTGGTAGGTGCCGCCCATGCTCTCGACCAGGGCGCGCTGGCGGGCCAGGTTGGCAGGGTCGCCGCCGTCCAGCCCGTCGGCGCTGGTGACGTGGACGGCCAGCAGGTCGGCCCCCTTCGTGCGGGCGGCGACGCGGGCGGCCCGGCGTACCAGCGTGTCGCCTTCCGGGCCGCCGGTAAGCGCCACCACCACGCGCTCGCGCGCCTCCCACGTGCTGTCGATGCCGTGGTCGGCGCGGTAACGGTCGAGCTGCTCGTCGACCTTGCCGGCGACCCAGAGCAGGGCGAGTTCCCGCAGCGCGGTCAGGTTGCCCACCCTGAAGTAATTGGACAGCGCGGCGTCCACCTTCTCAGGGGCGTAGACGTTGCCGTGCGCCAGGCGGCGGCGCAGCGCCTCAGGGGACATGTCGACCAGCTCGATCTGGTCGGCTCGCCGCACCACCTCGTCAGGCACGGTCTCGCGCTGCGGGATGCCGGTGATCTCCCGCACGACGTCGTTGACCGACTCCAGGTGCTGGATGTTCACCGTGGAGATGACGTCGATACCGGCGTCGAGGATGTCGTCGATGTCCTGCCAGCGCTTGACGTTCTTCGAGCCGGGCACGTTCGTGTGGGCCAGCTCGTCGATCAGCGCCGCCTTCGGCGCGCGGGCGATGACGGCGTCCACGTCCAACTCGGCGAAGGTGGCCCCTCGGTAGACCAGCGTCTTGCGGGGGATCACCTCCAGGCCCTCCAGCAGGGCGGCGGTGCGGGAGCGGCCGTGGGTTTCGACGAACCCCACGACCACGTCCCGGCCGCGCTCACAGGCCCGGCGGCCCTCGCCGAGCATCGCGTACGTCTTGCCCACCCCGGGGGCCGCCCCCAGGTAGACCCGCAGGCGACCCCTTTTCATGAGCGGTCGAGCGCGAGGTTGAGTTCCAGCACGTTCACCGCCGGCTCGCCCATGAAGCCGAGCGCCCGACCGACGGTGTGCTGCTCGATGAGCTGCTCGACCCTGGCCTGGTGGAGACCGCGTTCCTTCGCCACGCGCGGCGCCTGCAACTCGGCATAAGCGGGTGAGATGTGCGGGTCGAGGCCGGAGGCGCTCGCCGTGACCGCGTCGGAGGGCACGGCCGGGATTCCCGCGTTCCCTCTGACCGGCACGGTCTTCCCGGCCGCGTAGTCCTCGCCCGGCCTGGCGCACTCCACCTTCACGCCCTGGTACGCGGTCACGAACGGGGTGGCCGGACAGGCCTGGTTGACGCTCACGGCACGGTCGGAGAACACCTTGAGCACCGCGCCCACCCCGTCCGCGGTGCAGTACGGCCGGGCGCCGCTGACGCCCTCCAACTCGCCGACCGCCTTGGACCGAGCGCACACCTGGGTGAGCAGCGACCGCTTACCCTCGTCCGGTTCGCCCTCCTCGTCCTTGGCGCCGGGCACCGGCAGGACGTCCACGACATCCTCAGGGCCCAGATTGCTGGCGCTGGTCGAGGTGGGATCGTAGCCGTCCCCGGCCGCCGACGGGCGGGACTGGAAGTACCTGCGGATGGGGTCGCCGTCGGCGTCGGTGAAGGACTGGCCGATGAGCGCGCTGCCGATGATCTTGCCGTCCTTGTCGATGATCGAGCCGTTGGCGTTCCCGTTGAACAGCGCCTGGGCCACGCCGGTGGCGGCCAGCGGGTAGATGAGGCCGGTGACCGCCGTGAGCACGAGCAGCGCGCGCAGCGCGGCGAGGTGCCGGCGGACCCAGCTGGGCATGCGGTCCATTTATGACATCCCCGGAAGAAACTGAATCAGAAGATCGATGAGTTTGATGCCCATGAACGGCACCACGATGCCACCCAGGCCGTAGACGTACAGGTTGCGCGACAGCAGTTTGGAGGCGCTGGTGGGCCGGTAGCGGACCCCGCGCAGCGCCAGCGGGATCAATGCGATGATCACGAGGGCGTTGAAGATGACCGCCGACAGAATCGCCGACTGGGGGCTGGCCAGGCGCATGATGTTGAGCGCGTCCAGGCCCGGGTAGACCGCCGCGAACATCGCCGGGATGATGGCGAAGTACTTGGCGATGTCGTTGGCGATCGAGAACGTCGTCAGCGCGCCCCGCGTGATGAGCAGTTGTTTACCGATCTCGACGATTTCGATGAGCTTGGTCGGGTTGGAGTCCAGGTCGACCATGTTCCCGGCCTCCTTGGCGGCGGACGTGCCGGTGTTCATGGCCACGCCGACGTCGGACTGAGCCAGGGCGGGGGCGTCGTTGGTGCCGTCACCGGTCATGGCGACCAGGCGGCCCCCCTCCTGCTCCCGTCTGATCAGCGCCAGCTTGTCCTCGGGGGTGGCCTCGGCCAGGAAGTCGTCCACCCCGGCCTCGTCGGCGATGGCCTTGGCGGTCAGCGGGTTGTCGCCGGTGATCATGACGGTGCGGATGCCCACGCGGCGCATCTCGTCGAAGCGTTCGCGCATGCCGGCCTTCACCACGTCCTTGAGGTGCACGACGCCCAGCACCCGGCCCTTCTCGGCGACGACCAGCGGGGTGCCGCCGGAGCCGGAGATGCCGTCCACGATGTGCCCGACCTCGTCCGTGGGGTGGCCGCCGGCGTCGCGCACCCACTTCATGACCGCGGTGGCCGCGCCCTTGCGGACCTCGCGGCCGTCCAGGTTCACCCCGGACATGCGGGTCTGCGCCGTGAACGGCACCCACTCGGCGTGGGCCAGCGCGCCCGGCTGGCGCTCGCGCAGCCCGTAGGCCTGCTTGGCGTAGACCACGATGGAGCGCCCCTCGGGGGTCTCGTCGGCCAGGCTCGACAGCTGTGCGGCCTCGGCCAGTTCGGCCTCGCTCACCCCGTCCACCACGACGAACTCCGACGCCTGCCGGTTGCCCAGGGTGATGGTGCCGGTCTTGTCCAGCAGCAGCGTGGACACATCCCCTGCCGCCTCGACCGCGCGGCCGGACATGGCGAGCACGTTGCGCTGCACCAGGCGGTCCATGCCGGCGATGCCGATGGCCGAGAGCAGCGCGCCGATCGTGGTGGGGATCAGGCAGACGATCAGCGACACCAGCACGATGCCGCTCACCCCGTCGCCGGTCAGGGCGAGCGAGTCCGGCACGCCGGGGTTGATGGACTTGGAGTAGATGGCCAATGGCTGCATCGTGGCGGCGGCGACCAGGAAAATGATCGTCAGGGCGGCGAGCAGGATGTTGAGCGCGATCTCGTTCGGCGTCTTCTGCCGGTTCGCGCCCTCCACCAGCGCGATCATGCGGTCGACGAAACTCTCGCCGGGTTTCTGCGTGATCCGCACGATGATCCGGTCGGACAGCACCTTCGTGCCACCGGTCACCGCCGAACGGTCGCCGCCGGACTCGCGGATCACCGGCGCTGACTCGCCGGTGATGGCCGATTCGTCCACCGACGCGATGCCCTCCACCACATCGCCGTCGCCGGGGATGATCTCCCCCGCCTCGACGACCACGAAGTCGCCCTGCCTGAGTTCGGGCGCGCCGACCACGTCCCACTCGGCCGAGGTGCGGCTCTTGAGCCGTCGGCCGGTGGTGTCGCGCTTGGTTGCCCGCAACGCGGCGGCCTGCGCCTTGCCTCGCCCCTCGGCCACCGCCTCGGCCAGGTTGGCGAAGACGACGGTCAGCCACAGCCACACCACGATCGCCCAGGCGAACCAGGAGGGATCGCCGATCGCCAGGACGGTGGTGAAGACCGCGCCGATCTCGACGATGAACATCACCGGGTTGCGCCACATGGTGGCCGGGTTGAGCTTCTTCACCGCGTCCGGCAGCGATCGGATCATCTGCTTGGGATCGAGCAGCCCGCCGCCCACCTTTCCACCCTTGGGTGCGGGGGTACGGCCCGGAGCCTGCACTGTCGACGTGGACATGGCTAGCGAATTCCTTCTGCGAGCGGCCCGAGCGCCAGCGCGGGCAGAAAGGCGAGGGCGACCAGGATGATCGTCACGCCGACGACCATGCCGACGAACTGCGGCCGGTGGGTGGGCAGCGTGCCCACGCCCGCAGGAACGGACGCCTGCTGGGCCAGGGATCCGGCCAGCGCCAGGGCCAGCACGATGGGCAGGAAGCGGCCGAGAGCCATGCACAGTCCGAGTGTGGTGTTGTGGAACGGGGTGTTCACGCTGACCCCGGCGAAGGCGGAGCCGTTGTTGTTGGACGTCGAGGTGTAGGCGTACAGGATCTCCGACAGGCCGTGCGGGCCGCTGTTCAGCATCGCTGCCCGTCCTGTCGCGGTGGCCATCGCCACCGCCGTACCGACCAGCACCAGCGCCGGGGTGATGAGGAAGGAGAGCGAGGCGAGCTTGATCTCGCGGGCGCCGATCTTCTTGCCCAGGTATTCAGGGGTGCGGCCGACCATCAGCCCGGCCGCGAAAACGGTGATCACGGCGAGGATCAGCATGCCGTACAGGCCCGCGCCGACGCCGCCGGGAGCGATCTCGCCGAGCAGCATGTTGAAGATCAGCATGCCGCCGCCGAGCGCGGTGTAGGAGTCGTGGGAGGAATCGACCGAGCCGGTACTGGTCAGGGTGGTGGAGGAGGCGAACATGGCCGAGTTCGACACGCCGAAGCGCGCCTCGCGGCCCTCCATCGCCGTCCCGACGGCCTGCGGCACTGTGCCGCCCGCGCTCATTTCGGCCCAGTTGGTCAGCGTCACGCTGATCATAAAGATGCTCGCCATCACCGCGACGATGGCGTAGCCCTGCCGGTTGTCGCCGACCATCCGGCCGAAGGCGCGCGGCAGTGAGAACGAGATCACCAACAGGAGGAAGATCGTCAACCAGTTGGTCCACGATGTCGGGTTCTCGAACGGGTGGGCCGAGTTGACGTTGAAGATGCCGCCGCCGTTGGTGCCCAGGTCCTTTATCGCCTCCTGTGAGGCGGCCGCGGCCGGGGTGAACGTCTGCTCCCCGCCTGTCAGCGTCGTCCACGTGCTGTGACCGGCGAACGTCTGGATCGTGCCACCGGCCACCAGTGCCAGCGCCGCGACGAAGGCGATCGGAAGCAGGATGCGGATCGTGCCGCGGACCAGGTCCGTCCAGAAGTTGCCCAGCGTGTCGCTCTTCGTGCGGGCGAACCCGCGCACCAGCGCGATCGCCACCGCCATGCCGACCGCGGCGGAGACGAAGTTCTGCACCGCCAGGCCCGCGGTCTGCACCACGTGGCCCATCGTGGACTCGCCGGAATAGGCCTGCCAGTTGGTGTTGGTGACGAAGCTGACCGCGGTGTTCCAGGCCAGCGCCGGCTCCACCGGCTCCATGCCCAGGGACA
Organism: Nonomuraea sp. KM88; assembly: GCF_052245635.1. Lineage (NCBI taxonomy): Bacteria > Bacillati > Actinomycetota > Actinomycetes > Streptosporangiales > Streptosporangiaceae > Nonomuraea > Nonomuraea sp. KM88. Next base: position 431,492 of record NZ_JBQQCC010000005.1, on the reverse strand, counting down.
GGAAAAGGTGGTTCTGCAGCCGCTGCAGGCCGTACAGGAACAGGATCGACACCAGCGAGAACGCCAGCACGCTACGCGCGTAGACGCCCCAGCGTTGCTCGCTGCCGGGTCGCACGCCTATCAGCCGGTAGATCACCCGCTCGACCCGCGAGTGCTTGGTGCCGGTGTAGACGCGGTACATGTAGTCGCCCAGCGGCCGGTGGCACAGCGCGAGAGCGAGCAGCAGGGACGCGATGAACAAGATCCCGGCCAGAGTCGGGGACATCAGAACCGCTCCGGGAACAGCAGGGCCGCGACCGCGAAGACCACCAGGCCGGCGATCACGACCAGGCCAGTGGCGTTGACGGCGTTCACAGCCGCTCCGCCGCCTTCACAACCAGCCCGAGGATCACGAAGACCGCGATCGTCAGGCCGACGAAGATGACGTCTGTCATCCTCACTCCTCAGTTGGGTGATAGGTGTTTCGCCCGCCGGAGCGGGCGGCGTTAAGGCAAGCAAATCCCGGAATTTCAGACGTTTTGTCGTTCTTGACGGGTTTTATACGACTAGAGCCCGATAATTGACGCCTTTGCTACGCCCGGGCGTGCGCCGGGCGATCAGCGGATTCCGCGATGATCTCGCTACCGGCGCCCGTGCGGCTGCGCAAGGTCAGAGCGTTGACCTGATGCTTCCGGGTCAACCCGCAGCGCGGCGCACGGTCGGGCCCCAGCCCCATGAGGTGGTGAGCACGGTGACGTCGATGGGCGGTGTGAGGTCAGGGCGGGCTCGGGCGTAGCGGCAGAATCCGGCCCGAGCCGCCCCGCTGTCCCGACCGTCCGGGCGATCAGCCGATGACGAAGGGGAGGCGCGCGGCCAGGTCTCCCAGCTCGGATTTCTCCGCGTCGGCCGGGGCACGCCGCCCGGTGCCGACCAGCAGCGCGTCCTTGTCGGAGAACGACGCGGGGAACGCGGTCCCGGCGATCTTCTCCAGCATCTCCCTGGACCGGGCGAGCCCTTCCGCGGGGGGCTCCTCCGCGTCGGGCAGGTGCGCGATCAGGTCGAGGTGGTGCAGCGTCCACTCCAGGACGTACGCGGCCAGGTAGTCGCCCGCGGTGAGGACCATGTCCTGGGTGGCGACCCGCCGGCGCGGGTCGGCGAGTTCGGCTGCGCGGCCGGCGGCGGAGCCGACGTCGTCGAGGTGGAACTTCAGCAGCCGCGGCTCCTCGTACGCGGCGGCCAGCCGGACGATCAGCGCGTCGAGCGGGTCGTCACCGGTCGGCGGCGTCGAACCGACCTTCCAGTAGGTCACCGCGTCGCAGGTCGGGTCCTTCTCCGCAGGGGTCACGAGCGTGATCAGGACGTCCTGGGCGTCGATGATCAGGTGACACGCGAGGTCTCGCACGAGCCAGCCGGCGCAGCCGGACGGCCGGGCGAAGTCCTTGTCGGGCAGGCCGGCGACCGCCGTGCGCAGCGCCGTCCAAGAGCGCGAGAAGAGATCCATGCCGTCACCGTAGTGCGGCGCCGCGAAGGCCCGCAAACGCCTCGTGCAGGGCAGCGCGGCCACCCGGAAGGTCAGGCGCTCACGGCCTCATCGAGGCCAGGACCTCCAGGTAGTGCCGGATAGGATTGTGCTTGTGCTTTCGGGCATCGGTCAGGGCTTGGCCGTCGTCTCCCGCGGAAGCGGGGCGAGAAGCGTGGTGTTGTGACCATCCTTTCGCCCGCAGTGCTCATCAACTGACTACTTTGTCCGCTCCTCATGTAAGGAGGGCCACGCACCGACGGGCAGCAGTTCCGGGCGTTTGGCGGTGCGGTGGTCACCGGAGGAGCGGCCGAGCAGGCGCCGGCCGGCCCAGGGGCCGAGGAAGCCGGCGACCCAGCGCAGCTCCGTGCCCGCGGCGCGCCACCAGGGCAGGGCGGGCTCGGGCGGCAGGGGATGCGTCCATGCGTCGCTGCTGCCGGCCAGCTCCAGCGCGTGGGCGACCGCCGCGGCGATGCGTTCGTGCCCGAGCGGGCTGGCGTGCAGCCGGTCGGGGCTCCACAACCGGGCGTCCGTGACGACCGGGTGGTGGGCGGTCTCGGCGACGACGACCCCGTGGCGGCGGGCCGCGGCGCGGATGCGCTGGTTGAGCGCGGCGGCCCGCGGGCTGAACGGGCGGGCGAGCGGGGTGATCCGAGCCGGGTCGGGGAAGGTGACGGTGGCCACGCGGGCGCCCTGGGCGGTGAGCGCGGCGAACATCGCCTCCAGGTGGCCGCCCACCTCGTCGGCGTCGAAGCGGGGCCGGAGCAGGTCGTTGACCCCGGCGACGACGGTGGCCAGGTCGGGGCGCAGGGCGAGGGCGGGTTCGAGTTGTTCGGCGTGGACCTGGGCGGCCACGCGCCCGCGCACGGCCAGGTTGGCGTACTGGAGGCCGGGAACGGCGCGGGCGAGCTGCTCGGCGAGCCGGTCGGCCCACCCGCGCAGGCCGTTGGCGTCGTCGCCGTCGCCGAGCCCTTCGGTCTGGCTGTCGCCCAGGGCGACGTAACGCAGGTGGTCACCCTCGCGCATGCGCCGTCCGCCTCTCTTCCAGGATCGCCGCGCTCCGGCGGCACCAATCACGGTTGCCCTGCTCGAACGCGATGCCGCGCAGGCACGTCAGGTAGGGGCCGACGCGTTCGCCGTGGCGCAGGAACTCCTCCTCGCTCATGCCGCCGCGCAGCTTCCGCAGCAGGCCGCCGAGCAGCTCGATCTTGGCGTCGGCGAACGCGGCCCGCTCCGCGAGCTGCTCGATGAGCGTGCCGGCGGCGACGTGGTCGGCGGCCTGGACCTTCACGAGCAGGTCGTCGCGGATGAACGAGGGTTTGTTGGCGGTCGCCGCGAACCGCTCCAGCTCGGCCAGGCCGGCGTCGGTCACGGTGAACAGGCGCTTGTTGGGCCGGGTGTCCTGCACCACCTCCCGTCCGCTGACCAGCCCGTCGCGCTCCAGCCGGGCGAGCTCGGCGTAGAGCTGCTGGGGAAGGGCGTGCCAGAAGTTGGCCACGCCCAGGCCGAACGCCTTGGCCAGCTGGTACCCGCTGAGCTCCTCGTCCAGCAGTGCCGCCAGCACGGCGTGCCGCAAAGCCATCGCGACGTCCTCCTCTTCCCGTACGGACACCGCCATGATAGTCAAGAAACTGACTATTCGCCTTTTTTACTAGGAAGGACGGCCATGACCGCCGCCGACCGTTTCAGCGCCGCCGTCGAGCGGCGCGATCTCGCCGCGCTGGACGAGCTGTTCACCGACGACGTCCGCCTCTACAGCCCGGTGACGTTCACCCCCTTCGAGGGCAAGCCCGCCGTCCTGGGACTGTTCGGCGTGCTGCTGCGCGTCTTCGAGGACTTCCGATACGTCGGCCGGCTCGACGGCGCCGCCCAGACCGGCGCCAGCGGCGCCGAGACCCCGTCGATCGTCCTGGTCTTCCAGGCCACCGTGCGCGGCAGGCAGATCCACGGCATCGACCTCATCCACCTGGACGAGGCCGGCCTGATCAAGGAGTTCACGGTGATGGTGCGCCCGAAGTCCGCGGTCGAAGCGCTGGGTGAGGCGGTCCTCGACGGCCTCGTCGCCGACGGCCTCGTACCGGCGCCCTGAGCCGCCGGGCGCCGGCCGGCCGGCGCGGCCGTCGTCCCTCCCCGCCCGCCGCCCGGCCGTCGCCGACGTGCCGGTGTCCTGCTCGATCCCGCCCGCGACCCCGCCCGCGATGATCCCGATCGCCTGGCGCACGGCCTCGGCCTGCGCCGGGGCCAGCCCGTCGAGGAACGGCTCGAGCAGCGCCGGATCCCACCCGTGCGCGCCCAGCCCGGAATCGGCCAGCAGGTGCTCCATGCTGTAGCCGGCGAGCGAGCGGGCCAGCGGCGCGATCCTGGGGTCGCCGGGCTCGGCGTCGGCCAGCTCGTCCAGCCTGCGGTAGAACTCGTGCCCGATGGCCGTCACCTCCGGATCGGCGGCCAGCGACTCCAGCTGCGTGAAGGCGCTGCTCCTGCCGGGCTCGCCGGCCACGCTGTCCATCAACACCAGCAGCTCGCGGTCCCAGGCCGCCGCCTTCGACTCGGGCAGGCCCACCACGCGCAGGAACGCCACCAGGTCGGGCGAGGCGACGTCGTCGGGGTCCAGCGATCCCGACTCGGCCCGCCTGAGCACCTCCGCCAGCTTCGCCCGCCGCTCCCGGATCTCCCTTTCCTGCCTGGCCAGATCCGCGTCGATCTCGGCCAGGACCTCGGTCAGTTCCCTCGACCGGTCGTCGGCGATCACGTCTCGTGCCTCGTCCAGGCTCAGCCCGAGCTGGACCAGGCGGCGGACGCGGGCCAGGGCGACGGCGTCGCGCATGCCGTAGTGGCGGTAGCCGTTGGCCAGCCGCGGTGGCTCCGGCAGGACGCCCTGTTGGTGGTAGTGGCGCACCGTCCGGGTCGACACCCCGAGCAGCGCGGCCAGCTCTCCGATCCGCATGCCCCCAGTAAAGCCGGTGACCCCGGGCCGCGGCCCACCGGCCACGGTGGAAACCATATCGGCGGCCGGTACGTCTGAATAAATGAGTGGCACCCGCCGGCGCCCGCCGGTTAATGTTTTCTCAGTCGAGATCGGAAACGTCAGGAAAGGCCAGTCATGCGATACGCGGTCACCACTCTGGAACAGGAACGGCGCAGCTGCCGCGGGCTTGTGGTGCTCGGCTGCGGGCTGGCCGGGCAGGCTTCTGGATAAATTCTCGCCACGCGCATCCAGAGGCCGCCGGATCCCATCGGGCGGCCTTTTCTCTTGTCCATGCCCGCATACGGGCCGACGCCCTTTGACAATTTCATGAGCGCATCACGCCGCAGAGGCCGAACGGGTAAGGCAGCTGGCTTCCACCCAGCAGGACGGGGTTCGAGACCCCGCTGCGGCTCCACGCGTCCGTAGCCCAACGGGAGAGGCGCCGGCCTCAGGAGCCGGGTGTTGCGGGTTCGAATCCCGCCGGACGTACGAACCTCGACGCATGTCGAGGCAGGCCCCGTTGGTCTAGCGGTCAGGACGCCCGGCTTTCACCCGGGAGAACACCGGTTCAAATCCGGTACGGGGTGCTACCACTATGTTTTTCCGGCCCTATAGCTCAATGGAGAGAGCGCCGGCCTACGAAGCCGGGTCCGTTGCAGGTTCGAATCCTGCTGGGGCCACTCAGCCAGACCACGGCCTGTAGCTCAGGTGGTCAGAGCGCCGGTCTTACAAACCGGGCGTCGCAGGTTCGACTCCTGCCGGGCCGACCTCGATTCTCCTCGCGCGAGCTGGGCATAGGGGAGCCCACCCGGCTGTAAACCGGGCGCTTCGGCTGTGGCGGTTCGACTCCGTCCTCGCGCACGATCCGCCTCGACGCGATGGGGGCCGAGGCGGGCCCGGCGCAGTCCGCGGGTGCGGAGGTAGGCCTGCAAAGCCGTCCGTGCGAGTTCGACTCTCGCCTGCGTCTCCACCGGTCGCCGCCGTGCGGCTTGAAGGTGCACGACGCCTTCCGCAGGGAGCTGGCGCTGATCCGCGGGGAGGTCGCCGCCTCGGGCCCGCGCCTGGGCGCGCAGCTGCGGGTCAACTGCCTGACCCTGTGCCAGGGCCTGCACGTGCACCATGCGCGCGAGGACGGGTTCATGTTCCCGGCGCTGGAGGGCCGCCATCCGGAGCTAGCCCCCGCGCTGGAACGGCTGCGCGCCGAGCACGTGGTCGTCCAGCGGCTGCTGGATCGCCTGCGGGCCGTGCTGGCGGCCGACGACCTCGCGCCGCGGGCGCTGCTGGCCGAGGTGAACCGCCTCACCGAGGAACTGGAGGCGCACCTCGACTACGAGGAGGAGCAGCTCATGCCGCTGCTCAGCTGACCGGGACCGCCGTGCACGCCCGTACCGCCTTCTCAGGCTGACCGGGACCGCCGTGAACAGAAGCGGGCTGAGCGCGCCATCCACCGATCGGTGGATTCCGCGCTCAGCCCGATCCGCCGCCGAGCATGGCCGGCGGGTCGATCCCCGCCGTGAGCTGCGAAACCATGATGGACGCATGGCAGTCATCGATGTCGCCGGCCTCACCAAGAGGTACGGCGGCCACACGGTTCTGAACGGCGTCTCCTTCTCCGTCGAGCAGGGCGAGATCTTCGGCCTGCTCGGCCCCAACGGCACCGGCAAGACCACCACCGTCGAATGCGTGGAGGGTCTGCGGCGGCCCGACGGCGGCACGATCCGGGTGCTCGGGCTCGACCCGATCGGCGACGGCCGCGCGCTGCGCGAGCGCATCGGGGTGCAGCTCCAGCACACCCAGCTGCCCGAGAACATCAAGGTGTGGGAGGCGCTCGACCTGTACGCCTCCTTCTACGCCGAGCCGCGCGACTGGCGCGAGCTGCTGGACCAATGGGGGCTGTCCGGCAAGCGCGACGCCCGTTTCGGCAAGTTGTCGGGAGGCCAGAAGCAGCGGCTGTTCATCGCCCTGGCCCTGGTGGGCAACCCGAAGGTGGCCTTCCTCGACGAGCTCACCAGCGGGCTCGACCCGCAGGCCCGCCGCGCCACCTGGGAGCTGATCAAGCAGGTGCGGGCGTCGGGCGTCACCGTGGTCCTGGTCAGCCACTTCATGGACGAGGTGGAGGAGCTCTGCGACCGCGTCGCGGTCTTCGACGGGGGCGGCATCGTCGCGACCGGCAGCCCGGCGGAGCTGATCGACGGGGTCGACGCCGAGCACCAGATGCGGTTCACGCTGATGGCCGGCGACGCCAGCGACCCGGTCGCCCTGCTGAGCGGCCTTCCCGGCGTCTCGGGCGTGACCCGCGACGGCGACGGGGTGAGCGTGACGGGCCGGGGTGACTTCGCCACGGCCGTCACCTCGGCACTGGCCCGCAACCTCATCCCCGTCGCGGACCTGCGCATCGACAAGCGCACGCTCGACGACGCGTTCACCGCCCTGACCGGCCGCTCGTTCCACCCGTGAGGAAGATCCCCATGACCGTCGTCGCCAAGCTCACCACCGTCGAGCTCAAGCTGCTGGCCCGCGAACCCGGCTCGATCTTCTCGGTGCTCATCCCGCTGTTCATCCTCTTCGTCTTCGGCAGCTCGATCCCGCCCGGCGACACGGTGCTCCTGCCGATGACGCTGGTGATCGCCGTCGGGCTCGTCGGCCTCTACCAGCTGCCGACCACGTTGGCCACCTACCGCGAACGCGGCATCCTGCGCCGGCTCTCCACCACCCCGGTGCGGCCTGGAAGCATGCTGGCGGTGCAGCTCATCCTGCAGTTCGTGCTGGCGCTGATCGCCTGCGCGCTGCTGATCACGGTCGCGGGCACCATCCTGGGCGCGCACGTTCCCTCCCAGGCGCCGCTGATCGCCGCCGTGTTCCTGCTCGGCACGGCCGCGATGTTCGCCATCGGCCTGCTGATCGCGGCGTTGGCGGCGAACGGGCGCACCGCCAACGGGGTGGGCGTGCTGCTGTACTTTCCGCTGGCCTACCTCGCCGGGCTCATGCAACCGGTGGACCAGATGCCGGATATCCTGGCGCGCATCGGCGCGTTCACCCCTATGGGCGCGTTCCGGCAGGCCCTTCATGACGTCTGGGCGGGGGTGTCGCCGGGCCCGCTGATGCTGGGCGTCATGGCCGCGTACGCGGTGATCGTCAGTCTCGCCGCGGCCAGGTTCTTCCGGTGGGAGTGAGTGATGACGACAGGGGACGGCGCCCGTCTTGACCGGTGGGAGCGGCTGCTGCAGCGGCTGCTCACCGCCGTCCCGTACGTCCTGCTGGCTATCTCGATGGCGCTGTCATGGCTGGCCGACGACCGGCCGGGGACGTACCATCTCGTCACGCTCGGCCTCTCCGTGCTCGCCGCGGCGTGGATCTGGTTCATGCCCGGGCGCCAACCGGTCGTCTATGTCACGGGCCTGGTGATCCTGATCGCGGTGCTCTGCTCGCGTGGACTGTGGTTCGGCAGCTTCTTCGCCTTCACCGGATACCTCCACTCCTGGCACCTGCTGAAGGGGAAGTGGAGGTTCGTCGGGGTGACGGCCACGGCGGCCATCTCGATCACGGCCTACACCGGAGGGTTGCCCGAGCCCACCCCGCCCGCGATCGCCACCCACCTGCTCTTCACCGTCGCCATCGTGGCCGTGGTCAGCCTGTTCAGCTTCGTCGGCGAGGTCACGGCCGAGCGCAGCGCCGAACGCAAGCGCATGGTGACGCGGCTGGAGGAGGCGATGCGGGAGAACGCCGGCCTGCACGCCCAGCTCCTCGTCCAGGCCCGCGAGGCCGGCGTGCTCGACGAGCGCCAGCGCATGGCCAGGGAGATCCACGACACGCTCGCCCAGGGCCTGACCGGCATCATCACCCAGCTCCAGGCGGCCGTGCAGACCGAGGCCGACCCGCAGGCCTGGCGGCGGCACCTCGACCACGCGGTGGGGCTGGCCCGCGACAGCCTGGCCGAGGCCCGCAGATCCGTGCACGCCGTCCAGCCGGGCCCGCTGGAGTCCGCCCCGCTGCCGGCGGCGCTCGCGGAGATCGCCGCCCGGTGGTCGGAGCTGAACGCCGTGCGCGTGGAGGTCGCCACGACCGGCACGGCGCGTCCCCTGCATCCACAGGTGGAGGCGACCCTGCTCCGCATCGCCCAGGAGGCGCTGGCCAACATCGCCAAGCACGCCGGCGCGTCGCGGGCCGGGATCACGCTGTCCTACATGGAGGACGTGGTCAGCCTCGACGTCCGCGACGACGGCGCGGGCTTCGACCGGGCGCGGGCGCTCGACGGCGGCGGCTTCGGCCTGGCGTCGATGCGCGACCGGGTGACCCGCCTGGCGGGCGCCTTCGAGATCGAGTCCGAGCCCGGGTCCGGCACCGCCGTCTCCGCCGTCGTGCCCGCCATCACCGCGCTCGCCACCACCCCTGAGGAGTCCCGGAGTGCCTGAGGCCCCCGTCCGGCTGCTGATCGCCGACGACCACCCCATCGTCCGCGACGGCATCCGCGGCATGTTCGCCGGCGATCCCGGTTTCGAGGTGGTCGGCGAGGCCGGCGACGGCGCCCAGGCCGTCGACCTCGCGCGGGCGCTCGACCCCGACGTGATCCTCATGGACCTGCGGATGCCCAGGATGGACGGGGTGACGGCCATCAGGGAGCTCGCCCGGCTGGGCCTCAAGGCGCGGGTGCTGGTGCTGACCACGTACGACACCGACAGCGACGTGCTGCCCGCGATCGAGGCGGGCGCGACCGGTTACCTCCTCAAAGACGCGCTGAGGGAGGAACTGGCACGCGCGGTCGCCGCGGCTGCGCGCGGGGAGGCCGCGCTCTCCCCGTCGGTGGCCACCCGCCTGCTCGGTCAGGTCCGCGCCCCCGCCGACCCGCTGAGCGGGCGGGAACTGGAGATCCTCGACCTGATCGCGCAGGGCACCACCAACCGGGAAGCGGCGGCCCGGCTGTTCATCAGCGAGGCCACGGTCAAGACGCACCTGTTGCACATCTACGCCAAGCTGGGCGTCAACGACCGGGCGTCGGCGGTGGCCGCCGCCTTCCAGCGCGGCCTCCTCCCCAGGGGATGACCGTTCACCGAGTTTCAGGATTCTCAGTCTGGTCCGGGCAGCGGGTGCCTGGCGGGGGAGACGTGCCACAGCCGCCTGCCCCGCCAGGCAGGGTCCTACGATCGGCTCGGCGTCCGTTCAGCGTCTCCTGGCCACTCCCGGCGACGGTCTGCTCCACCAGCGAAGCAAGATTGATCGCGGCATTCTCGTCACGGTCCATGGACAGGCCGCACGTCTCAGCGGCAGCTTGGCTTTCACCGCGCCGCAGGACGAACAGGTCTTGGAGGAGGAACCAGCGGCCGGCGACGATGAGCCGCCCGCCGCGCCAGCCGGCGTTGCAGGCAAGCTGGCGGTGGATCTCGCCGAAACCCGCACTGCTGATGGCGGCTGCGCGGCGCGTCCCCCTCAGTAGTCCGCTGTCAGTTCGGCGGCGCTCACGGTCGGCGGGTTGCCGTTGCGGCGGTTTTCGAGGTCGTCGAGGATCGCCGCGGTGGCCGTGGCTCCGAAGCGGGTGGCGCCGAGCCGGTGCAGGTGCAGGAGAGCGTCCAGGGTGCGAACGCCGCCGGCGGCCTTGACCTGCACACGGGAGGACACGGTGCGTCTCATCAGGGCGATGTCGGCGGCCTTCGCCCCACCGGGTGCGAACCCGGTGCTGGTCTTGACGAAGGCTGCGCCCGCGGATCGGCGGCCTTGTACCCGGTGGTCTTGTCCTGGTCGGTCAGGTAGGCGTTCTCGAAGATCACCTTTACGGGGCGTCCCTCGGCGGCCTGGACGACGGCGGCGATCTCGTTCTGGACGAACACGACGTCGCCGCCGCGCAGGCGACCGATGTTGACCACCATGTCGATCTCCTCTGCCCCCAGGGAAATCAGCTCCGTGGTCTCGAGGACCTTCGCCTGCGTGGTGCTGCTGCCGTGCGGGAAGCCGACGACCGTGCCAACGCGAACCTGGCTGCCGCGCAGCGCGGCGCCCGCCGCCGCCACGTCGGCGGGCCGCACGCACACCGACGCCGTGCGGTACTCCAGAGCCGTCGCCAGGCCGTCCTCGACCTCGGCCGGAGTAAGTTCGGGCCGCAGCAGCGAGTGGTCGATCATCTTCGCCACCACCTCGCGTGCGGGCAGAGGGCCCTCCCAGCGCGGGACGTCGATGGAGGCCACGGACATGATGCTCTCCTTCAGATTGCCGGAGGTAAGCTGTATATACAGCATATACAGCTGACGTGAGGGTGTCGACTGGCGTCACACTGGAGCCGACTGTCCGATCGAGGAGGAACACACCCGCCATGGCCGCGTCGCAACCGCTGTACGAGCGCATCGAGAAGCAGCTGCGCCGGCGCCTCGAAGGCGCCGCCGACGGCGATCCGTTCCCCTCCGAATCGCAGCTGGCTCAGGAGTTCGACGTCTCCCGGATGACGGCGCGCGCCGCTCTGGTTCGGCTGGCACGCGACGGCCTGCTGGAGCGGGTGCCCGGGCGAGGTAGCTTCGTGCGCCAGGCCGCCGCCGCCCGGCCGGTCGGCACCCTGCTGAGCTTCCACGACCAGGCACTCGCCCTTGGCAGGACGCCGCGCTCCCGGGTCCTGCAGGCCGCCGTACGCCCCGCCTCCCCCCAGGAGGTTGCCGCCCTCTACCCGGCTTTCGGCACGCAGCCCGCGTCCGTGGTCGCCATCAGTCGCGTCCGGTTCTTCGACGACCTGCCTGTGGCCATCGAACACGCCGCGTTCCCCGCCGCCCTCGACGCGCTGCTGACCGCCGACCTGGAGACTGGATCACTGCACCAGACTCTCCGACGCCTGGGACTGCATCCGACTCTCGGCTCCGCTGTCCTCACGGCGCGCACAGCCGACGACGATGCACCCGAACTCGACGTCGACCCCACCACGCCGATGCTCGTCGAGACGCGCTCCATCATTGACCAGCACGGGAACCCCCTCGAATACACCAGCAGTTCCTACGTCGCGCACCGCTACGCGCTCAAGGTCGACTTCTCTGTTGCCGCACCCCCGGACACCCCTCACGCCCCGAGAGGCGGCGGCGGTGACGCGGTGAGTCGCCCAGCCTGACGCCTCACCCGACCTTCAAGCACACGGTCGTGTCCGGCAAGGTCTTGGAACGGCGCAACGGAAACCTCCGCGCCGGCCGAAGGGCCGGTGTCCGTCGGCCGGTCCCGGGCCGGAGGACTGGGGACCGGCGCGGTCAGTGGGTTTCTGGTCTGGGGATGTGGATGCCCGCGGCGCGGAGCTTGGCCTCGATGAGCGCGACCCCCCGGGCCGTGGCCGATCCCTGCTCTTCGCCGTGGTGGGCGATCAGGTGGTATCGGGCCGCGGTGTCGGTGCGGGCTTGCAGGCCGGTCACGATCTTCAGGTGTGCGGGGTTGGCGAGGAAGTGCTCGGCCATGGCGGTGGCGAGTTCGGCCAGGCGCGGGTCGTCCGGCTCCCATGCCGTGGCTTCGATCGCGTGCTTGCTCAACGCGACGAAGCGGGGGTCGTCGAGGGCGTGCTCGACATGGGTGAGGAAGTCGTCGAAGCCCTCGGGGACCAGGGCCCTGGCCAGTACCCAGCCCTCCCTGGTGGCCGCCACCTCCTCCGCGGGGAGGCCGAGGCCGGACAGCCGCTCCAGCAGCGCCACGGCGCGGTCGGGCAGCAGGGCCCGGTCTCCGTCTGCGAGCCGGTGCAGCATGTCACGGCGCGCGATCAGCTCCTGGATCCGTTCGGTGAGCTGCCGCTCGACGTCGGCGAGCGCGGCGGCGAACTGGGCGGCGTCGGCGTCGAGCAGGGGCCCGATCTCGGCCAGCGGCACCCCGGCGGCGGCCAGCGTCCGGACCTGCACCAGCCGCAACAGCTCGGCCGATCCGTACCTGCGGTAGCCGGAGCTGTCGCGTTCTGGCTCCTTCACCAGGCCGAGCTTGTGGTAGTGCCGCACCGTCTTGACGGTGACGCCGACGAATGCCGCCGCCTGCCCGATCGTGACTCCGTTCATCGGCACAATCCTGCCTTGTGCTCGGCCTCGGGCGACTGGGCAGACCGCAGGCGAGCAGGTGGCCCCAGTTCGCGTCCTACCCGATGCACGACCGGCAGGGGTCGTCTCTGGAGGCATACGCGTCGCAAGTGTTCAGTCCGCCGGCTGAGCCGGATCGGCCTGCTCGCCGCAGAACACCTCGTTGACGAGCCTTTGCTGGGCGTTCTGGACCGTTGTCGCTATGGACATGTCGGCGTCGTCCACCCAGTTCAGTACGGCGGTCAGGGTTTTGCTGCCGTCGGGTGTGCTGTACATCAGCGCCGCGGAGCCGACCGTGCCGCCGTTGTGGGTGATGACGGTGCCGCCACACTCCGTTTTCTGGACGATCACTCCCAGCCCGTAGTCCATGTTCGGGATGCCCGTGACGTGCGGGGTGCACATTTCGGCCAGCAGTGGGGCCGGCAGGAGCTTGCCGCCTATCAGCGCGGAGATGAACGTGGCCAGGTCCTGGCTGGTCGAGATCATGTCACCGCCGGTGGAGACCCAGGAGGGGTTGTGGCGGGTGATGTCGATCGTCTTGTGCCGGCCGGCTTCCTCGTAGCGGTAGTAGATGTGGGTGTGTGGCTCAGGGATCTCCGGCGAGGCGTCCGGCACCACCGTGCCCGACAGCCCGAGCGGCCCCAGGATCCGCCGCCGCATCTCCTCGGCCAGCGAGCGGCCGGTGACCTTCTCGATCAGCAGCCGGACCAGCACGTAGTTGGTATTGGAATAGCTCCAGCCCGTCCCCGGCTCGAACCGGGCCGGCTTGGACAGCGCCAGTCGCACCAGCTCCTCGGGCCGGTAGGTGTGGAACCGGTTGTCCACCCACTCCTTGCCCGTGGTGCCGTAGGGCACGGGGATCCCGTGCACGATCGACCCGTCGTCGTAGACCTCGCCGGTGAAGTTGAACAGCCCGCTGGTGTGCTGCAACACCATCCGCACCGTGATCCGCCGGTCCAGCCCGAACTCGGGCAGGTAGTCGGCCGCCGGGGTGTCCAGCTCGATCTTGCCCTCGGCCACCAGCTGCAGCACCAGGGTCGCGGTGAAAGTCTTGGTGTTGCTGCCGATCCGGGCATGCCCGTTGACCGGCGGCTTGGCGGTCCCGCCCAGCTCGGCCACCCCGGCGCTGCCGGCCCACGCGCCCCGCTCATCGTTCACCCGCAGCGACACCCCGACGAAACCGGACTTTACGATCTCCTCGATCGCCTTCTGCAGCTCCGGGCGATCCTGCCCGGCCGCGGCTTCCGGCACGGCCCCGCTGTCCGCAACGGCCACCCTGGCGGCGTCGAGGGCTTCGGTGATCTTACGGACCATCTCGGCCGTGGCGGGGCTCGGCCGGCCCTGGTGCGTCTGGGCGGTCTCGACAGCGACGAGGACGGTGCTGCGGAAGTTGCCGGCCTCGGCCGGATCCTGCTGCCTCAGCAGGATCATGGCCGCGGTCAGGGCCGGCAGCACGCGGTCGGCGATCTCGGCCACGGACTTGCCGGTCAGGTCCTTGCCCTCAGGGTAGTCGGCGAGCACATGCCCGATCAGGCCGGTGGCCGAGCCCAGCGCGATGCTGCCGTTGGTGGCGATCTTGTGAGGCTTGCCGGCGGCACCGGCGGCGGCCATCAGCGACACGGCGCCGTACGCGGCAATCCGCAGGGTGCTCTTGTCCTGATCGGAAAGGGTGATCGTCATGGTGGTTTGCCCTTCGAAGTTGTTATGTCCGGGTCGGCGTCGCGCCGCTGCGCCGAGCTTCCACCCTGACCCAAGGTCAAACTCAACCGTGATCTAGCTCACAGCTGCATGGGGGGTTGAGACAGCTCCAGCGGGGTTGTGGAGTTAAGTCGAGTACGAATTTGCAGTCGACTTAACTTTTGCAGTAGGTTCCCGTTCATGGCGGAAGGGTTGCGGGAGCGGAAGAAGCGGCGGACCCGGCAGAGCATCTCCGAGGCGGCACTCGGCCTGTTCGTGGCGCGCGGCTTCGACAGCGTGACGATCGCCGAGGTCGCGGCGGCCGCCGAAGTGTCGGTCAACACCGTCTACAACTACTTCGAGTCCAAGGAGGACCTGGTCCTGCCGCCGGACGAGGCGTCGCCGCAGCGGCTCGCCGACATCGTGCGGGCGCGCGAGCCGGGCGAGTCGGCGGCGGGCGCCGTGCTGGGGCGGCTGCGCCAGGAGGTGCGCGGGCGCGAGCGCCAGGTGGGCCTCAGCCCGGGGTTCGGACGGGTCCTGGAGATGATGCTGGCCGCCCCCACGCTGACCGCCCGGCTGGAAGGCCTGGGCCGCCGGATGACGGACACGCTGGCCGCCACGCTGGCCGAGGAGAGCGGCGCGGCCCCCGACGACCCGCTGCCGCGCGTCATGGCCTGGCACATCGGGTCGCTGCACGCGCTGGTCCTCGGCGACATCGCCCGCCGCACCACCGCGGGGGAGCGGCCGGAGGTGATCGCCGAGCGGGTGCTGGAGCTGCTCGACACCGTGGAGAGCGTGCTCGGCGAGCAGGTTCTCACCTATGCCGTACGAGAGGAACGACCATGTTCAGGGTGACGATCAGAGGCAAGTTCGCGGGGTTGGACGACGCCGGACGGACCAGGGTGCTGGCGGCGAGCGGCACCGCCTTCACCGAGGCCGGCACGTTCACCCACGACCAGAGCGTCTCGGCGTTCACCTTCCGCTGCCAGGTGCCCGCCGGGCCGGACGACGGCGAGGACGAGGCGGCTCTGGGCGCGATGGCGGCGCTGGATGCGCACGGGCACCCGTACGAGATCCTGAAGATCGGGGTGACCGACATGCGCGACATCAGGATCCGGCGACGCCGGCCGGGGCATGCTTGAGAGCGCAGAGGCCGGGCAGCCGGCACGCCCGGCAGGGTGAGCCGGCTTGAGCGCCGCGGATCGGGTGAGGTGTGGGTGCCCGGCGGGCACTGATGGCGGCTACGGCCGGAGGGGTTCGGCGAACAGCTGCGCGACGAGCTCACCGCGGCTGGAGGTCCCCGCCTTGCCGAAGACGGCCTTGAGGTGACCGCGAACGGTGTGGGGAGAGATGAACAGGGCCGTGGCGATCTCGGCGGTGGACAGGCCCCGTGCCACGAGCTGAGCGACCTCGAACTCCCGTGGCGTCAGCCCGTATGCCTGGGCGACGATAACCGCCAGGTCGGCGGAGGGCGCGGGCTCGATGACGAGCGCTGTCGGACCTGGCCGTCCGCCGGGACCGCTCAGGCATGAGGCGCGGCAGGTCAGCCAGCGCTTGTCGAGGGTCCGGATGCGCATCCTGGCGCTGCCCCGATCGTGGCCTTGGGCGATGGCCCGCGCCTGCAGAGTCGTGCCGATCAGCCAGATGGGTAGCCTCAGCCCGAGTGCCGTGGGCACGGATGGTCCGTCCGGCAGGAGCGCGAGATAGTGCCGGGCCTCCTCGTTGATCGACGTGGCCTCGCCGTGCTCGTCGAACAGCAGCAGGCCGGGTGCGGAGGCGACGGGCTCGCCGTCCGATCCGGACGGACGGGCGTACCGGCGCAGCCGGTCGGCGAGTGGGCCGGACAGATCGGCGAGCAACGCGATGTCGTGCGTGCCGAACGCCGGGCTTCCCCGCATGCGGAACAAGCTCACCACGCCCCACGGCCGGTCGCCGATCCGCAGCACGGCCCGCAGTTCGTCGTCCACGCCCTGGCCGCCGAGCAGGCGGCGGTATCGGGCGCTGCGCGCGGGCAGGTCGCAGGTGGCCGCGCGCAGACCGGCCGCGGGGACGGCCGCGCGGGCGAGGTCGCGGAACGGCAGGATGTTCTCATCCAGGAGTTCGCTTTCCCAGTAGGCGGCGCATCCTTCGCCTGAGCCGAGGTTCTCCACCAGCATGGGTGCGGTGACCAGGCCCGTTTCCGGATCGGTGGCCGTCCACACCGAGGCGTCGAACGGCATGTGCCGCCGCAGCCTGGCCGAGGCACGGCTGAAGAGCTCCAGCGCGCCGGCGGCCCGCTCGGCAGCCGAGAGGATCTCGGCGTGGCGGTGCGGGTGGGACATCGAGCTTCCTTCTGGCGCCGGGTCACTTGCAAGGGGGGTGGACGCGGGTCAGTTTGCCGTGTCTCCCTTCCGTCGCCAACCCCTCATCTGAGGGGGTCGTCTCTCGCCGATCCCCCGCAGGCGGGGGATGGAGCGGGGTCATGGCGTCCACGAGGGTCGGAAGGACCTTCTGGACGAACAGGGGAGAAACGTCGTGCGTATCGCGATCATAGGAGCGGGCGCCGCCACGGTCGGCCTGCTGGACGCGCTGGCCGTCAGCGGGACGGGGATGGGGGAGGTCACCGTGTTCGAGCTGTCCGCGTACCTGTGGCGGGGACGGCCGTACGGGCCGGATCTGGACAGCGTTCTGGTCAACGCCCCGCCCGCCATCATGTCGATCCGCCATCAGGACTCGGGGCACTATGCCTCCTGGCTGGGCCCGGAGCGTGCCGCCGCCCACCGGGACGACCTGCTGGGACAGCCTCTGGTGCCGCGCGCCCTCTACGGGGCGTACCTGGCCGACACCGCCGAGGCCGGCCTGGCCGCGCTGCGCGAGCGCGGGTGGCGGACGCGGGTCGTCGCCGCCCGGGTCGTCGCGGTGGCCCGCTCCGGCGAGGGCCTCCGGCTGGCGCTGCGCACCGAGGACGGGCACGACCATCCGGCTGACCGGGTGGTCGTGTGCGTGGGCGGGGGAACGCCGCAGGACCACTACGGCCTGGGCGGAGCTCCGGGGTTCGTGGGCGACCCTTACCCGCTGGCGTACACGCTCGGCCACGTCCCGGCGGCAGCCGACGTCGCGGTGATCGGCAGCGGGCTGACCGCCGTGGACGTGGTGGTGTCGCTCGCCGCGCGCGGCCATGCCGGGCGGATCGCGCTGGTGTCGCGGAGCGGCATGCTGCCCCACGTCTGGCAGCGTCCCCTCGGCCACCGGCCCGTGCACCTGACCGTCGAGCGGGTGAATGCGCTGTGCCGCGAGCACGGCTGCGTCACCCTCGACGACCTCGCCGGGCTGCTCCGCGCCGAACTGGCCGGGACGGGCGAGGACTTCGCGGACTTCACGGCCGAGTTGCTTGCGGCGGGGTCGGAGGAGCCCGTACGGCGGTTGCGGCGGCAACTGGCCGCCGTCGACGACCCGCGGATCGGGCGGCGGGTGCTGCAGGAGACCGCCCACACCGTCGGCCCGTACGCCTGGCGGCTGCTGCCCGGGCCCGACCGTGAACGGCTGCGCAGGCACGTCCGTCTGGCCACCAGCACGGCCTCGCCCATGGTGCCGGTGAACGCCGCAGCTCTGCTGCGGCTGTTCGAGTCCGGGCAACTCACCATGATGGCAGGCGTACGCAAGATCGAGGCTGCGAAGGGAGGGTTTCGGGTCCGGGGCGACGGTGGCGACCTGAACGCCGACGTCGCCGTCAACGCCGTGAACCCGCCGCCCCAGGCGGTGCCCCGCGCGGCCGAGCCGCTGGTCACGTCCCTGCTCACCGATGGGCTGGCCGCCCTGCACCCGTCGGGAGGGCTGGTCCCCGCGGACCCGCGCCTGAACGTCGTGGGCGACCTGACCGGCGGCGGTCCGTTCATCACCTCGGGCATCCCCGGCGTCGCCGCAGCGGGCGCTCGTACCGTACGCGGGCTGCTGGACACACAAACCGGCTGATCAGTCGAGGGCCGGGGGAGCGTCGTCCCCTGAGGAAGGGCACGGCGGCCGTCAGGGCGCCGCGTTCGCCGGGAACGTTCGGGACGTCGACCGTGGATGCCATGACAGATGCGTGGGATGGCCCGCTGTTGCGGTGGAAGAGAGACGTTCAGGCTGGCATGTGCAAGAGATAAGGTAAGGGGTGTGACGACGTTTCGGATCAGCGAGGCCGCTGCGCTGCTCGGGGTCAGCTCCGACACGGTCCGCCGCTGGGTGGACGCCGGCAAGCTGGCCGCGGAGCGGGACGGGCACGGCCACCGGCAGGTGAGCGGCACCGACCTGGCCGCCTTCGCCCGCACCCAGGTCGAGGCGGTCGACGGCGGCCGTTCCTCGGCACGTAATCGCTTTCGCGGAATCGTCACCGAGGTGATCCGCGATGCGGTGATGGCGCAGGTGGAGATCGCCGCCGGGCCGTTCCGGGTGGTGTCCCTGATGAGCCGCCAGGCCGCCGACGAGCTGGGCCTGGAGGCGGGGGTGGTGGCGGACGCCGTGATCAAGTCCACCAACGTCGTCGTGGAGATCCCCGGTCACGAACGCGTGGCCAGCCATGTGTGAGGAGCCCGCCGTGGTGTTCAGGCGCCTTTTCCGAGGGGCGATCGCCCTGCCGGCCGCGCTCGCGCTCGTGTGCCTGGCCGGATGCGGCTCCGGTGGGCCGGCCTCGTCCGCGACCACCGGCGGCGGGGACGCGAAGGAGGTGACGGTGTTCGCGGCGGCGTCGCTGACGGAGACGTTCACCGAGCTCGGCAAGGCCTTCGAGGCCGCCCATCCGGGCACCACGGTGAGGCTCAACTTCGGCTCCAGCGCCACCTTGGCCCAGCAGATCGTGCAGGGCGCGCTGGCCGACGTGTTCGCCTCGGCCAGCCCGGCCACGATGAAGACGGTCACCGACGCGTCCCTGGCGAGCTCGCCGACGACGTTCGTGCGCAACAGGCTGCAGATCGCCGTGCCCGCCGGCAACCCGGCGAAGGTGGACGAGCTGAAGGACCTCACCGATCCGAACGTGAAGGTGGCGCTCTGCGCCGAGCAGGTGCCGTGCGGCGCCGCGGCGGTCAAGGCGCTGGACGCGGCCGGGCTCAAGGTCACCCCGGTGACGTTCGAGCAGGACGTCAAGGCCACGCTCACCAAGGTAGGGCTGGGCGAGGTGGACGCGGCGCTGGTCTACACGACCGACGTGATCGCCGCGGCGGGCAGGGTCCGTGGCATCGCGTTCCCGGAGGCGGACCAGGCGGTCAACGACTATCCGATCGCCGCGCTGGCCATGGCTCCCGCTGGTGAGACGGCCCGGCAGTTCGTCGACCTGGTGCTGTCGCAGCAGGGCGAGAACGTGCTGACCAGAGCCGGCTTCGACGTTCCCTGATCTCCGATGAACTCTTCTGCGCCGCGGCAACCGCACCCGGTGGACCCGCCCGCCGGGCGGCCGGCCGCGGGTCGCAAGGTCTCCGGGCGGCAGCCGTGGATGCTGATCGTGCCCGCGCTGGCAGGGCTGGCGTTCCTGGTGCTGCCGCTGGCCGGGCTGCTGATCCGGGCACCCTGGTCCACGTTGCCGCAGCGGCTGGCCGAGCCGCACGTGCTGGAGGCGCTGCGCCTGTCGCTGGTGGCCGCCACCATCGCCACCGCCTTCTGCCTGCTGTTCGGGGTGCCGCTGGCCTGGCTGCTGGCCCGGGTGGAGTTCCCGGGCCGGCGGCTGGTGCGGGCGCTGGTCACGGTGCCGCTGGTGCTGCCTCCGGTGGTCGGCGGCGTCGCGCTGCTGCTGGTGCTGGGGCGGCGCGGGCTGGCCGGGCAGTGGCTGGAGGCCACGTTCGGCGTCACGCTGCCGTTCACCACCGCCGGGGTGGTCGTGGCCGAGGCGTTCGTGGCGATGCCGTTCCTGGTGATCAGCGTGGAGGGCGCGCTGCGCGCCGCTGACCAGCGCTTCGAGGAGGCCGCCGCCACGCTCGGAGCCTCGCGCTGGACGGTGTTCCGCCGGGTGACGCTGCCGATGGTCATGCCGGGCGTGGTGGCCGGCGCGGTGTTGTGCTGGGCGCGGGCGCTGGGCGAGTTCGGGGCGACGATCACGTTCGCGGGCAACTTCCCGGGCACCACCCGCACCATGCCGCTGGCGGTCTACCTGGCGCTGGAGACCGAGCCTGAAGCGGCGATCGTGCTCAGCCTGGTGCTGCTGGCCGTCTCCGTCGCCATCCTGGCCGGCCTGCGTGATCGGTGGGTGAGCGCGGCATGACCCTGCACGCTCGTCTCGTGGTCGAACGGGCCGCGTTCACGCTCGACATCGAGGTCGCGGTCGCGCCGGGTGAGGTGGTGGCGCTGCTCGGACCCAACGGCGCGGGCAAGACCACCGCGCTGCGCGCGCTGGCGGGGCTGACCGCCATGACCGGCGGCCGGATCCTGCTGGACGGCAGCTCCATCGACGGCCTGGCCGCCGAGCAGCGGCCGATCGGCATGGTCTTCCAGGACTACCTGCTCTTCCCGCACCTTTCGGCCCTCGACAACGTCGCGTTCGGGCCACGCTGCCAGGGGGTGGCCAGGGCGGAGGCCCGTCGTCTGGCCGCGCGGTTGCTGGAGCGCGTCGGCCTGGCGGACCGGGCCTCCGCCAGGCCGCGCCAGTTGTCCGGCGGGCAGGCCCAGCGAGTGGCACTGGCCCGCGCGCTGGCCGTGCGGCCGCGCCTGCTCCTGCTGGATGAGCCGCTGGCCGCGCTGGACGCCCACACCCGGCTGGAGGTCCGCTCCCAGCTGCGCCGCCACCTGGCCGGTTTCGACGGCGCGACCGTCCTGGTCACCCACGACCCGCTCGACGCGATGGTGCTGGCCGACCGGCTGATCGTCATCGAGCACGGCGCCCTCGTCCAGCAGGGCGCCCCGGCCGAGGTGGCCCGCCGCCCGCGCACCGATTACGTGGCCCGCCTGGTCGGGCTCAACCTGCACCGGGGGGTTGCCGACGGGGCCCGGGTCAGGGTCGGCGAACTGCTGCTGACCACCTCACAACACCTGGAGGGACCGGTGTTCGTGGCCTTCCCGCCGGCGGCCGTCGCGCTCTACCGCTCCCGGCCCGACGGCAGCCCGCGCAACCTGTGGCAGGGCCGCGTCGACGGCATCGAACGCCACGGCGACAACGTCCGCGTGCACCTCGACGGCCCCGTCGCCGCCTTCGCCGACATCACCCCCGCCGCCGTCGCCGACCTCGACCTGACCCCGGGCCGGCAGGTCTGGGTGTCGGTGAAGGCGACCGAAACCCACGCCTACCCGGCATGAACCGCACCGCGATCCGCGATCGCTTCGACGCCGCGACCGCCGGCCGGCTGATGTTCGGCGGCCGCCAGCCAGGCCGGTAGCGGCGAGCCGTCGAGAGCGGCTCGCCGCTACCACATGTTCTCCGGGTAGGGCGGGAGACCGGTCCCTCGATCAGATGCGGGTCGAGGTGGAGGCGTACCCGCCGCCGCCGGGGTAGACCCACTCGCCGGTGAGCGTGGTGTCGTCGGCGTCGAAGGTGCCCTCGAAGTAGGCCGGGCCGCCCCTGGCCCCGGCCCAGATGGTCAGCCTGTCGCCCTCCAGTTCGTAGACGTAGTCGAAGGTGTTGCCCGCCGAGTCGTAGAACCGCGACACCACGTCCGCCCCGGTCGGCTCACCGAACGGACGCAGGTTGCCGATGATCTCCATGCCGGTGACCGGCTCGCCGAACTGGGTGAGCTCGACGTGCTGGACCAGGAAGAACCGGCCCGGCATCCACTCGTAGCGCACGGTGCCCTCCGCACCGCCGGCGACCTTCCAGGTACCGACCAGGCGGTCCAGGGCCTTCAACTCGGGGCTGGGCTGCTGGGTCTCGATCATGTTGTCCTCCTCTGTGGTTGCTCGCCGGTACCTCGGAGACCTCTGCCGGGCTTTGACACGGAATCAGTGTGGTCTGAATCACATTCGACGGCCGTCAAGAAAGCCGATGCGGGTCCGAGGTAACGAGCGAGAACCCACCGACAAGGGAGGACGTCATGACCGCCACCACCACTGCCACCGGCGTTCCCGTCCGCAGGACCGCTCGGACATCCGGACGCCTGCTGCTGGCGGGAGCGCTGGCCGGGCCGCTCTTCTTCGCCTCGGCGATCACGCAGATGCTCACCCGTGAGGGCTTCGACATCACCCGGCACCCCATCAGCCAGCTGTCCACCGGCGACCTGGGGTGGATCCAGATCCTCTCCTTCGTCCTCGCGGGGACGGGGGCGCTGGCGCTGGCCGCCGGCGCCGGGCGCACGCTCACCGAAGGGGTCGGGCGGCGGGCGCTGCCGATCCTGGTGGGCATCTTCGGCGCCGGGCTGGTGGCGGCCGGGATCTTCATCATGGACCCCGAGAAGGGCTTCCCGGTCGGCACCCCTGAGGGGCCGGTCGCGCAGATGTCCTGGCACAGCATCGTGCACTCGGCCGCCGCCGCTGTGGCCTTCACCGCGCTGGCCATCGCGGCCATCGTGATGACCGTCCGGTGCGCCCGCCGCCGGGCGACGCCGCCCGCCATGCTGAGCGCCCTCGCCGCGCTGGTGCTGCTGGTGCCGATGTCGCCCGGCTACATGAGCATCCAGATCGCCCTGAACGGCCTGGTCGCCTTCACCTGGACGACCGTCCTCGCGACGTCGCTGCGGCGCGCCGCCTGAGACGCACCTAACATGGCCTGCGACGATTTATCAAGGGATTCACCATGAAATACCTGCTGCTCGCCTACACTCCGGCCGCCGAGTGGGACGCCGCCACCGCCGACGTCCCGTCCGAGGAGGCGCTGGCCGCCTTCGCGACCTACCAGAAGCTGGAGCGGGAGCTGATCGCCTCCGGCGAGTTCGTCACCAGCGAGGGCCTGGGACACCCCGCGGTCAGCACCACCGTCCACCGCAAAGGTGACAAGGTGGTCGCCACCGACGGTCCCTTCGCCGAGCTCAAGGAGGTCCTGGCCAGCTTCGCCGTGATCGACGTGGCCGGCAAGGAGCGCGCCGTCGAGATCGCCGCACGCATCGTCGAGGCGCTCGGCGAACCGATCGAGATCCGCCCGATCATGGGTGAGGACTTCGCGGCGTGAACCACGAGCACGAGCACCTGCTGCGCACCGAGGCGCCGCAGGTGCTCGGCGCGCTGGTCCGCCGCTTCGGCCGGTTCGACATCGCCGAGGACGCAGTGCAGGAGGCGCTGCTGACCGCCAGCCAGGTCTGGCCGGCCGAGGGCGTCCCGGAGAACCCGCGCAGCTGGCTCATCCGCGTTGGATACCGGCGCATGGTCGACCTGATCCGCTCCGACCAGGCCCGCCACCGCCGCGAGCAGCAGGCCGGAGTGGCCGAGCTGGCCATGCAAGGACCCGAGCGACGGGCACATCCCGCACGCGAGACCGACGACAGCCTGACCCTGCTGCTGCTGTGCTGCCATCCCGCGCTGGACCCCACCTCCCAGGTGGCGCTCACGCTGCGCGCGGTCGGCGGCCTGACCACCGCCGAGATCGCACACGCCCACGGTACGACCGCGCCCACCATGGGCGCCCGGATCAGCCGCGCCAAACGGCAGTTGGCCCGCGCCGGAGCCCGCTTCACACCGCCCACCGACGCCGACCGCGACAGCCGTATGGCCGCCGTGATGCGGGTGCTCTACCTGATCTTCAATGAGGGCTACACCGCCACCGCCGGCAACCGGCTCGCCCGCGTCGACCTGACCCGCGAAGCCATCCGCCTGACCCGCATGCTTCACGCCACGCTCGGCGACGACGCCGAGGTGACCGGCCTGCTGGCGCTGATGCTGCTCACCGAGTCCAGGCGCGCCGCCCGCACCGATGGCGGTGACCTGGTTCCCCTGGACGAGCAGGACCGCGCCCGGTGGGACCACGACCTGATCGACGAGGGCACCGCTCTCATCGACGGCGTCTGGAACCGCAGCCAGCCGGGCCCCTACCAGCTTCAGGCCGCGATCGCCGCCGTGCACTCCGCTGCCTCCTCACCCGGCCAGACCGACTGGGCTCAGATCGCCATGCTGTACCTGTGGCTCGAACGGCTCACCCCCACCGCACCGGTCCAGCTCAGCCGCGTGGTGGCGGTGGCCCACGCCCACGGACCGGCCCGCGGCATGGCGCTCCTGGACGACCTCAACCAACGCCACCACCTGGACCGGCACCCGCTCACCAGGCAGCGGGAGCACGCGGTCCGCGCCCACCTGCTCCAGATGACCGGCAACACCACGCGGGCAGCCGCGCTCTACCGTCAGGCGGCCGACCTGACCGCGAACCAGGTCGAGCAGCGCTACCTGCTCAGCAAGGCCGGCGATCTCATCTGAGCGACGTGGGGACCGACACGGAGGGACCTCACGGACCCGCGGTGATGGTGATCTGGGCGGGCAACGCGTCCAGCAGGATGAGGACTCCCGCTATCCCGACGATCCAGCGCAGGGTGGTGCGGGAGCCGGAGTCGAGCCTGCCCTGCCACCGTTCGAACCGTTCGCGGATCCGCTCGCCCAGGGCGGCCCATACGGCGAAGAGCAGGACGCCGGGGATCACCATGATGGTCACGTAGACGCCGAGGAGCGGCGACCATTGGGCGGCGGGCAGGCCGGCGAGGGTCATGATGCCGATCGCGCCGAAGTAGGGCACGGCGGTGGCGAACTCGAACAGCCAGGTCGCCAGCCCCAGCAGCAGCATCGAGCGCATGGTGAAGGACCGTGCCCTGACGGACGCGCGTTCGGGGTCCCGGTCCGGGATGAAGTAGCTGCCCACCACGAGGGCCGCGCCGAAGGCGGCCTGCCCCCAGGCCCACACGGTGTCATCGACGCGGGGCACGACAGCGCCCAGGCCGAGCATGAACAGCACGCCGAGGGCGAAGTACGCGATCGCGACCGTGCCGAGATAGCCGCCGAGCAGCAGGCTCACGCGGTGCGGCCTGGCCAGCAGCAGGTAGAGCGTGATCCCGATCACCGCGGGGCTCAGCGTGTCGAGCAGGGCCAGCCCCAGCACCGCCACGATCGTCTCGATCGGCAAACCTGTCTCCCTCGGGGGTCGGAGGATCGTAATAACACGCTCGTGTCAGTACATTAGCACGGGCGTGTTAGCACATGCGTATTAACATGTGGACGTGCCACGACTCGTTGACCACGACCAGCGACGGGCCGAGCTCGGCGAGGCGGCCATCCGGATCATCCTGCGCGACGGGCTGGCCGGCGTGACCGTCCGCGGCGTCGCCGCCGAAGCCGGCTGGTCCACCGGCTCCTTGCGGCACTACTTCAACAATCAGCACGAGTTGCAGGCCTACGTCGTCCAGGCCACCACCGACGCCCTCCGCCGGCGGGTCCTCCCGCGTGTTCAGCGGCCCCGTACCGAAGGCCCGGTGGTCGAGCAGGTCGCCACCATCGTGGAGGAGATGCTGCCGCTCGACGACGAGCGGCGCGAGGAGTACGCGCTGTGGTCGGCGGTCGTGGAATGGGAGCGTCACCACCCTCAGGAAGGGGGCTCGGTGACGTGGAACGACCAGCGGGCGCTGCACCGCCAGTGCATCGCGGCCCTGCGCGGGCACGAGCCGGTACGCGACCCGGGACAGGCCACGGCCGCGCACCCCGATGCCGAGGTCGAGCTCTGGGCGGCTCTCCTGCACACGTTCGTCGACGGGCTCGCCTCCCAGATCGTCCACACCCCCGGCCAGGTGCCGGCCGGCACGGCCAGGCACCTGCTGCGTTCCCTGCTGCGTGCCGTACCCCGGCCGGATCCTCCCGCGCACCACCCGCAGAGCCGCTGATCCGCGTGGACCGGGACGGCGCTCTGGCCGGCGTCTCGTATCCCGGTGGCAGATGATCGAGTTGAATGTTGTGGGATACCTCCATGACTGAAGCGTGCCGTTCTGGTGTGAGATCGACCCCATGAAGGATGAAGGGAAGCAGCGCAGGTTCCCCACGGGCGACCTGGCGAGAGTGGCCGTGTTCGCCGCGTTGATCGCCGTGCTCGGGTTGCCGGGCACCATCAACGTCTTCGGCAACGCGGTCCCGATCACCCTGCAGACCGCGGGCGTGATGCTGGCGGGCGCGATCCTCGGCTCCTGGCGGGCGGCGCTGGCCGTCGCCGTGCTGCTCGTGCTGGTCGCGGCCGGCCTGCCGCTGCTGGCGGGCGGGCGCGGCGGGCTGGGCGCCTTCACCGCGCCGTCGGCGGGATTCCTGCTGGGCTGGCTGCCCGGCGCGGCCGTGACCGGCTGGCTGGTCGAGCGGGCGGGCCGCCGGCCAGGCTGGATCCAGCTGTTCGTGGCGAGCCTGGTGGGCGGCGTCGGCGTGGTCTACCTGGTCGGGATTCCCTTCCAGGCGATGGTCTCCGGCGTGTCGCTGGGCGCGGCGGCGCTGCTCACGGCCGCGTTCCTGCCCGGCGACGTGATCAAGGCGGTCGTGACGGCCTACGTCGCCCGGGGAGTGCAGGCCTCCTACCCCGACGCGGTGCCCGCCGTGCACCGCGAGCGGCTGCGCACCGGGGAGCGTTGACCCCGCGATGCCGGTAGCAGAACACGTGCTGCGGCACGCCGCCGAGCGTCCGGCGCGGCCGGCGGTGTGCGGCCAGGACGGCGAGCTCTCCTACGCCGAGCTCGCCGCGAACCTCCAGGGCGCCGCCCGGCACCTGCGCGGCCGGGGGATCGGCCCCGGCGCGCTGGTCGCGATCGGGCTGGCCGGTCCGGTCGCGCTGCTGACCGCCGTGCTCGCCGCCGACCTGGCCGGCGCGACGCCGCTGGTGGGCGACCCCGCCTGGGGGCGCGAGCGCTGGGTGCGCCTCACCGGCGCGGTCATGCCCGACCTCCTGGTGACCGAGCCTCTCCCGTACGCGCCCGGTCCGGCCATGACCCCGCACGCGGCCCCCGCCGACCTGGCGTGGGCCTGCTTCAGCTCCGGCAGCACGGGCCGGCCGCGCGCCGTCCTACGCCGCCGCGCGTCGTGGACGGACTCGTTCGCGCACCTCAGCGACCTGGCCGGGATCGGCGCCGAAGACGTGATCCTGGTGCCGGGGCCGCTGACCTCCAGCCTGTACGCCTTCGCCGCCGTGCACGCGCTGGCCGCCGGCGCGACCGCCGTCCTGCCCGGCCGCCGCCCCGGCAGGGAACTGAAAGCCCGGGCGGAGTCGGCCACCGTCGTGCACCTGGTGCCGCACCTGCTGGACGACGTCCTACGCCGTCAGCGCGGCTCAGGGGCGCTGCGCACGGCCGTGGCCGGCGGCGCGGCCCTCGCCCCGGGAGGGCGCGCGGCCGCGGCGCGGGCGGGGGTGAACGTCGTGGCGTACTACGGCGCGACCGAGCTGTCGTTCGTGGCCGTCGACGCCGACGGAGGCGGGCTGCGCCCGTTCCCCGGCGTGGAGATCGAGGTCAGGGCCGAGCCGGGGGCGGCGCTGGGCGAGGTGTGGGTGCGCTCGCCGTGGCTGGCCGACGGCTATCTGGGTGACGTGCCCGGCCCGTTGCGGCGCGGCGCGGGCGGCTGGGCCAGTGTGGGCGACGTGGCGCGGCCCTACCGGGAGGGTGAGGTGCTGCGGTTGCGCGGCCGGGGTGAGGGCGCGATCCAGACCGGCGGCGCGACCGTCGTGGCCGAGGACGTCGAAGAGGTGCTCAGGACGGTGCCGGGTGTGGGCGACGTCGTGGTGGTCGGCTCGCCGCACCCGTCCCTGGGTTCGGTGGTCACGGCGATTCTCGAGGCGGAGGGCGCCTCGCCGCCGTCGCGGGAGCTGCTGGAGGCGATGGCCAGGGGCGGGCTGGACGCGGTTCAGCGGCCGCGCCGCTGGTACGCGGTGCCGAGCCTGCCGCGTACGCCGTCGGGCAAACCCGCCCGCGCCCTGGTGGCGGCCCGGCTGGCGGGCGGCGATCCCGACATCCGGCGGCTGGTCTGATGGCCGTCGTGGTGGCGGCCCGGCGCACGCCCATCGGCACGGCCGGGCACGCGTACAAGGAGCTGACCGTCGACCGGCTGGCCGCCCCCGTGATCGCCGCGGTGGTGGACGACGTAACGGGTGACGGTGCAGGTGACAGGGCTGGTGACAGGGCCGGGCGGGCGGTGGAGGACGTCGTGCTGGGCAACTGCATGGGCCCTGGCGGGAACGTGGCGCGGGTGTCCGCGCTGGCGGCCGGCCTCGGGCACGCCGTACCGGGGGTCACGGTCGACCGGCAGTGCGGCAGCGGCCTGGCCGCGATCCTGCTCGCCGCGCAGGCGGTGCGCGCGGGTGACGCGGACCTGGTGATCGCGGGAGGTGTCGAGAGCGCGTCGACCGCGCCGCACCGCACCCGCCGGGGGGAGGCGGAGCCGTACGCCAGGGCGCCTTTCACGCCCGCCGGGCACCCCGACCCGGACATGGGTCCGGCCGCGGAGGCGCTGGCGGCCTCGTGCGGCGTCGTCAGGGAGCGCCAGGACGCCTACGCCTGCCGTAGCCACGCGGCGGCGCTGGCCGCCCGCGAGGCGGGGCGGTTCGAGGGGGAGATCGTGCCGGTCGGCGGGCGGGCCGACGATCAGCGGCCGCGGCCGCTGCGGGCGTCGTCGCTGGCCCGGCTGCCCGCGGCGTTCGTGGCCGGGGGTACAGTGACGGCCGGCAACGCGTCCCCGGTCAGCGATGGCGCGGCGGCCGTGGCCATCGTGCCCGACCACCTGCGCGCGGGCCTGCCGGGGATGCGGCTGGTGGCCGGGTCCGTCGTCGGGTGCGATCCCGGGCTGCCGGGGTGGGGGCCGGTGCCCGCCGTGCGGCGGGTGCTCGCGCGTGCGGAAGTCGAGATGGAACGGGTGGCGGCGGTGGAGATCGTGGAGGCGTTCGCGGCGCAGGTGCTGGCCGTCACCGACGCGCTCGGGCTCGACCCGCTCGGCGCCGACGGGGAGCGGGTGTGCCCCGACGGTGGCGCGCTGGCGCTGGGGCATCCGTGGGGCGCCTCCGGGGCGGTCGTGGTGGCCAGGCTGTTCACCCGGCTCGTCCGTGGCGGCGCCCCGCCGGGCACGCTCGGCCTGGCGACGGCCGCGGTCGGCGGCGGCCTGGGCGTGGCCGCGCTGTTCGAGGTGGTGTGAGGTGATCGAGTTCGCGGACGTGCACGTCCGGCTGGGCGGCCGTGACGTGCTGCGCGGCGTCACCGCCCGCCTTCCCGAGCGGCGCGTCGGCGTGGTCGGCGCCAACGGCTCGGGCAAGAGCACGCTGGCCAGGCTGATCAACGGCCTGGCCGTGCCCACCTCGGGCAGCGTGACCGTGCTCGGTCTCGACACCCGGCGGCAGGCGGCGAAGATCCGGCGGGCGGTCGGATTCCTGTTCACCGATCCCGACGCGCAGATCGTGATGCCGACGGTGGCCGAGGACGTCGCCTTCTCCCTGCGCCGCAAGGGCCTGGAGCGGGAGGAGGTGGCGCGGCGGGTGCACGAGGCGCTGGCCGCGTACGGGCTGGCCGGGCACGCCGACCATCCCGCGCACCATCTGTCGGGCGGCCAGAAGCAGCTGCTCGCCCTGTGTTCGGTGATGGTGCTGCAGCCGGAGATCCTGGTGATGGACGAGCCGACCACGCTGCTGGACCTGCGCCATTCCCGCCAGGTCGCCGAGGTGCTGCGCGAGCTGCCGCAGCAGGTGGTGGCGGTCAGCCACGACCTGCCGCTGCTGGCGGACTTCGACCGGGTGCTGGTGCTCGACCAGGGCAGGATCGTGGCCGACGGCAGCCCGCAGGAGGCCATCGGACACTACAGGAAGATGATGGCGTGAACAGCCTGACCGGCGCCTACGTGCCGGGTTCCTCGCCGCTGCACCGCCTGCCGGCCGGGGCGAAGCTGGCCGGGCTGGCGGTGGCCTGCACGGTGCTGGTGCTGCTGTCCTCGCCGGCGGCGCTGGCCGGCGCGGCGGCCGTCGTGGCCGGGCTCTACGCGGTGTCGCGGGTGGGGCCGGCGGCGGCGTGGGCTCAGGTGCGGCCGGTGCGCTATTTCGTGGTGGCGCTGTTCGGGCTGCAGTGGGTGTTCGTCGGCCTGGAGGGGGCGGCGGTCACGACGCTGCGGGTGCTGCTGGCCGTCGCGCTGGCGGGGCTGGTCACGCTGACCACCCGCACGTCGGCCATGATGGCGGCGCTGGAACGGTGTCTGGGGCCGGCGAGGCTGGTCGGGCTCGACCCGTTCCGCCTGTCGTTGCTGCTGTCGCTGACCGTACGCAGCGTGCCCGTCATCGCTGCGCTGGCCGGGCGCGTCCGGGAGGCGCAGCGGGCCAGGGGGGTCGAGCGCAGCCTGCGCGCCTTCGCCGTGCCGCTGGTGGTGAGCTCGCTGCGGCACGCCGACGCGCTGGGGGAGGCGCTCAGCGCGCGCGGGCTGGACGACTAGTTATACCCGTGTTGACTTATATAAGTGTGACCTGAAATAGTGAGCGGCGTGCACGCATTCGACGTCCTCGGAGATCCGGTGCGACGCCGGATCCTGGAGCTGCTCGCCGAGGGCGAGCGCAGCTCCGGCGAGGTGACCGCGGTCATCCAGCAGGAGTTCGGCATCTCCCAGCCGGCCGTCTCCCAGCACCTGCGGGTGCTGCGCGACAACGGGTTCGCCAGCGTGCGCGCCCAGGGCGCCAGGCGGCTCTACGCCGTCGAGGCGGGGCCACTGCGGGAGGTCGACCTCTGGCTGGAACGATTTCGCGGTTTCTGGAACCAGCGGCTCGACGCGCTGGCCACCGAGCTGGCACGGGGCAAACGCGAACGCCGCGCTCAAGACGACACGAAGGACACTTGATGAGTTTCATCGACGAGCTCAACCGAGCCCACCGCGAGGTGGTCAACGGCGAGCGCAAGACCGTGGCGCTGCGGCGCCACTACGACGCGGACGTGGAGGACGTCTGGGAGGCCTGCACCGACGCCGAGCGGCTGAGCCGCTGGTTCCTGCCGGTCACCGGGGACCTCCGGGTGGGGGGCACGTACCAGCTCAAGGGCAACGCGGGCGGCGAGATCCTGCGCTGCGAGCCGCCGCGCCTGCTCAAGGTCACCTGGCTGTTCGGCCCCGACCCCGGCTTCTCCGAGGTCGAGGTGCGGCTGTCGGCCGAGGACGGCGGCACCCTGTTCGAGCTCGAGCACACCGCCGAGATGCCGGCCGAGATGTGGTCGCAGTACGGGCCCGGCGCGACCGGCGTGGGCTGGGACCTGTCGCTGCTGGGCCTGGGCCTGCACCTGTCGGGCGGCGAGCAGGTGGACGAGGCAACCTTCCACCTGACCGCCGACGGCCGCAGCTTCATCATCGCGACCAGCCAGGCGTGGGGTGAGGCGTTCCAGGCCGCGGGCGCCCCCGCCGACCAGGCCGCCGCCGCCGTGGCCGCCACCACCGCCTTCTACGCTCCCGAGGAGGAGTCCCCCGCATGACCCAGAAGATTCACACGTTCCTCATGTTCCAGAAGGGCGAGGCCGAGGAGGCGATGACGTTCTACGTGTCGCTGTTCGACGACGCCAAGGTGACCCGTCTGGAGCGCTTCGGCCCGGGCGAGCCCGGCGCGGAGGGCTCGGTCAAGCGCGGCACGTTCACGCTGGCCGGCCAGGAGTACATGTGCCTGGACAGCCCCACGCCGCACGGCTTCGACTTCACGCCCTCGATGTCGCTGTTCGTCGACTGCGACACCGAGGAGGAGCTCGACCGCCTGTACGCGGCGCTGGCCGAGGGCGGGGGCGAGCTGATGCCGCTGGGCTCCTACGGGTTCAGCACGAAGTTCGGCTGGGTCAACGACCGTTTCGGCGTCTCGTGGCAGCTCAACCTGGCCTGAACGCCCGCCCCGCGGCCGATCAGAGCCCGGCCCCGGGCGGCGCCGGCCCATGGCCGGGGCGCCCGGGGGCGTGATCGGGACGCGGGGCCGTCACCCGGACCTACGTGTCGGTCCCGTAGGTCCCGTAGGCCGGAAGCCCCGTCGGTTCGAAGGTGTGCACCGACAGGCCGCCCGGTGTCGTCTGGTGGCCGGCGAGCCGCAGGCCGGCGGGGGCGCCGCCGTCCGGGAACAGGCGCCGGCCCCGGCCCACCACCACCGGGGCGATCACGAGTCGCAACGTGTCGATCAGCCCGGCGGCCAGCAGAGACTGCGCCAGCCGGGCGCTGCCGTGGATCTGCAGTTCCCTGCCGGGCCGCCGCTTCAGCTCGGCGACCCGGGCGGTGACGTCGCCGGACAGGATCGTGGTCGGATTCCATTCGGCCCTGGTCAGACTGTTGGAGGCCATGTACTTCGGCAGCCCGTTCATGAGCTCCGCGGAGGGATGGTCGGTCATCTTCGGCCAGTCCCGCGCGAAGTTCTGGTAGGTACGGCGGCCGAACAGGAACGCGTCCGCCTGGCGGAGCCAGGTGCCGGCCAGCCGGTCGAACTCCTCGTCCAGGTGCGGCACGAACCAGCCGCCCCGCATGAACCCGTCGCTGGTGTCCTCGTCCGGGGCCCCCGGCCCCTGGGAGACACCGTCGAGGCTCAGGAACTGCTGCACAACCAGCTTCATGGCCTATCACACACTCTCTTCGGCCCCGATGGCCGACTCAGTCGCTTTCGGGGGGAGACTCCCTCCCTACTGTTGTGGACACCGTGGCGTGCCGAAACTCATCGGTCCTGGCACGTCGGTCGTGGCCGGCCACCGCTGACGAGGGCCGACGGGTCGTGTTCGGGCGGGCCGGCCGGCCACCAGCCGCCGTCGCGTTCGGTGAAGGGGTACCACCGCCCGTCGCGCCCGTAGCGCAGTTGCAGCGGGCCGAGCGTCCAGCGGTTGCGCCACGCCTCGACGGGCGGCGGGCCCGTGCCCTCCCAGCCGGCCTCCAGCCGGGCTCGCGCCCTGGCCAGGTCCTGGCGGGGCGGCGTCCACGGGGTTTCGAGCACGTCGAGGCCGTCGGCGCCGCCGTACCTCCAGGCCTCGACGGCGGCCTCAAGCCCGCGGTCGAGCCCGAGGCCGTACTCGGCGGCCAGCCGTACGCGGTCCTGGTGTTCGGTGAGGCGGGGCAGCCGCCCGCGCAGCAGCAGCTCGCGCGCCCGGGAGGCGGCGGAGGCGGCCAGCACGCCCAGCGCGTCGACGTCGACGCCGATGTCGCCGCCGGGGCCGGGCTCGAGCGCGGGCGGGGTGAAGGCGACGTCGTCCGGCGGCGGGGCGGGCAGCGGCGGTGTCCCCAGCGCGAACGCCTCGGCGGCCGGCACGCCCCCGGGTTCACGGGCGGGATCGCCGGCAGGGACGTCGCTCCGCTGGAGCGCCTCGATCAGCTCGTCCCGGCCGCGCCCGCGCATGAGCAGCAGCACGAACGGGTCGGCGTCCAGCAGCCACGAGGCCTGGTAGCACAGGGCGGCCGCGTGCTTGCACGGGTGGCCCCAGTCGGGGCAGGAACATTCGGGCTCCAGATCGCCGACGGCGGGCAGCAGCGGCACGGCGGCGTCCTGGGCGGCCTCGACCAGGTCGTGCGGCATGTCGCGGTCGAGGAGCGCGGCGATGTGCCCGGCCTTGGCGGCCACCTGGCCGAGGAAACGTTCCCATGCGGCGCCGGTGAGCTCCTCGACGCGTACGACGGTGTCGTACTCGTTCTCGGCGACGGCGGCGATGCGGCCGGGGCTGACGGTGATGGGGCCGAGCTGCCCGGTCTTGGCGTACGCGCGGCCCTTGCGCAGCAGGACGTGGTCGAGGGAGGTGTCCTCCATGGCCTTGACCCAGGCGCGGCCCCACCAGGAGGTGGCGAAACGGGCGCCGGCCCGCTGGGGGGCGAAGGCGGGGAACCCGCGGGCGGCGTTCACCTCAGCTCCACGAGCGCGGCGAGGTCGGCGTCGGTCAGTTCGGTGAAGGCGGCCTCGCCGGAGGCGAGCACGGCGTCGGCGAGCGAACGTTTGGCGGCGAGCATGCCGGCGATGCGGTCCTCGATCGTGCCCTCGGCGATCAGGCG
The DNA here is from genome assembly GCF_052245635.1 of Nonomuraea sp. KM88. Taxonomy (NCBI): domain Bacteria; kingdom Bacillati; phylum Actinomycetota; class Actinomycetes; order Streptosporangiales; family Streptosporangiaceae; genus Nonomuraea; species Nonomuraea sp. KM88. The sequence goes on along the minus strand of NZ_JBQQCC010000005.1, from coordinate 397,534 downwards.
GTGCACCTGGACGGGACGGGTCTGGCCGATGCGGTAGGCGCGGTCGGTGGCCTGGTCCTCGACGGCGGGGTTCCACCAGCGGTCGTAGTGGATGACGTGGTCGGCGTTGGTGAGGTTGAGGCCCGTACCGGCCGCCTTGAGCGACAGCAGGAACACCGGCGCCCGGCCGTCCTGGAAGCGGCGGACCATCTCCTCGCGGCGGGCGACCGGGGTGCCGCCGTGCAGCAGCTGGGTGCCCACGCCCCGGGCGGTGAGGTGGCGTTCCAGCAGGCGGGCCATGGCGACGTACTGGGTGAAGACCAGCGCCGCGCCGTCCTCGGCGGTGATGGTGTCGATGAGCTCGTCCAGCAGTTCGAGCTTGCCGGAGCGGCCGGGCAGGCGCGGGTCGGCCTCGTGCAGGTAGTGGGCGGGGTGGTTGCAGATCTGCTTGAGCCCGGTGAGCAGCTTGACGATGAGGCCGCGCCTGGCCATGCCCTGGGCGTCCCTGATCCGGGCCATGATCTCGCGTACGGCGGCTTCGTACAGCCCGGCCTGCTCCGTGGTGAGCGCGACGGGACGGTCGGTCTCGGTCTTGGGCGGCAGCTCGGGCGCGATGCCCGGGTCGCTCTTGCGGCGGCGCAGCAGGAACGGGCCGACCAGCCGCGCCAGCCGTTCGGCCGCCTGGCGGTCGCCGGACTCGACGGGTTTGGCCCATCGCGCCCTGAACCTGCTGAGCGGGCCGAGCAGTCCGGGCGTGGTCCAGTCGAGGATGGCCCACAGCTCCGACAGGTTGTTCTCCACGGGGGTGCCGGTCAGCGCGACGCGGGCGGCGGCGGGGATCTCGCGCAGGGCCTTGGCGGTCCCGGACGCGGGGTTCTTGACGTGCTGGGCCTCGTCGGCCACGAGCAGGCCCCACGGGTGGGCGGCCAGGCGGTCCGCGTCGAGACGCATGGTGCCGTACGTGGTCAGCACGAACCCCTCGTCGGCGGGCGTGCGGGCGGAGCCGTGGTAGCGGCACACGGGCACGCCGGGCGCGAACCTGGTGATCTCCCGCTCCCAGTTGCCCAGCAGCGAGGCCGGGCACACCACGAGCGTCGGGCCGGTGCCCGTGCGGTGCAGGTGGAGGGCGATCACGGTGATCGTCTTGCCGAGGCCCATGTCGTCGGCCAGGCAGCCGCCGAGGCCGAGGGAAGTCATCCTGGCCAGCCAGCGCAGCCCGGCCAGCTGGTAGTCGCGCAGGGTGGCGGCCAGCCCGGGCGGCGGGCCGACGTCGGCTGGCTCGGCGAGGCGTTCGCGCAGGTCGCGCAGCCAGGCGGTGGGCTCGGCCTCGATCTGCTCGCCGTCGACCTCGACCGTCCCGGTCAGGGCGGCGCCGAGCGCTTCGAGCCCGGTCAGGGGCTTGAGCTCCCGGCGGGCCTTGCGGGCCAGGTCGGGGTCGATGAGCACCCACTGCTCGCGCAGCCGTACGACGGGGCGGTGGGCCTCGGCGATCAGGTCCATCTCGGCGGGGGTCAGGCGTTCGCCGCCGAGGGCGAGCTGCCAGTCGAAGCTGGTCAGCTGGTGGCCGCCGAGGAACGAGGGCATGTCGGAGGGCGCGCTGTCGCGCTCGCCGATGACCGCGCGGGCGCTCAGGCCGCGTACGAGTGACTTGGGCCAGTGCACCTCGACGCCGATGGCGGCCAGGCGCTCCGCGGCGCCGGCGAGGAGGTCGTCGACGTCACCGTCGGAGAGGGTGAGCTCGTCGGGGACCGCGCTGTCGAGCAGCCGTTCGAGGCGAGGCCAGGCGCGGGCGGCGCGGCGGACTGCCAGGGTGGTCTCGATCCTGGCGCGGGCGCCGAGGCCGTGCCCACCGCCATGCCCGCCGCGCTGCCACAGGGCGGCGGCGTCGACGACGAGCGAGGGGTCGGCCAGGCTGTGCACCTGGACGACGGCGCGGAACTCACCGGCCAGCTCACCGGCGAGGTCACCTGCCGGCTCGCCGGACAGGTCGCCGGCCTCCAGCCGCAGCGACAGGCGCACGCCGGCGTCGAGCCCGGCCGACACCTCCTCGGCCCATCCGCGCAGGTGCGGCACCTTGACGGGCTTCATGGCGGCGTAGGCGGTGGTGCCGGTGGCCCTGACGGCGCCGGGGGAGCGCGGCATGGTGTCGGCGACCGCGTCCAGGAAGGCGCGCACGAGCGGTTCGGCGTCGGGCAGCCTGATCCCGGCGTCCCGCGGGTTTCCCAGGGGTGCGGCGCGGGCAGTGGGGGGCATGGCATCGGCCAGGTCGCGTACGCGCCGGAGGTCGGCGGCGTCCAGCGGCCCCGCCCGCCAGGAGTCGTGCTCGCCCGCCGTCACCCCGGGCAGCACGCGGCCCCGCGTGACGAGTTGGAGCGCCACGAGGGCCACCGCGCCCCAGAATCGTGTGGCAGGGTGGACGTCGGGGCCGGTGCGGGCCCGGGCCAGCGCGGCCACTGCCTCGTGCACCGGCACGACGGTCGCCGCGACCTGCTGGGTGCGCACCTCGCCACCGTTCTGCTCGGCCACCGTCATGGTGGACTCGCCGTCCGGATCGAGAAAGGCGACCACCCCCGACCTGGGGGGATCGCCGGGTTGGAAGACTGCCGCGTGTCGTACCAGATCCGTCAAGGGGCTCACGGCCGTACAGTGTACGGTACGTCGGGGCTGTGGTTTACCGCAGTCCTGGACGGCCACCTGCCGCATTACCGTCATGTCCGATCTTGCCTAGCGTTGGTGCCATGACTGACTGGCTGGTTGGACTGATGGAGAGCCTCGGGGCGCCCGGGGCGGGCCTCGCGATTGCGCTGGAGAACCTCTTCCCGCCCCTGCCGAGCGAGGTGATCTTGCCGTTGTCGGGCTTCACCGCCAGCAGGGGCGAGCTGGGCCTGATCGAGGTGCTGGTGTTCACGACGCTCGGCTCGGTGCTGGGGGCCCTGGCGCTCTACGGGGTGGGCGCGGCGCTGGGCCGCGAACGCACCCTGGCGCTGGCCGCCAAGCTGCCACTGGTGAAGACGTCCGACATCGAGAAGACCGAGGCCTGGTTCGGCCGCCACGGCCGCAAGACCGTCTTCTTCGGCCGGATGATCCCCGTCTTCCGCAGCCTGATCTCCATCCCCGCCGGCGTGGAGCGCATGCCGCTGCCGATCTTCACGGCGCTGACCACGGCCGGCAGCCTCATCTGGAACACGATCTTCGTGATGGCCGGCTATCTCCTGGGCGAGCAGTGGTCGGTCGTCGAGACGTACGTGGGGGCCGGCAGCTACGTGGTGGTCGGCCTGGTCGTGCTGGCCATCCTGGTGTTCATCGGGGTCCGGCTGACCGAACGGCGCAAGGGCAGGCATGCGTCTGGCCGCTGAGGGCCTGCGGCTGCTCGGCGCCGTGACGCTCGGCGCCATGACGGCGCTGTGCGGGCTCGTGTTCCTGCTGGTGGCGCTGCCGTTCCTGGCCAATCCCAACGTCGTCGCCGCCTCCCGGCGCCTGGCCCGGCTCGAAGCCCGCCGCCTGCGCCTGGACACCGCCGGCCTCACCGCGCTCACGGAGAGCGACCTGGGCGCGTCTCGCTACCTCGCCGCGCGCGTCCCGCTCGGGCTGCTGGGCGGGATGGTGATCGCGCTGCTCGTCTACGGCACGGGCGCGGCGGTGTACATCGTCGTGTTCTGGGGCCAGGGCAAGCCGCTGGACGGCATGCTGCCGTCCGTGCCCCTGCTGGCCTACACCGTGGTGGCCGGCAGCGTGCTGCTGTTCCTCGACCTGTCGGGCATCGTCGGGGTACACGCGCTGGAGCGCATGCTGATCATGCGGATGCTGGGCCCCGACCGCACCCAGGTGCTGGAACGCAGGATCGCCGAGCTGGCCGAGAGCCGGGCCGGCATCGTGGCCGCGGTCGACTCCGAGCGGCGCAGGATCGAGCGTGACCTGCACGACGGGCTGCAGCAGCGGCTGGTGGCGCTGTCGATGCTGATCGGACGCTCGAAGCGGGGCCGCACGGAACTGCTGGAGCAGGCGCACCAGGAGGCGCAGGAGGCGCTCGCGGAGCTGCGCGAGGTGGCCTGGCGGGCCTATCCGAGCGGCCTGGACTCCCTCGGTCTGGGCGAGGCGCTGGCGGGCGTGGCCGAGCGGTCCAACGTTCCCGTCAAAGTAGCCTGCGAGCTGCGGCGACGGCCGCCGATGGCGGTGGAGACGGCGGCCTACTTCGTGGTCAGCGAGGCGGTGACCAACGCCGCCAAGCACGCCGCCGCCACGCTCATCACGGTCGAGGTGGACGAGGAGGACTCCCAGGTGGTCGTGCGGGTGCGCGACGACGGCCGCGGCGGCGCGAGCCCGGCGGGCGGCGGCCTGTCCGGGCTGGCCAGGCGGGTGGCGGCGCTGGACGGCACGTTCGAGCTGACCAGCCCGCCGGGCGGTCCGACGTCGATCACGGCGGTGCTGCCGTGCGGGTGATCCTGGCCGAGGACTCCACGCTGCTGCGCGAGGGCCTGGTCCGGCTGCTGGTGGAGGAGGGCCACGAGGTCGCCGCCGCGGTGGCCGACGCCGAGTCGCTGGTGTCGGCGGTGGCGGCGTACGAGCCGGACATCGCGGTGGTGGACGTGCGCATGCCGCCGACCCACACCGACGAGGGGCTGCGAGCCGCCCTGGAGATCAGGACACGCTGGCCGGCGGTGAAGGTGCTGGTGCTGTCGCAGTACGTCGAGAAGAGGTACGCCACCGAGCTGATGAGCGCGGACGTCGAAGGGGTCGGCTACCTGTTGAAGGACCGGGTGGCGCAGGTCGGCGACTTCCTCGACGCGCTGGAGCGGGTGGGGGCCGGGGGAGCGGCGTTCGACCCCGAGGTGGTGCGGCAACTGCTGGCCCGCACCACCCAGGTCGATCCCCTGGCCCGGCTCACCGCGCGCGAGCGCGAGGTGCTGGAGCGGATGGCGCAGGGGCTGACCAACGCCTCGATCGCGCAGGCGCTGCACGTGTCGCAGAGCGCGGTGGAGAAGCACGTCAACTCGCTGTTCGACAAGCTCGGTCTGTCGCACACCGCCGGCTACAGCCGCCGGGTGCTGGCCGTTCTGCACTTCCTGGAGTCCTGAGTCCCATGGTTGTTCCTTCGGTGGCGGGTCAGGGGCGGAGCATGGTCTTGATGGCGCGGCGTTCGTCCATCGCCCGGTAGCCCTCGGCGGCCTCCTCCAGTGGGAGGTCGAGATCGAAGACCCTGCCGGGATCGATCTTCCGGTCCCAGATCAGGTCGATGAGCTCGGGCAGGAAGCGCCGGACCGGAGCCGGGCCGCCGTGCAGGTGCACGGCGGAGAAGAACAGCTCCTCGCCCGGCAGCGCGACGTCGTGGCTGACGCCGACGTAGCCGACGTGGCCGCCGGGCCGGGTGGAGCGGATGGCCTGCATCATCGATTCCTGGGTGCCGACGGCCTCGATGACCGAGTGCGCGCCCAGACCTCCGGTGAGCTCCTTCAGCTGGGCGACGCCCTGGTCTCCGCGTTCGGAGATGAGGTCGGTGGCGCCGAACTCGACGGCGAGCTCCTGCCGGTCGGCGTGGCGGCTGAAGACGACGATGCGTTCGGCGCCGAGCTGCCTGGCGGCCAGGACGCCGAGCAGCCCGACCGCTCCGTCGCCCACGACGGCGACCGTCCTGCCGGGCCCGGCTTCTGCGGCGACGGCGCCGAACCAGCCGGTGCCGAGCACGTCGGAGGCGGTCAGCAGGCTGGGGACGAGGCCCGCGTCCGGTTGGCCGGGGGTGGCGACGAGGGTGCCGTCGGCCAGCGGGATCCGGGCGTACTCGGCCTGGGTGCCGATCGCGCCCATCAGCTCGGCGTGCACGCACCGGGACTGGTAGCCCGCCCGGCAGATCTCGCAGGTGTTGTCGGAGGCGAAGAACGAGCCGACGACGAAGTCCCCGACCTTGATCGTTTCAACCTGGTCGCCGGTCTGCTCGACGACGCCCACGTACTCGTGTCCCATCGGTGCCGGGCCGTCACCCTGGTCGATGCCGCGGTAGGGCCACAGGTCCGAGCCGCAGACGCACGCCGCGGTGACGCGGATGATCGCGTCGGTGGGCTGGACGATCCGCGGGTCGGCGCGGTCCTCGACGCGTACGTCGCCCGGGCCGTGCAGAACTGCTCCACGCATGACAGGTGTCTCCTTCGACGGCGTCGTTGTGATGACGGCGGACGCCCGTGGACGGTCGCGTCCCGCCTCGGCGGTGCGTCGCCTGGTTACGGCGTCCCGCCTGGTTTCCCACCTCAGGGTGAACGTTCCCCAGGTGGCCGGGGCCTGAACGGCTCAGCGCGCCGGCGCGAGCCCGGGCCATGACCGCCGGTATGGCCCTGGCGTCATTTCGTCGGCATGCTGCGCCTCACCGTGCATGAGGAGCTGCTGCGACATCATGATCGCCATCATGTGGTGCGGGATCATGTGCTGCAGGAACGTCCTGTCGAGCTGATCTCCCGACAGCCCCGACAGGTCGGGCATCGTGGTCCCGCTCGGGCTCGGCGCCGGGCTCTGCCGGTACCACTGTTCCAGCCAGCCCTTCATCCTGCCGACCTCGGCGGTCTGCGTCGTGACGACGGACTGCCCGAGCTGCCGCATCTCGGGTCTGGTGGACCGCCGCAGCTGCCGGGCCGCAGTGATGGCGTCCTCGTGGTGCGGCACCATCTGCGACAGGTAGTCGTACTCGCTGGTGATGGGACGCATCTGCCCCATGCCCGGGCACGTCGGCTGCGGACCCGTGGGAGAAGGACTCGGGGAAGGGATCGGCGGAGATCCCATGGCCGCCGCGGTGGCCCCCGAACCCGTGACGATCGCGGCCAGGAATGCCCCGGCGGCGATCACAGTCTTCGTGGAGCGTCGCTTCATGCGTCGTGCCCCCAACGCCGGATCGACACCTCTTCCCACGGTAATCCCGCAGTTCTGACCGGCCGACGTCAGGTCCGCCGGCCCTGATCTGACCGCCCGTCCGGAGCCGCGCACGCCCCCGTGAGGCGTCGATCGACCCGATCCCGCGCAGCGTCGGCGGGATCAGCGGCGCAGCAGCGCGCCCAGCTTGCGCAGGGAGTGGCGGGTGAGGGCGCGGACGAGCGGGCGGGCCAGCGGCCACAGGGCCCGGCCGAGCGGCCCGAACGGCAGGCTCAGCTCCTCGGCCCAGACGACCCGGCTGCCGCCGTCGTGCGGCCGCACCCGGATCGCGCCGCGGCCGCGCACCACGCGCCCGGTGTGGTTCATGATCACCAGAGTGGGCGGCTCCCAGCGGGTGATCGTCATCGTGTCGAGGAAGCCGAACGGCCGCACGCCGGTGTAGGCCTCGACGGCGTGCTCGCCCACCTGGCGGGCGGTGGTCATGAACATCCACTCCCGGTGCCTCGGCCAGTCGGTGATCAGCGCGAAGACGCGTTCCGGCGGCGCGGGCACGTGGACGGCGACGGCCGTGTACACGGGTTTCATCCGGCTCCCTAGGCGCGTGACCACATGGTCTCCTCCCGCTCGGACCCTACCCGCGCCGGCGGTCCGGCACGACGCCGCGGCGCGCGACGGCGGCCGAGCCGGTCGCGGGTCAGTCGCGCAGGTCGGGGAGGGAGTCGAGCCAGTCGGCCAGCCGCCGGCCTTCGCGGGTCATGACGCCGGGCTCGCGCAGCGCGTTGGCCAGCAGCGACATGCCCTGGTAGGCGCTGACCAGCGTCAGCGCGAGCCCGTCGGGGTCGGGCAGTGCGAGCTGCCGGAACTGGCGTCCGGCCCAGTCGAGCAGCAGCCGGATGACCTTGCCGCTCTCCTCGTGGAGGCCGCCCTCCTCGCGTTTACCCAGCTCGGCGGCGAGGGTGCCGGTGGGGCAGCCGTAGCGGGCGGCGAGCTCGCGCTCGCCGACCCAGGCCTCGACGAGGCCTTTGAGCCGCTGCCTGGGGTCGGGAAGGCGGTCGAGGCGGGTGGTGAGGGTCCGCAGCGCGTGGGCGTGCTCGGTGAGTGCGGCCGCGACGAGGTCGTCCTTGGTCTTGAAGTAGTAGTAGACGTTGCCCACGGGAACGTCGGCGGCGCGGGCGATGTCGGCGATGGTGGTGCGCTCGACGCCCTGCTGGTGCACGACCCGGGCGGCGGCGGCCGTCAGCCGCTGCCGTTTGGCGGTCGCCGTCGTGGCCCGCGAACCCTTCGAGTCAGCCATCTGACTCACTATAGGCCCGGCCACGCCGCCCTTGCTGGAGTGGCCCGCATCGCCCGGCCCTGGCGCCCGCGGGGCCGGGCGGCGCGGCTCATGCGGCCACCGCGGCGAGCTTCGACGGGTTCATCATCCACAACACCCGGTCGATGCCGTCGGAGGTGACGCTCACCGTGACGACGGCGACCACCCGCCCCTCGTGGGACAGCCGGACCGAGGCGTGCCCGTTGGCCTCGACCGGCTCCACCGTCACGCCCTGCCAGAACGTGCCGGCGAACGCGTGCACGTACCTGGCCACGCGGTGGCGGCCGACGACCGGGAACTTCGACGCGCGCACGGCGCCGCCGCCGTCGGAGTAGGAGACGACGTCCTCGGCGAGGAGCGCCTCGAGCCCGGCGATCTCCCCTGACCGGGCTGCCGCCACGAACGCGGTCAGCAGCCGCCGCTGCTCGGAGGCGGCGACGCTGGCGCGCCGCCCCGCGGCCAGGTGCTTGCGCGCGCGGCTGACCAGCTGGCGCACGTTCGCCGGGGAATGCCCGATGATCTCGGCGATCCGCTCGTAGGAGTGGTCGAATGCCTCGCGCAGCACGTACGACGCGCGTTCGGTGGGCGTGAGCCGCTCCAGCAGCATCAGCACCGCGACTTCCAGGGCCTCGGCGCGCTCGGCGCCCAGCGCCGGGTCGGCGCTGGTGTCGACGGGCTCGGGCAGCCACGGGCCGACGTAGGTCTCGCGGCGTGCCCGTGCCGATCGCAGCACGTTGATCGCCAGCCGGGTGGTCGTGGTGGCGAGGAACGCCTCGGCGTTGCGCACGTTGCGCCGGTCGCTCGTCTGCCATCGGATCCACACCTCCTGGAGCAGGTCGTCGGCCTCGCTGACGCTGCCCAGCATGCGGTACGCGATCCCGAACAGGCGCCCGCGTACCGCCTGGAACGCCTGCTCGGCCTCTCGCAGGCTGCCGGAGCCTGCCGCCAGGTCTTCGTTCGACTGCATCGTTGCCGGTCCTCGCTACTCGACGAGCTCTTCCTGCCGGGGAGAGCTCCCGCATCAGCGCGGCGATCTCCCCGGGAACCGGGGGGAGGGTTCCGCCCCACCTGCCCAGGACCGGGCCGAACATGGTTGACCCGCCGCCGCGGCGCCGGGCGACCGCCAGGGGAGGCGGCCGTCCGGCTGTGGTCAGGCGTGCCAGCCGGTCACGCCCCCCGGCACCGGCGCGCCGGTGTCGTAGGGGTCGCGGGTGAAGATGAAGGTGTTGAGGTCGAGGTGGTCGGCCGCCACCCGCAGCGTCTCCCCGGCGTAGTAGCCGTCCAGGCCCAGCCACGTGCCGTCGTCCTGCGGCACGAACCGGGAGGCCCGCCCGCCGCCGCCGACCGGTTCCAGCGACAGCCCGCGCTCGGGCAGCAGCCGCAGCGCGTACGGTTTCGGCCCCCAGTGCCACAACCCGGTCAGCTCCAGCAGGTGGGGGTCGGCGGCGGCCGGCTGCCATTCGTCGGGCAGCCGCGGTTCGTACTCCTCCAGGATGTCCAGCAGGTCGGTGGCGAGCCTGCCGCTGAGCCCGGAGGTGGTGTTGGCCATGAACAGCACCCCCACGCCGGCCGCGGGGTCGGCCCACACGGTGGCCAGGAAGCCGGGCATCGACCCGGTGTGGCCGGCCAGGCGGCGGCCGCCGGGCCTGGCCAGCTGCAGGCCGAGCCCGAACCCGCCGGTCCAGGTGTCGCCGTCGTCGACGCCGGCCGGCTCGCGCATCTCGGCGAGGGTGCCGGGGCACAGCACGCCCGCGGTGTCGCCGCCGAGGAAGGCCGCCCAGCGGGCCAGGTCGTGCGGGGTGGACCACAGTTGTCCCGCGGGGCCCATGGCGTCGGCGTCGTGTTCGGGTTCGGCCAGCACCACGTCGGCCCACGGGTGCACGGCGTAGCCGGTGGCGTGGGGGGCGCGGGGCCGGGCGGTGGTGTCGTGCATGCCGAGCGGGTCGAGCACCTCGGCGCGTACGGCCTTGAGCCACGTGGTGCCGCGCAGGCGGGCCACGAGCTCGCCGAGCAGCGCGAAGCCGAGGTTGGAGTAGTGGAAACGCCGGCCTGGCCGGTGTTTGAGCTCGCCAGGCCCGAGACGGGCCAGCAACTCGGCTGCGGGCACGCCGGGGGTGCGCTCCCACCAGTCGGTGGGCGGCTCCGCGGTCAGACCGGCGGTGTGCGACAGCAGCTGGGCGATCGTCAGGTGCCCCAGTGGCGCGCCGGGCAGGTGTTCGTCCAGCGGGTCGGTCAGCCGTAGCGCGCCTTCGTCGCGCAGCCGCATGACGACGACGGCGACCATGCTCTTGGTGATCGATCCGAGCCGGTACTGGGTGGCGGCGGTCGGTGCGGCGCCGTCGACGCGACCGCGCCCGCCGAACCACGCCGTCGCGCCGTCGCGCACGATCGCGGCCGTCAGCGACGGCACCCTGCATTCGGCCTGTTCGACGGCGAGCCTGCGTAGCAGCGCACGTGCCGTCCTGTGTCCCACCTGCGTCATGGGCGACAAGATTAGCCGCCACGCGGGGGCCGGGTCGGGCCCTTTCCTCCTGACCGTCCGTCCGGGCCCGCCACGCGGGAGCGCGCCCGCGCCTCCGGACGCCGGAGGGTGCCGACGTTGCCGAAATTTCGTGACGGCACCGACGATTTTCTACCGGTTCGGTGCTATCGCCGCAGGTAGGGTGTGCAGCAGACCGATGGTCTGGGTCCCCCACGGATGAGTCTGATCCCGCACAGTGAAGGGGACCGGAGATGGCGGACAGCGGCTCGCGGGCCGTCCTTCTCATGCTTCTCGGTGGTTTCCGGCTGATGGCCGGTGAGGAGCAGATCGTGCTGTCCAGCGGATCGGAGCGCCTGCTGGCGTACCTGGCGCTCAGCAGGAACATGGTGACCCGGTCGGTGATGGCGGCGGCGCTGTGGCCGGGGGTGCCGGAGCGGCGGGCGCAGGCCAGCCTGCGTTCCGCGCTGGCCCGCCTGGACGGGGACGGCCGGCGGCTGCTGCGCGTCGACTCGAGCGGCCTCGGACTGTGCCCGGAGGTCGGAGTGGACCTCGACGAGGCCAGGTCCCTGGCGCGGCGCCTGCTGGACCCGCTGGAGCCCCCGCAGGACGGCGACGTGTGCGCCGGCTCGATCGAGGCGCTGTCGGACGGCCTGCTGCCCGGCTGGTACGACGAATGGGTGCTGGCCGCCTCGGACGAATGGCACCAGTTGCGCCTGCACGCGCTGGAGGCGTTGTCGGGCTGGTTCCTGCAGGCGGGGCGCTTCGCCGAGGCGGTGGCTGCCGCGGGCGTGGCCGTCCACGCCGAACCGCTGCGGGAAAGCGCTTGCGCCGCCTTGATGGACGCGCATCTGGCCGAGGGCAACCAGGCTGATGCACTCCGTCACTTCCAGGCGTTCGAGCGAAATCTGCGCGACGAACTCGGCATCACGCCGACGCCCCGCTTGCGCGAGCGGGTCGCGGGTCTGCTCACGGAGCGCCTTCCTCCCATGCGGGCGCCGTCACGCCCCGGTCACGCCCGCATGACGGGCCGGTGACAAGGCATTCGCCACGCTGTCGGAAGACGCCGGACCACGGCGACGGCATCGACCGTCACGCCGGGCCCGGCGACCGCAGAAAAAGGGGGAAGCATGAAGCGCTCCAAGGCAGGCGTGCTGCTGCTCAGTCCAGCGCTCATCGCCGCACTGGCCGTCGACCCGGCCGTTGCCTCGGACACCTCTGCCGTGTCCATCGCCCAGAACCTCACCGCGACGACCTCCACCACCATGCACAGCGCCACCGAAGAACTCGCCCAGCCGCCGCGGCGCAGGGCCAAGAGGCGTCGCTACAACGCGGGCCGCAGGGACGGCTTCGCCGAGGGCCGCGCGGACTGCCGCGCCGGCCGGGACCACGACCTGCAGATGTCCGGCAGCGGCGCCTTCCGGCGCGGCTTCCGGGACGGCTACAACGAGGGCTTCAGCAGCTGCACCCGTCCGAAGCCCACGCAGAGCCCGACCGCTCCCGCGCCCAGCCCGAGCCCGACCACTCCCGCCCCCGGCGGCGGTGGCGCTCCCGGCGGTCAGTGACAGGGTGACCGAGGGGCCTCGCCCCGCGCGCGAGGGGTGAGGCGCCGCGGCCACGACCCGGACGTCACCAGGGCTCCGTCCCGGCAGCGGGACGGAGCCCTCCTTCGTGCCCGTGTCCGTCCCCGGTTACGGGACTCCCCGCGACCAGCCGAGCCAGCCGGGCCATGTCCTGACCGTTGAGCCCGAGCTGGTTGCGGAACGTGCGTCGGCTCGTCATCGCTGCGCGCCTCCGGCTCGGAGCCGTGTGGTGACCTTGATCGCGTCCGTCCGCCAGTCGCGGTAGGCGGCGGGCGCCCAGACGTACTCGTAGGTGTCGGTGACGACGACCTTCGCGCCGGCCAGCCCCCTCGCCTTCGCCGGCAGGGCCGGGTCGGCGCCGGTCGGGGCGCCGTCGATCGCCTCGCGCAGCGACTCCAGGAGGTTGTAGTCCTCCAGGCCGTCGCGCACGTTCTCCAGCCGGATCGACGGGATCGGCCCGTCGGGGCCGGGATAGAGCAGCGATCCGTCGCCCGCGTAGGTGTTCCACGTGCGCGGGTCCCAGGTGCTGAGCGGGCCGTCGTCCAGGATCGGATGGCCGTACCAGCGGTCGACCCGGTAGTAGAGAAACCCGTCGACGCCGGCCTGGTGAGCCATCGGGCCGAGCAGCGTGCGCAGCTGGCCGGGGTCGTAGCCGACGAACATGTTCGGTGTCGGATTCACGTTGCCCGCGTGGAGGTACCACCACGCCTCGCGTCCCTGGGCGTGACGTTCGGCGATGATCTGCGGGTCGTACCAGGGAACGTCGCGCACCCACCAGTCGATGTACTCGTCGAGGCCGCTCTGGCGTCCCATCTGGTCGTCGATCGCGGTGGGGAGCACGCCGATGTCGGGAAACGTTGCTTGAATCCGGTGAGGACGAAACGGATCACCAGAGATCAGGTGTCCACCGAACCCGGGCCAACTCCACGAGGGCCCTTATGGGGAAGTGCCATTGCGTACAGATCGCCGGTTGAAGTTCGGCTCCTCGCCGGAGCCTGCAGGCTGACGTCGATCTCCCCATCCTAGTTAGGCCACGCGTAAACTCCTCTCGGAGCCCTGAAGCTGTGGTAGCCGTCGTAGCCGTACGTTCCTGCCCCGACCTCGATGTAAGACGCGCTAGTGGTGTCGATCGAGCACTTGACCCATTTTCCGTAGCCGGCGCCGTTGCGGCACACAACCCTATGGGTGGAGCCGTGGACGTGTACTACCATCTCACCCACCGCGGACCGACTGTCCGGCGCACCGTCGCCGACGTAGACGGCAGACTTCGTGGCGCAGGCTCGGGCGGCACGATTCGTCAGATCCCATGTGCAGTGCCGCGTGTCGTTGAAGTTGGGCGTTGCCGCAACGTACGTCCCCCACTCCCCGCGGATCCAGGGCTCATAGGCGGCCCCGGCAGGCGTGGCCACGCTGGCAGTGCCCACGGCAACAAGCGCAGCCGTGGCCGCCAGCCTTAGCAGCGATCTCATATGTGCCTTTCCCTACGTCCTTGGATGTGTTGCGTCTGGGTCCCCCGAGGCAACCATGGGGCCGTCATAATCCCGTCATAACTGCCGTCCCCGTTTCTGATGGGGACGGGCGGACAGACGCCGTCTGACATAGGTGTAGCCCGTTCGGCCCTCCGCTCGGATCCGTGTCATGAGCCCCGAAATGGAGCGGAGTCACAGGCCGCAGCGGGTGACGGTGCCACCCAACTCGGGGTTTCGGTCCGGGCGTTCGAGGATGAGTCGGGCGCTCGCCCTCGCCGCCGCGCTCCGCGAGCGGCGAGGAGGTGATGTGAAGCCCTGGCGGGACGCCATCAAGGCCCGGAGAGGGAAGAAGTGCTCACGCGTTCGTGATGATTCGGGGGCTCAGCGGCTCGGGGCAGGTGCCGGGGGATGTTGATCTGCCCTAATCTCGTCGTGTGGGAAGGCCGGACGCAGGTGCAGAAAATAACGTTACCGAATTGTGCGCAGTGCTTGAACGCATCACCTACGCCGATGAGACCAGCGGCTACACGATCGCCCGGGTGGCCACCGAGCGTTCCGGCTCCGATCTGCTGACCGTCGTCGGCCCGCTGCTGGGTGCGCAGGTGGGCGAGTCGCTGCGGCTGCGGGGCCGCTGGACCTCCCATCCCCGCTACGGCCGCCAGTTCGAGGTGTGGTCCTACACCACGGTGCTGCCGGCCACCGTGCAGGGCATCCGCCGCTATCTCGGCTCCGGACTGATCAAGGGCATCGGCCCGAAGATGGCCGAGCGGATCGTCGACCATTTCGGCGTCGACACGCTGGAGGTCATCGAGCGGGAGTCGGGGCGCCTGGCCGAGGTGCCGGGGCTGGGCCCCAAGCGGACGAAGATGATCGCCGCCGCCTGGGAGGAACAGAAGATCATCAAAGAGGTGATGATCTTCCTGCAGGGTGTCGGCGTGTCCACCTCGATCGCGGTGCGCATCTTCAAGCAGTACGGCGAGTCGTCCATCTCCGTCGTCAGGACGCAGCCGTACAAACTGGCCGACGACGTGTGGGGGATCGGGTTCAAGACGGCCGACACCATCGCCCAGGCGGTGGGCATCCCGCACGACAGCCCCGAGCGGGTCATGGCCGGGCTGCGCTACACCCTGTCGCAGGCCGCCGACGACGGCCACTGCTACCTGCCGGCACCCAACCTGGTGGGCGACGCGGTCAAGATCCTGGAGGTGCCCGCCGACCTGGTGTCCGCCTGCCTGGAGGAGCTGGTGGCGGCCGAGGGCGTGGTGCGCGAGCCGATCCCCGCGGGCGACAACGTGGTGCCGGCCGTCTACCTGCCGCCCTTCCAGCGGGCGGAGTTGTCGCTGGCCTCCGGCTTGCGGGGGCTGCTGGGCAACGGCCACGACCGGCTCAAGGCGTTCGCCGACGTCGACTGGGAGCGGGCCGAGCAGTGGCTGCGCGGCCAGACGGGCGCCGAGCTGGCGGCCGAGCAGCGCCAGGCGGTGCGCCTGGCGCTGACGGAGAAGGTCGCGGTGCTGACCGGCGGGCCTGGCTGCGGCAAGAGCTTCACCGTGCGCTCGATCGTGCTGCTGGCCAGGGCGAAGCGGGCCCGGGTGATCCTGGCCGCGCCGACGGGCCGGGCCGCCAAGCGCCTGGCGGAGCTGACCGGCCACGAGGCCACCACGGTGCACCGGCTGCTGCAGCTGCGCCCGGGCGGCGAGGCCACCTTCGACCGCGACAACCCGCTGGACGCCGATCTCGTCGTGGTCGACGAGGCGTCGATGCTGGATCTGCTGCTGGCCAACAAGCTCGTCAAGGCGGTCGCCCCGGGCGCGCACCTGCTGTTCGTCGGCGACGTCGACCAGCTGCCCTCGGTCGGCGCCGGAGAGGTGCTCAAGGACCTGCTGGCCGCCGAGGACGTGCCGCGCGTGCGGCTGACGCAGATCTTCCGCCAGGCGCAGGAGTCCGGCGTCGTGGTCAACGCCCATCGGGTCAACACCGGTCACCATCCGGTCCTGGAAGGCATGGGGGACTTCTTCCTGTTCCCGTGCGAGGAGCCGGAGGAGATCGCGGCGCTGACGGTCGACGTGGTCGCCCGCCGCATCCCGCGCCGTTTCCGGCTCGATCCCCGCCGCGACGTGCAGGTGCTGGCGCCGATGCACCGCGGCGCGGCCGGGGCGGGCGCGCTCAACACGGCCTTGCAGGAGGCGCTGACCCCGGCCCGGGAGGGCATGCCGGAGCGCCGCTACGGCGGCCGTGTCTTCCGCGTCGGCGACAAGGTCACCCAACTGCGCAACAACTACGACAAGGGCGCGGCCGGGGTGTTCAACGGCACGGTCGGCATCGTCACCGACATCCGTCCCGACGAGCACAAGCTGACCGTCCTGACCGACGAGGACGAGGCGGTCGACTATGCCTTCGACGAGTTGGACGAGCTGGCCCACGCCTACGCCGTCTCCATCCACCGCTCGCAGGGCAGCGAATATCCCGCGGTCGTCATCCCGCTGGCCACCAGCGCCTGGATGATGTTGCAGCGCAACCTGCTCTACACCGCCATCACGCGCGCCAAGAAACTCGTCGTGATCGTCGGCTCGCGCCGGGCTCTGGCCCAGGCCGTGCGCACCAGAGGGGCGGGACGTCGGCACACCGGCCTCACCCACCGCCTCGCAACGCGCTGACCTGCGGGAGATCACCCGCACAGAAGTGATTGAAATGTGACCGAACTCTCCTAAATCATTCGTCGTCTCACTTGCAGGAGCATTATGGTTTTTGGGGTGCCTTGGTGCCCTTATGGGAAAGGATTGTCTTGAACGCTGCGCCTGCTTGGAGGAAGCCCGCCACCGCGTTCGCGCTGCTCACTGCGGCGGCGCTGACGGCCTCATGCTCCGGTGGCGCACCCTCGGGAACACCTGACGCGCCCGAGGCCACCACCTCGGCCACCCCGCAGGCGCCCACCATCAAGATCACTCCCGCTGAGGGCAGCGCCAAGGTCAGCCCGGAGAAAAGAATCACCGTCGCGGCCTCCGGCGGCGCTTTGGAGGACGTCACCGTCGAGGGCGACGACGAGCCGGTCCAGGGCCGCTTCAACGCCGACAGGACCCGGTGGATCTCCAAGACCCCGCTCAAGCCGTCCACCGACTACACGGTCACCGCCAAGGCCGGCGCCACCTCCTCCACCAGCGGCTTCACCACCGCCAAGCCCGAGCGAGCGCTGCAGGTCGTCGACGTCACCCCCAACGCCAAGGGCGAGACCCTCGGCGTCGGCGCGCCCATCATCGTGACGTTCAACCAGCCCGTCACCAGCAAGGCCGCCATCGAGCGCGCCCTCGAGGTGGAGGCGGAGAAGCCCGTCGACGGCGCCTGGCGCTGGGTCGCCGACAACAAGGTCATCTACCGCACCGCCAAGTACTGGCCGGCCCACCAGACGGTGAAGTTCCACGCCGACATCACCGGCGTCAAGGGCGGCAAGGGCCTCTACGGCGTCAAGGACTACACCGCGAACCTCAAGATCGGCGCCAAGCAGATCAGCAAGGTCGACGTCGCCAAGCACATGATGTACGTCTACAAGGACGGCAAGCGCGTCAAGACCATGCGCATCAGCGCCGGCAAGGCCACCACCCGCGAGTACACCACCACCTCCGGCGTGCACCTGACCATGGAACGTGCGAACCCCGTCCGCATGATCTCCCCGGGCCGCAAGAAGGGCGACCCCGAGTACTACGACGTCATGATCGACCACGCGGTGCGGATCTCCAACTCCGGCGAGTACGTCCACGCCAAGAACAACGTCTGGGCCCAGGGCAGGCAGAACGTCAGCCACGGCTGCATCAACGCCCGCCCCGACCAGGCCAAATGGTTCTTCGACAACGTCCAGCGCGGAGACGTCGTCGACGTCAAGGGCACCGACCGCGACCTAGAATGGAACAACGGCTGGGGCTACTGGCAGCTGTCGTTCTCCAAGTGGAAGAAGGGCAGCGCCCTGAAGGAGAAGACCTGACCTCCATGCACATCCGCAAAGGCGACGGCGGCGACGTCATCGCCGTGCTGGCCATGTTCGACAGCGCCGTGGCCTGGCTGGTCTCGCAGGGCCGCACCGGCCAGTGGGGCAGCCGCCCGTTCACCGGCGACGACAAACGCGCGCGGCAGATCGCCGGCTGGGCCGAAGGCGGCGGTATGCGCATCGCCGAGGTCGCCGGCCGGCCCGCCGGCTGCCTGGTCGTCGGCGCCCCCCACGACTACGTCACCCCCGCCGCCGAGAGCGAGCTGTACGTCCAGTGCCTGGTCATCGACAAGGCCTTCGCCGGGCAGGGCGTCGGCCGGGCCCTGCTCGATCACGCCTACGAGCGGGCCCGCGAGCTCGGCGTGAGCCTGCTGCGCGTCGACTGCTACGCCGGCGACGACGGCCGCCTGGTCGCCTACTACGAAAGTTGCGGCTTCACCCGCACGGCCCCCTTCACCGTGGGGGAGTGGCCGGGCATGCTCCTGCAGCGCCGCGTCACCTGAACCCGCGACCTCCCCTGCCGGGCCGTGACCGCGCGGCGGCTGCGGGCCGACCCCGGCGACCGGCCGCCCCGAGCCCTCCTGGATTGCCGACATGACCATCGACGATCTCATCCCGTCCGCCGGGGAGTCGCCGCCCGCCTCGCGGCCGGTGACTCAGGCCGTGATCCTCGCCGGCGGGCAGGGCTCACGCCTGCGCCCCTACACCGACACCCGGCCCAAGCCGATGGTCGAGATTCCCGGCACCGGCCTGCCCATCATCGGCCACCAGCTGGAATGGCTGGCGGCCGAGGGAGTGAACGACGTCGTCATCTCCTGCGGCTACCTGGCCGAGGTGGTGCTCGGCTGGCTCGGCACGGTGTCCCTGCCCATCAAGGTCATCCCGGTGGTCGAGACGGAGGCGCTCGGACGTGGGGGCGGCCTGAAGTTCGCCGCCGCCTCGCTGCCGCGCCCCGGCGAGCCGTGGTACGCCACCAACGGCGACATCTGGACCCGCTTCGGCCTGCGCGCCATGGCGGCCTTCCATCACGAGCGCGACGCCCACGCCACGCTCGCCCTGGCCCGCCCACGGCTGCCGTGGGGCACCGTCGACGTCGACCGGTTCGGCAACGTCCTCGACTTCGTCGAGGCACCGCCCTCGCCCTATCCGGTCAACGCCGGCGTCTACGTCTTCTCCGCCGCGTTCGCCTCGATGCTGCCGGACAGGGGCGACCACGAGCGCAGCACCTTCCCGCACCTGGCCCGCCGGCGCCGCCTGGCGGGCTACGAGTTGCCGCAAGGGGTGTACTGGCGCGCCATCGACACGGCCAAGGACCTGAACGAGGCCGCCGAGGAACTGGCCGCCTTCCGCTCCCAGTCGTGACGGCCGGTGCGCCTGACCGCTGCAACCACGTCCACGCGATGCCGTGAAGCAGTTCTCCTGTCAGGCCGCCTCCGGCGCGCCGGAGGCGGCCTGACAGGGGACGGGGGCCGAGGGATCATGACATGCCCGATGGACTCGCCTAGGAGATCTTGCGGCGGTACGTGCTCATGGCGATGCCGTACGCGACGGTGAGGATGCCGGCGCACCAGGCGAGGGCGATCCAGATGTCGGTGCCGACCGGCTGCCCGGTGAACAGGGCGCGGATGGCGTTGACGATGGAGGTCACCGGCTGGTGTTCGGCGAAGACGCGCAGCGGGCCGGGCATGGTGTCGGTGGGCACGAAGGCCGAGCTGAGGAAGGGCAGGAAGATGAGCGGGTAGGAGAACGCGCTCGCGCCTTCCATGGTCTTGGCGGACAGGCCGGGGATGACGGCGATCCAGGTCAACGCCAAGGTGAACAGGATCAGGATGCCCGCCACCGACAGCCACGCCAGCACTCCCGCCGAGGAGCGGAAGCCCATCAGCAGGGCCACGAGCATGACGACTACGAGGGAGATCAGATTGGCGACCAGCGAGGTCAGCACGTGCGCCCACAACACCGACGACCGCGCGGTCGGCATGGACTGGAAGCGCTCGAAGATGCCGCCCTTCATGTCCATGAACAGCCGGTACGCGGTGTAGGCGATGCCGGAGGCCACCGTGATGAGCAGGATGCCGGGCAGCATGTAGTTCACATACGAATCCGACCCTGTTCTGATCGCGCCGCCGAACACGTAGACGAACATCAGCATCATGGCGATCGGCATGATCGCGGTGGTGATGATGGTGTCGGGGCTGCGCGTGATGTGACGCAAGGAGCGTCCCAGCAGGACGGTCGTGTCGGTGAAGAAGTGCTTGCTCATCGTTGTTCCTCAGGCCTTCGTGCCGACGAGGGTGAGGAAGACGTCCTCGAGGGTCGGCTGCTTCTCGACGTATTCGACTTTGGCGGGCGGGAGCAGTTGCTTGAGCTCGGCCAGGGTGCCGTTGACGATGATCCGGCCCTCGTGGAGGATCGCGATCCGGTCGGCGAGCTGTTCGGCCTCGTCCAGGTACTGCGTGGTGAGCAGCACCGTGGTGCCGCGGCCGGCGAGTTCCTTGACGGCCTGCCAGACCTCGATGCGGGCCTGGGGGTCGAGGCCCGTGGTCGGCTCGTCGAGGAAGATGACGGGCGGGTTCCCGATGAGGCTCATCGCGATGTCCAGGCGGCGGCGCATGCCGCCGGAGTACGTCGCGACCTTCCGTCCGCCCGCGTCGGTGAGGGAGAAGCGGGCGAGTAGCTCATCCGCGATGGCGCCCGCGTCCTTGAGATGCCGCAGCCGGGCGACCAGCACGAGGTTCTCCCGCCCGCTGAGGATCTCGTCCACTGCGGCGAACTGCCCCGTGAGGCTGATCGACGCGCGTACGTCCGCGGCCTGGGCGGCGACGTCGAAGCCGTTCACCCGTGCCGTCCCCGCGTCGGCCTTGAGCAGCGTGGAAAGGATCTTCACGGCCGTGGTCTTGCCCGCCCCATTGGAGCCGAGCAGGGCGAAGATGCTGCCCCGCGCCACGGTGAAGTCCACGCCGCGCAGCACCCGCAGCTCCTTGTACGACTTCTCCAGGCCCTGCACCTGGATCGCCGCAGCTTGCTGTGTCGTCATCAGTCCGTCCTGTCCTTCGTCGTGGAGTTCTCGCCGGCGGCTCGCTCGACGGCGCTGGCGAGGCGGTTGCGCTCCCGGTTCCTGTACTGGCCGAGGGGGTAGTTGGCCACGAACGCCTCGACGAACTCCACCGGGTCCTCGCCGAAGATGTCGCGGATGGGGGTGCCGTCCGCCGCGGCCTGCTCGAACAGCTCGGCAAGGTCGTCGTACATCGCCATCGCCCCGGCGCCGTCGACCGGCCCGAAGTGCATCAGGTACCGCTCCAGCGCTTCGACCGCGATGCGGTAGTTCTCGGGAAGCTGCTTGATACGTGCCCTGTACCGCCGGTAGCGCTTCTTCTCCTCCAGCGATCCGGTGACGATCTCGAAGTACTGCTGGTAGCGGCTCTTCGGCTCGCTCGTTCCTGTCGTCATGTCTCCTTGCCTCCCGTGCGGAGCTGTTCGAGCCGGTCGGCCGGGAAGCCCCAGGTCCGCCAGAACTCGTCGATGTCGGAGAAGCGCTGGTCCCGCAGCACGCCGTGATCTCGTAGCCGTGCGCGGGCCGGCCGGACAGGGGGCGCCAGGACGATGCCCTCCAGCGTTCCCTTGGGCATCTCCGCTTCGAGCCTGTCCCGGGGACGCCTTGCCGGCACGTGGACTACTCGGTGGTGCTTACTACCGGTACAAAGTATCACCGACTACCTGGACCGAGCAACACCGCATGGATGAGGTGCAGAGCGGAAGCTTGAGCGTGTGGGAGCGGACTGCGCCATCGCCGAACGGTTCATGGCATCCACCATCACCGAAAGCGCTGACACCGGACCGTTGCCGCGCTGACACGGCCGCCGACGCGACGTCGCCCGCAGGCCTGCTCACCGCCGGGGCATCCGCCGGCCCGGCACGCTCGCCGACGGGCGTCAGCGCCCGGCCGTGCCGGGTTTCGCACCGATGGACTCGGGGGTGGACCTGCAGTGGAACCGGTTCGTACGGTAAGCGCCTTGCCGCAGGCCAGGGCAGGGTCCTGCAGGGCTCGCACGGGGTCGTTAGCGTACGTTCCCGTTTCGGCGCAGCCCTACGTAACGGTCCGATCGCTTATCGTTCGGCTTGTAGTGCTTGGGTTCTATGGTGCGGGCCATGCCGGTCGAGTTCCTTAGTGATCAGGACATAGCCGCCTACGGCAGCTACGGCGCCTCGGTGTCGCAGGCAGATCTTGAGTCGTTCTTCTACCTCGACGACGCCGACCGCCAGCTGATGGCGAAGGCGAAGCTGAGGAGTGATCACAACCGCCTTGGGTCGGCATCCAACTCACCACCGTGCGCCATCTCGGCCGGTTTCTGAGCGATCCGGTGCAGGGGGTGCCGACCGAGGTCGTCGACTTTCTGGCCGGGCAGCTCGGGGTGGCCGACCCATGCGCGAGTCCTTGATCAGGTCGTCGCAGAAGGCAGCGACATCGTTGCCGACGAGTTCCAGGACTCCCTTGCCGGTCGCGACGCCCTCCTCGAAGAAATCGATGATCCCCGAGAGCGAGGACCCGTCAAACAAGTCGATCGGTCCGGCCTTGAAGAGGTACCTCTGCATCTCCTTGTAGACGATCTGATAGTCCGGCGGGAGCGCCTTGACCCGCGCCATGTGCGCCCGCCACCGCCTCTTGCCCTCGATGACGTCTTGGATGCCCACGTCAGCCTCCTAGCCGGCCCACTTTCCTTACGACGTTCCTGTTCAACTGCTCGCGCCACCGGTCGCGATAGCTCCGGGCCCTCTCTCCGCCGGCCAGCTCCGCGCAGAAGCCCTCGAAGTCGTCACCCAGCACCTGGCGCACGCTCCGCCCTCCGGACGCCGTCTCTTCGAGCAGCCCCAGAGCACCGTCGAGAATCGGCATCAGGTTTCGACCTGTGAAGTCCGAGTAGGGAAAAAGATGGACCTTGATCTCTTCCCACGCCGCCCGGTAGTCGGCCGGCAATGCCTCGGCCCGGGCTTCGAACGCCTTCCATTCCCTGGTGAGATCGCTGCCCGTCATGGCCTCCCAGAGGTTCATCTCCCGCCCTCCTTCAGCTTGTCGATCCGTGATGTGATGTACTCCCATTTCGCCCAGAACGTTGCGAGTCTTTCGCGTCCCGCGTCGTTGAGCGCGTAGAACTTGCGCGGGGGCCCCAGCCCGGACGGTCGTTTCGTGACCTGGACGAGCCCGTTCTTCTCCAGCCGCAGCAGGATGGTGTAAACCGTCCCCTCGACGACGTCGGCGAAGCCGAGTTCGTTCAGCCGACGCGTGATGGCGTACCCGTAGGTCTCCTCGCTGCCGATGATTTCAAGCACGCATCCCTCAAGCGTGCCCTTCAGCATCTCCGTCAGGTCGTCCATCGCGGGTCCTCTTCGGTTCTCCTGGTACTTTGTGCCACCGAGTACCGCTACATGGTACCAAAGAGTAGTGCCTTGGCAAGCGGCGAGCACCGACCACGGCAACGATTCTCGACCTGGTCGCCTACGGCTGCACCACCATCGAGTCCGGGCGCTGCCGGCAGCACGCATCACGCCCGCAGCGCCGCGACCGCGTCCCTCGCCGTACGGGTCATCGTGCAGAGGTGATCGGCATGGCGGTGGCCTTGATCGTGATCTCTGCCCGGGTGGCGTCGTTCATCTGAGTGGAGGCGCGGTGGTGGAGGCCGGGCGGTGCCTCGGGAACCGGCGGTCGTCCAAGCCCGTGATGGCCCTGGATGACCGCCGGTTCTGATGGGTCATCCCGGATGAGGAGGTCAGGCCGGCCAGCCACCTGCGGCGGCAGTGGACCTGGCGAATTCGGCGAAGGTCCGCGGTGGGCGGCCAAGGGCCCGCTGCACACCGTTGGAGACGTATTCGTCCTTGCCCGTCCTGAGGGGCTCGATGACGTCCGCGAAGCTTTCGGCGTCCGCAGGCGGCCATCCCTGCTGGACGAGTTCGGCGACGTAGCCCTGGACGGAGAGCGGCACGTACCGTACTTCGCGGCCGGTGGCCTCAGAGATCGTGGCGACCGCCTCGCCCAGCGTCACCGCTCGAGGGCCGGACAGCTCATAGATCTGGCCCGCGTGCCGGTCCTCGGTCAGCGCGGCGACCACCACCGCGGCGATGTCCTCGGCATCGACAAAGGCGGTCGCCCCGTCGCCGGTGGGGAGCCGCAGTTCACCGGCACGGACGGCGTCGGCGAAGAAGCCCTCGCTGAAGTTCTGCGCGAACCACCCCGGCCTGCTGATCGTCCACTCCAGTCCGCTCTCCCGCACGGCGGTCTCGCTGTCGAGGAGGCCCTCCAGGACGCCGCTGCTGTCCTGGGCGTAGCCGGGCATGTCGATCCCGCGCCCGGAGGCCAGTACGATTCGCCGCACCCCATGCCGCGCCGCCCGCTCGACGAACGGGCGGACGAGCTTGGTGCCGTCCAACTGCACGATGTAGATCGACCGCACGCCCTCCAGAGCGGCATCCCAAGTGCCCCGGTCGGTCCAGTCGAAGACGTGCTCGCCGTTGCGGCCCGCCGCGCGAACCGGCAGGCCCCTGGCCCGCAGTTGGCTGACGACGCGGCGGCCGGACTTCCCCGTCGCACCGGTCACCAGAATCGGAAGTTCAGTCATGGCCCCAGCCAACCGGCTGCCGTCGGGACAGACCATGGCTGGATAGCTCACTTTGATGTCTCAGCGTCTACAGTGGGGGCGTGGACGCCGTGTCGCAGCTACTGGCAGAGGTACGCGCGCGCGGCGCCGTCTTCCGGCGGACCATCATGCGACCGCCCTGGGCACTGCGGATGGCCGGCGGCGCCCCGCTGACCCTGGCCGTGATGCTGAACGGTCACGCCTGGATCGTTGTCGACCAGCACGAACCGGTCCCCATCGGCGTGGGCGACATCGCCGTCGTCCGCGGTGATGTGCCCTACACCGTGGCCGACGACCCCGCGTCCACACCCTCGCTGGTGGTGACCAGCGCCGACTACTGCCCGGGCGCCGAAGGCGTCGACCACGCCTCCAGACCCGCCCGGACCTGCGGAACGCCATCCGACGAGGCCCCCGTGCTGGTCAGCGGTGCTTTCGAGCGCTGGGGAGATCTCAGTGACCGGCTGCTGCGGGCCCTGCCCGCTGTGCTGGTGGTGTCGACCGAGGGAGGCCCTTACCCATCGGCCGAGACGGTGGCCGAAGAGATCGCCCAAGACCGTCTGGGACAACAGCTGGTGCTGGACCGGCTACTGGACCTCATGCTGGTCTCCGCGCTGCGCACCTGGTTCGACAACCCCGACACCAACGCCCCGGCGTGGTGCCGCGCGCTGAACGATCCCGTCGCAGGCGCCGCGCTGCGACTGCTCCACGACGCCCCCGCCCACCCGTGGACGGTGGCGGACCTGGCCTCCAAGGTGGGGGTGTCGCGGGCGGCGCTCGCCCGGCGCTTCACCGCGCTGGTCGGCGAACCGCCGATGTCCTACCTCGCGAGCTGGCGGATCGCCCTGGCCGCCGACCTGCTGCGCGAGACAGACCACACGGTGGACACGATCGCAAGGAAGGTGGGCTACGCCAATGCCTTCGCACTGAGCGTGGCGTTCAAACGACTCCGCGGCACGCGCCCCAGCGACCACCGGAGCCCGATACCCGTGCCCTACACACCCGCGGGTCCAACCCCAACCGTCCTGCCCCCGGGTCGCCGCGGCTGACGGCGCCGTAGTGCCCTCGCCGGGACGAACCCCGACCACAGCGGATCCGCCGGCTGGACAGCAAGCCCCAACCGGTCCACCGGCCCTCCGGATCCACGAACGCCGGGGCCGCCCCTGAACGAGGCAGCCGAGGAAGTGGCCGCCTTCCGCTCCCGGTCGTGACGCCCGGCCGGTCAGCGGACTTCAGGGCCGGCCGGACAGGACACGTCCTTGCCGGGCAGGGCGCCGCGGCCGATCCAGCCGGCGATGAGGGCGTCGGCGCAGCCGTTGCCGTTGCCGTTGCCGAGAATGCCGTGGTTCCATCCCTGCACGGTGACGAACGCCGCCCTCCTGCCGAAGGCGCGGCGGGTGGCCAGCGCCCCGCCGAGGTCGGAGATCCGGTCGCGGGTGTTGTTGAGCATGAGGATGTTGCGCGGGCCGCGGGGGCCGGCCTTGACCGGTTCGCCGGCGGGCCCGCCCGGCCAGAAGGCGCAGGCGTCGACGCCGGCGAACCCGCCCTGGGTGATGGGGTAGCGCCTGGCGTCGGCCCGGGTGTTGCGCCGGTACACCTCCAGCTCGCGCGGCCATGCGGTGTCGGAGCACCGCACGGCCAGGTAGGCGGAGACCTCCCCGTCGCCGCCTGCGGTGACGGCGTCGGTCAGCGCGCTCAGAAGCTCGTGGACCGCCTTCTCGCCTGCGCGCGGTCGTCCAGGCCCGCCGCACCCAGCCCGGCCTGCCGGTGCTGATCCTGTCGCAGTACGTCGAACAGCTCTACGCCAGAGAACTTCTCTCCAGCGGCAACGGGGTCGGCTACCTGCTCAAGGACCGCATCGGCAAGGTCGCCGAATTCGTCGACGCCGTACGGAGGGTGGCCGCGGGCGGCACCGCGATGGACGCCGAAGTGATCGCCCAGCTGCTCACCCGGCGCGGCCGCGACGAACCGCTCTCCGGGCTGACGGCGCGCGAACGCGAGGTGCTCGAGCTCATGGCCGAGGGACGCTCGAACGCCGCCATCGCCGGCAGGCTGTTCATCACCGAGAAGTCGGTCGGCAAGCACATCACGGCGATCTTCCTCAAGCTGGGACTCGCCCCTTCCGACGACGACAACCGGCGGGTGAGAGCCGTCCTGACCTACCTGCAGTCCGGCTCACGCTGAACCTCCCGCGTCCTCGCACCCGCCCGCCGCAGCGCTCCGGCGCGCACCCCCGCAGGCGGGCCGTCACGACCAGCCCGCGGCCCTGCCCAGCGGGGAGTCGTCGCCCGGGGCCAGCGGCCCGGCCAGGAACACCGGCGCCTGCGCCATGAACCGCGGCCGCTCACCCCGATGCTCCTGGGCGGCGTGCACCGTGAACGGATGCACGACGTACACGTCTCCCGGCAGGCCGGTGGCCAGCTCCACCGGCCGTTCCCGCCCCGCCGCGTCCAGCAGCGGCCCCAGCTCTATCGGGTCGTGCACCCGCTCGTCCAGCAGGGCGGCCACGTCCCGCTGGCTGCCGGCCCGGACCCTGGTCGGCGCGTCGTCCGGCCCCACCTCCGACAACAGCACCAGCAGCAGCAGCGTCTGCGGACGCCCGCTCACCCCGTAGCCTCCGTCCGGCAGAACGGTGTTGGCGTCGATGTGCCAGCCGCGGTCATCGGCTGGCGCCACCCCCGGGAACCGCACCGGGATGTTGCCCGCGCTGCCGCGCGGCACCCACCTGCCGTGCCCCGCCACCGCGTCCAGCGCGGCGCGCAGCCGCTCACTGCCCATGATCTGCCCGAACGGCCCCTCACCGGTCAGGTCGGCGGTCCACACCACCGGCTTGGTCCACCCCGAAGGGTCGTCGGCAGACAGGCCGATGCGCTGCCACAGCAGCGCCCTGGCCGCGTCGCCCACCTCGCGCGGCACCACAGCCTCGACCTTGGCGAACCCGCGCTCGGCGAACGCCTCTCCATCGATGACATTCATGGCCGGCACGCTAGCAGCGCCGTCGAACCCTTTTTGCCGACGTCTCCGGGCTCACACGAGGGCGAGCTGCGCCGCCCTGGGCTCGAGCGGCCGCGGCGGCGGCGCCCCGCACGCCATCCCGTACACCTGGCACAGCCCGGCGATCTGCCCCGTGATGCGCTCCTCGTAGCCGGGGGAGGGCAGGCCCGCACGATCGTAGAGCTCCTCATAGCGCTCCACCAGGTGCGGATGCGCTCGTGCCAGCCACTGCGCATACCACGCCCGGGTGCCGGTCGGCAGCCGCAGCACCACCGGCTCCACGGCCCGCGCGCCCGCGCCCGCGATGCGCCGCACCGTGGCCGTCAGCTGGTCGGCGGCGTCGCTGAGCAGCGGCAGCACCGGGGCCATCAGCACCCGGCAGTCCACGCCCGCCTCCACCAGCGCCGACACCAGCTCCAGCCGCGCCTGCGCGCCGGGCGCGCCCGGCTCGACCGCCCGCCGGATCCGCTCGTCGACGAACGCGATCGACACCGCAACCCGCGCCCCCGCCCGCGCCAGCAGCCCGGCGTCGCGCAGCACCAGCGCGCTCTTGGTGTAGACGGTGAACGGCACCCCCGCCCCTGCCAGCGCCGCGATCACGCCGGGCATCAGCCGGTAGGTCTCCTCGGCCGCCTGGTAGCAGTCGCCGCTGACCCCGACGGCCAGTTCCTGGCCGTCCCAGCGCGCCAGCTCCGCCCGCAACCGCGCCACCGCGTTGGGCTTGACCACGATGCGCGTGTCGAAATCGCCGCCCGCGTCCAGCCCCAGCCGCCGGTGCCCGCCACGGGCGCCGCACCCGAGACAGGCATGAGCGCAACCGCGGTAAGGGGACAGCGCCCACCTCTGGGCGATGCCCGCGGCCTGCGGCACCCGCTCGATCATCGTGCGGGCCTGCAGCTCGTAGAAGCCGTCGCGCACCACCGCGCGCCGCTCGATCAGCGGGCGATCGTCGGCGGCCTCAACCAGCGAAAGCGCGTCCCAAGCCACACCCCCCAGTGGAACACGCATTCGACTGCGTTTTCAAGCGGTTCCCGCACACCCGCCCGCTCCCCGCCGGCCGGACGCGCCGCGACGTGGGGCGCGCGCCACGCGTCGGCCGGCACCTCGCCCAGAGCCGCGCCACAACCCCCGGCCTAAAGTGGTACGCCCGCACCGCTCACCGTCTGGGGGATGACCACCCATGGCCTGGCTCCTGCTCGCCCTCGCCATCGTCTCCGAGGTCCTGGCCACCTCCGCGCTCAAACTCAGCAACGGCTTCACCCATCTCGGCTGGAGCGCCGTCGTGGCCGCCGGCTACATCGTCTCCTTCGTCCTGCTCGCCCAGGCGCTCAAACTCCACCTCGAGGTCGGCACCGCCTACGCCGTCTGGTCCGGCGCCGGCACCGCCGCCATCGCCCTGATCGGCGCCGTGTTCCTGGGGGAGACCCTCACCCCGCTCAAGATCGGCGGCATCCTGCTCATCATCGGCGGCGTCGTCGTCCTCAACCTCGCGGGCGCCCACTGACCCAGCCACCGGCGACGGAAAACTCTTTGCCGCCCCCGCCACCGCTCCCTACACTGCCCCCGTGCTCAAACCCCACTATCCCCTCACCACCGACCGCCTCACCCTGCGGCCGTTCACCCCGGGCGACCTCGACGCCGTCCACGCCTACGAAAGCCTCCCCGAGGTCACCCGCCACCTCTACTGGGGGCCCCGCGACCGCGACACCAGCCGCGCCTTCCTCGACAAGAAGATCTCCCAGACCGCCCTCCTCGACGAGGGCGACGCGCTCGACCTGGCCATCACCCTGAGCGACAGCGGCGAGCTAGTCGGCAACTGCCTGCTCATCTGGACCAGCAAGCCCAACCGCCAGGGCGAGATCGGCTACGTCCTGCACCCCGGCCACCACGGCCACGGCTACGCCCCCGAAGCCGGCCGCGCCCTGCTCCGCCTCGCCTTCGACAGCCTCGGCCTGCACCGCGTCATCGGCCGCCTCGACGCCGCCAACGCCGCCTCCGCCCGCGTCCTGGAAAAGCTCGGCATGCGCCACGAGGCCACCTTCATCGACAGCGAGATCGTCAAGGGCGCATGGGTCAGCGAAGCGGTCTACGCCATCCTCGACCGCGAATGGACCGCATGACGATCCACCATCTCGCCCTGCGCGCCGACTGGCACAGCGCCCGCCAGGCGGGGGAGTACCGCGTCTCGACCCTGGGCCGCTCCCTCGACGACGTGGGCTTCATCCACTGCAGCCGCGACCTGGCCCAGCTGCGCGGCGTCCACTCCACCTTCTACGCCGACGTCACCGAGCCGCTGCTCGTTCTCGACATCGACCCGGCGGGCCTGGACGTGCGCCTCGAAAACGGCTTCCCCCACCTGTACGGCCCCCTGCCGGTCAGCGCGGTCACCGCCGTCCGCCCCTTCACCGCCTGACCTCTCCTGACCTCTCCCGGCCTCCGAGGAAGCCAAGCGCAGAGGACACCGGCAGCGACCCGCGCCTTCTCCGCCTGCCGGCGCTCTGCGACGAGGGCCTCGGCGGGCTTTCTCAACCCCGGCGGGCAGGGCGCACCGGCGGCGGCTGTCCGGGGCCACCTTTGACGCTGGAGGACGAGTTTGCCGAGTAAGCTCACGCCGCACCTGGTCGTGGACAGTGCCCGACCGCTGCAGCCGGTGATCTCCCCGGACGGCCGCTGGGTCGCCTACACGCTCGCCCCGGTCGGGCGGACAGAGGACCATCCCAGCAGCGCGACCTGGATCGCCGCGACCGACGGAAGCTCTCCTCCCAGGAAGCTGACCGCGGGAACGGCGAACGACTTCATCCCGCGCTGGGCGCCGGATTCGACCTCGCTCTACTTCGGATCGGATCGGGCGCGGCGCGGCACCATCCAGCTGCATCGGATATCCCTCGAGGGCGGCGAGGCGGAGCCGCTGACCGCCTGGCGGGCAGGCATCTCGGGCTACCTTCCGCTCGCCGACGCCCGGCGGATCGCGGTGGTGGCCGCGAAGCCGCCGACCGAAGAGGACGAGCGCAGGACAGCCGAACGCGACGACGCCAAGGTGTGGGGAGAACGGGCGCCCCATGGCCGGCTGTGGGTGCTCGAGCTGGATTCCGGGCGGGCGCGCATGGTGGACGGGCTCGGTGACAGGCATGTCGTCGAAGTGGCGCAGCGGCCGGACGGCGGCCCCCTCGCCATACTCAGCTGGGCGACCCCGGAGCCCGACCCCGGCTGCCTGGCCTGCGAGGTGCATGCGGTCGACCTGGACACCGGCAAGGTCCAGGCGCTCGGCGAGGCCGCTTCGCAGGCATCCTCGCCCGCCTGGTGGCGCGCAGACGGCGCCTGGCACCTGTGCTACCTGGCGACGACCCTCCCCGGACCGGTCGGGGGGCGGGCCGTCTTCGACCTCGCCGTGCCCGAGATCGGCTCGCCAGGAGAACACCGCAACCTGACCAGCGGCATGACCGTCTGCCCGTCCGGCCTGGCGCAGGTCGCGGCCGGACCGCCACTGGCACTGTTCGCCGACGGGCTCGACACCGCGATCTACCGGCTCGATCCAGAAACACGGCGGTTTCAGCCGGTGTGTTCCGTGGAGGGCCTGCTCGCCTGGCTCACCGCGAGCAAGGCGAGCGAGGTGGTCGCCGCGGCGGCGAGCACGGCGTACCAGCCACTGGACATCCACGCCGGGCGGCCCGATCGACTCGTGCGGCTCAGCGACACCAGGCCGGAGACACGCGAGATCGAGTGGGGGAGACAGGAGCGCCTCTCCTACAAGGCGTCCGACGGGCTGGTCCTCGACGGGCTGTTGATCCTGCCGGCCGGAAGAAGCCGTCGCGACGGCCCGTTCCCGCTCATCACGCTCGTGCACGGCGGCCCGTACGACAGGTACGCCGACCGCTTCATGCTTGACGTGCTCCCGTCGGGACAATGGCTGGCGACCGCCGGCTACGCGGTCTTCCTGCCCAACCCACGCGGCGGCGAGGGCCACGGCCACGCATTCGCGGCTACCGTCGCCGGCGCGGTCGGCATGGACGAATGGACGGACATCGTCAGCGGCATCGACCTGCTGATCGCCGACGGCATCGCCGATCCGGACCGGCTCGGGATCGGCGGGTGGAGCCACGGAGGGTTCATGACCGCGTGGGCCGTCGGGCAGACAAGCCGGTTCAAGGCCGCGGTCATGGGTGCCGGCATCAGCGACTGGGGCATGCTCGTCGCAACCGGCGACTGGGGAACCCTGGAGGCGGGCCTCAGCGGGAGCTGCGGCTGGGAAGGAACTGGTCCCCACGGCCACGACCGGCTCAGCCCCATCTCCCACGCCTCGAAAATCCGCACGCCGGTGCTGATCCTGCATGGTGAGGACGACACGAACGTGCCGGTCGGCCAGGCCACGTACTTCCATCGCGCCCTGCGACGCTTCGGCGTCGAGCACGAGTTCGTCGTCTATCCGCGGGAGGGCCACTCGATCCAGGAACGCAGCCACCAGATCGACGTGCTGCGGCGCACCCGCGCATGGTTCGACCGATGGCTCGCCGGCCCCACGTCACACCCCGGCTAACGCCCGGAGCGGCTCCACGTGAACGCCTCCGGGAGCGGCTTTCGTCCCCGGGCCGGAGCTCAGGCAACAGCCGGGAGGGCCCGCCGGCCGACCGGAAGCGGGATCAGGTGGGAGCGGGGGTGGAGCGGACGGCCAGGTGGTCGAGGGAGATGCCGAGCACGTCGGCCAGGGCGGCGATGGTGAAGAAGGCGGGGGTGGCGATGCGGCCGGTCTCGATCTTGCGCAGCGTTTCGGCGGACATGCCCGCCGCCGCCGCGACCTCGACGATGCTGCGCTCGCCGCGGGCCTGCCGAAGGGTCGAGCCGAGCTGCTCGCCACGGAGCCGCTCTTCAGGGGTCAGCGGAGGTCGCACCATGGCCACCACTCTATACCCGGATACTAATACCGGTATAGTTATCCCATTCGCGCGCGAGCCGCACCCCTCGAAGACGCGCTCCATGACTTCGGCTTGTTCGCTCCGGCCGGCGCGCAGGCAGCGGGCGGCGGTTTCGATGGAGGCCAGGCCGGGCCGCTCGCTCAGCCGGGGTCGCGCGGGCCACCCGGCTCGCCCCGCAGCAGCGGATGCGCCCGCATCGCCACCTCCAGCTCACCCGGCAGCTCATCGCGGTAACGCCCCAACGTCGACAGGTCACTGTGCCCCAGCACCCGCCGCACCGCGTCCATGTCGACCGCGTCGGCCAGCAGATGCGTCGCCGTCGTGTGCCGCAGCCCATGCGGCGTCACCGACCGCCGCTGATCCGGATCGACCCGCGCCTGCACCCGGTCGATGACCGCCTGCACATCCCCCCGCGCCAGCCGCCGCCCCCGCCACGACAACAGCAGCGCCTTGTCCTGCACCGCCGGCCGCCCCCGCACCAGATATTCCTGCAACACCCGCGCCACATCCTGCGGCAACGGCACATCGCGCGTCCGCCCGCCCTTACCGAAGATCCGCCAGTAACGCACCCCGTCATTGGTGAAAAAGTCCTCCACATTGGCGCGCACCAGCTCCGACACCCGCGGCCCCACCGTCGCCAGCAGCAACACGATCACCGCATCCCGCAACTCCGTACGCTGATCGCGCCGCTTGCCCGCCGGCACCGCGTCCGGCACCGCCCGCGCCGCCCCGATCAGCCCCTGGGCCTGCTCCCGCGTCAACGCCCGCCGCTGCGGCCGCAGCCCGCCCCGCTCCTTGGCCGTCACCGCCGACCCCGTCATCGGATTGAGCTGCACCCACCCGGCCAGCGCCGCGTGCTTGAACAGCGCCGAGATCGACCGCCGAAACCGCGCCTGCGACGCCGGCGACTGCCCGCCGCCCCGCTCGCCCGAGCCCGCCGCGCGCCTGCCGTCCGGCCGGCGCGCGAACGCCAGCAGGATCGCATCGACGTCCGCGCCCGTCAGATCATCCAGCACCGTGGCCTCGCCCGCCAGCTCCACCAGCGTCGCCACGTCCCGCGCGTAAACCTCCGCCGTAGACGGCGACAACGCCCCCGTCACCGTCCTGGCCCGCACCAACTCCACATAACGGTCAGCCGCCTCCGCCACCGTCACCCGGTCGAGCTCCGCAGGCCGCACCGGCCACCACCCTCTCGCTGGACACGACAAGATCCGAGCAAGACCGTAGCGGCCGGCACCGACACAAACGCTAGATGTCGCGGAACGTCTCGATGCGCGCCCCCAGCGCGTTCAGCCGCTCCGCCAGATCCTCATAACCCCGATTGATCACATACACGTTCCGCAGCACCGACGTGCCCTCCGCCGCCATCATCGCCAGCAGCACCACCACCGCGGGACGCAACGCCGGCGGGCACATCATCTCCGCGCTACGCCACCGCGTCGGCCCCTCCACCAGCACCCGATGCGGATCCAGCAACTTCACCGACGCCCCCAGCCGCGTCAGCTCCGTCAGATAGATCGCCCGGTTGTCGTAGACCCAGTCATGAATCAGCGTCGACCCCTGCGCCGACGCCGCGATCGCCGCGAAGAACGGCACATTGTCGATGTTCAGCCCCGGGAACGGCATCGGATGGATCTTGTCGATGGGGGAGACCAGCTTCGACGGGCGCACCGTCAGATCCACCAACCGAGTCCGCCCGTTGGCCGCGGCGTACTCACGCCCCCGGTCGCAATCGAGCCCCATCTCCTCCAGCACCGCCAGCTCGATCTCCAGGAACTCCACCGGCACCCGGCAGATCGTCAGCTCCGACGACGTCACCACCGCCGCCGCCAGCAGGCTCATCGCCTCCACCGGATCCTCGGAGGGGGAGTAGTCGACGTCCCGCTCGATCGAGGCCAGCCCGTGCACCGTCAGCGTCGTCGTCCCCACCCCCTCCACCCGCACCCCGAGCTGCTCCAGGAAAAAGCACAGATCCTGCACCATGTAGTTCGACGAGGCGTTGCGGATCACCGTCACCCCGTCATGCCGCGCCGCCGCCAGCAGCGCGTTCTCCGTCACCGTGTCACCCCGCTCGGTCAGCACGATCGGCCGCGACGGCGACACCCCCCGATCCACCCGCGCGTGATAGAACCCGCCCGTCGCCGTGATGTCCAGCCCGAACGGCCGCAACGCCGACATGTGCGGCTGCACCGTACGCGTCCCCAGATCACACCCACCCGCATACGGAATCTGGAACTGCTCCGTCCGATGCATCAACGGCCCCAGGAACATGATCACACTCCTGGTGCGCCGGGCGGCCTCCGTATCCATCGCCTCCAGCTCCAACCGCGCCGGAGGAACGATCTCCAGATCGCTGCCCTCGTTGATCCACCGCGCCCGCACCCCGATCGACGCGAGCACCTCCAGAATCCGGTAAACCTCCTCGATCCGCGCCACCTTGCGCAGAATCGTCCGCCCCGAGTTCAGCAACGACGCGCACAACAACGCCACACACGCGTTCTTCGACGTCTTCACATCGATCGAACCCGACAGCCGCCGCCCGCCCACCACCCGCAGATGCATCGGCCCGGCATAACCCAGCGACACGATCTCACTGTCGAGCGCCTCACCGATCCGGGCGATCATCTCAAGACTGATGTTCTGGTTGCCGCGCTCGATCCGGTTGACCGCACTCTGACTCGTCGCCAGCGCATCCGCCAACTGCAGCTGCGTCCAACCACGATGCTGACGCGCATCCCGGATCAACCGGCCGATCCGCACAAGATAATCATCTGCCACACCCGAACCATATCTCACATATGAGATGTCTCCGCGCCCGACACCGACGACGCGCCGGACAACCCCCGATGAACCGCCAGATGCTCCGGCGTCGCCTCAGCCTTCACCTTGTGCACGAACGCCCGCCGAGCCGCCCGGAACCCATTCTGATCATCGAACATGTCCCGGCTCATCTCCGCCAGCTCCTCAGCCCGGAACGCATCCAACGGCTTACGCCGCTCATCCGCCTCCCGCGCCGCCCGACGCCCCGCCAGCAACCGATCGTAACCCGGATCCACCGCCAGCCGCTCCGCGTACTCCAGCACCCGGCGCTCGAAATCCAACCGCGGCCCCGACAACATCCTGTCCGCCAGCCCCAGCTCCACCGCCTCGGCCGCCCCGATCGGCAACGCCTCCTGCGTCAACCGCAACGCCTGCTCCGCACCCACCCGACGCGGCAACGCATACGTCCAGAACTCACTACCGAACAACCCCATCGTCCGATAATGCGGATTCAACACCACCCCCTCACGCACGATCACCCGATCCGCACCCAAGCCCATCATCACCCCACCGGCGCCGGCATTGCCGCCCATCGACGTCACCACCAGCTGCCCCGTACACCCGATCACCTCACGACACACCGCATTGATCGCGTTGATGTTCATCCACGACTCCAGCTCCGGATGCCGCGCCGCCTCGATCACATTCAGATGAATGCCGTTGGAGAACACCTCCCCACCCCGCACCACCAGCACCCGCGTATCCTGCGCCGCCGCATACCGCAACGCCGCCGCCAACCGCCGGCACTGCTCCGTCGACATCGCCCCGTTGTAGAAGTCGAAACTCACCACCCCCACACCGTCACTACGGTCATACGTGATCTCGCTGTACCCCGACCGCTCCGGCGCCGACGCCACCAGCTCACCCAACGCCATCGCCGCCGGCAACTTCACCGCCCCCTCACGCTCCAACCGCAGATGCCCCACCCACACCGAACCGTCCCCCGTACACACCAGCACGGCCCCCTCACGCCGCGCCACCACCTCACCCGGCACCCCATCCGGCAACTCCGGACCCCGGTACACGTCGAACACCCGCACCGGAAGATCGCACAACACCGTCCGCCCACCCGGCGACCCATCCGCCGCCCGCACCCGGCGCACGATCTCCTCACTCGACTCCGACCAGGAAAACTCCCGATCCGCATGCCGCATCGCCCGCCGCAACCGCCCCCGCACCTCAGGCGAACGATAATCCAGCGGCACCGGCACGAACGACGCGTCCGCCGCCTTCCCCGCCACCTCCACCACCAGCTCGACCGCCGCATCGGCCACCGGCCCGTTGTACAACGCCGACTTACGCGGCGGCTCCGCCGGCATCGCGAACATCCGATACCCCCAGATCGGACCCGCGTCCATCTCCTCCACCGCCTGCAACGCCGTCACCCCCCACTCAGGCTCGGCGTCCACGATCGCCCAATCCAGCGACGACGGCCCACGATCCCCAGGAGGACCAGGATGGATGATCACCGTACGGTGCCCCTGCCACAACGCCGCCGGCACCCGCTCCTTCAGGAACGGGCAGATCACCAGATCCGGCTTCGCCAGCTCGGCCGCCTCCACCATGGCCTGCTCAGAGACGGCCAGCTCGACACTCACCTCATGACCCTCACGCCGCAAAGCGAGCCAGGAACGCTGGGTCAGGCCATTGAACGCGGAGCAGAGCAGCAAGATACGCAACGCGGTACTTCTTTCCGGACAAGGGGAGACGACACGACGCACGGGCACGGGGGACCGGACTCAGCCGGACGGGTGAACCCACCGGTCTCGGACATTAAAGTCCGTCCCATATAACCCATACATGCCATCGATGCTTACACGAAACTCACACCACCGCTGACACTTCGCCGCAAAAACCCCGGCTGACCAGCGCCGATAAATCCCATTTGCCCATAAACATCACGCTCTGCGACGTGGACGCACCCTCGGCGATCATCCCGGGGGGCGGGCCGCGCTCCCGCCGCGAGCAGGGGAGCGGGGCCGAGCGCCCTCGCGACGGGACGCGGCGGCGCGGACCCCCGCACGAGCCGCCCGTACACGGATCGGCCGGGGCCACGGGAGAACCCCGGTGCACGGCCGGACCCTGCCTGCTGACCAGGGAACAATCAGCACGAAACCAGGACACAACACCCGATACCAAACAGAATCCCTGTTCTGTCGGGTATCGGACACGGATCCGCACGGGTGCCCGGAAGGGCACGGACCTACAGCCGGTTGACGAAACGCGAGGCGGCCCGCTGGCTCATGCCGGTCTCACCGCGTACGAGAAAGACGGCCTCGCGGATCTGGCCGAGCGCCTTGAGCTCCCGCGCCTGATCCACAAGATCCATGCTGGGATTGGGCCGGTTGCGCGGGCGTCTGGTGAGCCGGACGGCCCAGATGATCAACCAGATGACCGCGGCGGCGAGGACGGCCGACAGGGCGATGAGGCTCGGGGTGGTGACCTCCAGGGGTGACATGGGAGGCGTCTTCCCGGGAGGAAACGGTTTAGTCGGGCCGCTCTCGTAGTTGCTCGATAATGGACATTATGTCAAGTAGAGGAGGGATCCACGGGGCTGGGGGGACGTCCCCCGCGGTTTGACGGGCTGGCTTGACGGCCTGTCGATTCGCTTCCCCGGTGGCGTTGACGCGCTTAATGTGGGGATTCTGCTATTCGCGCCGCGAGAGGAGCAGCACGTGGGGAGCCAGTCGGTGTTATGCCAAGTGTGTCAGGGGGTTCTGCCCGCTTCGGGTAAGGAGGCGTACACGGCGTTGCGGGGGCGGCTGATCGTGTCGAACGGCTACTGCGGGGGTGGGTGCGCCGAGCGGCGTGCCGAGGAGGAGGCGGCGCAGCGGGTGGCGCGTCCTCAGCCGCAGGCGGCTCCGGTGCCGTCGCGGCCGGTCGCTGCGAGGCCGGTTCGGGTGGCGCGTTAGCTCGCTGGGTTTTCTGGGTCGGGGTGGCGGTCGGTGGTGTGCCAGTAGTCGCGGGTGCGTACGGCGAGTCCGTCGGGGTCGAAGTGGACGAGTACGCAGCCTGCGAGGGTGGTGGGCCGGCCGTTGTCGAGGGCGTGGACCTGGAATTCGATGGCGGCCTGGTCGCCGTCGACGAGGGGTGTGGCGAAGGTGACGTGGGGGTCGGTTTCGCTGCTGAATGACCAGGTGATGTAGTCGGCGATGGCTTGTTTGCCCTGGTGGGGTGGGCGGAAGGGCATGCTGGTGTGGACGGCGTCGTCGTGGTAGAGGGCGATGATGGCGTCGGTGTCGTGGTGGGTCCAGCCGTGTTGCCAGGTGTCGGCGAAGCGTTGGGCGGCGGTGCGGGTGTTCATGGTGTTCATGGTGTTCATTGTGGTGGGTGGGGGTTGCCGCCTGCGTAGCACCCAATAGGTACCCATATAGGTATTTCTCCCGTCTTGTGGTTGGTGGTGCGGCGGCAAGCTACGTGAGGACCGCTCACCAGCCCCCGAGGGAGAGGAACCGACGTGCGTGCCATGGACCGGCGAGGAAGCGACCCGAGGACGCCCGTCGTACGCCTCCCCTCCCGTAACGCGCTTCTGGCCATGGCCGACGCGCTGGCCGTGCGCACTGGGTGGGCGGGGCCGGATCGCGAGGTGTCGTGGTTGTTGTCGGCGCGGCCGTCGGCGGTGCCCGCCGCCCGTCGCCTGGTCACGGCGCGGCTGTCGGCGTGGGGCCTGCAGCGGCAGGCGGAGGCGGCCGAGTTGCTCGTGGGTGAGCTCGTCGCCGACGCGTTGCGCCGCTGCGGCGGCCGGATCAGGCTGGCGCTGCGGGTGGACGACGGGTTGCTGCGTTGCGAGGTGAGGGCCGTCTTCGCCGGTCCCGGGACGCGGCCGGGTCCTGCGCCGCACCAGTCGCTGCTGGCCCGGCTGGCCTGTTGCTGGGGTGTTTCCGGGCAGGTGGCGTGGTTCGAGCTGCCTTCCGGCGGCGGTCACGTGCATTGACGGGTTGGGCGCGGGTCGCGGTTTTCACTCCCCCGGTGCGGTGTTGTCGCCGGCTCTGGTGCGTTCTCCCACCCATACGGCGATCTGGGAGCGGGAGCTGAAGCCCAGTTTGGTCAGGATGTGCTCGATGTGGCCTTCGGCGGTGCGCTGTGAGATGACGAGCGAGGCGGCTATCTCCTTGTTGGTCAGGCCGCGGGCGACGAGCTGGGCGATCTCGCTTTCGCGGCGGGTCAGCCGGGCGCGCCGCTCGCTGCCGTCGTCGCGGCCGCTGGGCGGCTTCTCTTTCAGGACGTAGGCCAGCGCCTCGTCGAGCGGCATGCGGGCGCCGCGCCGTACGGCCGTGTCGAACGCCGTCTCCCCCAGCGCTTTGCGGGTTTCTTCCTCGCAGGCGTCGTGGTAGCCGGCCAGGTGTCCGTATCCGGACAGGGGCGCGCCGACGGACGCCCACACCGTCTGCAGGATGCCCAGCAGGCGTGCGGCGTGCTGGTGGCGGCGTTGTGAGGTGGCGATCCAGGCCAGCGCTTCGAGGGTGATGCCGATGCCCAGGGAGTCGCCCAGGCCGCGGGTGACCACCAGTGCCTGTTGTTCGAGGTCGGTGGCGCGCCGGAGGTCTCCTTGGCGCCACACCTCGACGCCCAGCGCCATCATGGCGTACGCGCGGTGCCAGCTTTCGTGGTGGTTTTCGCACAGGGCCAGGCACTCCTCCCCCGCGGCCATGGCGGAGGCGGTGTCGCCGGTGTAGGAGCGGGCCAGTGTCAGCCGGATGAGTGACAGTGCCGTGCCGGCGGGGTCGCCGCTGGCGCGGTGCTTGGCCAGGGCCTGCTCGTACAGGGTGACGGCGTCGGCGGTGCGGTTCTCCCACATGGCGATCATGCCGGAGAACAGGGCGACGTAGCCGAGAACGTGCTGGTTGTGCAGCCGCTCCCCCGCGCGGCGGCTGGCGTGCAGCATGGTGGTGGCGGCGGGTTTGTCGGCCTGGATGAGGGCCAGCCAGCCGCCGGCCCACAGGGCGCGGGCGCGGACGTCGTCGGGGACGTCGTCGGTGTTGAGTCCATGGTCCAGCCAGCGCCGGCCTTCAGCCAGGTAATAACTGGTGGTCCAGTGATAGAGCAGGTCGGTGGCCATGGTCAGGCCGGTGGGCGCGCCGTCCGGTCCGTTGTAGGACTCTTCCAGGGCGGTGCGCAGGTTGGCGTGTTCGAGGTGCAGGCGGGTGAGCCAGTGCACCTGCCGGGGGCCGAACAGGTCCGCTCGGGCCCGTGCGGCCAGGTCGCGGTAATAACGTGCGTGCCGTTCGCGCAGCCAGTCGTCGTGGCCGGAGGCGGTCAGGCGTTCGCGGCCGTAGGCGCGCAGGGTGTCCAGCATCCGGTAGCGGACGCCGGATGGGTGGTCTTCGCGAATCAGTACGGACTTGTCGACCAGGCCGATCACCAGGTCGACGACGTCGTGGGGGTTGATGCCGCGGCCGGAGCAGATCGTCTCGGCCGCTTCCAGGTCCAGGCCTCCGGCGAAGGCTGAGGCCCGTTCCCACAGGAGTCGTTCTTTGTCCGAACACAGTGCGTAGCTCCAATCGATGAGGGCTCGTAGTGTCTGGTGGCGGGGTAGTTCTGCCCGCGATCCGGCGTTGAGCAGGCGGAATCGGTCGTCGAGCCGGTCGAGCAGTTGCTGTGCCGACAGGGCGCGCAGCCGGACGGCGGCGAGTTCGATGCCCAGGGGCAGGCCGTCGAGGCGGCGGACGATGCGGGTGACGACGTCGCGGTTGTCCTCGGTGACGGCGAAGGTGGGCAGGACGGCTCGGGCGCGTTCGGCGAACAGGCGGACGGCGTCGCCTTGTTTGAGGGCGTCGAGGGTGGGGCGGGCGGTGCTGCCGTCGGGCAGTGACAGGGGTGGCACGGGTACGGCCTGTTCGCTGGCGATGCCGAGCGCTTGCCGGCTGGTGGCGAGGATGCGCAGGTCGCCGGCGGCGCGCAGCAGGGTCTCTGCGAGGACGGCGCATTCGTGCACGAGGTGTTCGCAGTTGTCGAGGATGAGCAGGGCCTGCTTGTCGTGCAGGTGGTCGATGAGGACCTGCACGGGGGGTGCGGCGGTGTGGCCGCGGATCTCGAGGGCTTCGACGACGCTTTCGGCGAGGATGGCGGGCTGGTGCAGGGAGGCGAGTTCGACGAGCCATACGCCGTCGCGGAAGGAGCGGCGCAGGTCCTGGCCGACGCGCAGGGCCAGGCGGGTCTTGCCGACGCCGCCGACGCCGGTGAGGGTGACGGCTCTGGATGCGGCCAGGAGTCGCTTGACGTCGGCCACTTCGTGCCGGCGTCCGATGAAGCTGGTCACCTCTGCCGGGAGCCTGTTCGTTCGCTGCTCCCTGGAGGTGGTGGTCGTCACCGCTGTCATGGTGTGTGGGGCGACCGGCCGGCGGGTTCGCGTGGCGCCGGAGCCGTGTCGCCGTAACCCACCGTATGTG
This sequence comes from Nonomuraea sp. KM88, assembly GCF_052245635.1. Taxonomy (NCBI): domain Bacteria; kingdom Bacillati; phylum Actinomycetota; class Actinomycetes; order Streptosporangiales; family Streptosporangiaceae; genus Nonomuraea; species Nonomuraea sp. KM88. The sequence continues at coordinate 356,145 of NZ_JBQQCC010000005.1, read as the reverse complement.
CCGGCCGCTGGTGCCGGGTGCGTGGCCGAGGGCCCGTGGCCGGGTTTTGACCCTTTCATGGCGGTGGCGTGGTTCATGGGGTGGCGTGCCAGGGGCGCAGGGCGTCGAGGTGGTGTTGCCGGCCGATCGCCACGAGGTTGGAGCGGTAGAGGCCGATGGCGTCCGGGGCGTCGAGGCTGTCGCGGGTGGCGGGCCGCAGGGCGTTGTCGAGTTCGTCGACGACGAAGACCCAGGGGTAGTGGGCGAAGACGAGGTCGAGCAGTTCGTCGGCGGAGCAGCCGCAGTTGGCCTGGAGCTGGGGGTGGAGTTCGAACAGCAGGGTGGGCTGGGCGGTGAGGGTTTCGGCGGCGCCGTGCAGGACGAAGCCTTCGTAGCCTTCGACGTCGATCTTGATGATGTCGGGTGGGGGGAGGTCGTGGCGGGCGAGGTAGGTGTCGATGGAGGTCATGGGGATGGTGACGGCGCCTGCGGGGGTGCCGACGTTGGCCGCGGCGGCGGAGTGTTTGCCGGACTGCTCGCCTGACAGGTGCACGGTGAGGTCGCCGGGTGTGGCGCCCACGGCGATCGGTTCGATGGTGACGCGGGTGGTGAGATGGTTGCGGTCGACGTTGCGGCGCAGGTAGCCGATGTTCTCGGGGACGGGTTCGAAGGCGATCAGGGTGCCGTCGGGCGGTAGGTGGGTGGCGCCGGTGCAGGCGTAGACGCCGATGTTGGCGCCGATGTCGAGGATGGTGCGGCTGGCGGCGGCGAGTCGTTCGTACAGGGTGACTTCGAATTCTTCGTAGTAGCCGGCCGAGACCGAGGGCATGATGGTGGCGTCCCAGGCGGGGCCGGTGAGCACGACGCCGCGGTAGTGGGCTTCGGGGTCGTGGCCGGAGGTGGTGACGCCGAGCCGGAAAACGGTGTGGTAGAGGCGGTTGACCAGGGGGAGGCGGCGGACGCTTCGGCCGCGTAGCAGGGTGCGGGTGATTTTGCTGCGGTTGGCGGCTCTGGCCGCTCGCATGACCGTGATGGCGGCTTTCTTGCGGAGGTGTTTGCTGGAGGTCATGGTGTGAGTCTGGTGCAGTCGGCGGCCTGATGGGCGCCGATGCCCGGGATTGGTGCGGCCGGGTGGGCGGTCAGCAGGCCTGCGCCTCGAGGGTCAGGGCGTCGTCTTCGGCCTGTTGCGGGAGCGGCAGGTCGAACCAGACGCGCTTGCCGCGCCGGGTGCGGGTGCTGCCCCAGCCGGAGGCGATGGCCTCCACCAGGTGCAGGCCGCGTGAGCTCTCGTCGTCGTGGCCCGCCGGGCGCAGGTGGGGCAGGTCGGGGCTGGTGTCCTCGACCTCGCAGTGCAGCAGGTCGCCGGTGAGCGACAGGCGCAGCCGGATGGGGCTGCGGGCGTGGCGTACGGCGTTGGTGACGAGTTCGCTGACCAGCAGTTCGGCGGCTTCGCTGCCGTGTGGCAGGCCCCACGCGAGCAGTTGCGCGCGCACGGCGTGGCGGGCGCGCGGCACGGAAGCGTGTCGTGGCGGCAGGGTCCACGTCGCGGTCGCGTTCATGCCGCCCGCCCGGCGCAGGGGACGACGCTGCGGCCGTCGGGCAGCAGTTCGCCGGTGTCGTCGAAGAAGACGACCCCGTTGCACAGCAAACCCCATCCCTGCTCGGGGTGGTATGCCACGAGGCGCGCGGCCTCGCGGCCGGCGGCGTCCGCGGGGGGACATGGTGGCTGGTGCTGGCACATGACTTCGATCCTCGCTTCCCGCTTCTCAGCGGATTGAGCTCATGTGACCAGTCTGGTTCCTCCACCCACCCAAGAAAGAGGTGAATAATGCCCATACGAGTACCTATTTCCACGTAGGTAGGTACCCGAATCCCCAGCTCATCCCCACCATGGCATTCCCCGGAGGCGCCCCGCAACACCGCCACGACCCGGGCAGGCGCTCATGTCCGCGCCGAGATCACCACCCGGCGGTTCTTGGCCCGGCCTGCCGGATTGTCCGAGCCGTCCGCCGTCGTGTTCGGCGCGGCGGGTTTCGACTCCCCGAAGCCCCGCGCCACGAGCCGCGCTTCCGGCAGCCCTCCTTCGGTGGCCAGCCAGTCCGCGACCGCCCGGGCCCGCCGCTCCGACAGCGGCTGGTTGTGCGCGACGTCTCCCTTGGCATCGGTATGCCCGTCGACGTGAATGGTCACCCCGTCGCCGGCCTCCTCCGCCACCCGCCGCGCGACCTTTTTCAGCTCGGCGGCCGCGGACGGTTTGATGTCGGCGCTGTCGAAGTCGAACAGCACGTCGGCTTCGAGGGCGAACGCGATCGAGTCCTTCCCCTCGAACACCTGGCTCCTGCCGACCTCGTACCCCTTCAGCTCCGCTCCCGGGATCTCCACCCCCGGCACCTCGACCCCGGGCGCCTCCACGGCGGGCACCTCGACCGCGGGGATGCACTCCCGCCGCGCGTTGCAGCCCTCCGGCCGGATGATCGAACGACGGATCACGAACGGGCGGATGACGAAAGGCCGGATGATGAAGGGGCGGATCACGAACGGCACCACGCCGCCGTCCTTGGGCTCGGCCTGGCACACCTCGGGGGTCGACACGCCCTGCGCGCTCTGTGCCGGGGCCGAGACGCCCTCCGCGCGCACCGGGTCGAGCTTGATCCCGCCCGCGTCCACGCCGGGAATCTCGACCGGCGGGATCCGTACGGCGGGGATCGACACCGGCGGGATGGACGCGGCCCCCAGGCAGCCGCCGGGCGCCGGGGCCACCTCGGTGCACTGGGCGGGAATGCGGACGGCGGGGATGTCCACGCCCGGGATGGTGACGGCGGGGACGACCTCTCCCCCGACTTTCGCCTCAGGTACGACCACCGGGTCGGCGTGCACCGCCGGCACCTCCACGGCCGGGATCAGCTCGCCGTTCGGGCAGCTCGACGGTTCTGGGCCCGTGGGGGACGGCGTGGCCGGAGCGCCCGGCGGCGTCGTGGCGGCCGAGGCGGGGCTCCGCGACGCCGACGCCGGCGGCTGCCGCTCCTCCCCGCTGCCGCCGGTGTGGGAGAGGCTGCAGGACGCCAGCGCGAGCGCGACCACCGGGAGGAGGAGCCGGCTGCTCGTACGGATCAACCGATCGGTCATGGCCCTCGACGGTACGGGATGCACCTTCAGGATGTGCATAGCGTCGCGCGTCCCCGGCGGGCTTGACCCTCACCCGGCGTCACCCTGCAAGGTGGGACCATGAGCTTCTCCGTAGGGCAGGTCGCCCGGCTCGCCGGCATCACCGTGCGCACCCTGCACCACTACGACGAGGTCGGCCTGCTCGCCCCCGGCGAGCGCACCCGCGCCGGCTACCGCCGCTACACCGACGCCGACCTGGTCCGCCTGCAGCAGATCCTGCTCTACCGCGAGCTCGGCTTCGGCCTCGACGAGATCGCCGTCATCCTCGACGCGCCCCACGCCGACGAGCTCACCCATCTGCGCCGCCAGCACGAGCTCCTCACCCGTAAGGTCGAACGCCTGCGCGAGGTCATCGCCGCCGTCGAACGCTCCATGCAGGCCCACACCCTGGACCTCGCCCTCACGCCCGAGGAGCGCTTCGAGGTGTTCGGCGACTTCCGGCCCGAGGACCACGAACCGGAAGTCGTACGCCGCTGGGGCGACACCGAGGAGTACGCGGAAAGCCGCCGCCGCGTGGCCTCCTACACCAAGGCCGACTGGCTGGAGCTCAGGGCCGAGGCGGCCGCCATCACCGGCGACCTCGTCGCCGCCTTCGAGGCCGGTCTGCCCGCCGACGGCGAACACGCCATGGACCTCGCCGAACGCCACCGCGGTCACATCAGCCGCTGGTTCTACACCTGCACGACCGAGCTCCACCGGTGTCTCGGTGAGCTGTACGTCGACGACCCTCGCTTCCGCGCCACCTTCGAGGATGTGGTTCCCGGCCTGGCGGGCTATTTCCGCCAGGCCGTCCACGCCAACGCCCGCCGCGCCTGACCTCGTACATGCCCTTGCGGGTATATAGCTGGGCGGGTATATTCGCCGCCATGCGCTTCGACGTGCTGGCCGACCCCGCACGACGCCAGATCCTCGACCTGCTCCTGCAACGCCCTCACCTCGTCGGCGAACTCACCCACCACCTCGGCCTCACCCAGCCCGGCACCAGCAAACACCTGCGGGCCCTGCGCGAGGCCGGCCTCGTTGCCGTCCGCAAGGACGCCCAACGCCGCTGGTACGAACTCCGCCCCCAGCCCCTCGCCGAGATCGACGCCTGGCTCACCCCCTACCGCAGGCTCTGGAACCACTCCCTGGACCTTCTCGAAGACCACCTCGACACCATGGACGACTCATGAACGAGACCCTCACCCTGCACCCCGACGGCCGCACCACCCTGCGCCTGCAGCGCCGCCTCCCCCACCCGCCCGGCAAGGTCTGGCGCGCCATCACCCGGCCCGAGCACATGGCCGCCTGGTTCCCCGCCGAGGTCACCATCGACGGCGACCGCATCGCCTACGGTTTCGGCCCCGACGGCCGCATCACCGAGAACGACCCGCCCCACGTCTTCGCCCACACCTGGGGCGAGGACGAGCTGCGCTGGGAGCTCCACCCCGACGGCGACGCCACGCTGCTCACCTTCACCCACACCTTCACCGACCACCACGGCGCCGCCAGCTTCGCCGCCGGATGGCACACCTGCCTCATGGCCATGCTCGCCCACCTCGACGAGCGCCCCGTCAGCCCGCCCGGCGACAGCGCTCCCCTGCACGAGCACTACGTCGCCATCCTCGGCCTGACCTGCGCCACCACCGACGGCGACACCGTACGCGTCGAACGCCAGCTCACCCGCCCCGCCGACCACCTGTGGCGGCGGCTCGACGGCGAGCAGGCCACCCCGGGCGGCCCGCCCCCGGCCCCGTTCACCCCGCCCGCCCTCGCCGCCGGCGCGGTCACGCGCGTGGAGAGCGGCAAGCTCCTCGAATACGACACCCCCGGCGGCCACGTGCGGTGGGAGCTGGCGGCGGGCACCGGCCACGGCGCCCGCCTCATCATCACCCACACCGGCGACCCGTCCGCGCGCGACGCCTGGCGCGTGCACGTCGAGAAGCTCGCCGCGGCCCTGATCGACTGACGGGGGCACTGACGGGGGCACTGAGAGGGGCGCCCGCTTGCGATGGTCACGTGCCGAGGTGCAGGGCCGCGGCCGCCGCGGCCCGCGCCCTGCCCGGCGCCACCAGCAGGTCCGTCGAATCCGACAGCTGATCCACGCACCCGACCACCGGCAATCCCTTGATCGCCGGGTCCGTCACCGACGCCATCAGCGCATCGGCGAACCGGTCCCCGCCGATCACCTGGAACGGCCGGTCGTAGAACCCGCGCACCTCCTCATCCAGCCATCCGGCCAGCCGCGTGCGGTTCTGCAGCGCCGCCACCCGCGCGTACGCCGCCGCCAGCGCCGCCTCGCGCTCACGCCATGACCGGGCCGCCAGCGCCGCCCCCAGCGACTCCCCCAGCTCGGTCGAGCCCGGCATCCGAGCCAGCGCGCTGCCGAGCCACTTGGCGTACGGCGGGTAGCGCCGCCGCAGCAGCAGCGCCAGCCGCATCACCTCCCGCGCCAGCCGCGCTCCCACCACGGCCGACCCCAGTTCGTCGCCCACCTCGCCGCACCGGCCAGGAAACGGCTCCTCCTGCGCGATCCGCCGCCACTGGCAGGCCAGGACGTAGCGCCACACATCATCGGGATACCAGTTCAGCGCCGCCCTGGCCGTCTCCAGCCCGCCCAGCTCCCCCAGCCCGTCGTGGAAAACCTCGCCGCACGTCACCTCCGCCAGGCTCTGCCACGGCGCCGACAGCCAGTCCAGCAGCGACACCCCCTGCCTCGGGTCGAATCCCAGCCGCCCGGCCAGCCACTCCCCCGGCTCCGTCACCGTCACCCCGGAGCGCACCTGCCCGTGATAGGCGAACACCGTCGGGAACCCGCCGAACCGGTCCGGCAGGCCCGCCTCCACCGCCGCCCGCACCTCGGCCACCTGCTCGCCCGGCACGAACAGCAGCACCCTCGGCCCCCAGTCGTGGTCGGTGGAGCGGGCGGTGTCGAACTCCAGCACCTCCGAGCCCGGCCCGATCAGCGCGGCGCTGTGCGTGACCCCGGGGATCAGCGGTGCCACCACGTCGCGATAGAAGGCCCGCGACAGCTCAATACCAGGTACAAAATCGGACATCACGCCGTCCACTGTGCACCAGCGCCGCCGTAACCTCACCCCAATTTTCCGCACCCCAGTTCGTGCCGCCGCCCTCAGCACGGCGTGCCGGCGACTCACGGGCCGGAGCCCGTCTCGGCCGGCAGCGGCGAGACGCCCAGCGCGGACAGAAAGGCCGCGGCCGCGGGAGAAGGCTGGTGCCGGCTCCAGATGAGGTGCTCCGCGCGGGCAGGAGCGTCGCTGAGCCGGACGACGGGCAGGTCGGGGAGCTGGGACACGAAGGCCGCCGGCAGCATCCCGATCCCCAGGCCCTGCCGGATCAGGCGAGCCATGAAGTCGGGGGTCGACACTTCGAAGGCGACCTCGCGCGCCACCCCGGCCGCCGCGAAGGCCTCGTCCGACTGGATCCGGCCTGCGGTGCCCGCGGGGAAGTCGACGAACGGCTCGTCGGCCAGCCTGCGCAGCCTCACCCGCTCCTCGCCGGCCAGCGGGTGGCCGGGCGCGACCACGGCGACGAGGTCGCCGCGTGCCAGCTCGCGGCCGCGGACGTTCTTGGGCCGGACGCCCGGGGGAAGCCCCAGGAAAGCGACGTCCAGCGTGCCCTGGCGCACCCGTTCGACGAACTCCTCGCTGGCGCCGGAACGGAGGCTGATCCGCACCTCCGGGTGGCGCAGGTGGAATCGCCGCAGCGTGACCGGCAGGTCGACCGCCGTGACGGTGGGGATGGCGCCGATGGCGAGCCGGCCGCGGATCTCGCCCGCGGCGGCCGCCACCTCGGCCCTGGCCCGCTCGGCGGCGTCGAGAGCCTGGCGGGCGGCGGGGAGGAACGCCTCGCCCGCCGGAGTCAGCCGGACGCGGCGGCTGGTGCGGTCGAACAGCTTGGCGCCCAGCTCGCGCTCCAGCCGCGCGATCTGATGGCTCAGCGCTGACTGCACGACCAGGCACTGCTCGGCGGCGCGGGTGAAGTTGCTCGTCTCCGCGACGGCGACGACGTAGCGCATCTGCTGAAGCTCCATCCATCCATCGTGAACCACGATGGATCTAATGACAAACATGCATTGGACTCATGGATAGGTCGTCCTCGACGCTGGGACGCATGACGACGACACCTCACCGTTCCGGCGGCCTGTCGCCCGGGTTGCTCCTGCTCATGTCGGTGGCGACCGGGCTGGCTGTCGCGGGCAACTACTTCGCGCAGCCGCTGCTCGACCTGATCGGCCAGGAACTGGGCGTCGGGCCCTCGCTGGCGGCGCTGACGGTGACGGCCGCGCAGGCCGGGTACGCGCTGGGGCTGATTCTGCTGGTGCCGCTCGGCGACCTCATGGAGCGGCGGCGGCTCGCCGTGGCGCTCTACGCGGCGACCGCGGTGTTCCTGCTGGTGTCGGCCACCGCGGCCGATGGCACAGTGCTCCTGGTGAGCACGGCCCTGACCGGGCTGGCCTCGGTCGGAGCGCAGGTCGTGGTGCCGTTCGCGGCGACGCTGGCGGCCCCGGCCGAGCGGGGCCGGGTGGTCGGCACCGTGATGACCGGGTTGATGCTCGGCCTGCTGCTGGCGCGCACCGCCTCCGGAACGCTGTCGGAGCTGGGCGGCTGGCGGACGGTCTACTGGGTGAACGCGGTCCTGATGGCGCTGACGGCCGTGTTGCTGCGGATCTTCCTGCCCCGACTCGGCGGCCACGGCGGGCGCCTGACCTACCCGGAACTGCTGCGCTCGACGGTGGTGATGTTCCGGTACGAGCCGCTGCTGCGCTGGCGGGCGGGCATCGGTGCCCTGAGCCTGGCGTCCTTCAGCGTGCTGTGGACGGCGCTGACGTTCCTGCTGGCGGGGTCGCCGTACGAGTGGACGGAGTCCGCCATCGGCCTGTTCGGTCTTGTCGGCGTCGCCGGTGCGCTGACCGCCACGGTGGCCGGGCGGCTGGCCGACCGCGGACTCGTCCAGATCGTGACCGGCGCGGGGACGGTTCTGCTGGCGGTGTCCTGGCTGGCGATCGCCGCCGGGGCGCGCTCCGTGATATGGCTGCTCGCCGGCGTGATCGTGCTGGATCTGGCGCACCAGGCGGTGCTCAACAGCAGCCAGAACGTCGTCTACGCGCTCCGGCCGGAGGCCCGCAACCGGATCAACTCCGCGTTCATGACCTCCTTCTTCGTCGGCGGCGCGGTGGGCTCCGCGCTGACCTCGGTGGCCTGGGTGCACGGCGGCTGGACCGGCGTGTGCGTCCTGGGCGCCGCCCTCTCGATCGGGACCCTCGTGCTGTGGGCCCTGGAACGCATCACCACCAGCCGCGCTGCCGGGCGAGCCCCGCGGCCCGCGGCTCACCCGGCGCCGGCCGGCTCTACCAAAGGAGAATGAACGTGTCACGCACCGTGTTGATCACCGGAACGACGGGAACCGTGTCCACCGCACTCATGAACGCGTTGGAAGGAGCCGACGCCGGCCTTCGTACCCTCGTCCGCGACGAGTCCAGGGCGCACGGCCTGCGGGAGCGGGGAGCCGAGGTCTTCGTCGGCGACCTCGACGACGCCCGGTCGCTGCCGCCCGCCTTCGAGGGCGTCCACGACCTGTGGCTGCTCACCCCGAACGGCCCGCGCGCTCCCGAGAACAGCATGAACGCCGTGTGGGCCGCCCGCCAGGCCGGGGTGGAGCGCATCGTCCGGCTGTCCGTGGTCGGCGCGGCGCACGACGCGCCCAACCGCAGCGGCAGGTTGCACGCGCTTTCGGACCGGGAGATCGAACGGTGCGGCATGCGCTGGACCATCCTGCGCCCGCACTGGTTTATGCAGAACCTGCTGAACGAGGCGGGCTCCATCTCCTCCACCGGCACGTTCTCGCTGAACATGGCCGCGGCCCGGCTCGGCATGATCGACGTACGCGACATCGCCGAGTGCGCCGCCCGCGTGCTCCTCGACGGCCCCGACCGCCACCACGGCCAGACCTACACCCTCACCGGCCCGCGCTCGCTGACGTTCGACGAGGTGGCGGATGCGTTGAGCCGCGCTCTGGGCAGGCCCATCGCCTACCTGCCGGTCAGCGACGACGCCAGGCGCAAGACGCTGCTCGGCTACGGCGTTCCGCGGTGGATCGTCGACATGCTGGAGGAGTACGCGCAGGCGTATGCCTCCGGCTGGCAAGACGGCGCCACCGACGCGGTGGCCACCGTTCTCGGCCACCCTCCGCGCGACATCGCCGACTTCGTCCGCGACCACGCCGCAGCGTTCACCCAGACCTGATCCTGCTGTACGGACCGGAGGCCCGGCCGTCAATCGAACCGCCCGGTACCATCTGGGTATGCCGGTTCCCAAAGGCTCGACGCTCGACCCGGAGCGCACGCGCGCCACCATCCTCCACGCGGCAACCGCGGTGCTGTACGAGCGCGGGCTCGACGGCATCGGCGTCGCCGAGCTGTGCGCCCGCATCGGCGTGTCCAAGGAGACGCTGTACCGGCACTTCGGCACCAAGGACGGGCTGGTAGAGGCCGTGCTCAAGGCGCGCAGCGAGCGGGTGACGCACTGGCTGGCCAGCGCGGCCGAGGCTGCCGGGGACGATCCCCGGGACCAGCTCGCCGCACTGTTCGACGCCCTGCAGCAGTGGTACGACGACCCGGTCTTCCGCGGCTGCGCGATGCTGAACGCGGCCGCCCAGCACCATGTCGAGGCCGTTCGCGCCATCACCAGGCGCCATCTCGACCGCTACCTGGAGCTCTTGACCGGCATCGCCGACCGCGCCGGAGCAGCGCAACCACATCTGCTGGGACGGCAGCTGCTCATGCTGGTCGAGGGCGCCACCGTCGTCGCCGCGCATCAGGACGGGACCGGCGCGGGTGAGCACGCCCGCCAAGCCGCGCTCACCCTGCTGTCCGCCGCCGCCCGGACCGGCCCTTGCGGCTCACCTCGATGACTCCTCCGCCTTCCTGAAAGGAGCGTCGGGCTTGCATCCGGTACCCAGGTACAGGCTTACGGTCGAGGTATGACACAGAACGTCCACCGTGACCTGGGATGGGCTCCCTCCGCGTGCACCCTGCCCACCGCCGAGCAGCCGTTGCGGGTGGCCGAGTTCGACGCCTTGCTCGCCGGCGCGGTCCGGGCAGTCGCGCGGCCGGAGCGGACGCGGCTGCGGCTGGAGCTCGCCTTCAACCCGGACGACGCCGCCCGGGCCGCCGAACTGGCCACGCGGGAGAACGGCTGCTGCTCCTTCTTCACCTTCACCCTGACCATCGCCGACGGCAGCCTGGCACTGGAGGTGACGGTCCCGGACGAGCACGCCAAGGTGCTGGACGCGCTGACCGAGCGCGCCGGTGCGACGGCGCCGGCGTGAACGCGGCCGGGAGAGGAGCTGGTGATGGAGCGCATCACACGTGAGGAGCTGCTGGAGAACGGGGGCGCGCAACCGGTGGAGGCGCCCATCGGCGCCTATCTGCGCAGCGGGCAGGTCGCCGAGCAGGCCGGGGTCAACCTGCAGACGCTCCGCTACTACGAACGGCGCGGGCTGATCACCGAACCGCCCCGCAGCCCCGGCGGGCACCGTACCTACCCGCCCGAGACCGTCACCCTGCTCACGGTGATCAAAGCCGCGCAGCGGCTCGGCTTCACCCTGGAGGAGGTCGGCGAGCTTCTCGACACCGGCCGGCGCGGCCACCCCACCCCCGACCTGCGCGAGCGCGCCCAAGCCAAGATCGCCGAAGTCGAGGCGAAGATCGCCGGCCTGACCACCATCCGGACCGCGCTGGAGCAGGTGGTCAGCGCGGGCTGCGACAGCCTGACCCACTGCGCCTGCCCCGACTGTCCCCTGCCGTTCGCCGACCTGGCCGACGGCAGCCGCGCCCCTGACGTCCCCGAGGAAAGCTGACGACGTGAACACCCACCACCGCTCAGGACACCTGACACGAGCGGCAGGACCATCAAGGCCGCAATCCCGGCAGGCACACCAGCACGGCCCTCAGCCCACCGCCCGGCAGGCCGCCACCCGCCGCCTGCGGTAGCCGAGCCGCTCGTACACCCGGATGGCCGCCGGATTGTCGTCGTCCACCATGAGCGCCGCCCGCCCGTAGACCGCCACCAGCTCCCGCGACACCCACCGGCACACCCGGCCGGCCAGCCCCGTGCCGCGATGACGGGCCCGCGTCGCCACCCCCGCCAGCAAGCCCACCGTGGGCGCCGACCAGGCATCGGCCGCCACAGCAGCCAGTTCCCCTCCGGTCCGCACGCCCGCCCAGCGCCGCACCCCCGCCAGGCCGGGCACCGCGTACGACGAGGGCGCCTCGGCCGCCAGCAGCGACACGACCTGCGCCATGTCGTCGTCCTCCAGCCACCCGACCCCGCCGTCATCGCCGACCGTGCCGACCGTGCCATCCGCACCCGCCGTACCCGCAAGGTCCGTCTCCAGGCTCATCCACGAGAACCGCCCGGCCACCTCCAGCCCGTCCAGCCTGGCCGTCATCTCCCGCATCAGCGCCGCCTCGCCCAGCGGCCGGTACGACGGGCCCAGCTCCGCCAGCGCATGGCGTACCAGCTCGGCGGCGTGCACGGCGCCACCCCGCACCGCGAGCCGATCCCGCCGCGACACCTGCGGGCAGGCCGCCACCACCGCCTCGCCCAACGCCCACGCCCGCGCGCCGTCGCGCAACCCCTGCGCCGCCCACACCACCAGATCGTCGTCCCCGCAGGCCGCCCGCACCTCGGCCGCGGAGCGGAGCTCGCGGATCACAGAATGGCGCCGGGCCGGTACGCGGCCGCCTCCGGATGCTCCGCGACGACCTCGTCCACCTGCCGCACGACCGCCGTCACCTGGTCGCCGGCCGCCCCCGTGAACGACACCCGGTCGGCCAGCAGCTCCTCCAGCGCCGGGCGGCCGAGCGGGAACCGTTCGTCTCCGGCCAGCCGGTCGAGCAGGTCGTTGGCGGCTCCCCGCGAGCGCATCGCCAGCGCGGCCGCCACGGCATGCTCCTTGATCAGCTCGTGCGCCTGCTCACGCCCCACCCCGGCGCGCACCGCCGCCATCAACATCTTCGTCGTCGCCAGGAACGGCAGGTAACGGTCGAGCTCGGACGCGATCACCGCGGGGAACGCGCCGAACTCGTCCAGCACCGTCAGCATCGTCTCCATCAGCCCGTCGAAGGCGAAGAACGCGTCCGGCAGCGCCACCCGGCGCACCACCGAACAGGACACGTCGCCCTCGTTCCACTGGTCACCCGCCAGCTCCCCCACCATGGACGCGTAACCGCGCAGCACCACCGCCAGGCCGTTCACCCGCTCGCAGGAACGGGTGTTCATCTTGTGCGGCATCGCCGACGAGCCGACCTGCCCCTCCTTGAACCCCTCGGTGACCAGCTCGTGCCCGGCCATCAGCCGGATCGTCCTGGCCAGCGAGGACGGCGACGCCGCCAGCTGCACCAACCCGGTGACCACCTCGTAATCGAGCGAGCGCGGATAGACCTGCCCCACACTGGTGAACCGGTGCGCGAACCCCAGATGGGCGGCGACCCGCTCCTCCAGCCCGGCCAGCTTCCCGCGGTCGCCGCCCAGCAGGTCGAGCATGTCCTGGGCCGTGCCCACCGGACCCTTGACCCCGCGCAGCGGATAGCGGCCGATCAGCTCCTCCAGCCGCCGGTAGGCCACCAGCAGCTCGTCGGCCGCCGTCGCGAAACGCTTGCCCACAGTAGTAGCCTGCGCGGCCACGTTGTGCGAACGGCCGGCGACCACCGTGGCCTGATGCTCCACAGCCAGCCGGGCCAGCCGGGCCAGCAGCGCCACCGTCCGGTCGCGCACCAGCAGAAGGCTGTCACGCACCTGCAACTGCTCGACGTTCTCCGTCAGGTCCCGCGACGTCATGCCCTTGTGCACCTGCTCGTGCCCGGCCAGCGCGTTGAACTCCTCGATGCGCGCCTTGACGTCGTGCCGGGTCACCCGCTCGCGCGCCGCGATCGAACCCAGATCGACCTGCTCGACCACCTTGTCATAATCGGCGATGGCCTCCTCGGGCACCGCAACGCCCAGCTCGGCCTGGGCGCGCAGCACCGCCAGCCACAACCGCCGCTCAGCGACGATCTTGTATTCGGCGGACCACAGGCGAGCCAGCTCGGGCGAGGCATAACGAGCGGCCAGGACATCGGGGATACGCGGCTTGGCAGTCACGTTCGACAAGTGTATTCACACGCCGGCCCCCGCCGGGCGCGCAGGGGCCCGCGCCCGGCACGAACACCCCGACGGTGTCCGGCCACCCGGCATCACACGCGCTTGCCGGTCAGCTCGGCCAGCCGCCGCTCCACGGTCGTCAGCCGATCAGCCAGCGAACGGCTGTGCAGCAGCTCGGCGACCCAGTCGCCCTCGTCGTCGTCCAGCTCCACCACATGCGACGCCGTATCGGCATCGGCCCGGTCGTAGACCATCAGGGCGCGCCGCCCGTCGTCGAAGACCATAACGCCGATGTGATCTCCTCGCCTCGTGTCGTAGTGGTGGACGATGCCGCTGCCGGGGACGGTCGTGTGAGTGATGTCCACTGAACGGGTTCTCCTTTCGTGACGGCCGCTCGGCCGGGATCGGTGTCGATGTCGCCGCGCTCCCCGTACCAATGGGCCAGCCGGCCCCGCCGCGCGACCGCGCGCAGGCGCCGCTCGACCTGCACACGGGCGGCGCTGGTGGTGACGATGAGCACGTCGTCGCCCTCCCGCAACAACGTGACGGGCTCGGGGACGATGGTGTCGCCGTCGCGAATGATCAGTACGACGTTCGAAGGCGCGGGCAGGCGCAGTTCGAAGATCTCCACCCCGTGCAGGCGGGAACCGGGCGGAATCGTCAGCGTGAGCAGATCGGCGCCCAGCACGTCCAGCGGCGCGGCCTCGATGCTCACCTCCCTGGCCTGGCCTGGCTGCGTGATGCCCAGCACCCTGGCCACCACCGGCAGCACAGGCCCCTGGACCAGGACGAACAGCGCCACCAGCACGAACACGATGTTCAGCAGCTGCTGACTGCCGGGCACGGCCGCGACGATGGGAAAGGTCGCCAGCACGATCGGCACCGCACCCCGCAACCCCGCCCAGGAGATGAACGCCTGCTCCCGCCAGCCCGAACGGAACGGAAGCAGGCAGGCGACCACCGACACGGGCCTGGCCACCAGCAACAGCACCAGGCCGACGACGACGGCCGGCAACACCGCGCCACCCAGCTCGCTCGGGTCGACCAGCAGACCGAGCATGACGAACAAGCCGATCTGGGCCAGCCACCCCACACCCTCCGCGAAGGAACGCGTGGCGGCGCGATGCGGCAGGACCGCGTTGCCCAGCACGATGCCCGCCAGATACGCGGCCATGAAACCGGACGCGCCCGCACCCCCCGCCGCGGCGAAAGCGATCACACCGAGCCCCAGAGTCGCCAGCGGGTACAGCCCCGTGGCGGGCAACGCCACATACCGCAGCGCCGCCGTCCCCACCCAGCCGATCAGCAACCCGATCAACGCCCCCGCCACCAGCTGGTACGCGATCTGCCCCGCCACGGCCACCGGACCCGGCAGGTCGACGGCGGCGGTGCTGAACACCAGCACCAGGATCACGGTGGGAGCGTCGTTGAACCCGGACTCGGCCTCCACCAAACCCGCAGCCCTGCGCGGCAGCGGCAGCGACCGCAACACCGAGAACACCGCGGCCGCGTCCGTGGACGACACGATCGCGCCCAGCAACAACGCCAGCTGCCAGTTCATCCCCAACAGGAAATGAGCGCCCGCCGCCGTGACCACGACGCTCACCGCCACCCCCGCCGTGGCCAGCAACGCCGACGGCAACACCAGCCGCCGCAGATCGCTCCACCGCGTGCTCAGCCCACCCTCGATGAGAATGATCGCCAGAGCCGAGGTGCCGAGCGTCTGCGCCAGCCCGGCATCGTCGAAATCGATCCCGAGGACGTCCTCACCGAGCAGCACGCCGAGCGCGAGAAACAGCAGCAGGCCAGGCAGACCCAGCCTGCTCGCCGTACGCGCCGCGGCGATACCCGCCAGCAGGACGACCCCGCCGGCGAGCAGCGCCGCGTACAACTGCTGCAGGCTCATCGCGGCACCTCGAAGGCTCGGTCAGTCCATCCCCTACCCACCCGGACGTGTCTCCCGCAGCCGGTCCGCCCACGCGATGAACTCACCCCGCAGCGGCACCTGGACATCGTCGACGTCCACGAGCGTGACACGCACACCCCACCGGGACGTCGCCTCGCTGATCCGCTCCGCCACCTCCACGCCGCTCCGGCTGATCATCGTCGGCAGGTCCGCCAGATCGGCCTCGGCGATCCGGCGGCGCAACTCCCTCTCGGCGACGACCGTCGCAGCCGCCAGCGGCCCGTCCATCGCCGTCGCGAACCGGACCGGATCGCTCACCTCCGCCACGGCACCGGCCCTGACGCGCACCGCCACACCATCGCGGGTCACCGCCTCGGCGCAGAACAGGTCCAGGCACACCAGCCGCAACGACACCCGCACCGCGCGCTCCACCCCGGGCCACACCACCACCAGCCCAGGCCCGCGCACGCCCACGACCCGCCCCAGCCGGTGCACCACCAACCGCTCGTCCGCGTCGACGACGCGCACCGTCCACATGACGGCCACCACGACGGGCAACAAGCCCAGCAACGCCCACCCCACCGGCTCCATCACGGCGAACTCCCTGACGATGGGGAGGGTGTGACCTGCGAGCATGCCTGTCTCCCGGTCGTCGTCCGCCCGGCCGGCACGCAGGTCATCCCGTACGACCAGGTCCGGGACCGGGCTCCCGTCCACCCAGTCTCGCCCGCCCGCCAGGGCGGCGCCATCGGGCGCAGCACCCATTCCCGAGGGGAGCCACCCTGTAGACGCCGGCGTGCCCGGCCGGATGCCACACCCGGCCGGGCACCTCAACCCCGGCGACCTCCCGCCGCCGTGACCCCCTCAGGCCGGATGACCGGCCAGATCCTGCGCCCCCGCGCCGCCGGCATCCTCCCGCACCCGGGGACCCACCGGCCCCCGCCCCTGCTCGCCGCCCTTGCGCGTCACCACGACGTACAACGTCGGCACCAGAACCAGCGTCAGCAACGTCGAGGAGATCAGACCACCGATCACCACGATCGCCAGCGGCTGCGAGATGAACCCACCCGAACCCGTCACCCCCAGCGCCATCGGCGTCAGCGCGCAGATCGTGGCCACCGCCGTCATCAGAATGGGCCGCAACCTGCGCCGGCCACCCTCGATCACCGCCTCCACCACACCCATGCCCTGATCCCGGTACTGGTTGATCAGGTCGATCAGCACGATCGCATTGGTCACCACGATGCCGATCAACATCAACATGCCGATCAGCGCCGGCACCCCCAGCGCCGTGTCCGTGGCCACCAGCAACCCCACCGCGCCCGTCGCCGCGAACGGGATCGACACGAGCAGGATCAACGGCTGGACGAAACTGCGGAACGTCGCCACCATGATCAGGAAAACGATCGCGATCGCCGCCAGCATCGCCAGCCCCAGATCAGCGAACGCATCGGCCTGATCGGCCGACACACCACCGATCTCGTACGACACCCCCGCGGCCAGCGACAACCCGTCCAGCTTCGTCGTCAACGCCTGCGTCACACTGCCCAGATCCGCCGCGTCCGCCTTGGCCGACACCGTCGCCGACCGCTCACCGTCGATCCTGCTCACCTGCGTCGGCCCGGCCACCTCCCGCACATCCGCCACCGACGACAGCTTCACCATCCCGGCAGGCGTCGGCAGCTTCAAACCCTCGATCGCCTCGACGTCCTCCGGCGCGTCAGCCCCCCGCAGCACCAGATCGCTCGCCCGCCCGTCCAGCATGATCTGCCCCAGCGGCGCGCCACGGAACGCCTGCGCCACCGCCTGACCCACCTGCGCCTCCGACAGACCCCGCTCGGCGGCCTCCGCACGGTCCACCACGACCTCGACCCGCGGCGCACTCGACTCCAGGTCCGACGACACGTCCTTCAACCCGGAAACCTCGCCCATCGCCGCCGCCACCGTGTCGGTCGCCGCACGCAACGCCTCAGCCTCGGAAGCCTGCACGATCACATCGATCGTGTCGGAAGCGAACCCGGCCGCCTGCGCCCCCACCGTGACCTCGCCGACCCCCGACAGGCCCGCCACCTCATCACGCAGCGCCTGCTCGACCCTCACGGTGTCGGCACCCTCCTCAAGGGTCACCGAGTACGAAGCCCGATCCGCGCCACCGCCGACCGCCCCGCCCGACATCGCGTTCCCGCCGCCCACGTTCACCTGGTACGTCTCCACGCCGTCCAGGCCCGCCAGCACCTCCTCGACCTTCTGCGCCGCCTCATCGGTGGTCTTCAGATCGGTGCCCACCGGCATCCGCTGCGACAGCGAGATCGTGTTCTGCCCCGAGGCGTCCAGGAAGTTCGTCTGCAGCCCGCCCGCCAGCCCCATCGTGCCGACGAACACCGCCACCCCGATCAGCACCGTCACCAGCTTGAACCGGGTCGCGAACCGCAGCACAGGAAGGTAGGACCGCTGCAACGGCGAGCGCAACTCCTTCGCCTCGGCCTCCTCACGCTGCTTACGCGCCTGCTCCGGCGTCAGCGCGGGCGCCTTCAAGAACCAGTACGCCAGCACCGGCACCACCGTCAGCGACACCACCAGCGAAGCCAGCAACGCCACCGCCACCGTGATCGCGAACGGGCTGAACAACTCGCCCACCATCCCGCCCACGATCGCGATCGGCGCGAACACCGCCACCGTGGTCAGCGTCGAAGCCGTCACCGCCCCCGACACCTCGCGCACCGCCGTCAAGATCGCCTGAAGCTTCGCCTCGCCGTAACCCAGATGCCGCTTGATGTTCTCCAGCACCACGATCGAGTCGTCCACCACGCGGCCCACCGCGATCGTCAACGCCCCCAGCGTCAGCATGTTCAGCGAATAGTCGCCCGCCCACAACGCCAGCAACGCGATCACCACCGACAGCGGGATCGACACCGCCGTCACCACGGTCGACCGCACCGACAACAGGAACACCAGGATCACCAGGACCGCGAACACCAGACCCAGCAGGCCCTCAGTGGTCAGGCTCTCGATCGACTCCTCCACGTACGGCGCCTGGTCGAACACCACCGACACCGCCGTGTCCGACGAGTCGCCCAGCGCCCTGGTCAGCTCAGGCAACTTCTCCCGGACATCGTGCGAGATCGTCACCGCGTTGCCGTCGGGCGTCATCGTCACCGCCACGCCCAGGCTCGACCTGCCGTCCGTACGGGTGAGCGTCGTCGCCTCCGCCAGCCCACGCTTGATCTCGGCGACATCACCCAGCTTCACCGGCTTGAGCGGCTTCGGCCTGGCCGGCTGCTGCGCGACCGCCCCCTGACCCGGCCGGCCCTGGGCCTGCCCTTGCTGCGGGCTCTGCCGCTGCCCCTGCTGCTGAGACTGCTGAGACTGCTGCGGCCGAGCCTGCTGAGGAGCCGCCGCCGGCGGCGCAGGCGTCAGATACAGGCTCTCCAGCTCCGACACCGAGTCGACCCGCGAACCCACCTGGACCGTCAGCGCCTTGCCGTCATCGATCAGCGTCCCCGCCGGGATCGGCGTGCCGTTCGCCTTCAGCACCTCGGGAATCTGCGCCGCCGACACCCCCGCCAGCGCCATCTTCCTGGCATCCGGCTCGATCGTCACGACCTCCTCGCGGGTGCCCGTGACCGACACCTCGCGCACGCCCTCAACGCCCTGCAACTCCGGCACCAGGATCCGGCGCAGCTTGTCGGCCATCGACCGCTCGTCGCCGCCGTCACCCACCGCCAGCACCAGCACCGGGATGTCATCGGTGTTGCCCGCCACCACCTGAGGCTCGACGCCCTCCGGCAACGTCACCCGGTTGATGGCCTGCTGCATCTTGTTCACCGACGACTCGACGTCGGTGCCGTACTCGAAGGCCACCTGGATCTGCGCCAGGCCCTCCTTCGAAGTCGAGGTCATCTGCTCCATCCCGGCGAGCCCCTGGAAGGAGTCCTCGATCGGCTTGGTGACCTGATCCTCGACGATCTCCGGCGAGGCGCCGGCGAACGGCGCCACCACGAACGCGCCGGGGAACGACAAGGACGGCAGCAACTGCTGTTTCAACTGAGGGATGGCGAACACGCCGAACGCGCTGAGCACCACCGCGATCAGGATCACAAGGCTGCGGTTGACCAGGCTCAACCGGGCGAAAGCGGTCATGGGGTTCCCTCCAAGAGTTCGCCACAGACTAACACTTCGCCTGACACGAATATTTAGACAAGCCGAGCCTTCCTGATAGCCTTCTCAGGAAGGCGAGAGGTGAGTGTGAGCAGCGAACGCGAAGACCTGATCCACCGGATCTCCGAAACCCAGCGTGGCCTCGGGCGACTGTTCGCCCAGCACCACTCCCCCCTGTTCACCTCCAACCTCACCATGCGGCAGCTCAAGGTCGTCATGCTCCTGGCGATCAACGGCTCCTCCTCCGGCCAGGAGCTCGCCCACGCGCTCGGCGTCGGCCTCGGCACCGTCACCGGCATCGTCGACCGCCTCGTCGCCCAGGGCCTGGCCGACCGGCACGAAGACCCCCAGGACCGGCGCGTACGCCGCGTCCAGCTCACCCCCGAGGGCACCGCCCTCATCGAAGAGATCAACAACGCCGGCCACGAGCACTACCGCCGCATCATGGACCACCTCGACCTGGAGACGCTGCGCGCCCTCGACCACGTCACCCGCACCATCCGAGACGTCGCCGCAGACCTCATCCCCGGCAACGACACCTGCCGGCGGTGACGACCGCGGGCATCGTCGCAGGGTTTGCGGGGTGGACCATGATCGTTCTGATCCAAGCCGACGCCTTTACAAAGTAGATTTCTGGGCCAGCCGGGACAACACGTCCGGCAGATCACCCTCGTGCACCACCGTCAGCCGCCGCGTCGCCCGCGTCACCGCGACGTACAGGTCCTGCCCGCCCATCGGCGACTGGTCCAGGATGCCCTGCGGATCCACCACCACGACCGCGTCGAACTCCAGCCCCTTGGCCTGCCCCACGGTCAGCGCCACGACCGGCGCCTCCAGATCCCCCTCCGGAAACAACCGCGCCACCTCGGCGTGCCGTGCGTCCGGCGTCACCACGCCCACCCGGCCCGCGCCGATCTCGGCGCCGACCTCCGGGCCGGTTTCCGGGCCGGCCTCCGGGCCGGCCTCCGGGCCGGCCTCCGGGTTCGGCTCGGCGCCGACCTCCGCCAGCTCCGCCGCCACCAGCAGCGGCAGATCCGCGAGCCGGTCCGCCGCCGCGAGGCGCACCGCCCGCGGCTCCGCCCCGCCCGACCGCACCGACTCGGGCGGCTCCTGCTCCGGCGCGAACGCCCGCAGCACGTCAGCCGCCACTCGCATGATCTCCACCGGGGTGCGGTAGTTCACCAGCAGCCGCTCCACCCGCCAGCGGCCCTCCAGATGGGGGTCGAGCACCTCACCCCACGAACGCGCCCCCGCCGCCGACCCCGTCTGCGCCAGATCGCCCACCACGGTCAGCGACTTCGCCGGCACCCGCCGCATGACCATCCGCCAAGCCATCGGCGACAGCTCCTGCGCCTCGTCCACGATCACATGCCCGTAGGCCCACGAACGGTCGGCCGCCGCCCGGTCGGCAGTGGTCAGGCCCGAGCCGTCGTCGGCGTGCCGCTCGGCCAGCACGTCGGCCCGCTCGAAGATGCCCTGCTCGGCCACGCCCGTCGACTCCAGCACCTCCCGGGCGTAGCGCTCCTGCTCGGCCCACTCCTGGCCGGCCTCCCTGGCCGCCACCCTCGCGGCCGAGTCGTCCTCGCCCAGCAACTCGGCCGCCTCGTCAAGCAGCGGCACGTCGCCCGGCGTCCAGGCGGAGCCGGGCGGGCGTACCAGCTCCTGCCAGGCCAGGCCCGCCGGAGCCACCGACCCCAACGTCTCCGCCGACGACAGCAGATCGTCGATCAGCCGCTGCGGCGTCAGCTCGGGCCACAGGCCGTCCACCGCGCGCCGGATCTCCGGCTCGCCCCACAACCGCCGCGAGGCCAGCTCCAGGTCGATCTCGTCGAGATCGGCCTCCAGATCGAGCGGCTCGACCAGCTCCGGGTCGTCCACCTCCAGTTCCTCGATGTGCAGCGACTCCTCCAACGCCCGGGCCTCCGCCCTGGCCAGCTCCTTCAGCAGCTCGCTCACGTACAGCTTGCGTGCCATGTTGTGCGGCAGCCGCACCGCCCGCGCCCGCTCCCGCAACCGCGCGCACACCTCGTACGGCACCCGCAACCGCAGCCCGTCCAGCTCCACGACCAGCTCGCCGTCCGGCACCGCCTGGCGCAGCTCCAGCGCCCTGGCCACCACCTCGGCCATCCGCAGATCGCCCTTGGCCACCGCAGCGGCCGGGGAGTCGGCCGCGCGCGCCCGCACCCCCGGGAACATCTCCCCCACCGTGGCCATCACCACCTGGGTCTCCCCCAGCGCCGGCAGCACCTGGCTGATGTAGCGCAGGAACATCGGGTTGGGGCCCACCACCAGCACCCCGCGCCGCTCCAGCGTGTCGCGGTGGGTGTAGAGCAGGTACGCCGCCCGGTGCAGCGCCGCCACCGTCTTGCCGGTGCCGGGACCGCCCTGCACCACCAGCGCCCCCTGCAGCGAGGAACGGATCACCCGGTCCTGCTCGGTCTGGATAGTGGCCACCACGTCGCCCATCCGGCCCGTCCGCCCACGGCGCAGCGCCGCCAGCAGCGCCGCCTCTCCGACCAGCGAGCGCCGGTCGCCGTCGCTCATGCCGTCCAGGTCGAACACTTCGTCGTCGATGCCGACCACCGTGCGGTCCTTCAGGTGCAGGTGGCGGCGGCGCACCAGCCCGCCGGGATCGGTGGCCGTGGCCACGTAGAACGGCCGCGCCGCCGGCGCCCGCCAGTCGATCAGCACCGACTCGTGCTCCTCGTCACGCAGGCCGATCCTGCCGATGTACGTGCTCCGCCCGGAGCCGTCGTCGATGCGGCCGAAGCACAGGCCCCGCTCGACCGCGTTCAGCTGAGCCAGCCTCCGTGCCTGCTCCGAGGCCATCGCCTCGCGTTCGACCATCGCCTGGCGGGTGCCCGTCGCCCTGCCGTACGCCGCGCGCAGCGCCTCCTCCGCCCGCTGCCGGGCGGCGTCGAGCCGGCCGTACAGCCACGACACGGCACGCTGTTCGCTGTCAAGGGCTTGCGCGAAACCATCTTGACGATTAGCCATTCGGTGGTACACTCCTATCGGGAGGGCTGTGAACGCTCATGCTAGGTAAAGGCAGCATTCGAGCTTAACCCTCCGCCCCCTCGCGCGCAAACCCCTCGCGACCCGTCTCCCCGCCGCCGCGTATCGTCGTGAGTGAGGAGGCGACAATGGCTGAGACGACCACGATTCACGTGCGCCGCGTCTACGACGAGCCCACCGGCGATGACGGCACCCGGGTGCTGGTCGACCGGGTCTGGCCGCGCGGAATGGCCAAAGACCGGGCCCACCTCGACGAATGGTGCAAACAAGTCGCGCCCTCGGCGGAGCTGCGCACCTGGTACGCACACGACGCCGAGCGCTTCGAGGAGTTCGCCCGCCGCTACCGCAGCGAGCTCGAAGACCCCGAACGCGCCCAGGCCCTCGCCCACCTGCGCGAACTCGCCGCCAACCGGCCACTCACCCTGCTCACCTCGACCAGACGACCCGAGATCAGCCAGGCGGCCGTGCTCGCGGATGTGCTCAGCACGTAGGCCCGGCGGCGGGCGGGCCCCGCCACCCTTCCCCGAGACCCTGCGCCCTGCGCGCACGGGCCTCATGACGGCATGCCACCGGGACTGCGCGCGAGCACGCAGGCCACGGGCGGGTCGAGCACGAGCGTCTCGACCCGCAAAGAGACGAAACCGGCCTCGGTGAGCAGCTCCCGCAGCTCGCGGGCGGCCCGGACCGTGGTGTCCCGGGTAGCACCAGCTCGCGTTATCTTTGGTGACTCCCAGTAGTGCAGCAAGTACTTGGAGTAGTGTGGGCGGCTACTTGAAGCACAGTATCTGGGGGTTCGTACGGCATGTTGGGCAGGTCGGGTACGGCAGAGCGGCACTACCGGGCTGAACGAGCGGTGGCCGCCGACGAGTCGGTGTCGTGGGTGGTGGTCGACGATGATGACCTCGAGTTGCATGTCGAGGCGTGCGCGTACCTGGCGGGGCTGCGCGGGGCGGGCCGGGCGGGCCGGGCGTACAACACCGAGAAGACCTACGCGGGCCGGATCGCCTTGTACTTGTCGTACTGCCGAGGTCATGGGCTGGACTGGGCCGGCCCGAGCCTTCCGCAGCTGATGTCGATGATGCGCTGGCTGGTGGACGAGCCGATGCCGTCGCGATCACGCAATCCGGGCGCTCCGGTGCGGTATCGCAGCGAGGGCACCGCGAACGCGATCATGGGGACGGTCGGGGAGTTCCTGTCGTTCCCCGTCAAGTCTGCGTGTTGAACTTTTGCCGTTGTCTCGCCGACGTCCTGATGCTCAGGGGTGCAAGCCGGAGCCACGGGCTGCTGGGCCGGACGAAGAGCGAAGAGGACGGCCCCGGCGTGAGCGTGGGCCTCCAGCGTCGTGTTCCGGGATGGCAGCATGCGGCGGGAAGGCTCAGAGGCTGTCTCTCAGTGTCGGTAGTTGCGAGGCTCCACCAGCGGTGTCGGCGGTGGCGAGGTGATCGTGCAGGGCCGCGTGGCGGAACTGGTAAACGGGGCCGACGGCACGCAGTAGTCCTAGGCGGTGGGCGTCGTCGAGGAAGTCCATGACCCGCCAGGGAAGCCGGCGTTGGAGGGCTAGCCGGGCCACCGCGATGGTGCAGACCAGCCACGCATGATGGTTGCCCATCACGAACCCGGCCGTCAGGCCAACCGCGAGCCCGATCACGAGCCCGTACTTGGGCACGCCGTCGAGCTCGATGAACCCGAACGTGAGCACGACCGTAAGCCCGACCGCGATCCCGGGCACGATCATGCGCAGAAGGGTGAGCGTTCTGTCGGCTCGCCAACTGGAGCGGGGTGTGCTGGTTGATTCGAGCGTAGGCTGTTCCGCCCAGGTGATGAGCCAGGGTGCCAGGGTGATCCCGAGCCAGATGACGGGTCCGAGCACGACCACGAATGCAGCCGTCATCGCGGTCCCGGCCGCCCCGGCCTCAGGCCCGGCCGCGAGTCTGCCCACGATCAAGACCGCGAGCCCGGCCCCGAGCCCCACCACGAGCCCCACCACGAGCCCCACCACGAGCCTGACCACGAGGGCGGCTATGTTGAAGCGGAAAGAACGGAATGTTCGTCCGCGCAGGCGCAGGTTTGCATAGCCGGGTTTTTCGTTAACCCAAGATGTGGCGCGCACGAGCCCGAACACCAATCCGGTTATGAGCCCGGGCCAGGTCCAGCTGATGAAGACGATGACGACCCAGAATGTGAGTTCTCTGGCTCCGGTCATGGGTATGAGCCCAGGCGGCATTCCGACCGCGAGCCCGGTCGTGAGCCCGACTGCTGGTCGGATGTGGGGTGTGGTGCGGGCGATGTGCCACCAGGTGATGTCGCGGGTGGAGGCCGGGGGGAAGGCCCGGGCCAGGTAGGTCAGGTAGCGGCGGGTGGCGTCGGGGTCGAGCCGGTGGCGGGGCCGGAAGTGGTCTGCGGGGTCGGTGCTGGGCGGGCGGGCGGCGATGACAGCGGGGATGACGTGGTCCAGCAGGTGAGTGCGCAGCGCGTCGGCGTCGGCACCGAGAGGGCCGGTCAGGGGGGCGGGGTCGGCCCCGGAAGCGACATAGACGGTGCGGATCAGCCACAGGCCCAGCGGGGTTGCGGCGAGCCGGGTCAGGCCGGGGACGGCGCGGGATCGCAGTGCGGCCAGGATGTGGGTCCAGGCCTCGGTCGGGGATGAGGGGAGGCAGGCGGTCAGGTAGTCTGCTGCGGCCTGCGGGGTGAGGGGTTTGGGGACGATGACCGCCGCTGCGGTCAGCGGGCGGCCGGCGTCGTGGACGGCGGTGGTGAACTCGGCGCGGCGGCTGGTGAGGATGAGCTGGTCGCGGGCGGTCAGCGAGGCGTTGAGCGCGGCGATCACCTGGGCGCGCGCGGGGGCGAAGATTTCGTCCAGTCCGTCCAGGACCGGCAGGATGTGGCCGCCTTCGGCCAGCGCGGCGGCGGCGCCGGCGCCGAGCTGCGGAGCGGCCAGTGCCGGGTAGTCCTGTTCGAGCCGGACAGCGAGCCAGTCCTGCAGGCGGGGATGGGCGCTGGTGTCCCAGCCGGAGACCGGCAGCAGCACCGGCACCGGCACGACCTCCCCCTCGCCGGCACGAGCCTGATCGGCGGCGCGGGTGGACAACAGCTGCAGCAGCAGCTGGATCGCCAGGGTGGTCTTGCCCATGCCGGCGCCGCCGGCGATGACCAGCCGCCGCCGGGTCAGGGCACGGAAGGCCTCCGCCACAGCCGCCATGTCGTCGCTGCGGCCGGTCAGGGTGAGCTCGGCCTCGTTCGTGATCAGACGGGGCTGGCTCATCACTGTCTCGTCGGCGATGAGCTGCCAATGCACCGGGATCGGTTCGGGATCGTCGAGCAGCCGGTTGCGGGCCTCGTCCTGCCATTGCCGACGCACCAGATCGGCTAGCACATCGGCGGCTCTTGTCACATCGGCGAGATTGCCGGCGACGGTGTTGCGGCGCCTGGCCCACGTCACGACGGCGGCCGTGGCCACCGCTGCGGCGATCGCGACCGCAGCCAGGTCAGCCAGATTGACCTTGTCGGTCCGGTCCAGCGCGCGCCCCACCAGCACCACCGTCGCGACCAGCGCAACGATGGCCAGCAGAGCGGCCGTATTCCACCAGCGGATGCGACGTCGGCTCACACCGATATGATCGCCGCCGTCCAGCACCCGCGGCATGCATCAGGGCCCATCCCGGTGCCGAATCGTGACTATCGGCAGCCCGCCGCAGTCATCGCCGACGCCCTCTTAGCGCCGACGGAGCAGCGGCGTGACGTTCGGTTCAGGCAGGCCCAGCTGCTCCCGCAGTTCCTGGTTCTCCAGGGTGAGCTGGTGAATTGCCCGGACTAGAGCGGGGACGTCCTCGCGGATTTGTGCAAGTTCTTTGTTCTTGTTCGCGATCGTCTTCTTCAGCTTCTTGATCGTCTCGCGCAGCCGCACCTCGACGTCGGGGGTGGCTCCGCGAGCTTTGACGCGCTCATAGAACTCGTTTCGCAGGTCGCTTTGGCGCTGCGTGAGCGCGTTGCGGGGGACTTCGGCTTCCTGGGCAGGGCGACGATGGTGAGGGCGCCGGTGGAGTTCTCCGGCGCGCTGGCCAGGATGCGGTCCATGGCGGCGCGGATGCGCTCGCGTTCGTCGTGGGCGGGGCTCATGCCGAAGGCTCCTGAATAGTGATTCGGGTGCGGTCGTGCGCGTCAGCCTGGGCGCGTAGGTTGCCGGCTCGGGCGCGAAGCCGGTCGGTGATCGGCTGAGGGGTGTGCTCCCGCGCCGCCCTATGCCCGGACACGAACATCGAGCCTCCTGATACCGGGGAGTATCCCTTTTACGGCAAGAACGGCTACTACCGCAGCTGGGAGGCCACAAATCTCTCGACCGAGCGGCGTGATGCGGTCGAGAAAGAAGCGGAAAAGAGCGGGACCCGGCCGTCGGCCATCACCTATGTCATGACACATCCCACCGCAGTGAAGACCGCCCTGCTGGCCGATGAGGCGACCCGAAGGACGGCGCGGGAGGCCTTGGAGGAGTTCGAAGCCCGCCAGGCCGCCGCGGATGCTGAAGACCGCGCCGCAGCCGCCGAGGTCACCCGCCAGCGGCAGCGCGAATACGACAGCGAACATGACGGGGTCATCCACGCCGAGCGGGACGCCTATGCCGCACAAGCCCGCGAAGCCAGCCAGGGATCGCAGGCCGAGGCGTCCATGGACGTCTTCAACGCCATGGCCGAGATCCGCATGGCCGCCTCACGGGCGCTGGCGCTGCTGAGCAAGCAGCAGATCACCTTCACCACGGACCGCGCCGAGGCCATCGCGGAGCTGTGTGACGGCGCCGAGGCGGCGATCGCCGCCGTCCGCGACATGGCCACCGGCGCTGCTCTGGACGACGCCGCACTCGCGGCCTTCATGGACGAGAACGGCAAATTCCTGTGAGCCGCCGCCGTGATGAGACGGGCTGGACCCGCGCCGAGACCGACGTCGCCGAAGTGATGATCTGGCTGCGCAGCAACCACGGCCGCGAGCTCAGCTACGCCGACATCGCCGCTGGCGTCGGCATCAAGGACGGCCCCCGCCTGCGGCGGGCCGTCAAGGTCGTCCGCGTGATCGCGGCCAACCGCGGCGACCGCCTGCGAGTTCAGCGCCCGCGACGCCATGTCCGCCGCCCGCGCGGCGATGACCTCGGTCAAGGACATGCACCGCGCCACCACCTTCGAGGCCGCCAACCCGCACTCGATCGCCCGCACGGAGTCCGCCACTATGGCCCAAGCCGCAGACGAGTGCATCACCAAGGTCGCCGGCCTCGATACGGTCGGCGAGCAGGCGGTCCGGCGCAAGAACACCAGCCTGCTCACCCAGATGATCGCCGACCTCGAAGCCCGCCTCACCGAGCCGGCAGCAGGCTGACCGCGACCGTCATCGCGTTAAGGCAACCGTCCCCGGCCACGCCGCACCCCAATGACCGGCCAAGGAGCCCGTCATGACTCCGCTCGAACGAACCCTTGCCAGAGCTCCCACCGAGGTCGTCATCAGACTGGATCTCAGCGACGACGACGCCATCACGCCCGCGGGCACCATGGAGGTGATCGAGCCGGTGGCCGTCCTCCTGCAGGAGTTGTCCGAGCAGGACCGGCAAGCCCTCGCCGACCTGATCAACCAGTTCGCGCACCAGGAAACCGACCCCGAACGGCAGTTGTCTGTCAAAGAAGCGCCTGAAACCTTGGGTCTCCTGGCCTGAGGGAAAGCACGATGTGAGCGCGCGGCGAAAGGCGGAGCCAGGCCGGCCAGCTGCCCGCGTCCTCGGGATCGTCAGGCAGGACGTCCACCAGCAGATTCGCGGCCGTCTGCCGCCAATGGTCGCGCTCAGTCCCTGGGGCTACGCGATCACTATCAGGTTCAGCCGCACGCACTCAGCGCTGGCTAGTCTCCCTGGTATCCCTGGCGCAGGATCCGCTGCCCTTCTTCAGTTGCCAAGAATCGACGTCGAGTCTCTGCAAGAGCCGCCGAAAGCTCTCGTCTCGCCTCGGCCTCTCGCTGCTGTTCCGCCTGGCGTTTTGCTTCCCAGAATCGGCGCTCTTCCTCCGTCCAAACCCTCGGCGCTGGTGGGGGTTCTGGCGGCCGATACCAATTGCGAACAGCCCTCAGCCAACCCAGCAAGAACCAGAGGGCGAATGCCCCCAAGCCTGCGAGAAGGACCCAGCCAATCACAATGAGAGCTTGCTCCATGGGGTGAGCCCCTTCGCTCCATGAAACGCGTCGCCAACATCATGCCTTCCGAGCGCTTCGGTGTCCCTCACAACGACGAGACGGAAGGTTTCATCGCCCCATCCGGGCGTGAAGAAGGCTGAGCAGGAGGAGCCGTCGCATCCACTGCGCCCGCAGGCCTGTCCCAGGCTCAGCGACACGCTCTGTCTTCACCGAGGCTGTCATCCAACTCGACCAACTTGGCCTACGTGAAAGAAGAGATCATCATCTCCTGAGCTGCTGGAAGAGTCCGACGACCCTAGATAACGTGGGGAGCCGCTCCACCGGGTCGGGCCACATCCCCACGGAGTTGACGGCCAGAACGTCCTCGAGCGGATCGCCGAAGCCCGGCAGCCGCTCCACCGACGCGTGCGCGAGGTGCCGTCACTCTGGTCGTGCACGAGCACAAACGGCTCGGCCGCGGCCTGGCCCTAGCCGAACTCGCCGAGCAGCTGCGCGCCGCGGGCGTCGGGCTGGAATTCCTCACCGGCGAGCTCCAAGGCACCCACGATCCGACCCGCGTGGTGTTCACCGTGCTGGCGGCGCTGTCGGGGATGGAACGCGAATACATCCGCGACCGCGCCCTGCAAGGCCACGAGTCCGCCCGCAAGAACGGCAAGGCCATCGGCGGCGCCACCGTCACCGACCCCGCCATGCTGTCCATGGCCCTGCACCTGCGCGACCAAGACCTGAGCCTCCGCAAGATCGCCGCCCGCCTGGTCATCACCCAGGGGGCGAAGAAGGGCCGGCACCCCTCGCCGGCCACCGTCATGCGCATGTTGCGCAATCACGACGAGCGCCACCTCGTCTAGGAGCACCGACCGGCGCGCTGTGAGCGCGTCATATCGCGGCGAGAACTTCGGCCCGGACACCAGGAGGGGCCGCTATCGAACCTTCCCGACCATTAGCCCTCGTTGCGTGTGTGGAGGGTCGCCATGTGGAGTCCGGTCGCGTCCCACCATGCGATCACGAGGTGGCCGGCGTGGTCGCGGGTGAGCGTGGGACGGGCGAACACGTCGCCGGCGGCGATGGGACGGGTCGTGCAGCTGGTGCCGAGACACGAGATCAGCACAATGCTGGTCCCTTGCCGTCCGGCGACGAGGACTCGGCCGGATCGATCAAGGGAGACCGCGGGGGCCGGTCGGGTGCCCGGCGCGGTGGGATGGAGGCGGGCGATGGGGAGTCGCGCCGAGTCGGTTCGCGCGCAGTCCGGGGATTGACAGCTCACGAGCGTGGGAGGGCCGTTTCTGCCTTCGTACAGCACCACGGGGCGCCCGTCGGGCCGTGTGATCACCTCGACCCCCTGGGCCCCCTCCCGGGAGACCTGATTGATCACGATGGGTTTCCGGCATTCGGTCAAGTCGCACGAATGGATGCTGAGCGTGCCTTTGTGCCGATGTGCCACCGCCGCGATGATTCGCCCGTTGGCTGACGCGGCGACGTCGACGATCGGCTCCACGTCGACGTCCTGCGTGGTGCCCTTGGTCGTGTCCGTGCATCGCGGATCCCGGCAGGTCACCAGGGTCAACCCGTCCTTGTGGCCGGGCCGATTCTTCTGATAGGCGATCACCGCCCGCCCATCGGAGCCCACGTCGGTGGCCAGGACCGGGAACGTCCGGCCGGGAACCTCCAGATCAGTGCCGGGAACGCAACGGGCTCGCTGATCGCAAAGCCACGATGTGAGGTTCGGTTCTTGGATCCGCGCCACGAAGTAGCCGTCGCCGGGCCCGACGGAGACGGCGCCGAAGACCTCACCTCCCGGGCTTTCCAAGGTGGCCCAGCGATGCTCGCGGCAGCGGCGATCATCGCAGATCAGCTGTGTTTCGCCCGATACCAGCGAGGGACGGCCATCCCGGCCAACGGCGAAGGCGTCGATGCCGTCGCGGTCGTAGTCCATCCAGGTCAGCCGGGTGTGGTTGACCCCCGAGCGTGGGTCGATGGTGTGCTCCCAATGGTCGCCGGTGGTGATCTCCTGCCAGGAAAGCGGGTTGAACACCGCCATCCCGGCCAGCAGCAGCCCTGGAAGTAGGAGTCCGCCGAGGGCGATGGGCGGTCGCGGTCGCCACGCCTGTCCGGGGCCGGGCAGTCCATCGCGGAGGGCGGTCAACTCTCCCTCCGGCACCGCCTTCAGGAACAGTACGGCGAGCACCGCCCCTTGAACCGGGACGGTCAGCAGGAGGAGCGGAAGGCCGATAGCCGTGGCCGGCACGACAACGGCCACCCGGTCGCTCATCCAGTACGCGCCCACGACCGCCAGCACCGGAAGGATCATGCCGGCGACCAGCGTTGCCGAGATCGCCAGGCGCTTGCCGGAGGCCACGCTGAGGGCCCTGGCCAGGGCACCGACCAGCCCTTGTCGTTCCAGCACCACAGCGGGTATCGTCAGCGCGCCCTGCATCGCGACCAGACCCAGAAGGAGCACCACGAACACCCGGCCCGGGCCTGGCCTGGTCACGAGGGAGGACGAGATGAGCACAGCCGCGCCGACCACGACACCGAGGATGACGAACCCGAGCAACGCGGGCCAGCGGGCCAGGCACGCCCGCAACGCTCCCGCCGGCGAGACCGGCCGGTCGAGGAGGCGACCGGCTGCAATGAGCGTGGTGGCGGAGACGACCAGCACGATCGCGAACGCACCCACCGCTAGGCCCACGGCGGCTGAGAAGACAAGCGCCGGTCCCGGCTGCCCGGTGTATCCCGGCCGGCCGTTGACGAGCGCCACCTGGTCACCGACGACCAGCGCCAACGCTGATCCGATCAGGAGGACCAGCGGGGCCAGGGTCGACACCACGACTGTGACCATCGCGATCCATGACCGTCGTACCAGGGTCATCGCCCCGCGGAGAGTTCCTGTGCGCCGGATGTCAGCACGCCACGGCCCATCGCCCATATCAGTCATTTGCCGACCATACGGTCCGTCGATTTAGAACGGCTTATCGTGCGCGACTATGCCCCTTCAGGAGGGCGGCACGTCGTGACGGGCAGGGGCATCGGCGCTCCCGAGCGGCAGGCGTTCGGCGACGTCGAGACGTACTTCGCCGTAGGGCTGAACGTGCTGCCAGAACAGCGGAGTCAGCCCGCGCCGATCGGCAGGTTTGAGCAGCGTGGCCCTTTCGGGGTCGGCCAGGACGTCCTGCAGCATCGGGGGATCTCCGCGTTGTCCAGCGCAGAGGCCACGATCCGGGAGATCCGCCCAGACGTCGGCGGTTCGATCCGCTCCTCACGCAGATGCTTGCGCAATTCCTCCCGGACCCGCTCAGAACCCGCTGTGGTACTCGCCGGCGGGATCGCGGCGCTCCTCGCCGGAGCTTCGCTCGAAGAAGCCCACGCCAGGTCGCACGCGCCTGACCAGGCCGCCGGCACAAGCGATCTCACCGCCGGCGCTCGGGTTCTGTGACCGCGAGCCGGCCGCTCGATCGTCCCTCAGCCCGCGCACCGCAGGGCATCACCTCTCCAGGGCATCCCGAAAGCCGGGTATCAGCAGACGCGCCCCCGTCGCACGGCAACCGGCCACGCAACCCACGAAGGGCGGGTTTCCTTCGTCGGAGCAGCCCACGATCACGGTCGTCGACCCGTGCCTCGGTCACCGCTGAAGCGGGATGCTAGTTTGACGCTCCATGTCGGACTATCTGCGCGACCTGTTCTCCCTGCACGGCCGGCGCGCCCTGGTCACCGGCGGCAGTTCCGGGATCGGCTACGTCATCGCCGAGGCCATCGGCCGTGCCGGAGCCGAGGTCGTGGTGGTGGCCCGCAGGCAGGGCGCCTTGGACGAGGCCGTCACCCGGCTGCGCGAGCACGGCGTCACCGCCTCCTCGATCAGCGCCGACCTCGGCGACCGTGGCGACGTCGAGCGGGTCCGCGCCACCGCGGGCACCATCGACATCCTGGTCAACGACGCCGGCAACAACATCCGCAAACCCATGGCCGACCTCACGGTCGACGACTACGAACGCACCCTGGCCGTGCACCTCACCGCGCCGTACCTGCTCGGCCAGAACTTCGGCCCTCAGATGGCGGGCCGCGGCTGGGGACGCATCATCAACATCGGCTCCCAGCAGTCGATCAGCGCCTTCGGCGACAGCGGGGTCTACGGCGCGGCCAAAGCCGCCCTCGCCGGGCTGACCCGCTCCCAGGCCGAGGCGTGGTCGGCCCGCGGCGTGTGCGTCAACACGATCATCCCCGGATTCGTGCTGACGCCGCTGACCGAGCCCGCCCAGGCCGTGCCGGGCCGGGTCGAGGCACTCGCCGCTCGCCACATGACGGCCCGCAACGGCGTGCCCGAGGACTTCGCCGGGGCAGCGGTGTTTCTGGCCGGTGACGCCTCCGCATTTGTCACCGGCCAGATGCTCTTCGTCGACGGCGGGTTTTCGGTGCACTGAGGCAGATCGGTGCACCGAAAACCCGCGCCTTTACTTTGTAGATTACTTACGGCGGATCCGGCGCACCCCCGACCCCTCATGCCAGGCGTCCATGACCAGCTCGTCGCCCTCGACCCTCGTCCACACCACTTCCGTCAGCTCGATCCGGAACAGGTGGGAATCAGCCGCCGGAATCTCGAACGCCTCCAGCACCTGCGCGTCGGTGACCTCCACCGCGCGCCCGGCGAGCTTCACGTCGCCCTCCCACGCCGACGGGTCGTCCATGTCGGGCTCCGCCGAGGCGACGTGAAGCGCCATGCGCGGATCGCGCCGCAGGTCGAGAGCCTTGACGGCGCGCGGCATCGAGCCCGTCCACAACTCGCCGTCCCGCCAGCTCGTCTCGATGCCGCTGACCCGCGGCGAGCCGTCCTTGCGCAGCGTCGCCAGGACCCGGTGCCGGCTGCCCTCCAGCAGCCGCCGCGCCACCCCCGCCAGCTCGGGTGCCTCCCGCTCGAACTCCTGCCATGAAGCCATGGACGCCATCATGGACGACCGCACCGACAGAATCGGCCGGCGACCACGGTGCCGGGGCGACGGCAACGACCCGCCCCCTCCCCCGCTCCGGCCCGACCACGCGGTCAGCGGCTCAGACCAGCGCGGCGGCCAGCAGGAAGATCGCGGATCCATGGGCGAGAGCGGCCGCGATGACACCCGACCGCAGCCGCAAGAAGGCGCAGATCAGCCCTTCGTACAGGGTGAAGACCAGCAGCGGCCAGCCGACGTCGGTCACCGTCGAGGCCAGGAAGGCGTGGCAGGCGGCGAACAGCAGGGCCGACAGCGACGCCGCACGGATGCGGCCGGCGTGCTGCTCCAGCCGGCCCTGCAGAAACCCCCGGAAGAGCACCTCCTCGGCGAGGTTGCCCGCCAGGCTGAAGAGCAGCAGCACCGGCAGCAGCGAGACCGCGACCGCGCCTCCCCGCGCCGACAGCGGGGTCGGCAGGGACAGCAGCAGCACCGGAGCGGCCGCCAGCACGCCGCCGCCGATCCCCCGGACGAGCGTGACCGGGGTGAAGCGGCCCCAGCGCACCAGCGAGCGCAGCCCGCTGTCCAGGCCCAGCACGGCAGCGGTCAACGCCGCCGTGCCGAGGCCGAACAACAGCAGGATGCCCGCCTGGTCGGTGAAGCGCAGCCACGGAACGCCACCCACGGCGCCCAGCCGCCAGAACCCGAGCGGGGTCATCGCATCCCTGATCAGCACGAAGCCGAAGATGAGGATCAGGATGCGCAAGAGCGGATCCCGCCCGGCGCCCGCCAGCGTGAAGCACGCGCCGAGCAGCACCATGCCGGGCAGGATCCGCAGGCCATAGGCCAGGAGATCGGGCAGCACGAGAACGTCTCCGTTCCTGAAGAGGGGGAAGGCAGGGAAGTGCGGAGCGACCGGCCCGTCCTTGCGAGCTCCCGGCGAACGGCGGGGGCGACCGCGGTGCCGGTCACGTGGCCGTGGTCATGGACGTTCGGGCCCGGCAAGGTGCGCGCCGGCGGCGGGGAAGGGGACGACGGCGCGCACCTTGCCACCCGCGCCGTGCTGGATCGGCTCGGTGCCGCGTTCGAGGCGCACGTGGCCGAGGTGGTGACGGGACAGCAGATCGCGCATGCGGGCCTCGATCTGACGCCAGAGGGTTTCAGGGTCGGCGCCGGGTGCGGGGTGCAGCCGGACGCGCAGCGTGGCCGGCGCGGTCTGGACGATCTGGAACAGCTCCAGGCCGGGCACCGCTTCCAGCAGCGTCGCCAGCGGGAGCGGGGCGAGGGTGACCGGCGCCTGTTCTCCCGCGGGGCCGGGGCGGGGGAAGGTGAGCAGGTCGGCGGCGCGGCCCTGGACGCGGACGGCCGGGCCGGGGTGGCCGCACGGGCACGGATCGGGCCGGAGCAGGACGCTGTCGCCGAGGTCGTAGCGCAGGATCGGTTGCACGTGGTTGGCCAGGTTGGTCAGCAGAACGGTGTGCGAGGGCTCGCCTGCCGCCACCGGCCGGTACCGCTCGTCGACGGGTTCGAGAATCGCCCAGTCGGCGTTGAGGTGCATCCAGTTCTCGGAGCAGCCGTAGGACAGGAACGGGCACTCGTTGCAGGCATAGCTGGTGCGCACCTTCGCCCCCAGCGCGGCCGCGATGCGCGCGTACTCGCCTGTGGGCAGGCCCTCGGCGGTGAGCATGACGAGGGCGGGGTCGATGTGCAGCCGTCCGGCTTCGGCCTCGCCGGCCAGCAGCGCGCCGATGCTGGCGTAGGGGGCCAGCACCGCCGGGCGGAAGGCGTTGAGCCCGGCCACCAGGTCCTCCAGCGGTTGGTGCACGCTGAAGGCGGCGATGCTGGAGCGTCCGCGGAGCCGGGCGGCGGCCACGGTGGAGGCGAAATGCCCGCCCTCGGGTATCACCAGCGCCGTCCGGGCGCCGCCGCGTGCGATGCGGGCGACGTCCCGCACGCTCAGCCAGCCGGTGAGCATCCGGGCCAGCATCGCGGAGGTCACCGCCGTCGCGCGGGCGTCTTGCAGGAAGATGCCGTGCGTGCCGGTGGTGCCGGAGGTGGTGGTCAGGGTGTAGCGGCCGGCGAACGGCTGCCCGACGCGCGCCGGGTCGCCGGCGAAGGCCCGTGCCCGCGCCAGGGTGAGGGCCCGGTCGGTGACCCAGTCCTCGAAGGCGGCCATCAACTCGGGCTTGCTGGTGGGCGGCAGCAGGGCCAGGCCGGCCACCCCGGCCGGCAGGTCCCGGTACAGGCGCCGGTAGTAGGGGGAGCGGGTACGCGCCCAGGCCACGAGCTCGGTCAGGCGGGCCCGCTGCCGGGCGGCCATCGCCTGCTCGCCGCCCGTCCTGGCGCGGCGGGCGTCCGCCAGCAGCCGCAAGGCCGAGGCGTTCATGCGCCCGCCACCCAGGTGCCGGGCACGGGTGCAGGGTGAGCAGCGCACAGGTCGGCAGCTGGACACGGCAGCTTGGTGGGAATCACGTGGAGAGGTCCTTCCTGGGCGGTGGACGACCCGGCCGGGCACCCACGGGAGACTCGGCCAGGCATGAATGCGTGGCCGAAGGTCTCGCCCACCGGTCGGTGACCGGTCCCCGCCGCCGGAGAACGCGAGGTTCTCAGCATGTCGACGTGCGGGCGTTGCGGACTACTCCCCTTCGGAGTGCCTCCCATCCTCCACATATTTTGGGAATCGCGCAAGTGTCGAAATGTTGGGGTGAGCGGCGGGCCGCCTGCGCGAGACAATGGAGAGACGATGTCGACCTCCCCCGATCCGGGTTCACCCGGCGCCGAGCACCCACCGCCGACCCCCGCGCAGCTGAGGGCGGCGGCCGAGACGTTCGCCCTGCTGTCCAGCCCGGTGCGACTCCACCTGATGTGGCTGATCACCCACGGCTCCTACGACGTCAGCACGCTGGCCACGCACGCGGGCATCAGCATCGCCACGGCCTCCCAGCACCTCGCCAAGCTCCGCCTGGCCGGCCTGATCACCGCACGCCGGGACGGCCGCCGGACGCTGTACGCGGTGGAGGACCCCCATGTGATCACGCTGATTCGCCAGATCTTCGATCACATCGCCCCCGACGGGAGCCTGGCACCCGACCCTCCCCGGTAGCCGCGATCCCGCGGTCCGCGAGGGCGGCTCACCCCGAACGGATGGCCCGCCGGACGTGGCGCGCCGGCAGTTTGGCATACCTCGCCCCCTCTCAGTACGTTAGTAAATGAACCAGCATTTACTAACGGGAGACCTCCATGACCACCCGCCGCCCGTTCACCTGCTCGGTCTTCATCGGCATCAGCCTCGACGGGTTCATCGCCCGCGAGGACGGCGACCTTCACTGGCTCACCAGCCGGGGCGAGGCCGCCGGCGGCGACCTGGGCTACGACGCGTTCATCAAGGACATCGACACCGTCGTCATGGGCCGCGGCACGTACGAACCCGGCCTGACCTACGACCCGTGGCCGCATGAGGACAAGCACGTGGCCGTGCTCAGCAGCACCCTGCCCGAGGACGCCGACCCTCGCGTCACCGTCCACCGCGACCTCGACGCGCTCCTGCGGCACCTGACAGAGCGCGGCGCCAAGGGCGTCTACGTCGACGGCGGCCAGGTGATCCGCGCTTTCCTCCGTGCCGGACTGATCGACGAGATGACCCTGACGACGGTCCCGGTGCTGCTGGGTACGGGGCTGCCCCTGTTCGGCCCGGTCGGCGGGGACGTCCCGCTCGCCCACGTGTCGACGCAGGTGTTCGGCGCGGGCGTCGTCCAGTCCACCTACCGGGTCCACCGCCCGTCCGACTGAAGCCGCGCATGATGGCGCTCGCCCAGCTCAAGCGGCTTGTGACGGCCCGTCGGCGGTGTAAGACTGGACCTGACGGGAGGGGGGAACGTCATGATCGAAGTCAAGAGCATCGACAAGCCCGACGAACGCCGCGACTTCCCGATGGGCCACCTGGAGGTGTGCAACCTCACCGGGCTCACCTTCGGCGTCGCCACGTTCGAGCCGGGCTGGCGCTGGTCGGCCTCCGTCAAGCCGATCGCGGGGACGGACCTGTGTGAGGTCCACCACAACGGGTTCGTCGCCGAGGGACGCCTGCGCATCCGCATGAACGACGGCACCGAGGCCGAGGTGGGCCCGGGCGAGGTCTTCGTCTGCCCGCCGGGACACGACGCCTGGGTCGTCGGCGACCAGCCGGCCGTCGTCTACGACTTCGCGGGCGGCGCCGCCGACTACGCCAGGACCAGGAGCGGCTGACCGCACCACTCACCGCCGCATCCGGCCCGCCCTCCCCGGCGCGCCCACTCGGGGATCCACCTCGCCTCTCACGGAGGATGGGCCGGCCACGCGGCACACGGATCCGGGGAGGAACGCCCTTCGGCGGGCGGACGCGGGCTACGCGCGACGTCGGGCTCGGTAGGCGCTGGCCTTGGCGCGATTCTGGCAGGAGACGCCGCAGAACCGGCGCGAGGCGTTCCTGGTGAC
Organism: Nonomuraea sp. KM88; assembly: GCF_052245635.1. Classification (NCBI taxonomy): domain Bacteria; kingdom Bacillati; phylum Actinomycetota; class Actinomycetes; order Streptosporangiales; family Streptosporangiaceae; genus Nonomuraea; species Nonomuraea sp. KM88. The sequence goes on along the minus strand of NZ_JBQQCC010000005.1, from coordinate 318,229 downwards.
GTCGAAGAACACCAGGTCGCAACCGCTCGCGTCGCAGGAGCGCAACCGTATGCCCTGCCCGACGCCGATCACCATGGCCAGCGCTGTCGCGGCGTCGGCGGCCCAGGCGTCCACCCGGTCCGCCTGCGGCCGGTGAAAGGCCAGCATCGGCGGATCACCGTACAGGTTGGGCACGGCGGCGTGACGCACCAGGCACTGGTTGAGCATGGCTACCGCCTCCGAGGCGCCGGTGAAAGCGGGACGCAGTTCGGCGGCCACACCCGCGAGCCGGTCGGCCTCCTCGTCCGTCAAGGCCAGGCCGATGCCCGCCGCGCTGCCGTCCGGCACGGAGCCGGCCGCTCCGGCACGCGCTTGACCGCCGCCCTCGCCCGGGCCGGGCCCGCCCGCCCCGGCGCCGTCCCGCTGCGAGATGGTGTACGGCTGTGCAGCGCCGTCCGGGCCGGGGCGGGGCGGCGGGGAGGGGGTCCATGCGCTCCGGGCGAAGGCGGCTTCGAGGGCGGCGCGCCGCCCGGCGCGAGTCCCCGCGAACGGCCCCGCAGCCGGCTCGGCGGGCCGGCCGGCCGGGCGGCCGCGGGCCTGGGTGACGGCCAGTTCGTTCACCAGCAGGACCGCCAGCTCCACCCACCGTCCGACATAACTGTCTATTTGAGATTGACCAGTGATGCGCCATGCCTCTATCGTCACCGTCATACCTTATCTAGACAGTGAGGACATTCCATGAGCACCTGGTCCAGGCTTGCCCGCCGCATGTGGCACCAGCTCGAGCCGGTCCACGCCGCGGTGTACTTCTCGCCCCAAGCGTTCGAGGCGGCCGCGACCCTCGGATACGACGTCGAATCGCGCTGGCCGAGCTACTTCGCCTACCGCACGGCCCCGCTCGGGCGGGCCGGAGCGGGGCTGGCCACGGCGGCGTACTACAGCTTCAGCCCGCGGACGGTGGCCGAGCACGTGCCGGCCGTATGGGAGGTGGCCACGCCCGGGCAGGTCCTGGCGGCCCGGCTGGCGGCGGTCGACAGGACGTACCGCGACCTGATGGGCGGCAAGGTGGACGGACCCGAGGCGGCGGAGGCGGCGGAGCTGGCCAGGCGGGCGGCCGAGAGCGTGACGGTGGCGGGGCGTCCGCTCGCCGCGGCCAACCTGGATCTGCCCTGGCCCGAGGAGCCGCATCTGGTGGTGTGGCGGGCCGCCACCGTGCTGCGCGAGCACCGGGGTGACGGGCATCTGGCGGCGCTGCAGGCCGCGGAGCTGGACCCGTGCGAGTCGCTGGTGTCGTTCGCGGCGATCGGCGCAGCCCCCGTGGCGAACTTCGCCGGGCGCGGATGGAGCGAGCAGGAGTGGGCCGCCGCGCGGGAACGGCTGGCCGGGCGCGGGCTGGTCGGCCCCGACGGCGGGGCCACCGGGCAGGGCAGGGCGCTGCGCGAACGGGTCGAGCTGATGACGGACGAGCTGGCGGCCCAGCCGTGGCGGCTGCTCGGGGAGGAGCACGCCGAGCGGCTGGCCCAGCTCGTTTCGCCGTTCCTCGGCGCGGTGTTCGAGGCGGGGCTGCTGCCCATGACGAGCACGCTGGGCATCACCACCGTCGCGACCCCGGGCTGACCCTCGGATCAGCCGAACCCCGGGGCGGGCTGCCACAGGCTGATCTGGGTGCCCTGGTCGTCGGTGCAGGAACAGCCCCGCCCCGACCGGCCGGCGAACACCTCTCCGGTGCTGCCGCCCAGCTTGCGCACCTGCTCGACCGCCGCGTCGATGTCATCCACGTGGTAGTAGAGGTTCGGCTGCGCGCTGGGCTCGCCGGCGACGAAGCCCATCGGCACGGCGGTGTTGGTGACGTGCAGGTACGTGTCGCGCTCGCGCCTGAACTCCCAGCCCAGCAGTGGCCCGTAGAAGGCGGCTGCCCTGTCGATGTCCCGGACGGACAGGGTGTAGTAACCGAGATCGGCGGCCATGGGCGTACCTCCGCAATAATTGTCGCTATCGTTAAGGAGAGAGCCTAACAAAAGGCGGCAACCATTAACAACAACGTTAACGATCTGGACGGCACGCTCGCGGCGCTCGCCGACCCCACCCGGCGCAAGGTCATCGACCTGCTCCGCGACGGGCCACGCCCGGCCGGCGAGCTCGCGCAGGCCGTGCAGATGAGCGCGCCCGCCCTCAGCAGGCACCTTCGCGTGCTGCGGGCGGGCGGTCTCGTGCAGGCCGAAGCCGGCGGTGACGACGCCCGGCTGCGCCTCTACACCCTGCGCCAGGAGCCGTTCACGGCGCTGCAGGCATGGCTCGACCAGGTGCAGGCGTTCTGGGCCGAACAGCTCGGCTCGTTCAAGGACCACGTGGAGCGCGGCGGATGAGCTCCGTGCGGGCCAGCGTCACCGTCCCCGTCGAGCCCGCGGACGCGTTCCGTGCCTTCACCGACGAGATCGACAGCTGGTGGGTGCGCGGCCGCCACAGCTGGGTCGATCCCGCCCGCGCGGTCGGCATCCGCTTCGAGGACGGTTACCTGCGCGAGCTGTGGTCCGACGGCGGTCACGTCGACACCGGCCGGGTCCTCGCCTGGGATCCGCCGCACCGCCTGGCGTGGGCCGACCTGATCAACAAGACCGGGCGGATGGAGATCGAGGTCTCCTTCACCCCCGTCACGGGCGGCACCGAGGTCCTGCTGGAACACCGTGGCCTGGACACGCTGCCGCCCGACGTCGCCGGTCGCATCCGGAGCGGCTACTCCTGGCAGATCGCGCTGCGCTGGTTCGCCGGCCGGTGGGAGACCTACCGGTGGGAGACCTAGCGGCGGCCGTACTTCTTGTGCACGGCCTGCTTGCTCACGCCGACCGCCTCGGCGATCTGCGCCCAGGCCAGCCCCGCCACCCTGGCCCGCCGCACCTGGACCGCCTCCAGACGTTCGATCTCCCGGCGCAGCGCGGTCGTGGCGTGCAGGGCCCGCAGCGGATCGTCGTCCTGCGCCTGCCTCATGAGGGTCGCCAGGTCGTTCGTCATGCACTAAAGGTAATCCAGCAGCAGCGCGCTGATCTCCTCAGGACGTTCGAGGGCCGGCAGGTGCCCGGCCCACTCCAGCTCCACCAGCCGCGCCCGGGGCAGCTCGGCGGCCAGGTGCCGGGCGGAGGCCGTGAAGTACGGCAGGTCGTGCGCGCCGGCCACCACCAGCGCCGGCACGTCGATCGCCCGCGCCGACAGCTCCCCCTCGACCTGCTCGGGCTCCGGGTCGGCGGCCAGCTGCACCTCGAAGGCGTGCCGCTGCATCGCCACCAGCCGATCCCACGCCTCCGGGGAGGCCTCGGGACCGAGGAGGGTGCGCGCGTTCAGCTCGGCCGCGCCCTGCGCGTCGCCCTCCTCCAGCAGGCGCTCCTCCTCGTCCCAGTACGCCCGCAGGTCCGCCGTGGGAGGCAGGTCGGCCATCGGGTTCAGCAGCACCAGCCGGTCAGCCAGCCCGGCCGCGGCCAGCTCCAGCGCCACCCGGCCCGCGCCCGACGAGGAGACCAGCGCCGCACGGCTGATCTCCAGCGCGGCCAGCAGACGGGCCACGTCACCGCTGTCGCTGTACGGCCCGTCGGCACGGTAAGGGCTGCGCCCGTACCCGCGGAAATCCACCTTGATCACCCGGAACCGCTCGGACAGCGCCTCCCACTGCGCGTCCCACATGCCGGAGTCGGCCGCCGTCGAGTGCAGCAGCACCACGGGCTCGCCCGTCCCCCGCTCGTCGTGCCAGATCGTCATCGCGACTCCACCGCCAGCCGTACGCCCAGCCCGATCAGCACCACGCCGGAGACCTGCTCCAGCCTCCGCCGCACCGCGGGCCGGCCCAGCCACGCCTTCGCCCGCGCGACGGTCCAGATGACCAGCGTGTACCAGAGCAGGTCGACCAGCACCCACACGAGCGCGAGCGTGACCAGCGTGATCGGCACGTTCTGGCCGGCCGGCACGAACTGCGGCAGGAACGACATCGCGAACACCGCCGCCTTGGGATTGGCCAGGCACGTCCCGAGCCCGGCCAGGTAGGGCCCGCGCAGTCCCGGCACCACCTCGCCTTCGGCGGGCGGTGACCCCTTGCGGGCCTGCCACAGCGCCTGAGCGCCCATGACGACCAGCACCACCGCGCCCACGACCCGCATGGCGTCGTAGGCCAGCTGCGAGGCCACCACCAGCGCCGACAGGCCGGAGGCCGCGCCCAGCCCCCACAGGAGGATGCCGGTCTCGTTGCCGAGCGTGGCCGCCAGGCCCGAGCCGCGGCCGGCACGCAGCGTCTGGCGCATGATGACGGCGGTGCTCACCCCTGGCGCCATGGCGACCAGGACGCACGCGCCTGCGAAAGCGAGAAGATACATGCCGGAATGCTGACAGACTCGAGGCCCGGTCATCGCCTCATTTATTCGTACACCTTGCCGAGCTCGGCGACCGCCTCACGCATCAGGGCCCGCAGCTCCGGCGGCTCCAGCACCTCGACGTCGGCGCCCATGCGCAGCAGCAGCCAGCGGGCGTGCGTGACGGACTCGACCGGCACGGTGAGCGTGAGCCACCCCTCGGGGTCGGGCTCCCCCGCCGCGGCCAGCGCCGCGCCGACGACGTCGCCGCCCATCGTGTACGCCAGCAGCTCGCCCCTGCCGGGCGCCAGCCGGATGACGGCCTCGGCGGTGTACATGCGCTCGCGGAACTCCTGGGCGTACGCGCGCCAGAACCCGCCCAGCTCGAACCCCTCCGGGCGGCTGAACCGCCCCGGCAACGTCTCGACGGCCAGGATGCGCGCCACCCGGTAGGTACGGGGATCGCCCCCGGGCCGGCCGTCCGCCGGCGCGGCGACCATGTACCAGGAACCGCCCTTGAGCACCAGCCCGTACGGATGGATCACCCGCTCGACCTCGCGCGGCCCCCAGCGGCGGTAGGTCATGCGCAGCGGCCGCTGCTCCCACACCGCCTCCGCCACCTCGCTCAGATGCGGCACGTCGTCGCTCGTGCGGTACCAGCCGGGCACGTCCAGCAGGAAACGCTCGCGCATCCGGGAGGCGTGCGAGCGCGGCTCGGGCGGGAGCGCGGCCAGCAGTTTCAACTCGGCGTTGGCGGCCACCTCCGCCAGCCCCAGCTCGGCGGCCGGGCCGGGCAGCCCCGCCAGGAACAGGGAGGAGGCCTCCTCGGAGGTCAGCCCGTTGAGCCGGGTGCGGTAGCCGTCGAGCAGCTGGTAGCCGCCCGCGGGGCCGCGGTCGGCGTAGACCGGCACGCCGGCGGCCGACAGCGCCTCGACGTCGCGGTAGACCGTGCGTACCGACACCTCCAGCTCGGCCGCCAGCTCGGGCGCGGTCATGCGGCCGCGTGACTGCAGGAGCAGGAGCAGCGAGAGCAGGCGGCTGGCACGCACGTCCACAGTGTATTCGCGCCCGTCACTCATGCTCGGCGGGCACCAGGTGGCGGGCGTGATCGGGTTCGCCTGCTCCGGGGCGGGGCCGCCGTGCTGCCGCAGGTGTTCTCGGCCGCCGGGCGGCGTGACCCCGCGCCGGGGCGGGCGGCGTCGATCGGCTGCCCGGGTTCGTGCCGTGATGGATGTCAGCCGAACTGCTGCCAGCCCAGCCTGACCACCATGGCCGCCACCACGCACAGCAGGATGACGCGTACGAAGCCGGTGCCCCGCCTGAGCGCCATGCGCGCGCCGAACTGGGCGCCGGCCACGTTGCACACCGCCATGCCCAGCCCCAGGGCCCACTGCACGTGCCCCTGCGCCCCGAACACCAGCAGCGCTCCCAGGTTCGTCCCGATGTTGATGATCTTCGCGGACGCGGAGGCCGAGACGAAGTCCAGGCCGAGGATGGCGGTGAAGGCGATGATGAGGAACGTTCCCGTGCCGGGGCCCAGGATGCCGTCGTAGAAGGCGATGCCCACCCCCGCCGTCGCCACCGCCGCGACCACCCGGCCCCGGGTGCGCAGGTGCGGCTCCGGCACGGCTCCCATGGCCGGTCGCAGCGTCACGAACGCCGCCACCGCCAGCAGCACCACCATGACGGCAGGCCGCAGCACCTCGGCCGAGATCGACGCCGCCGCCCACGCCCCCAGCCCGGCGCTGAGCACCGCCAGCGCGGCGCCCGGCAGCGCCACCTGCCGGTCGACCTTGGTGGAGCGCGCGTAGGCCACGGCCGCCGACGCGGTGCCGAAGACGGAGGAGAACTTGTTGGTGGCCATCGCCTCGACCGTCGGCATACCGGTCACCATGAGCGCGGGCAGTTGCAGCAGACCGCCGCCGCCCACGACGGCGTCGACCCACCCCGCTCCCGCGGCGGCGCACAGCAACACCAGGACCTGCTCCAGCGGCACGCCACTCCCCCGATTTCCCCCAAGAAACCCCAAGAGTGTACAAGTCACACCTCAGCCGATGGTGACGGGATCCGGGCGGTCAGCGGGCCCCGGCCGGCGTGCGCTTCCTGGAGGCGTAGATGTCGTCCACCAGCCCGTAGGAGCGAGCCTGCTCGGCCGTGAAGATGCGGTCGCGCTCGATGTCCTTCCTGATCTCCAGCGTGCCCCGCCCGGTGTGCCGCGACAGGATCTCCTCCTGCTGGTCGCGCATGCGCAGGATCTCTCTGGCGTGGATCTCCAGGTCGCTGCCCTGCCCGCGCCCGCCCTCCGTGGCCGGCTGGTGCAGCAGGACGCGCGCGTGCGGCAGCGCCGCCCGCTTGCCCGGCGAACCGGCCGCCAGCAGCACCGCCGCCGCCGAGGACGCCTCGCCGATGCAGACCGTGTGGATCTCCGGCCGGACGAACTGCATCGTGTCGTAGATGGCCGCCATCGCCGTGAACGACCCGCCGGGCGAGTTGATGTAGATGTTGATGTCCTGGTCGGGGTCGAGCGACTCCAGCGTGAGCAGCTGCGCCATCACGTCGTTGGCCACGGTGTCGTCGATGGGCGCGCCCATGAAGATGACGCGGTCCTCGAACAGCTTGGTGTAGGGGGTCATCTCCTTCATGCCGTAGGAGGTGCGTTCGGTGAACGAGGGCAGCACGTAACGGCCGTTCATCGGACTTTCCTTTCGCCGGAGCCCTCGGGCCCGAGCCTTGGGGAGGAAGCGGACCGCCGCGTGGCGGTGCGTGGATCGACGGTTCGCCGTCCGGGCGAGACGTCGCGTGAACTCACCTCAGTTCATCCCCCTCTGCGATGTGGTCGACGAAGCCGTAGTCGAGCGCCTCCCGGGCGGTGAACCAGTGGTCGCGGTCGGAGTCGGCCTGGATGCGCTCCAGCGGCTGGCCGGTGTGGTGGGCGATGATCTCCGCCATCCTGCGCTTGGTGAAGAGCATGTTCTCGGCCTGGATCGCGATGTCGCTGGCCGAGCCGCCGATGCCGCCGAGCGGCTGGTGCATGACGATGCGGGCGTTGGGCAGGGCGTAGCGCTTGCCCTTGGCCCCCGCCGACAGCAGCACCTGGCCCATCGACGCGGCGAACCCCATCGCCACCGTCGCCACGTCGCACGGCACGAACTGCATCATGTCGTAGAGCGCCAGCCCCGCATGCACGGAACCGCCAGGAGAATTGATGTAAAGGGTGATGTCGCGCGCGGGATCCTCGGCCGCCAGCAAAAGCAGCTCGCCGCACAGCCGGTTGCAGATCTCGTCGTCGACCTCCTGGCCGAGAACGACGATGCGCTCCTTCAACAGGCGCTGGCTGAGCTGGTCAGGCCACTGCGCGCGCTGGGTCTCCGTCATGAACGTCACCTTCCCGTGCGGGTATTTCCGCGAAAAACGCTAGTGCGAGAACGCGTCGATTAAGGATTCTTTTCGCTGGCGGCGCATTTCTCTAAGGGCGCATTATTCTGTGAGCGAATAAACATCGACATATAATCGCCGGTGTGAGAAAGAACCTTCCGCGCCGGTGGGCGTGCCTCATCCTGGGCGGCGCGCTGCTGATGCCGTACATGATGGTCGGCGTCCTGGTCGCGGCGATCTGGCAGGGCGAGAACGCCAACGTCCTGCTGCCCACCCAGATCGGCGTGTTCGTGGCGGTGCTGCCCGTGGTGGCGGCGACCGGGTTGTTCCTGCCGGTGCGGGCGCTGGAGGTGAACGCGGCGCAGGGCCTGCTCGGGGCGCACGTCGAGACCCCGCCGCGGCAGGCGGGCCGCTCCTGGCAGGAGCGCCGCCGCACCGCCGCCTGGTTCACGCTGCATCTGGCGGTCGGCGGCGTGGTCAGCGGCTGCACGCTGGCGATCGTGCCGTTCACGGCGTTCACGCTCCTGCTGCCCGTCGTCGGGAACCCGACGCCGGTGTTCGGCGCCGTCGTCACGCCGGGGTGGAACGCGGTGTCGTGGGCGCTGGGCGGGCTCGCGACGCTGGCGGCGCTGGTCGCCGTGGCCGCGGGGGCGGGCGCGCTGCTGGCCAGGCTGGCGCCCGTCCTGCTCGGCCCCACCCCGGCCGAGCGCCTGGCCGCCGCCGAGGAGCAGGCCCGTACGCTGGCCGAGCGCAACCGGCTGGCCCGCGAGCTGCACGACTCGGTCGGCCACGCGCTGAGCGTCGTCACCCTGCAGGCCGCAGCCGCGGGCCGGGTCCTCGACCGCGACCCCGGCACGGCCAGGACCGCGCTCGCCGCCATCGAGCAGTCCGCCCGCGCCGCCCTCGACGACCTCGACCACGTCCTGGGCGTGCTGCGCGACGGCGACCACAGCGGCGCCCGCGACGGCGCCCGCGACGGCCGCGGTGTGCCCGACAGGCGCCCGCAGGCCACGCTCGCCGATCTCGGCGACCTCGTCGCCGCCTCGGGCGCGCAGGTGCGGCAGGACGTCGGCGACCTGTCCGGCGTGCCCGCCGTCGTCTCCCGTGAGGGTTACCGCATCCTGCAGGAGGCGCTCACCAACGCCATCAAGCACGGCCGGGGCCCGGTGCTCCTGTCGGCCGGCGTCCGGGACGGCGAGCTGCGGCTCGAGGTCACCAACGCCGCCGGAGGCGACGGCCCCCGCCCGTCGGGGGGCAGGGGCGTGGCGGGCATGCGCGAGCGCGTGCGCCTGCTCGACGGCGACCTCCACGCCGGCCCCACACAGACCGGGTGGACGGTCTCCGCGCGCCTGCCGCTACGGTCGAGTCCATGACTCTCACTGTCGTCATCGCCGACGACGAGGACCTCATCAGGGCCGGCCTGCGCATCATCATCGACGCCGAGCCCGGCCTGAGCGTGGTCGGCGAGGCCGCCGACGGCGCCGCGGTCCTGCCCGTCGTCCGCCGCGAGCGCCCCGACCTCGTGCTGATGGACGTGCGCATGCCCGCCCTCGACGGCATCCAGGCCACCGAGCGCCTCATGGCGCTGGACGACCCGCCCAAGGTGCTGGTCGTGACGACCTTCGAGAACGACGACTACGTCTACGACGCGCTACGCGCGGGGGCCAGCGGCTTCCTGCTCAAACGCGCCAGGCCAGACGAGCTGGTGCAGGCCGTCAAGCTGGTCGCGGCCGGCGAGTCGCTGCTGTTCCCCGCCGCGATCCGCACCCTCGCCAGGCGCCGCCAGGAGGCCGCCTTCTCGCCCGCCAAGGTGCCGGGCATCGACCGGCTGACCGGGCGCGAGGGCGACGTCTTGCGCCTGATGACCAGGGGCCTGTCCAACCACGAGATCGCCGCCCAGCTGGTCGTCAGCCAGGAGACCGTCAAGACGCACGTCGGCAACGTGCTGGCCAAGCTGGGGGCCCGTGACCGCACTCAGGCGGTGATCGCCGCCTACGAGTCCGGCTTCGTCTCCCCGTCTGAGACCACCCGCTGAGACCGCCTGCTGGCCACCCGCTGGCTACCCGCGCAGGCCCGCGCGCCTCATCAGCTCGGCGGCCGGCAGCACGGTCGCCTCGGCCGCCGTCAGCCCGGTGGCCTCCAGGATCTGGTCGACGAGCCGCAGCCCCACCGCATATCCCGCCATGTCGGGAATGCCGCGCGGCTCCTGCCCGAAGTTGCGCGTCGCGCTGTCGCCCAGCACGTACGCCGGCGTGTTCTGCATCCCGGCGAGGTCGAAGGCCGCCATGATCTTCTCGTACGCCAGGTCGTACCTCTCCCCGGTCACCATCGACGACCACGGCCCCATCGCCTGCGCCCCCGACAGCTCCCGCACGAACGCCTCGGCCAGCCCTTCCGCCAGCACGTGCTCGCCGACGGTCACGGTGACCGGGTTCCACTCGACGTTGGTGTAGCGCACGCCGTGGTGGAACTCGTGCACCGCGAGGTGCCCGATCTTCCCGACCACCTCGTCGGACGGCCAGGCCAGCAGGTAGATCATGCCCGGCGCGCCGCCCATGCCGTAGTAGCCGCCGGCCGTCGTCATGAGGTGCTCGTTGTCGGGATTGCCCATGACGAACCACACCTCCAGCGTGTCGCCCTGCTTGGCCCCGGACAGCCGTTCCGAGGCGCGGGTCAGCTCACGCCGCACCTGGCCCAGCACGTCGGCCTCGATCATGCGCTCGACGGCGGGCAGGTAGCGCGGATCGTCGGCGTCGACCCGGAAGCCGCCGCCGTTGTGGTGGATGTCGACGATGTCGCCCGGCATCGGGATCGCGTCGCGCAGCGGCGCCAGCACCTCCCGCAGCGCGTCCGGCCGCCGGTCGAGCGGCCCGCGCAACATCCCGGCCATCGGCGTCAACGTGTCATGAATGATGAACTCCATGGCGCAGGACCCTAAAGTCTCACGTTACGTGAGGGTCAAACGCGTTACCGGCCCCGACGCGTCAGAGCTCCGGCTCTTCGCCGCTCTCGTCGCCCGGCGACTCTCCCGGGGTGCCCGGCCCGGTCCGGCTGGGCTCGGGTGACTGCGACGGCGAGGGCTGCGGTTCTGGAGTCTCCGGCGTCGGCGGCGGCGTCGGCACGAACACCGTCGGCGGCAGCTGCCTGGGCTGCGGCTCGCTGTCCTGCCGACCGAGCACCAGCAGCAGGAGGATGGCCGTCACCAGGAGCAACAGCAGCACCAGGGCCAGCGCGGCCATCAGCACCCGCTTGCGCGTCTCGGTCAGCGGCCTGCGCCGCCGGGTCAGCCGGGGCAGCGCCGGCGCGCGGTCGGTCAGCCAGTACGGTACGAAGTCCGGCCCGTGAGCCTCCCCGATGAGCGTCCCGCCCACCATCACCGGCTCCAGGAACCGTTCCGCCCCCGGCCGGCCAGGCGCGTACGGCACCGCCACCCACGGCGCCCGCCCGCCGTCCATGTCGAGCACCTCGGGGGCGCCCTCCAGCACCGCGGCCCGCGGCCGGCCCGCCCGCCCGAGCCATCCCCGCATCCCGGACGGCCGGCTCTCGCCCGCGTCCTTGATGGCCGTCACGAACCGGTCGCGCGCGGCGGCGTCGAGCGCGGCGCCTCTGGTGAGCACCGCCAGCGACACGGCGCGCCCGTCGGGCGCCTGGCCCAGGTACACGAAGCCGGCCGGCGCCGTCTGCAGGCGCGCCCGCACCAGGTAGGGCCCCAGCCGGGGTGGATCGCCGTACTGCAGGGGACTTGCCACGTTTGCCATGAAAGCACAGACGTGGCGTCGTGCGAGTTTGCGGCACGTTTGGTGGAATGGGGCTCATGAGCGTCGCCGAAGAGTTGCCGGGCGGAAACGACGCGGCACTGCTGCGTCAGAGTCTCGACGAGGTCCGGCGTGTCATCGTCGGACAGGACCACATGGTCGAAAGACTCATCGTGGCCCTGCTGGCCCGCGGGCACTGCCTGCTGGAAGGAGTCCCCGGCGTCGCCAAGACCCTCGCCGCGTCCACGCTGGCCACCGTCGTGGGCGGCACGTTCGCCCGCATCCAGTTCACCCCCGACCTCGTGCCGAGCGACATCATCGGCACCCGCGTCTTCCACCCCTCCAACGAGAAGTTCGACGTCGAGCTCGGTCCCGTGTTCGTCAACTTCCTCCTGGCCGACGAGATCAACCGCGCCCCCGCCAAGGTCCAGTCCGCGCTGCTGGAGGTCATGGCCGAGCGCCAGGTCACCCTGGCCGGCGTCACCCACCCGCTGCCCAAGCCGTTCATCGTGCTGGCCACCCAGAACCCCATCGAGTCCGAGGGCGTCTATCCCCTGCCCGAGGTGCAGCGCGACCGCTTCCTCTTCCGGGTGCGGGTGCCCCACCCCACCGCCCACGAGGAGCTGGAGATCCTGCACCGGATGAGCGTCACCCCGCCCGTCCCCGACCGGGTGCTCGACCCCGCCAAGCTGCTGACGCTGCAGAAGGCCGCCGAGGACGTCTCGGTCCACCAGCTCGTCGCCGACTACGTGGTACGCCTGGTCATGTCCACCCGCTCCCCCGGCGAGTACGGCCTCGACGAGCTGGCCGACACCATCGAGATCGGCGTCAGCCCCCGCGCCACGCTGGGCCTGGTCTCCGCCGGGCGGGCGCTGGCCCTGCTGCGGGGCCGCGACTACCTGCTGCCCGACGACGTGCGCGACGTGGCCGTGGACGTCATGTCGCACCGGCTGATGCTCACCTTCGACGCCCTGGCGGACGGCGTCGACCCCGAGCAGGTCGTCCGGCAGATCCTGCACGCCGTGCCCCCGCCCGTCGTCGTCTGGAACCAGAACCGGTGACCCGATGAACACCGCCGAGCAGGCGCTGCGCCGGCTGGAGCTGACCGTCACCCGGCGGCTCGACGGGCTGCTGCACGGCGCGCACCAGGGGCTGCTGCCCGGCACCGGCAGCGAGGCCGGCGACAGCCGCGTCTACGTGCCCGGCGAGGACGACGTGCGCCGCATGGACTGGGCCGTCACCGCCCGCACCACCATCCCCCACGTACGCGACCTGATCGCCGATCGCGAGCTGGAGACGTGGGCGCTGGCCGACCTGTCGCCCAGCATGGACTTCGGCACCGCCGACACCGACAAGCGCGACCTGGTGGTGGCGGCGATCGGCGCGATCGGGTTCCTGTCCAGCAGGATGGGCGACCGGTTCGGCGCGCTGGTGATCCACGACGAGTACATTCACCGCATGCCCGCCCGCACCGGCCGGCCCGCCCTGTACGGGCTGCTCCACTCCCTCATGGACGCCCCCCGCGGCCGGATCGTGCCGGACCCGCCCGACCTGGCCGAGGGCATCGAGGTGCTGTCGGCCAGCCGCAGGCGGCGCGGCATGCGGCTGATCGTCTCCGACTTCCTCGACGCCCGCCCCGACCTCGACCCCGACGCCGAACGCCCGTGGGAGCGCCCCATCAGGCGTCTGGCGGCCCGCCACCAGGTGCTGGCCGTCGAGGTGATCGACCCGCGCGAGCTGGAGCTGCCCGACGTGGGCCGGGTCGCGTTCGCCGACCCCGAGACCGGGAACGTACGCGAAGTGCATCTTTCACCCAAAATTCGGCAAGCGTATGCCGAAGCGGCAGCCCAGCAACGCGAGGGCACCCGCCGGGCGCTGCGCCGTGCCGGCATCGCCCACCTCGTGCTGCGCACCGACCGCGACTGGGTGTTCGACGTGGCACAGTTCGTCCTGCGCCAGCGCCGCATGAGCCACCTGGCCCACCGGAGACCGGTGTGAGCGAGCGAAACGAGGAGACCATCACCGACGCTATCGTGGTCACAAGGCCCGGGAAGGAGGCCTGGTGAGCTTTCTCGCCCCTGCCTGGCTGTGGTTGTTCGTGCTGGTGCTGCTGCTGGTCGCCGGCTATGTCGTGGCGCAGTTCGCCCGCCGCCGCTACACCGTGCGCTTCACCAACCTGGCGCTGCTCAACCTCGTCGCCCCCGCCGGGCCAGGCTGGCGCCGGCACGTGGCGCCCGCGCTGTTCCTGGTCATGATGTCGCTCCTGGTCGTCGGGGCGGCGAAACCCGCCGGCGAGGTACGCGTGCCGCGCGACCGCGCCACCATCATGATCGCCCTCGACGTGTCGCTGTCGATGGACGCCGACGACGTCGACCCCGACAGGATCAGCGCCGCCAAGGCGGCCGCGCAGTCGTTCGCCAAGGAGCTGCCCGACCGCTTCAACGTCGGCGTGGTCTCCTTCGCCCGATCCGCCAACGTGGTCATCTCCCCCACCACCGACCACCAGGCCGTGATCACCGCCATCGGCAACCTCACCACCCGGCCGGGCACCGCGATCGGCGAGGCCGTCTTCAACTCCCTCGAGTCGGTGCGCTCGTTCGACCAGCAGGCCGCCACCGACCCGCCGCCGTCCGCCGTCGTGCTGCTGTCCGACGGCGACAACACCTCCGGCCGGTCGGTCAACGAGGCCATCGAGGCGGCCCAGCAGGCCGGCGTGCCGGTCTCCACGATCGCGTACGGCACCCAGGAGGGCACCGTCAACATCGACGGCAGGCCGGTGAACGTGCCGGTCAACAAGCAGACCCTGCAGTCGTTGTCCGACGGCACCAGCGGCCGCGCCTACACCGCCGAGTCCGGCTCCGAGCTGCGCGAGGTCTACGAGCAGATCGGCACCTCGCTCGGCTACAAGCTGGTCAACCAGGAGATCACCCAGTGGTTCATCGTGGCCGCCATCATGGCCGGGCTGCTGGTGGCGGGAGCGGCTGTGCTGTTCGGCACCAGGATCCCGTAACGTTCTGCCCCGTGGCCCACTACTTCTCCGACCAGCCGAAGAGCGCGAGCAGGCCGGGCTCGGTCGACCTGGTCCTGCCCGACCTGCACCTGCGGCTGGAGACCGACAGCGGCGTGTTCTCGCCCGAGCGGGTCGACCTCGGCACGCGCGTGCTGCTGGAGAGCGTCCCGCCGCCGCCACAGGAGGGCGACCTGCTCGATCTGGGCTGCGGCTACGGCCCCGTCGCGCTGACCATGGCGTCGCGGGCGCCGCGGGCGACGGTGTGGGCCGTCGACGTGAACCGGCGGAGCCTGGAGCTGACCGCGCGCAATGCCGAGGCCGCCCGCCTTTACAAAGTAAGGTCAGTGCATGCGGACGATGTGCCGGACGACGTGAGGTTCCGCGCCATCTGGTCCAATCCCGCGATCCGCATCGGCAAGCAGGCCCTGCACGACATGCTCACCAGGTGGCTGACCCGGCTGACGCCCGACGGTGTGGCCTACCTGGTCGTCCAGAAACACCTCGGCTCCGATTCCCTGCAGCGCTGGCTCGGCGAGCAGGGCTGGCAGGCCTCCCGCGAGGCCAGCCGAGCCGCCTACCGCATCCTGAAGGTGACCCGATGAGAAGGCAGTTGCGCCCCACCGACGTCAAGCGGCTCAACCGCACCTGGCGCAGGAACACCCACAACCGCCTCGGCCTGATCGTCGAGTCGGTCACCGGCCCGTTCAACATCGGCTCGATCTTCCGCAGCGCCGCCGCCTTCGGCGTCGACGAGATCTGGCTCGCCGGCAACGCGACCCCGCCGACCAATCCCAAGGCGGGCAAGACCGCGCTGGGCACCGAGCGGCTCGTCACCTGGCACGAGGCGATGCCGGCCACCGAGGCGGTCAAGGCCGCGCGCGAAGAGGGCTACACGGTGCTGGCCGTCGAACTGACCGCCGACGCCGTGCCCCTGCACCGGGCGGAGCTCGGCCGCGACGTGTGCCTGGTGGTCGGCAGCGAGGACCACGGCTGCTCCCCCGCCCTGCTCGACGCCGCCGACGGCGCCTGCTACATCCCCCAGATCGGCCGGGTGGGCTCGTTCAACGTCGCGGTGGCCACGGCCATCGCCCTGGCCGAGGTTCGCCGCCAGGAATGGGAGAATCTCCCCGAATCGTAATCCGCACCGTTCTCCCAGAAGGGCATACTTCAGGACGTGCTCAGCCGCCGTTTCGCCTTTCTCGACCACCCGGGCCCGCTGGCCTTCGCCCACCGCGGCGGAGCGGCGGAGAACGCGGAGAACTCCGCCGCCGCGTTCGAGCGGGCGGTCGGCCTCGGATACACCCATCTGGAGACCGACGCCCACGCCACCGCCGACGGCGTGCTGCTCGCCTTCCACGACCACACGCTCGACCGCGTGACCGACCGGCGGGGCCGCATCTCCGAGCTCCCCTACCGGGAGGTCAAGCGGGCCCGCATCGACGGCGTGCACGAGATCCCGCTGCTGGAAGACCTCCTGGGCACCTGGCCGGAGATCCGTTTCAACATCGACGTCAAGGAGCCGGCCGCCATCGCCCCGCTCGCCGCGGCGATCCGGCGCACCAACGCCTACGACCGGATCTGCCTGACCTCCTTCTCCGACGAGCGCCTGGCCCTGGCCAGGGCGGCGCTGGGCAGGGAGGTGTGCTCGGCGCTCGGCCCTCGTGGCGTCGCCGCGCTGCGCGCCGCCGCCGCGACCTCCGGCTACGGGCGGCTGCTCGCCCGCCTGTCCCGCGCCGGGGTGCCGTGCGCGCAGGTGCCGACGGGCTTCCGCGGCCTGCGCGTCACGACCCGGGCGCTGGTCCGCACGGCGCACGCCATCGGCATGCAGGTGCACGTGTGGACCGTCAACGACACCGCCCGGATGGAGCGCCTGCTCGACCTCGGCGTCGACGGCATCATGACCGACAACGTCACCGGCCTGCGCGACGTCCTCCAGCGTCGCGGCCAGTGGCACCCCGGCCGGCTGGCCGCCTGAGAGCGACGCACCCCCGCCCTGCCCTCATAGGAGCGACACGACACCATGCCCGCACCCCCACCCCCCGGGGCCCTCGACGACTCCCCCGCAGCCCGCCGGCGCGAGCAGCGCGGCTGGTACCTCTACGACTGGGCCAACTCCGCCTTCTACACCACGATCATCTCGGTCTTCCTCGGCCCTTACCTCATCCCGGTCGCCAAGACCGCCGCCTGCGCCCAGGACTTCCCCGGCATGGCCTCCGGCCAGTGCGTGGCCGCCTTCGACGACCTGGTGATCGCCAACCCCGGGCTGGGATACGTCGACGTGCTCGGCGCCGACATCAGGCCGGCCGCGTTCTTCGGGCTGATCATGACGGTCGCGGTGCTGCTGCAGATCGTGTTCCTGCCCATCGTGGGCGCGCTGGCCGACCACACCGGCCGCAAGCGGGAGATGCTCGGCGGCTTCGCCTACGTCGGCGCGCTGGCCACCATGGGCCTGTACTTCGTCGAGGGCGACCGCTACATGCTCGGCGGCGTGCTGTTCGTCGTGGCCAACCTGGCCTACGGCTCCTCGGTCGTGGTCTACGACTCGTTCCTGCCGCAGATCTCCACCCCGGCCGAACGCGACACGGTCTCCTCGCGCGGCTGGGCCGTCGGCTATCTCGGCGGCGGCCTGCTGCTGGCCCTCAACCTGGTGCTCTACCTGCAGCACGAGAGCCTGGGGCTGGCCGAGGGCATGGCGGTGCGCATCAGCATGATGTCGGCCGGGCTGTGGTGGGCCATCTTCACCGTCGTCCCGCTGCTGCGGCTGCGCAACCGGCCGGTTCCCGCGCACGAGACCACGGCGCTGCGCTCGGCCGGAGGCAGCTTCCGCCAGCTCGGCCGCACGCTGGCCGAGCTGCGCCGCTACCCGCTGACGCTGCTGTTCCTGGTGGCCTACCTCGTCTACAACGACGGCGTGCAGACGGTCATCGGCAACAGCGCGGCCTTCGCCTCCGAGGCTCTCAAGCTGGACAAGACCGTGCAGATCAGCGCGATCCTGATGGTGCAGTTCGTGGCGTTCTTCGGCGCGCTGCTGCTCGGGCGGCTGGCGGGCGTCTTCGGCACCAAGCGCACGGTGCTGGCCAGCCTGGTGGTGTGGACCGCGATCGTGGTGGTGGCCATGTTCGTCGGCGAGAGGCAGGCCCTGCAGTTCTACCTGATGGCGTTCGCGATCGCGATCGTGCTCGGCGGCACCCAGGCGCTGTCGCGCTCGCTGTTCTCGCAGGTGATCCCGAAGGGGCGCGAGGCCGAATACTTCAGCCTGCTGCAGATCAGCGACAAGGGTTCGGCGTTCATCGGCTCGCTGACGGTGACGGTGGCGCTGCAGCTCACCAACAGTTACCGCATCGCCATCGTCTCCATGATCATCTTTTTCGTGCTCGGTTTCGTGCTCCTGGCCCTGACCAACCTGCCCAAGGCCATCCGCGCCGCGGGCAACGAGGTGCCCGAGCGCATCTGAGCGCTCAGCCGGCGCCCCCTCCGGCGCCGCCGGTGATCCGAGTGCCGACGAGCATCGTGCCCGGCCCCTGGGACGCTCCAGGGCCGGGCACGGCCGTCACCGTGCCGGCCGTGACCTCCCCGCCGCAGTGCGGGCAGGTGACCACGGGCGTGAAACGTTCGCCGCAGGAGTGCACCAGCAGCGCCGGCGGGCCACCCGGCGGGGTGGACCAGCGATCTCCCCAGGCCATCAGGGTCGTCAGGGCGGGCACGATGTCACGGCCCGCCTCCGTGAGGACGTACTCGTGGCGCACCGGCCGCTCCTGGTAGGGACGCTTCTCCACCACCCCCGCCGCCACCAGGCGCTCCAGCCGGCCGGCCAGGAGGTTGCGGGAGATGCCCAGATCCTCCGCCAGATCGTCGAACCTGCGCAGCCCGAGAAACAGGTCACGCAGGATCAGCGGCGTCCATGGCTCGCCGACCACTCCGACGGCCTGGGCGATGGAGCAGTGCATCTCACCGAACCTGTTCATGGACCCAGCATAGTGGGTTGATAAAGTGAACCTATGTCAGTTCATATTCAGGACTCACCCGCCGCCGCCTATCGCCGGGCCGGCGAGGCACACGACCTCGACGCGCTCATGACCACGCTCGCCGCCGACGTGACCCTGCACTCACCGCTCAGCGCCGGCGCCACCTTCGAGGGCAAGGGGCAGGTGGGCGAGCTGTTCTCCGTCGTGCTGAGCGTCCTGTCCGGCATGCGCTACCACAGCGACATCGGCGACGACCGGACCCGCGCGCTGGCCGCCACCGCCCGCCTGGGAAGCCTGGAGATCCACGAGGCCGCCATCGTCGAGGTGGACGGCGACGGGCTGGTCAGCGACATCACCCTGTTCGTCCGGCCGCTGCCCGCCTTGACCGCGCTGATGGGCGCGCTGGGTCCCGGAATGGCCCGCGCGTCCGGCAGGCCGGGGCTGGCGCTGCTCGTCGGCGCCGCCGTCAGGCCGCTGGCGGCGATGACCCGGCTGGGCGACAGGACGCTGGTGCCGCTGGTGACCCGGCGAGACAGAAGGTAGCCGATCTGATTCGAGAGCAGTGCTCTTGACATGAGCCGCATCAATAGAGAGCATTGCTCTCACAAAAGAGCGGCGCACATTCAAGGAGCACCGATGTCCCCCAAGCCGGTCGCCGCGGCGTTCGCCGCGGCAGGGATCCTCTTCTTCCTCTATCCCGCGATCCGCCCCTCGGGCGACGATGCCGCGGCCATGGCCTCCTCCGCCTGGGTCGCCGGGCACTCCGCCGCGATGGCCGGGTTCGTCCTGCTAGGCCTGGCGGTGCTCGGGCTGCACCGGGTGCTGGGCGACCGGCTGTCGCTGCGGGCCGCGGCGGTGACCTGGGCAGGCGCGGGCCTGACACTCCCCTACTACGGCGCGGAGACGTTCGGGCTCAACGTGATCGCCCAGCGCTCCATGCGCGACCAGGCGCCCGCGCTGACGGAGCTGGCGGCGGAGTTCAGGTTCGGGGCCGTCCCCGTCAGCATGTTCGCGGCCGGGCTCGTCCTGCTCGCCGCCGGCACCGTGATGGCCGCGGTGTCCGTCCGGCGGTCAGGAACGCTGCCCAGGTGGAGCGGGACGGGGTGGGCACTAGGTTTCGTGCTGTTCATCCCGCAGTTCTTCGGGCCGTACCCGCTGCGCATCGCGCATGGCGCCCTCATCATGGCCGGCGCGCTGTGGCTCGCGGCGGCGATCGTGAGCGGGCGCCGCGGGAAAGCGGTCACGGGCCGATCAACCGCATGAAACGCGGTGCGTACGCGCTGAGCTGGCCCGGAACCCCCGAACCCCCGGTCAGGAGACCCGCGGACGGGACCCGCAGGAAGAACCGAGGCCCCAAGCGCGATTGGATCACCCCTCGGGTGGGAATCCCATCACGGTACCAAGCGTTAGACACCGTGGGAGACAGACCCCCCACGCATGGGGGCCCTGTAGGAGGCATTTAAACATGGGCGAGCGCGCGCTTCGTGGCACCCGGCTCGGGGCAACCAGCTACGAGAACGACCGTAACACGGATCTGGCCCCACGCCAGGAGGTGTCCTACACCTGTCCTAAGGGGCATCGCTTCGAGGTTCCGCTTGCCGCCGAGGCTGAGATCCCCGCGACGTGGGAGTGCCGCATGTGCGGTGTGACCGCCGTTCGCGTGGACGGCGAGCAGCCGGAATCGAAGAAGACCAAACCGCCGCGGACACACTGGGACATGCTCCTGGAGCGGCGATCCATCGAAGATCTCGAGGAGGTGCTCAACGAGCGGCTCGCCGTGTTGCGAGCCCAGCGTCGTAAGAGCGCCTGATCTCCTCTCACGGTGAAACCCCCGGGCGGCGCCCGGGGGTTTTCTCGCGCGGGAACGTCAGGATTCGCGGTCTTCCCTGATCACCTCGCCGTGCACCACCCGGGCGCCCTTCGGCGCACCCTCATCGGGAGAGGCGGCGCCGGGGAAGTCACCACCCGGCGGGAACATGCCGGCGTAGGGGGAGGCGGCGGCCATGCGCTTCACCCTGCGTTCGAAGAACGACGAGCCCAGGCGGCGCATCAGCGGCCGGGTCACCGGCAGGACGCACGCCAGCCCGAGAACGTCGGAGACGAAGCCCGGCACCAGCAGCAGCCCGCCGCCCACCAGGATCAGGCCGCTGTCGGCCAGCTCGCGCTCGGGCATGCGCCCGGTCTGCATCGACTCCTGAAGGACACGCCAGGCCCTGCGTCCCTCGCGGCGCATCAGCCAGGCCCCCAGCAGGCTGCCGCCGATGAGCAGGGCCACGGTCGCCGGCCCGCCGATCGCGGCCCCGACCTGGAACATCAGCCAGATCTCCAGGACGGGGAAGAGCAGGAAGGGCAGGAAGAGCAGGAGCCGCATCGTTTCCTCGTTTCCACACGCGCGTACAGCAGGAACAACGCGCGGCGCGGCCGAACCGTTCCGCCCGGCGGCGGATCGCGGACGGTCGGCGCGTTCCAGACGGCCCACGCCGCGCACACGGTGGTCCTGCCGGGGTCGTCGGGCTCGATCCGGCCGCGAGGCGCCACCCGGACCAGGCGCGGCCATGCGCCGCCGCGTCCCGAGCTCGCGGATCCTCGCCCTAGCCGTGGCCTCGCCTGCCGCGCAGGCGTTTGGGCAGGCCCGTGACACCCCACAGCCCGATCCGCCACAACGCCTCGGACATGACCTTGCCGCTCATCTTGCTCTTGCCGACCGTACGCTCCACGAACGTGATCGGCACCTCGACCACCCGCAGCCCGTGCCGTGACGTACGCAGCGTCAGGTCGACCTGGAAGCAGTAGCCCTGCGACTCCACCCCCGCCAGCCCCACCTTGTCCAGCGTGGCCGAGCGGTAGGCGCGGAACCCGGCGGTCGCGTCGCGCACGGGCAGGCCGAGCATGACCCGCGTGTAGATGTTGGCGCCCTTGGACAACATCTCGCGCCGGTGCGGCCAGTTGACCACCTTGCCGCCGGGCACGTAGCGGGAGCCGATCGCCAGGTCGGCCCCGTCGGCCAGCGCCTCCAGCAGCTTGGGCAGCTCCTCCGGCTGGTGGGAGCCGTCGGCGTCCATCTCGACCAGCACGTCGTAGCCTTCGTTCAGGCCCCACCGGAACCCGGCGATGTACGCGGCGCCGAGGCCCTGCTTGCCGGGCCGGTGCAGGACGTGCACGTGGTCGTCGCCGGCGGCCAGCCCGTCGGCGATCTCGCCGGTGCCGTCAGGGCTGTTGTCGTCGGCCACGAGCACGTGGGCCACCGGCACCGCGGCCCGCAGCCGCTCGACGATCTTGGGAAGGTTGTCGCGCTCGTTGTATGTCGGCACGACGACGAGCACCCGGCCGAGAGTCTCCATGTCAGTCGTTCCTCATCCGGTCTTCTCGCCGCCTGCCACGCCACGCGACGACTCCGGCCGCCGCCGCTCCCATCATCATCAATGCCCACTCAGGAAACGCCCCCACCCTGGTTGCAAGCGTTTTCTCAGTGCGTACGGGCACCGTGACCACGTTCATGTCCGCGACCAGCTCGCGGGTCTGCCAGGAGACCTTACCGTCAGGCGTGACGAACGCGGAGATCCCCGTGGTGGCCGCGGTCACGACGGCCCTGTTGTGCTCCACCGCCCGCAGCTTCGACATCGCCAGCTGCTGCGGCGGCAGGTTGGACAGGGCGTAGCTGGCGTTGTTGGTCTGCACCACGAGAGGGGTGCCCCCGGCACGCACGGTCTCGCGCACGGTGCCGTCGTAGGCCACCTCGTAACAGTTGACCGCGCCGATCGTCACGGGCCCCATCCGCAGGTCGCCAGGCTTGTCGCCCGGCACCGACTGGCGGCCCACCAGGCCGGCCCGCTCCCACAGGGCCAGCACGATCTCCTTGAGCGGCGTGAACTCCCCGAACGGCACCAGGTGCTGCTTGTCGTAATAGTCGCCCGCGCCGGTCACCGGGTCCCACACGAGGCTGCGGGTGGCGCGGTGCTCGTCGCCGATCGCCACGACCGCGCCGACGAGCGTGGGAACCCCGACGTCCCGAACGGAGTCGTGGATGGTCTCCCGGGCGAACTGGTCGCGGTAGGGGTCGATGTCGGTGGAGTTCTCCGGCAGGACGACCAGGTCGGGCTTGGGGAGCTTGCCCTCGCGTACGGCCTGGGCCAGGCGCTTGGTCTCGTTCGCGTGGTTGCGCAGGACGACGGCGGGCTCGTCGCCGAGCACGTTCATGCCCCGGCCGGGCACGTTGCCCTGCACGATGCCGATGTTGACCGTACGGCCCTCGTCGCCGGGCCTCGGCACGGCCAGGCTCAGCACGGGCACGGCCAGGGCCAGCGCCACGGGAGCCGCCCTGCGCCAGAGCGCGCGCCCGCCGCGCGACAGGAAGGCGCGGGCCAGCAGGGCGCCGCACAACACGACGGCGAACGACACCAGCGGCACGCCGCCCAGCGCCGCGTAGGTCGTGAACAGCGACTCTCCCTGGCTGAAACCCACCCGCGCCCACGGGAACCCGCCGAAGGGCACCAGGCCGCGCAGCCACTCCATGGCCACCCACAGGCCGCCGAACCACACCGGCCAGCCCGGCAGGCGGAACACGAGCGCCGCCGCGGCGGCCATGGCGGCGTAGAAGAGGCTCTCCGCGCCGACGAGCATGAGCCAGACGTCGTCGCCGATCGTGCGCACCCACGCCACGCCGGGGAACAGGAACGCCGCTGCGCCCACGTAGCCGAGCCAGGCGGCCCTTCTGGGGCGGGTGCCGTGGAGGGAGGCGACGATCAAGGCGATGCCCAGCGGGGCCAGCCACCACCAGTCGAGCGGCGGGAAGGCGGCGAACAGCGCCAGCCCGCCGGCCACGGCCGCCGCGACCCTGGCCACCAGCACGCGCCGCGGCTCGCGTCCCGGCCCTCCGGCGGCCTTGGGACCACGCACGCCCTGGCTCGCCTCGGACGCGGGCGCGGGCTCACGCCCGCGCCCGGACCCGGCCGGGGACGGGGATGTCGGGTCAGGCCCAGGCCCGGACTCAGGCCCGGACCCGGACACAGACACAGGACCAGGCTCGGACGTGGGCGCGGGCTGGGACTTCGGCTCGGGTCCGGGCCGCGACTCGGACGTGGGCTCGGGTCCGGGCAGGTCCGGTGCGGCGGCCGGGCCAGGGGGCGCCGCCGCGGCGGCCTGGGGCGACGCGGCGGCAGGGGCGTGACCACCGCCAGGGGTCGAGTCGCGCCCGGGTGTGGGCGGTAGGCTCGCTCTGTCCTGAACCACTCCGGGGTCTCCTCCGCCGTCATCGCACGCCTGCTTGCGAAAACGCTACCGTCCCACAGCCCCACTTCATGCAGCGCGGCGCGGGGAGATCGAAAAAAGGCGGGCGGTCGCGGCAGGGTGATCCCGCGGGTGACGGGACCACCCATGCGCACGGCGGTCCTGCGCACGAGAACGGGAAGAGGGCCCGGAAACCCTTCGGACCGGACCCGTCTCGTCGGCGGCGAGCGCGGAATTCCGTTGTCTACTGGGCTCCCGGGCCCGTCCCGGGTCCAACCCCCCGCCCGGTTGGGGTGCCCCGACTCGACGGACCGACGGCCCTGCACCTGGCTGTGTGGACGAAGTCACACTCCGTCACGGACGCAGGATCCGGCGATGTCAGAGACGGCCAACCGGCCAAGTCCCGTGCTGGACTGCGCAGCAAACTACCGACTCCACCTCAGATGTCAACCGTGTCCCGATCAGCAGAAACATCAAGTTTTCGCAGGTGGTACATGATCGGCGGCCCGCGGTAAAGCGGATCAAAGCCCTTTTGCGGGCGCCTGCGAGCGGCCGGGCAAGCCCCTCAGCGCCTCGGAGAGCGGCTGCTCGTGCACGACACCGAGCCGTTGCGTGGCACGGGTGAGAGCAACATACAGGTCGCTCGGCCCTCGTGGCGACTGGGCGGCGATGACGTCGGGCTCGGCCACGACGACCGAGTCGAACTCCAGCCCTTTCGCGTCCGTCACCCCCATCACGGCCACCGGCGCGTCGAGCGCCTCCGCGCCCTTCGCCCGGCCCGCCCCCGGCGCCACCACCACGGTGCCGGCCACGGCCGCGGCGACCTCGGCGCCGAGCGTGCCGAGCAACCTGTCGGGCACCACCACGGCGACCTTGCCGCCCTCTCCCACCTCGGCCTTGACCAGCTCGGCCAGCGCGGAGAGCGGCGCGGACCAGGGTTGCACGCCCAGCTCGCGGACGGACACCGGGGCCTTGAGCGCGGGGTCGACGGTGGCCAGGACGCGCGCCGCGACCGCCATCAGCTCCACCGGCGTGCGGTAGTTGACGGTCAGCCGCTCCTGGCGCCAGCGGCCGGCCACGTACGGGTCGAGCACCTCCGCCCAGGAGCGCGCGCCGGCCACCGAGCCGGTCTGCGCGATGTCGCCGACGATCGTCATCGAACGCGTGGGGCAGCGCCGCATGACGGCCCGCCAGGCCATCGGCGAGAGTTCCTGGGCCTCGTCCACGATCACGTGCCCGTAGGCCCAGGTGCGGTCGGCGGCGGCGCGCTCGGCGGTGGTGAGGTGAGGGCCGTCGCCACGCTGGCGTTCGGCGAGGCGCTCGGCCTCCATGACGTCGGACAGGCCCGTCAGCTCCAGGACCTCGCGGGCGTAGGCGAGCTCGGCCTCGCGCTCGCTCTCCTCGGCCTGCCTGGCGGCGGCCAGCTCCTCCTCCGCCTGCATGGCGCTGGCGCGCAGCACCTGCTCGTCGATGTCGCCGAGCAGGTCGGCCGCCTCGTCGAGCAGCGGCACGTCGGACTCGGTCCACGCGCCGCCGTCCCGGCGCAGCAGCGCGCGCTCGCCGGGGGCGAGGGACGAGGCCGCGTACTCCAGGCGCTCGGGCGAGCCGTACAGGCCGAGCAGGAGGCGCTGCGGGGTGAGGTACGGCCACAGCCGGTTGAGCGCGGACTTGACGACCGGCTCGGTGCGCAGCTCCTCGCGCATGTCGGCCAGGTCGTCCTCGTCGATGAGCCCCTTGCCGATCTTGCGGGCCTGCTGCCGGGCCAGCGCGTTGAGCAGCGACCTGACGAACACGGCCCGGGCCTGGTTGTGCGGGCGGCGCGAGCGGGTCGCCTTGTTCCTGGCCGCGTCGAGCATGGCGCGGTCGATGGTGAGGGTGAGGCGGCCGAGGGTGAGCTCGACGGGCCGGCGCGGCACCCGCTGCCGGTCGCGTACGGCCTTGGCGATCACCGCGGCCATCCGCGCGTCCCCCTTCAGCGCCGCCACCTCGGCCCGCTCGCGGGCGGTGGCGGTGACGCCGGGATAGAGCTCGCCGACCGTGGACAGCAGCACGTCGTTCTCGCCGAGCGAGGGCAGGACCTGCTCGATGTAGCGCAGGAACGTGAGGTTGGGCCCGAGGATGAGCACGCCCCTGCGCTCCAGCCGCTCCCTGTGCGTGTAGAGCAGGTACGCGGCGCGGTGCAGGGCCACGACGGTCTTGCCGGTCCCAGGGCCGCCCTGCACGACCAGGACCCCGTTCAGGTCGCCGCGGATGACGCGGTCCTGCTCGGACTGGATGGTGGCCACGATGTCGCGCATGCGGCCCGTGCGCCGCTCGTCCAGCGCGGCCAGCAGGGCCGCCTCGCCGTTGAGCGTGGCGCGGTCGTCGTCGGTGAGCGAGTCGAGGTCGAGCAGGTCGTCGTCGACGCCGACCACCGCGCGGCCCTTGGTCTGCAGGTGGCGGCGCCTGGTCACGCCCATCGGGGCGGCGGGTGTGGCGCGGTAGAACGGCTGTGCGACCGGCGCCCGCCAGTCGATCAGCAGGCGCTGCTGCTCGTCGTCGGTGAGGCCGAGCTTGCCGATGTAGAGGCGGCCCTCCTCGACGTGGTCGAGCCGGCCGAAGACCAGGCCGCGCTCGACCGCCCAGAGCCGGGCGAGCCTCACGGCGTACATCTCGGCGAACGTGTCGCGCTCCGACCTGTTCTGCATCGTGCCGACGGCGCCGTTGGCGAGCACCTCCTTCAGCTGTCGCTGGGTGCGCTCGCGCAGCTCGTCGAGACGGTCGTAGAGGCGGGTGACGTACGCCTGCTCTCTGGCGCGTTCCGTTTGACGCGTTACCGCCTGACCATTAATGTGGTTAATGGGACACTCCGGGCCATTCTGCTTGTTGTTACGACAAACGATGACATTAGCACGCCTGATGCGGCACTCCCATCGCTTCGTCCCGTTCACTGCGATTCTCGGATTATCGGTGATCCGCCGCGTAGCGGATATCCGGACCCGCGCCCGGTCATCCATAGCAGGTGCGGCAGGCGCGCTCACCACACGACACACACGGCGGAAGCCTGGTGTGCCCGGGCGCCCGCTACTGACGGCCCCGGTGGGCGCCGCGGGCCACGCCCACCGGGGCCGTGCGTGACCTGCGGAGAACGGCGCCCGCCAGGACCGCCGCGCCGGCGGCGGCGTAGGCGGGCGTGCCGGCCTCCGGGGCGAGGTAGGCCACCGCGCCCGCCAAGGGGACGCCGAGCCACTCCCAGCGGCCGTCCAGGGCCACCAGGGCGACGATGAGCAGCGCGTACCACGGATATCCGGGAGTCAGCAGCAGGAACGCCGTGCCGGTGACCACCAGCGCGCCCCGCCACGGCCGGTCCGGGTCGCCGCGCGTGACGACGTGGAACGTCACCGCCGCCATGACGAGGACAACGGCGGGCACGGCCCAGGAGTCGGGCAGCACCAGCCGCAGCAGCCCGTAGCGGCCGCGCGCCCCGGCCTCGTCGTAACCCTCCTCGGCCACGTACCCGGACAGGTAGCCCAGCACCGAACCCCGCGACACCAGGACGTAGGGCAGGTAGGCGGCGGCCACGACGAGAACGGCGAGCACCGTCGTCCACACGGCCCGCCGTCCCGCCCGGCCGCTCGACGGCGCACCGGACAGCGCACCCGACAGTGCACCCGGCAGCACCACGGCAGGCACCAGCTTGACCGCGATCGCCCCGCCGAGCAGCGCCCCCCGCAAGGAAGGCCCTGCCCGCCCGCCGAGGGCGAGCACCACGGCGGCGACGGCGAGCATGTCGACGTGGGCGTTGTTCACCGCCTCCATGGGAACGGCCGGGCACCACGCCCAGCACGCGGCCCGCCGCGCATCGTTCCCGCGCAGCAGGACCAGCAGCGTGCCCGCGGCCAGCAGCGCACCGGCGACCTGGAGCGGCTTGTGCCGGGCGTCGCCGGGCGACAGCCGGTCCACCACCATGAAGTACGCCTCCGCCAGCGGCGGGTAGATCGTGTGCGCGGACGGCCTGTTGATCCTCGTGCACGCGCCCCCTTCGATCGGGTAGAAGTGCCCCTCCGAGCAGCGGGGGAACAGCCACGGGTCCCGGAGCGAGGCGAGGGCGGGGTCGGCCGGGGCGTGGTCGTAGGGCGAGATGCCGGCCGACTGGACGCGGCCGTCCCAGGCGTAGCGGAAGGAGTCGGTGCTGGTCGCCGG
This sequence comes from Nonomuraea sp. KM88, assembly GCF_052245635.1. Taxonomy (NCBI): domain Bacteria; kingdom Bacillati; phylum Actinomycetota; class Actinomycetes; order Streptosporangiales; family Streptosporangiaceae; genus Nonomuraea; species Nonomuraea sp. KM88. The sequence continues at coordinate 290,406 of NZ_JBQQCC010000005.1, read as the reverse complement.
AGGCCCGAGCAGCCCGGTGGCGATCACGGCCAGGCCGCCCGCCAGCACCAGCCTTCCCGCCGCCGGGCCCGGCACGCCGCGCGACGCCCACACCGCGGCCCCGAACAACACCCACGTGATCGCGTACCACCCCACCAGGGTGCTGCCGGGGGGCGCTTGGAAGATCCCGGCCAGCACGGCCGCCTGGAGGGCGAGCAGCGCGGCGACGGCCGGGCCCCGCCACTTCCCGCCTGGACCACCACGCCGCTCACCACCACGCGGCGCAACCCCACGCGACGGCCCGCCGTGTGGCGCCCCGGCGCGCGGGCGGTCGGCGCGCGGAGGGTCCGCCGCGCGGCGACGGAGGCCGCGCCGTCCGCGCTCCCCCATCGCCCGCCTCGCCTTCCCCGCCTTCCCCGCCACGCCCGCGGCGTCTCCCCTGACAGGGACACGTCCACATCATCGGCCACGCTCCCCCGGAAGGCGCCGATCTCCGGCTCCCCTGGCGTGCCTCGCGAGGACCTCAGCGATCCTCCGGCGGGACGGGGTCAGCCGGTGCGTTCCGCCGGGGCTTCGCCGGCCGGTTCGGGGGCGCGGTGCTCGTAGGGGGTGCTCAGCACGACCGTGGTGCGGGTCGAGACGTTGGCCGAGGCCCGGATCTGCTGCAGCAGGTCTTCGAGCGCCACCGGCGAGGCCACGCGGACCTTCAGGATGTAGCTTTCGTCACCCGCCACGCTGTGGCACGCCTCGATGGCCGTCAGGTGCGCCAGCCGGTCCGGGGCGTCGTCGGGGGCGGCGGGGTCGATCGGCTTGATCGACACGAACGCGGTCATCGGCAGCCCGACGGCGTCGTGATCGATGATCGCTGCGTATCCGCGGACGACTCCTCGCTTCTCGAGCCTGCGTACGCGCTGGTGCACGGCCGAGACCGAGAGCCCGGTCTCCCTGGCCAGATCGGTGAAGCTCATGCGGCCGTCGCGGGCCAGCAGCGTGACGATCCGGCGGTCGATTTCCTCCACCGGTCAAAGGTAGCCGGTCATGGTCACGACATGGTCCCGACCGGGGTGACGCCCCTGCGGATGGCGTGCTCCATCAGCGTGATGAGCACCTCCCTGCCGGAGTCGCGCCTGCGGGCGTCGCAGAGCACGATCGGGATGTCCGGCTCCAGGCTGATCGCCGAGCGCACCTCTCCGACGGTGAAGGGCCTGCTGCCGTCGAAGCAGTTGAGCGCCACGACGAACGGCTGGTCGCGCTTCTCGAAATAGTCGACGGAGGGGAAGCAGTCGTCGAGGCGGCGGGTGTCGGCCAGCACCACGGCGCCGAGCGCGCCCACGGCCAGCTCGTCCCAGACGAACCAGAACCGTTCCTGGCCGGGGGTGCCGAACAGGTAGAGCATGTAGTCGTTGCGGATCGTGATGCGGCCGAAGTCCATGGCCACGGTGGTGGTGAGCTTGCGCTCGACGCCCGCGAGGTCGTCGATGTGCGCCCCGATATGGGTGAGCGCCTCTTCCGTGCGCAGGGGCCGGGTCTCGGACACGGCTCCGACCATGGTGGTCTTTCCCGCGCCGAAGCCCCCGGCGATCAGAATCTTGATCGCCGTGGGAAGCCGCCAACGGTCAGTGTGACCGAATTCCATCCAGCACCGCCTGTACCTCTCCCGCGCATGCACAACCCCGCCCCTGTGGTGCCGTGGTCAGTGGTACCTGTCAAGGCGCGTTGAGGAGGTCGATCCACATGCCTGGCATCGAGACACCCTAGCAACGCCACATTTTCCTCTCAAGCCGCAAGCTTTTACAAGAAACAAAATGTCACGGTTTGTTGCCTATAACACCCTTATTCGCCGATACTGCCGGGCTGGTGTCAAGCTCGCCTGTCAAGGAATCCGACAAGTCTTTTACGCTGTCCGGTCGAAGTCCGAAATTCCGTTGATGCCGGCGGTGAAGCCGATCTGTCGTCGCAGGTAGGTGGCGGTACGCGGGCTGCGCTCGCGTACCGGCTCGATGAGGTCCGCGGCCTCGCGTGCCAGCCCGGCCATCGCCTCCCTCACCTCGGTGCTGCTGACGCCGAGCGACAACACGTTCAGGTCGCCCCAGCTCACGTCCTTGCGGTAGGAGGTGACGTCGCCGAGCAGGTGCAGGTAGCGCTGGACCAGCCTGCTGACGTCCCGCAGGTCCTCCAGGTGCGCCCTGGCCCAGCGGTCGGCGGTGTAGATCCAGTGCGACAGGTCGACGAAGCACGAGCCGCGGCTGTCGGCGTTGTCGAGGTAGCGCTCCAGCGTCGGCACGGCGTTCCTGTCGCGCCACACCCACGCCCTGACCATGCACGTCAGCATCCTGGCGAGCTGGTCGCGCCAGAGCCACCGCAGCTCGCCGAACTCCCCGGCCGTGGCCAGTTCGTCCCGCAGGTCGGCGAGGAAACGGGTGGCCGCCGACCGGGGCACGGCTCCGTCGGCGACGGACAGGCACTCGCGGACCACGCGGCCGGCCTGCTCACGGGTGATCGCGGTGTGGTTGACCAGCCGGTCGACGGCCATCACCCACAACGCGGCCCTGTTGGCCACCTTCAGGCGGTCGGCGCTGGCCCAGGGCGCGCTGAAGGCCATGGTGAGGGTGAGGGCGTCGTAACACCCCGCGTCGAAGGCCGCCGCGGGGAACAGCCCGCTGTACATCTCCGCGCACCGTCGCAGGTCTCTGCCGCATTCGGCGGCCAGCGCGCACGTCCGCCCGAGCTCGAACGCCTCGTCCAGCTCGTCGTCGCGCATCCTAGGGCCGCTCGATCGGCTCGCGGATCATGGGCGACGACCCCCAATATCCGGCTCTGTGCTGTTACCGAATTGTTTCATGATCGTGCGCGTACGATCAAGGTATCAGCAGCGTGACCGATCAGCCCGCTCCGATATCTGCGGGCGACACTCCCCTGGCCGGCCCCAGCCCGGCGGAGGACCCCGGGCGCCCTCCGCCCTGGGCGAAGACCCGGGCAGGTCTAGCCGTCCAGGCGTCCCCAGGCCACGGTGGCGTCGTCGTGCGGCTTGCCCGACACCGGCCCGCGGGCCGACTCCAGCTCCCGCACGGCCGCGATCAGCGCGGCGGGCCCCCTGTCGGCCAGCGCTGCCGGCACGTCCGACCAGCTCCATCCGTACCAGTCGACGAGCCGCGCCACCCCGTCGGTGAGCACGGCCGCCCCGGTGGCGGTCACCGCCCCGCACACGCTCTCCCTGGCCGCCTCGGGGCGCGCGCCCGCCACCCAGAAGCCGCCGGGCGCGTTGCGCATCCGCCGCACCAGCTCCAGCGAGTACGGCCGCCCGCCCGGCAACCGCTCCAGCCGGTCGTCGACCACCGCCATGACCCCGCCATCGGCCAGGGAGCACACGACCGGCGAATCCCCCAGCACGAGGTAGTCGACCCGCCCCCGATCCGCCCGCACCATCGCCACCGTCGAGGACGGCGAATCGGGGTTGCCCAGGTCGCAGCCACCGCCGTGGGCCGCCGCCAGCTCCTCGATGGAGGCTTCCAGGATCGCGGCCAGCGCGTCGCCCTGGCCGGTGGCCAGCCGCGCCGCCAGCGCTCCCCCGAGCCGCGCCACGAGCCACGGGACGTCGTGCGCGCACCCGCTGTCCACCCCGGCCGCCGCGGTGGCCCCGTCGAGCACGACGATCCACGACGGCCCGGCGATCACCAGGTCCTCGTTCCTGCGCGGGGAACCGGCGCTGGTGGCGTACGTGACCTCAGAGAACATGGCAGCGACTGTGCCACACCCGCCCGGTCAGCGGGCGGACGGCACGCGCCGGCGCTCCTCGCCGGGGGCGGCGCCGCCCACCGGCCGGGCCCGGATCTCTCTGAGTTCGGCCCGGCTGTCGCGGATGCCGGTGATCAGCACGTACGCGACCAGCAGCAGCCCGAGGCAGAGGGCGTCGGCCGCCCACCAGGGGATCTCGGCGAGCAGCAGGTAGCCGTCGCGGTCGCTCAGCTCCCTGATCACCACCGTGACCACGGCGATCACCACGGTCACCAGTAACCAGGTGCGCAGCCGGGGCAGGCTGCCTTTGCTCCACAGCCGGAGCCGCCAGTTCATGAACACGGCGAGCACGCCGAGCAGCGCGCAGAACCCGATCAGCCACCAGGGCAGGGCGAAGGCGGTCTGGTCGGCGATCTGCTGCTGCGTGGTGCGCAGCTCCGCCTCGGCCTTGCGCTGGGCCGCCACGGCCGCGTCGAGCTCGCGTTCGAGCTGGGCCACGGTCTTCTGCTGCCGCTGGGGCGGCGTGGCGTCCTCCGTCGGCAACATCCGCGCCACGACGGTCAGCATGATCGCGATGAACGACAGCGCGAGCACGATGGCCATGAACAGGTCGATGAAGCGCAGGTCGAGCGGCGGCGCGAACGAGGTGGAGGGCCGCTTCCTCACGGCTCCCTCACCAGGGTGTACTTCTGCGGACGGGTCTCGGCCGCGCTCATCCGCTCGACGGCGGTGCGCAGCGCGTCGAGGCCCTTGACCAGCTCTTCGGTCCTGCCCCTCGTCTGGGCCATCTCCTGCCGGGACTGGGCCAGCTCCTGCGTGAGGCCGTGCATGGCGGGAGCCGCCTGCTTGGCGGGCAGGCGCGCGATGTAGATGAGGAACACGTCGTCGGCGGCCACCACGCTGGCCCGCTCGGACCGCTCGACCAGCGCCATCGCGCCGAACGCGACCACGCTCAGGAACAGCGCGATCAGGGTGACGCCGAACGCCGAGGCCAGCTCGGGCAGCACGTGCTGCTTCAGCGCGTCGATCAGCACGCTGGGGTCGCCCTGGTCGTCCAGGGCGTTGGAGAACGAGGTGACCATTCCGGCCATGGTCAGGGCGGTGCCGATGAACCCGAAGACGGGCAGCGCCCAGATGAGCGCGTGGTCGAGATGGTGCTTGTTGGCCATCTCGCTGTCGTCGAGCGCGGAGCGGGCGCTCAGCACCGCCTCGCAGTCGTTGCCCGCCTCGGCCGCCTCCCTGAACAGGCGCAGCCGGCGCCCCACCAGGGTGTCGTCACCGGGCTTCACCGCCTGCACGTTCGCCACCGCCCGCGCCGTCGCGGCGCTCTCCCGCCGGATGTCGGGCACGGCCCTGACGATCCGGAGAACGGCGGTGAGGAACACCGCGATGATGAGCGTGACCACGAACGCCGCGCCCGCCGGCGCCGTCGTCGCGCCCACGAATGTCAGCAGCGCTCCCACCGCCCCCGACACCAGCAACAGCATCGAGACCATCAGGCTCACCGCCGGCGCGAACGCCGAATGACACCAGCCGTACCTTGACACCCTTCAACTCCACTCCGGCACACAACAAGTCAAAGGAATACCTAAGCACACGTAAAGGAGTCGTAGAGTCACGACTGGCGACCGATTCGCGGGAATCCGGACCGTCGTTCAGACGATCACCAGGTCACGCGGGGTGGTGTTCAGCCGTTCCCCGCCGTTTTCGGTGCAGACCACGATGTCCTCGATCCTGGCGCCGTGCCGCCCCCGCAGGTAGATGCCCGGCTCGACCGAGAACGCGAACCCGGGCTCCATCACCTCGCCGTTGCCGGCGACGATGTAGGGCTCCTCGTGCGTCTCGATGCCGATGCCGTGGCCGGTGCGGTGGATGAAGGCCTCGCCGTAGCCCGCCCCGGCGATCAGGTCGCGGGCCGCGGCGTCGATCGACTCGCAGGGCACCCCCGGCCGCACCGCCGCGCAGGCCGCGTCCTGGGCCCGGCGCAGCACCTCGTAGTAGGCGGCGAAATCGGCGGGCGGCTCGCCCACGCTGTAGGTGCGCGTGGAGTCGGAGCAGTAGCCGTTGTGCAGCTGGCCGCCGATGTCGACCACGACCGGCTCCCCGGCCCCGATCACCCGGTCGGAGACGTCGTGGTGCGGGCTGGCGGCGTTGGGGCCCGAGGCCACGATGACGAAGTCGACGGTCGCGTGCCCGGAGGCCAGGATCGCCTCGGCGATGTCGCGCCCCACCTCGCGCTCGGTGCGCCCGGCCCGCAGGAACTCCGGCACCTGCCGGTGCACCGAGTCGATGGCCTGACCCGCCTCGCGCAGCGCCGCCACCTCGGCCGGCGACTTGCGCATGCGCAGCTCCCGCAGCACGCTCCCGGCCAGCACCTGCTCGGCGTCCGGCAACACCTCGCGGAAACGCAGCGACGACATGGCCCACATGCGGTCGGCCAGGCCCACCCTGGCCACCCGGCCCAGGCGCGCGGCCACGACCGCGTAGGGGTCGTCGGTCTCGTCCCACGCCACGAACTCCAGCCCCAGCCGCGCGGCGGGCGACGCCTCGGCGGCCGGCAGCTCCAGCCTGGGCACCATCATGAAGGCCTCGCCGGAGGCGGGCACCACCAGGCACGTCAGCCGCTCCAGCGGCTTGGCGTCGTAGCCGCTGACGTAGCGCAGGTCGGGACCGGGAGTGAGGAGCAGGGCGTCGAGACCGCTCTTGGCGGTGGCCTCGTGAACGGCGGCAAGGCGGGAGGTGGGATAAAGATCTGAGGACGTCACAGGCCCAAATCTACTCCTGACGGCGCCTCCTAAAATCCGCGAAAAGCTCTCACGACACCGGAAGATGTCGCTACACTCCGCCCCACGTCGCTCACGTAATGTGAGGCCAATTGTCCAGTTCCACTGCGCTTTGAGAGTGAGACCCCATGGTCGACGTCATAGGCGCCGCCGGGCTGCTCGGGCACGGGAGCGACGCCGAGCTGCTGGCGGTACGACTGGCGCACGCCCAGCGGCTGGGCAACATGGGCTGGGCGGAGTGGCACCCGCACACCGGCGAGACCATCTGGTCCGACCAGGTCTACGTGATCTTCGGGCGGGACCCCGCCCTGGGCCCGATCCCGCTGCCCGAGCTGGCCGAGCTCGTCGAACCCGCCGACATGGGCGCGCTCGACCGCCTGCTGTGGTCAGTCGAGCGCGGCTCCGAACCGGTGCAGGCCGAGTTCCGCATCCGCCGCGGAACGGGCTCCGGCGAGCTGCGTGACCTGCGGGTCGTCCTCGAGCCGCTGACCATGCCCGGCGGCCCCGTGGGCATGCACGGCGTCATCCAGGACATCACTGGCCGCCGCCGCGCCGAACGCATGGTCTCCGAATCGCGCCGGCAGCTCCTCGAATCCCGCGAGCAGGCCGCCGAGGAACGCCACGTCATGCTCGCGATGCGCGACGCCGTCCTGCCGGGCCCCGCCGGACGCCTCGACCTGCCGCACGCCAGGATCGCCGTACGCTACGTGCCCGCGGAGAAGAGCGCCAACCTGGGCGGCGACTGGTTCGAGGCCGCTCACGCGCCCGACGGCCGGCTGCTGCTGGCCGTCGGCGACGTCTCCGGCCACGGCCTGCCCGCCATCGCGCGCATGGCCCAGCTCCGCCACGCCCTCGTCGCCCTCGCCATGACCGGCCGGCCCGCCCACCGCCTGCTGGCCTGGCTCAACGAGCTGGTCATGCACCAGGTGAAGGACACCACCGCCACCGCGATCGTCGGCCACCTCGACCCCGGCACGCGGGTGCTCACCTGGAGCCAGGCGGGCAACCTGGCGCCCATCCTGGTGCGCGACGGCGTGGCCAGCCGGCTCGCCCAGCCCCGCGGTGTGCTGCTCGGCGCCGGCTGGCCGGGCCCGTACGAGCCGGCGACCACCCGGCTGCTGCCCGGCGACCTGCTGCTGATGTTCACCGACGGGCTGGTCGAGCGGCGCACCCGCGACATCGACGTCGGCCTCGACCTGGTCATGGCCGCCGCCCGCGACGTGTCCGTCCGCGACCTGGAGTCGGGTCTCGACCGCCTGCTGGCCGACATCGGCGGCCCCAACCCCGAGGACGACGCGTGCCTGCTCGCCGTCGGCGTGCCCGCGTGCGAGGAGGAGCGGTCCGGGTGAGCGGCGAGAGTGCGACGATAGAGGCGTGCTCATGCTTCTGGACACCCCATCGCTCTACTTCCGCGCCTTCTACGGCGTCCCCGAGTCGGTCAAGGGGCCGGACGGCTCGCCCGTCAACGCCGTACGCGGGCTGATCGACATGATCGCCACCCTCGTGCGCGGCCACTCCCCCACCGCGATGGCGGCCACCATGGACGCCGACTGGCGGCCCGCGTTCCGGGTGGCGGCGATCCCGACGTACAAAGCGCACAGGGTCGCCCACGGCGACACCGAGGAGGTGCCCGAGGCGCTCGTGCCGCAGATCGCGGTCATCCAGGAGGTGCTCGACGCGCTCGGCATCGCCCGCCTGGAGTCGCCGGGCTACGAAGCCGACGACGTGATCGGCACGCTCACCCACCAGGCCGCGGGCGCCGTCGACATCGTGACCGGAGACCGCGACCTGTTCCAGCTCGTCGACGACGCGCGCCCCGTACGCGTCCTCTACACCGCCCGCGGGATCCGCAACCTGCAGATCGTCGACGAGGCGTTCGTCACCGCCAAGTACGGCATCCCCGGGCGTGCCTACGCCGACTTCGCGACGCTGCGCGGCGACCCCAGCGACGGCCTGCCCGGCGTCGCCGGCGTCGGCGACAAGACCGCCGCGGCGCTCATCACCCGCTTCGGCTCGCTCGACGCCCTGCTCGAAGCGCTCGACGCGGGCGTCACCGACGGTTTCCCCGCCGGCAGCCGCACCCGCCTGGCCGCGGCCCGCGACTACCTGCGCGCCGCACCCGCCGTCGTCGAGGTGGCCTCCGGCGCGCCGCTGCCGGCGGCCGACCTGACCCTGCCGGCCAAGCCGCGCGACCCCGAGGCGCTCGTCCGCCTGGCCGACCGCCACGGGCTCGACAGCCCGCTCAACCGGCTGCTCGACGCCCTGGGCGGTTAGCTCTCGAGCAGGGCCAGGACGGCCGCCTGGGCGGCGTCGCGCAGGCGGCCGTGCACGAGCACGTTCTCCTCGCGGTCGGTGCGCACCTCGACCAGGCGCGGCCCTTCGCCTCGCAGCGCCTTGGGCAACTCGGTGATCTCGCCCACCAGCGTGTACGGCGTCCCCGTCGCGGCCGCCACATGGCCGAGGTCCACCCCGTGCGGCGTGCCGAAGACCCGCTCGAACGGATCGCGGACCGCCGCCTGGGGCAGCAGCGAGAAGATGCCGCCCCCGTCGTTGTTGACGACCACGAAGCACAGGTCGGGCCGGGGCTCGCGGGGCCCGAGGATCAGGCCGTTCTGGTCGTGCAGGAACGACAGGTCGCCCATCAGCGCGTACGCCGGGCCGTTGTGCGCCAGCGCCGCCCCCATGGCCGTCGACACCAGCCCGTCGATGCCGGAGGCGCCCCTGTTGGCCATCAGCCGGATGCCGCGCCGCGGCCGCATCGCCTGGTCGAGATCGCGGATCGGCATCGAGGAGCCGCAGAACAGCAGGGCTCCGTTGGGCAGCGCGTCGACCAGGTCCCTGGCCAGGCGGGGCTCGCTCGTGCCCGATACGTCGAGCACCTCGTCGAGCGCCGTTCTCGCCGCCTGGTCGGCCTGGCGCCAGGAGTGCAGCCACGTGTCGTCACCGGAGGCCACCGGGATCTCCACGGCCTGCGCCACCTGCGTGGCCGACCTGGTGGGGTCGGGCCAGCGGTCGAGGTCGGGCGCCACGACGATGTGCTCCCCCGCACGCCGCAACCACGACAACAGCGGCCGCGACAACCCGGGACGGCCCAGCGTCACCACCACGTCGGGCAGGTGCGTGTCGGCGAACTCGGGCGTGCCCAGCAGATAGTGGTAGGTGGAGACGGCGTGGTCGCCGTAGCGTCCGCCGCCGTTCGGCTCCGACAGCACCGGCCAGCCCGCCATGCCGGCCGCGGCGACGTAGCGGCGCACGTTGGCGGCTCCGTCGCCGACCACGAGCACGCCGCGTCTGGTCGGCGGGAGGTGCAGGGCGACCGGTGGAGGCGCGACCCTGGCCCGCACCCAGGGGCCGTTGGCGCCGCCGTCGAGCGGCTCGCACCAGGCGGTGTCGCCGTCGGGGATCAGCGGTTCCCTGAAGGCCAGGTTGAGGTGGACGGGCCCAGGCGCGGCCGGGCCCGACGCCCGCTGGTAGGCGCGGCAGGCCAGCGACCGCCAGTAGGCCACCTGGCCCGGCCGGTCCTCCGGCACGCCGACCTCGGCGAACCAGCGGGTGGCGTCGCCGTACAGCTTGATCTGGTCGATCGTCTGGTTGGCGCCGGTGCCCCGCAGCTCGGGCGGGCGGTCGGCGGTGAGCACCAGCAGCGGCACGTCCGCCTCGCCCGCCTCGATCACGGCGGGGTGGAAGTTGGCGACGGCCGTGCCGGAGGAGCAGATCAGCGCCACCGGGCGCTCGGAGCGCTTGGCCAGCCCCAGTGCCAGGTAGGACGCGGAACGCTCGTCGATGCGCACGTGCAGGCGCACCCGCGACTCGGCGTGCAGCGCCAGCGCCAGGGGCGCGGAGCGGGAGCCGGGGGCCAGCACGACGTCGGTCAGGCCGCAGCGCACCAGCTCGTCGATCAGCACCGTGGCCAGCGCGGTAGCGGGGTTCAACGTGACGCCTCCTGCATCCGGCTCAGCCACTGGGGAGAGTCGATTTCATATGCCGACAAATGCTGATAATTCACCGTCGGACGCCGTACGGCCAGCCGCCCGTCCACCGGCACCAGCGAGTCGTCCACGACGTCACCCGACAACAAGGGCATCGTGCCCAGCCCGCACGCGTACGGCAGGGACGGCAGCGCCGCGGCCAGCGCCAGCCCCGCGGCCAGCCCCACCGACGTCTCGACGGCGCTGGAGACCACCGCGGGCAGCCCGCACGCCTCCACCACCTGCAACGCCGCGCGCACCCCGCCCAGCGGCTGCACCTTGACCACCGCGATGTCGGCCGCCTCCGCCGCCTTGACCCGCAGCGGGTCCTCCGCCCTGCGGATCGACTCGTCGGCCGCGATCGGCACGTCGCACGCCCGCCGCACCGCCGCCAGCTCGTCGAGGGTGGCGCACGGCTGCTCGGCGTATTCCAGCCCGAACCGGTCGAGGCGCTTGAGCCGCTGCACGGCCTCGCCGACCTCCCACGCGCCGTTGACGTCGACCCGCAGCCGGCCGGACGGGCCGAGCGCGTCGCGCACGGCCTCGACCCTGGCCACGTCGTCGTCGAACGTCTGGCCCCGCTCGGCCACCTTCACCTTCGCCGTGCCGCAGCTGGAGCGGCGCACCATGTCGTGGGCCCGCACGGGATCGACGGCGGGCACGGTCGTGTTGACGGGCACGCTGTCGCGCACCGGCTCGGGCCAGCCCTCGAAGGCCGCCTCTCGGGCGCAGGCCAGCCAGCGGGCGCACTCGCGCGGGCCGTATTCGGGGAACGGGGAGAACTCGCCCCAACCGGCGGGACCCTGGAGCAGGACCCCTTCCCTGACGGTCTGCCCGCGAAAACGCGTGCGCATCGGGATGCGGAAGACATGGACCCGGTGGTGATCACGGTGGTGATCACGGTGACCTGGCCCGTGCTCGGGCTCCATGGGAGAACGCGTCACGACCCTCCCTGCACTTCTGTCCGACCTGTCGCCACTAACCTTACGAGCATGTGGAGGAACCCGTCGCATCCGGACCGTCCGCTTCACGCCATTGTGCAATCTCCAGGACCTGCCCTGTTCGCGGCGATCCGGGACGCGCTCGCGGGCGACGGCCCGGCCGTGCTCCCCCTTCCGCCCGGCCACTCCGAGGCCGCGCTGGCGACCCTGCGCCCCACCCACGTCAACGGAGCCCTCCAGGCCGGCGGCGAAGGCGTGCCGGGCGACGTCGCGGTCGTCATCGCCACCAGCGGCAGCACCGGCGCCCCCAAGGGGGTGCTGCTCTCGGCCACGGCCCTGCGCACCTCGGCCGCGGCCTCCCTGCGCCGCGTCGAGGCCTCCAAGGGCGAGCGCTGGTTGTGCTGCCTGCCCGTCTCCCACGTCTCGGGGCTGCAGGTGCTCGTGCGCGCCCTGTTGTCCGGGAGCGAGCCGATCATCCACCCGTCGTTCGACCCACACGCGGTCCTCGCCTCCGGCGCCGACCACGTCTCCCTGGTGCCCACCCAGCTGCACCGGCTCGTCGGGCTGGGCGCGGACCTGTCGGTCTTCCGCACGATCCTGCTCGGTGGCGCGGCGCCGCGGCCCGGGCTGCTGGAGCAGGCGAGGGATCTCGGGGCGCGGCTGGTGACGACGTACGGGATGAGCGAGACGTGCGGCGGCTGCGTGTACGACGGCCAGCCCCTTTACAATGTAGATCTCAAGGTCGGCGACGACGGCCTGATCAGGATCGCCGGCCCCGTGTTGTTCTCGGGCTACCGTTTCGGCGGGCCGGCCCCGCTCGAGGGCGGCTGGTTCGTCACCTCCGACCTCGGCGAGCTGACCGGGGGCCGCCTGCGCGTGCTGGGCCGCGCCGACGATGTCATCAACACCGGCGGCGAGAAGGTCGTGGCCGGCGCCGTGACCGCCGTGTTGTGCACGCATCCCGAGGTGGCCGACGCCGCCGTGTTCGGCACGCCCGACCCCGAATGGGGCGAGCGGGTCACGGCCGTCGTCGTTCCCGTCAACCCCGACACACCCCCCACGCTTGCACAATTAACGGCATACTGCCGCGATAGGCTTCCCCCCTATGCCGCCCCACGCGAGCTGCGCCTGGAGCTCCGGCTGCCGCTGTTGCCGAACGGAAAGACCGACCTTGTGCGGTTGAGGGCAGGAACCTGATGAGTTGCGGCTGCGTCAAACCGGGGAAAGGGAGGGAGCCTTCATGGACCAGACCCGCAAGATGTGGGCATCCGTCGCCGTCGTCGGCGTGATCGTGGTCGGAGGCGCCTCCATCGCGGCGGCCGCCTCGGCGGGCAAGCTCTCGCAGGTGGGCGAGGAGACCAGGGCCGTGGTGGAGCAGGCGTCGCCGTCCGGCGGGCCAGAGACCTCCACGTCCGATCCCAGTGGCGATCCCAGTGGCGACCCCACCGGCGACGACGTCGTCGTCTCCCGCGAGGTCAACCCCGATCCCGGCCAGGTCATCGAATACTGGACCGGCGAGCGCATGGAAGACGCCGATCCCATGCCGATGCCCGAGGTCTCGATCGAGGTGGGCGACTAGCGAGCGAGCCGAAGGGGTGGTCCGCCAGAAGAGGCGATCCGCCCCTTTTTCATGACATTCGTCCGCACGGGGGAACAAATGGCGGCGATTGGCGTTATTGATACTGGTGCGCCGTGCGGACGACGAAGCCGCCCCACCACAACCTGCCTGATCGCTTCTACTCCGTACGGAGGAGGTGTCCTCATGCCCAGAACCGCCTTGGCGACCCCGCCCGTGTCTCTCGACCAGTTGCTCGAACGAGGGCGAGCCCAGGGTCACCTATCTCTGGCGGAGCTGCGGGACGCGTTCGGCAAAGCCGGGATCAGCCCCTCTGAGGGCCGCACGATATTGCGTGAGCTGTCAGAGGCCGGCGTGAGCCTGGCCGCCGAGAACGAGCCGTCTCTCAGCACGACCGCCACCCCCACAAAGACCACCCAGAAGAAGGCGGCGACTCCCAAGAAGGCTTCGCGGGCCAAGACTACCGGCCGCAAGGCAGCAGAGGCAAAAATCCTTTCCCCGGCGGACGCGAAGTCCGTCATCCCCCCGGACCCCAAGCCGGAGCACGAGGAGGACGTGCCGGAGGAGATCGAGCTGAGCGCCGAGGACGACGGCGACGCCGTCGACCTCGACGACACCCAGTCGGTCATGGGCGACTCGGTGCACACCTACCTGAAGTCCATCGGCCGCCGCACGCTGCTCACCGCGGCGCAGGAGGTCGAGCTGGCCAGGCGGATCGAGGCCGGCCTGTACGCCGAGTACAAGCTCGAGACCCAGCCCGATCTGCCGCCCGCCGCGCGGGAGGACCTGCGCCTGGTCGTCGAGGACGGCAAGCAGGCCAAGGACCACATGCTGGAGGCCAACCTGCGCCTGGTCGTGTCGGTGGCCAAGAAGTACACCGACCGCGGCATGTCGCTGCTCGACGTGGTCCAGGAAGGCAACCTGGGGCTCATCAGGGCGGTGGAGAAGTTCGACTACACCAAGGGCTTCAAGTTCTCGACGTACGCCATGTGGTGGATCAGGCAGGCCATCCAGCGCGGCTTCGCCGACTCGGCGCGGACGATCCGGCTGCCGGTGCACGTGCTGGAGATGTTGTCCAAGCTGTCACGCATCGAGCGCGACATGCACCAGCGCCTGGGACGCGAGCCCACCCCCGAGGAGCTGGCGGTCGAGCTGGACAAGACCCCGGACCAGATCGAGGAGCTGCTGCGCACCAGCCGCCAGCCGATCTCGCTGAACGCGACGATCGGCGAGGACGGCGAGACCACGATCGGCGACCTCATCGAGGACGTCGACTCCCCCGAGGCGTCGGAGATCGTCGACCGCCAGCTGCTGGGCGACCAGCTGCGCGGCGTGCTCGACAACCTCTCACCGCGCGAGTCGAAGATCATGGCACTGCGCTTCGGCCTGGTGGACGGCAAGCCGCACACGCTGGACGAGATCGGCAGGCACCTGGGGCTGACCCGGGAGCGGATCCGCCAGCTGGAGAAGGAGTCGCTGTCCAAGCTGCGCCACCCGAGCAACACCCGCCCGCTGCTCGACTGGGCCAGCTGACAACGGAGCCCCGGCACACCACGTGCCGGGGCTCTCGTTTCCTGGACGCCTGGTGACCGGCGCTCAGACGGTGGCGGGCACCGGGCGCGGCACCCGCGGGATGCCCCACATCCGGTTGTCCTCGCGCAGCGTGCGCAGGCGCTCGACCTGTGCCGTCCACATGGCCCCCGCGGGGGTCGCCTTGGCCTTGCGGCGCGCGATCCGGTCGTCGTAGGCCTTCACCCCGAACGTGGCCCGCTGCCCCGCCTCCGCGGCCCGCAGCGTGTCGGTCAGCGCCCGGTCGAGCGCCTGGCCCGCGGCCAGCAGCTCGATCTCGTCGGCCGCCGAGGCCTGCAGCTCGCGCAGCGTCCGCTCGGCCTCGCGGGCCTTCTCGAGCAGCTCGGGGAAGCTCCTGGAGATCTCCTGGTCCGCGTGGAAGCGAACCTCGGCCTCCCGGCTCACCCGCGGACGGAAAAACGCCATCGACTCGGCCCCTTCACGCTGTCGTCATTCGTTCCGACGCTTAGCGTACGCCGTCCCGCGACACGTGCGGAAATCGGCCAGGAGCGAGCGCCTTTACATAGTAAGATGATCTCCATGCCCGCCAAGCGACCACCCGTCCCCCTCTCCCGCGAGCGCATCATCGAGGCCGCGCTCCACATCGCCGACGGCCAGGGCCTGCGCCGGCTCACCATGCGCCGCCTGGGCGACGCCCTGCAGGTGGAGGCGATGGCCATCTATCACCACCTGCCCCGGGGCAAGGAAGCGCTGATGGACGCGCTGGCCGAGCACGTCACCGCCATCCACGTCGAGCAGCGCTCCACCTGGCAGGAGACGGCCAGGGCCTGGTGCCGGGCGAGCAGGGAGGCGCTGCGCGAGCATCCCGGCGTGCTGGCCCTGGCCCTCACCAAGCCGCCCAAGGGCGCCACGGCGGTCGCCGTCAAGGAGCAGACCGAGCAGCTCGCCGACGCGGGGCTCCAGGACGCCGCCGAGGCCGTGCGCACGCTGCGGGCCTTCGTCTTCGGCAGTGTCGCCGTCGAGGTGCAGCAGTCAGGCTGGGCCGACCCAGACGTCGATGAATGGGTCAGACGGGACGAAAGAGCTGATATCGACTTCGAGCGCGGGCTCGACGCTCTCCTCAAGGGATTGCAAACGTGATGCGCGTGTCGCGCTTGGCCGGTTATCCTGCATAAGGCACGCTGTGTCGAAGGTCACACGCACCAGGGATCCTCCTGTAACAGCCCGAACGGGCTATGTCGGAACGCGTGACACAGTCGCACACTTGCCAGGACAACAACCCGAGCCGGCTCCCGCCCCTCCAGAACGGGAGCATCCCACGAGATATCGGAGGCACGCCGATGTGCCCGCACGACCCGGCCTGTCCGGATGCCGAGGCGCCTGACCGCGAGGCGGCACGCACCCTCGCCTGCCACCCCGAGCAGGGGTGGAGCCTGCTCTGCAACGGCGTCGTCCTGTTCGAGGACACCGGCGAGCTGCTGCCCAGCGGCACCGTCATCGCACCTCATCGGCCCGATCCGCTGGTGGGCGCGGCCTGATCCGCACGCGGGCGGCGCCGCCGGCCGGTGCTGCCCTGCCGTGGCGGCCCGCCGTAGCGGGTGATCCACTCCGCCACGACCTCGCCCACCCGGGCGGGGTCCTTTTTCAGGTCATGGCCCTCTCCCGGCAGCACCACCAGGCGCGCGGCATCCGCGGCGTCCGGCACTCCGAAGGGGTCACGATCACCGTTCACGACCAGCACGTCCACCCCGGCGCCGCGTAGCTCCCCGGCCCGGGAGCGCTCCGGCTTCCCCGGCGGATGCAGCGGAAAGGCCAGCGCCACCACCGCCGCCGCGCCGACCGCCTTCGCCGTACGGCACGCCACCCGAGCCCCGTTGCTCCGCCCGCCCTGCACGAGGGGCAGCCCCGGCAGGCGCGCGCGCAGCTCGGCCAGCACGATCTCCCACGCCTCGTCCTGCCTCGCCGGCGGGCCCGGCGCCCGCGCCCCCGCCATCCTGAACGCCTGCGTCACCCGCGCCACGCTGGCTCCCACGCCCATGGCGGCGTCGCGCACGGCCAGCAGATCGGGAGCGTCCACTCCCCCGGCCGAGCCATGGGTCAGGACCAGCAGCAGCCGCGCGCCCGGCACCTCGTCGATCTCCACGAGCGCGGGCCCGCGCGGGGTCATCACCTCCATGCCAGCACCGTACCTGGGGAGGATGACGCGCTAGCCCTCAGGTCGGATGACGACACCACTTCCGGGATGGATGATGACCTTATGCCGGACCAGCGTCCCATCAGGGAAGACCTTCAGGCCACGCTCGACGCCCGCCGCGATCTCGGGCCCGACTACGAGGCGGCGCTCGTCGACTCGTTCACCGAGCGCCTCGAGGCCACCATCGCCGCCCGGGTGCGGGCCGAGCTCGACCGCCACGGGCCCCCGCCGCACAAGAAGTCCGCGCCGGGCGCGACGATGATCCCGGTCGCGCTGGGCTCGATGGGCATGGGCATCCCGCTGACGGCCATCGGGGTGGTCAACGCCGGACTGGTGGGGCTGATCATCACGTGGCTGGCCATCGTCATCATCAACGTGGCCGCCGCGGCGGCCATCATGCGCCGCGGCTGACCTCCGGCCGGCGGAGGGAACGGGAGCACCTCCGCCGGCCCGCGGGCACGCCCGGGAGGAGCGCCTCGGTGGCATGGGCCGGGACGTCACGCACACCGGGCCCCGGGCGTCAGGTGTCGCGCTGGTAGCGGAGCCTGACCTCCGCGGCCAGCGTCTCGTCGGCGTGCTCCAGCCCGTACGACCAGACCCGCCCCGCGTCGTCGTCGCGCCCGCGCAGGGGCAGGGTGCGGGCGAGCAGCTCGATGGCCAGCGCGCTCGTCTGCGCGTCCGCGCCTCCCTCCACGGTCTCCGCGAACTCCGCGCAGGCCAGCTCAAGGTGCGCGATGCCGAGCCGGACCCGCAACCCCGGCGTCTCCTCCTCGGGCACGGCCTCCAGGGCGTCCAGGAGGAGCTCAGCCGCCGCCCCGGGCTCTCCGTGCTCCATCAGCAGGTCGGCCAGCTCCTGCGCGGCGCGCGCGGCGACCTCGCCGTCGCCGGCCGCCATCGCGGCCCGCAGCTCCTGCTCCGCCTCCTCGAGGTTGAGCGCCCGCACGGCCAGCCGGGCCAGCGCGAGATGGGCCAGCGGGACGTACGCGGCCGCGCCGACCCCCAGCACGGCCTGCCAGGCGGCTCTGGCCTGCTCGGCCCGCCCTTCGCGTTCGAACCCCTGGGCCAGGTGGCAGGCGGCCTGCGAGGCGTATTCGGGGTGCCCCGTCGCCAGCGCGGTCCTGGCGGCGGTCCTGGCGGCCTCGACGTCGCCGCGCTCCTCCAGCACCACGGCCAGCCCGACGGCGGCCTGAGCCCTGTCGGGCTCGTCGGGGTCGGCGGCGAGCTCGCTGAGGATGGCGGCGGCGCCGTCGAGGTCGCCGCGTTCGGCCAGACGCCGGGCGGTGTCGAGAGGCGGGGTCTCCAGCTCTGAGGACGTCAAGAGAGCTCCTTCTGGCGACGGTCGCCCTGAGCCTAACGACTTCCGGCGATCATGTCTGCCCGGTTGACGCCGAAGGTCTGGCCCTCCCGGTGACTAGTCCTCGTACGCCTCCAGCGGGGGGCACGAGCACACCAGGTTGCGGTCGCCGTAGGCCTGGTCGATGCGGCGCACCGGCACCCAGTACTTGCCGTCGCGCAGCGACGGCAGGGGGTAGGCGGCCTCGGTCCGCGTGTACGGGTGGTGCCACTCGTCGGCGCTCACCGACTCCGCGGTGTGCGGCGCGTTGCGCAGGGGGTTGTCGGCCTTGTCGTAGTCGCCGGACGCCACCTTGGCGATCTCGCCCCTGATGGCGATCATCGCGTCGGCGAACCGGTCGAGCTCGCCGAGGTCCTCGCTCTCGGTCGGCTCGATCATGAGGGTCCCGGCGACGGGGAACGACATGGTGGGCGCGTGGAAGCCGTAGTCGATGAGGCGCTTGGCCACGTCGTCCACGGTGACGCCGGTCTCCTTGGTGATCTGGCGCAGGTCGATGATGCACTCGTGGGCCACCAGCCCGCCGCGTCCGGTGTAGAGCACCGGGAAGTGGGGGGCCAGCCGCTTGGCGAGGTAGTTGGCCGACAGGATGGCCTGCTCGGTGGCCGCCGTGAGCCCGTCGGAGCCCATCATCCGGATGTACGCCCACGAGATCGGCAGGATCCCGGCCGACCCGTAGGGCGCCGCGGAGACGGGCCCCACCGGCGAGCCGTCGCGCAGCGGATGACCGGGCAGGTAGGGCGCCAGGTGGCCGCGGACCGCGACCGGGCCGACGCCGGGGCCGCCGCCGCCGTGCGGGATGCAGAACGTCTTGTGCAGGTTGAGGTGGGACACGTCGGCCCCGAACTCGCCGGGCTTGGCCAGCCCGACCAGCGCGTTGAGGTTGGCACCGTCGACGTAGACCTGGCCGCCGGCCTGGTGGACCTTGGCGCAGATCTCGGTGATGGTCTCTTCGTAGACGCCGTGCGTCGACGGGTAGGTCACCATGATCGCGGCGAGCGCGTCGCGGTGCTTGGCGATCTTGGCGTCGAGGTCGGCCAGGTCGACGTTACCCTCGGAGTCACAGGCCACGACCACGACCCGCATGCCGGCCATGACGGCGCTGGCGGCGTTGGTGCCGTGGGCCGAGGAGGGGATGAGGCAGACGTCCCGCCCGCTGTCACCGCCCGCGTTGTGGTAGGCGCGGATGGCCAGCAGCCCGGCGAACTCGCCCTGGGAGCCGGCGTTGGGCTGGATGGAGACGGCGTCGTAGCCGGTCACCTCGGCCAGCCAGCGCTCCAGCGTGCCGATCAGCTCGAGGTAGCCCTCGGCCTGGGCGGCGGGCGCGTAGGGGTGGACGGCGGCGAACTCCGGCCAGGTGATCGGCTCCATCTCGGTGGTCGCGTTGAGCTTCATCGTGCAGGAGCCCAGCGGGATCATGGACCGGTCGAGCGCGATGTCCTTGTCCTGCAGCCGGCGCAGGTAGCGCAGCATCGCGGTCTCGGAGCGGTGGTCGTGGAAGACCGGGTGGGTCAGGTAGGCGGACTCGCGCAGCAGCGGGGCGGGCAGCGCGTCGGCGGCGCCCTCGACGTCGGTGCGGGGGGTCGTGACCCCGAACGCGGCCTGCACCGTGGCCAGGTCGGCGGCTCCGGTCTTCTCGTCGCAGGCGATCGAGACGTGGTCGGCGTCCACCTGCCAGAGGTTGACGCCCCGCTCGGCGGCGGCGGCGACCACGGCGGACGCCCGCCCGGGCACGCGCACGAGCACGGTGTCGAAGAACTCGGCGTGCACGACCTCCACGCCAGCCCGGCGCAGCCCCTCCGCCAGGGCTGCGGCGTGGCGGTGCACCCGGTGGGCGATGCGGCGCAGGCCCTCCGGGCCGTGGTAGACGGCGTACATGCTCGCGATGACGGCGAGCAGGACCTGCGCGGTGCAGATGTTGCTGGTGGCCTTCTCGCGGCGGATGTGCTGCTCGCGGGTCTGCAGGGCCAGGCGGTAGGCGGGGTCGCCGTCGGCGTCGACGGAGACGCCGACCAGGCGGCCGGGCAGCTGCCGCTGCAGGCCCTCGCGTACGGACATGTAGGCGGCGTGCGGCCCGCCGAACCCGAAGGGCACCCCGAACCGCTGCGAGGAGCCCACGGCGATGTCGGCGCCCAGCTCGCCGGGGGCGGCCACGAGCGTCAGTGCCAGCAGGTCGGCGGCGGCCACGACGAGGGCGCCCGCCTCGTGCGCGGCGGCGGCCACGGCGCGGAAGTCACGCAGCCGGCCGGACGCTCCTGGGTACTGGACGAGCACGCCGAAGCACTCGGGCAGCTCGCCGTCGAGGGAGTGCTCCACGAGCGTGATGCCGAGCGGCTCAGCCCTGGTGGCGAGGACGGCCTTGGTCTGGGGCAGCGCGTCGGCGTCGACCACGAACACGGCGCTCTTGGACTTGCCCGCCCTGCGGGCCAGCGTCATGGCCTCGGCCGCGGCGGTCGCCTCGTCGAGGAGCGAGGCTCCGGACACGGGCAGGCCGGTGAGGTCGGAGACGACGGTCTGGAAGTTGAGCAGCGCCTCGAGGCGGCCCTGCGAGATCTCCGGCTGGTAGGGGGTGTAGGCGGTGTACCAGCCCGGGTTCTCCAGCAGGTTGCGGCGGATGACGGCGGGCGTGACCGTGTCGTGGTAGCCCAGCCCGATCATCGAGGTCAGCACCTGGTTACGGTCGGCCAGGGCGCGCAGCTCGGCGATGGCCTCGGCCTCGCCGGCGGGGGCGGGCAGCGTGAGCCGGTCCTTCGCCCTGATGGACTCGGGGACGGCGACCGCCACCAGATCCGCCACGGACTCGAAGCCCACGGCCTCGAGCATGCGCTGCTGTTCGGACTCGGAGGGGCCGATGTGCCGGGACGAGAACGGCGGGGCGGACAGATCGGTCATGGAGATGCCTCCCGAGGCTGTGGAGACCGGCGCCAGGGCGCGGGCGTGTGCCGGATCTCCCCCTCTGTCAGCGCGGGCCCCGGACAAGCGCGGGGCCGCGACCTGAGAGCTTCACCCCGGTGGGGCTTGCACCGTCGGTGAGGCGCGCCTGGCGGGTGCGCCTGCTTTCCAGAGTTGCCTCGCCCGAGCGGTACGGGATGCCTGAGAGATTCCGGGGAGGGTTGCTCCTTCGGCGCCCCGGAGCCCAGGGGGCCCGGAGACTCTCCCGCACGGGGTCGTCGGCCTTTCTGCCCTCAGGTTACTACGCCCGATTCGTACGGCTGCCAGGAGCCGTACTCACCCCGTGCGGCGGGCGCGGCGGCGGCGGGCGAGTTCGTCAGCGGGATGGTCGGCCGGGACGGTGTCCTCGACCGCCGCGCGTTCCCCCGGCAGCTCCGCGAGGGAGCCCTCGACCTCGCGCCAGACCCGGCCGAGCGCGATGCCGAACACGCCCTGCCCGCCCTGGAGCAGGTCTATCACCTCGTCGGCCGAGGTGCACTCGTAGACGCTGACGCCGTCGCTCATGAGCGTGATCTGCGCGAGGTCGGCGACCCCGCGGTCACGCAGATGTTGCACGGCCGTGCGGATCTGCTGCAACGACACCCCGGTGTCGAGGAGCCGCTTGACGACCTTGAGGACCAGGATGTCGCGGAAGCTGTAGAGACGCTGGGAGCCGGAGCCCTGCGCGGCTCTTATCGTGGGCTCGACGAGGCCCGTGCGCGCCCAGTAGTCGAGCTGCCGATAGGTGATGCCGGCCGCCGAGCATGCCGTCGGCCCGCGGTATCCGATGTCGCCCGGCAGCGCCGCGGGCTGTTCGTCGAAGAGCAGACCCTGCTCCCCGGCACGCTGCCGCGCGCTTTCGCGCCGCACCGGATCTTCCTGGCCGGCCGTCTTTCCCTCGCCGCTGCTGACCGCCACGCGGACCTCCGGCTTTCTCTCATCCCGTGGCCTGATCTGGGGGTACGTGAAGCGCGGCCACGGGTTTCACTTGCACCGTAGGACCGCGACCATGCTCAGTCAACGATCCGGCTCGGCGCGTCGTGAAGCGTAAATGCACTGAAATACCTACCCCGCCCGGCCGAAGTCCTCGGGAGTGATCGTGTCAAGAAACTCCCTGAACTTCTCCACCTCGTCTTCCTGGTCGTCCGGGATGATCACCCCGGCCTCCTGGACGACCTCTTCGCTGGCGAAGATGCGCGCCCCGGTGCGCAGGGCGAGCGCGATCGAGTCGGACGGCCGCGCGCTCACCTCCACGCCGTTGGAGAACACCAGGTCGGCGAAGAAGATGCCGTCACGCAGGGCGACGATGTTGACCGCCCGCAGGCCTACGCCCAGCGCGCTCAGCACGTCACGGAAGAGGTCGTGGGTGAGCGGCCGCGGCGGAGGCTCCTCTGCCTGGGCCAGAGCGATGGCCGTGGCTTCCGTCATGCCAATCCATATAGGAAGGAACCGCTCCCCGTGTGCCTCCTTCAGCAAGACGATCGGCTGATTTGTGGGCATTTCAACCCGAACGCCCACAACCTCCATCTGCAACACGGGCTGCTCCGTATTCCTGACCGGTGACCCGGCACAGCTATTTGGTCGTTGCTTCTGCTGACTGGCTTCTGCATTTCAACGTAACACCCGGCGGGCCTGGAATGTGCCGCCGCCTCCCAGCTCGCCGCGGTCTCAGCGCCCCAGCACGGACCGGACACCCGTGCGCACAAGGGATGCGTGCAGGTCGAGCAGGAGTGCGGAAAGCTCCCTGGCCACCTCGTCGGCCTCGCCGATGGCGCCGGGGGCGCGCCGCTTGAGTATCGGTGCGACGGTCTGCTCGACCAGGCCGCACTCGCGCTCGGCCGCCGCCTTGACCGCGCGCAGATGCCGGGCGCGCAGGCCGAAGCGGGCCAGGGCGCCGACGGTGCGGGCCACCGCGAGCGCCTCCTCGTCGTAGCGACGGGCCACCGGGGCGAGCAGGCCGTAGTCCTCCAGCTCGGCGAGGGTCTCCTCGTCGATGCTCGCGGCCTCGATCAGCTCGGCCCGGCTGAGCCTGATCTCCTGCTTGCCGTTGTCCTGCAGGGCGCGCGGGCGGCCGAAGCCCTCCGCCATCTTGTCCTTGATCACCCGCAGCGGCAGGTAGTGGTCGCGCTGCTCGGTGAGGATGAAGCGCAGCTGCTCCACGTGCAGGTGCGTGAACTTGCGGTAGCCGGACGGGCTGCGCTCGGGCTCGATCAGCCCTTCGCCCTCCAGGAAACGGATCTTGGAGATGGTGACATCGGGGAACTCGCCCTGCAGGAGCGCGAGCACCTCCCCGATGCTCATGTGCGAGCGTGCCGCCTGCGACGTCATGCGCGCTCCTCCCCTTGCCGCATGGTCACGCACGAGACGGCGTCCGCCGGTCGCCCGCTTCGCCCCCTCATGCCCCGGAGCTGCCCCGCATCAGGAAGACAAGGCGGAACTTGCCGATCTGCACCTCGTCGCCGGAGTGCAGGGGAACCTCCTCGATCCGCTCCCTGTTGACGTAGGTGCCGTTGAGGCTGCCCACGTCGCGCACGGAGAACTGGCCGCCGCGGTGGCGGTAGAACTCGACGTGGCGGCGGGAGACGGTGATGTCGTCGAGGAAGATGTCACTCTCCGGATGGCGCCCGGTCGTGGTCAGGTCCTTGTCGAGCCGGAAGCGGCTGCCCTGGTTGGGCCCTCTGGTCACCGTGAGCAACGCCGCGCCGGGCGGCAGCTGCTCGACCAGCGCCCGCTCGGCCAGGAGCATGTCGCCTGTCTCAGCCTCATACGCCTCGATTCCCGCCACCGAGATCGTCGATGTGGTGTCCCCGGAGACCTCGAGTCTGGTCAGCGGTGACCCACAGCGGGAACAGAAACGGGCATCCTCGGGGTTGGCGTGCCCGCACTGCGTGCAGTAGACGCTCGGCATCGATCGGCTCGGCCTCCTACCGCGAAGACGCGGCGACGGTGCTCTGGAGCGCGCCTCGCTTCGCTTTTTCAAGTTTGCGAATGCCGCAACTTACGCTGATCAGCGGCAAAGGTCAAGACGGGGCGCTGGACTGTGGTCAGGACGCAGACAAAGTTACCGCCGCCCCTGCCCTGCGGTCCATGCCGCCGCGCGTTTCTACATTACGATCTTGCGGGACCGTCCGCGCACAATCGCGGCCCGGCCGTTCTCGCGCCCGCCCGGCCGCGGGTCACGTGGCGGCCTGTTCCACGACGCGGGCCCAGCGTTCGAGCAGCGCCTGCGCGCCGTCCACGTCGGAGGCCTCGGCCCACAGGTCGGTGACGGGCTCGGCCGCGGCCGGCAGCACCAGCACCCAGCTGCCGTCGTCGCGGGCCACCCGCACCCCGTCGGTGGTGTCGATGCGGCGGCCCTCCGGCTCGGCCTCGGCCGCCTCGATGACGGAGCGCATCACGGCTCCCTTGGCCGCCCACGGCGTGGGCACGGTCCGCCTGAGCAGCTTCACCTCGGGGATCCTCGCGTCGATCTGGCTGAGCGACAGGCGGGTGCGGGCGACCAGGCCGAGCAGGCGCAGGAACGCGGCCAGCCCGTCGATCGCGGGGCTGAACTCCGGCACCACGAAGCCGCCGCGCCCGTCGGCCGCGAAGATCATGTCGGGGGCGGCGGCGGCCGAGGTGAGGGCGTCGAGCGCGGTGGACGTCCACTGCACCTGCACGCCGTGGAAGCGGCACACCTGCTCGGCGACCCTGGTCGTGGTGACGGGCAGGGCCACCCGGCCGCTCCTGCGTTCGGCGGCCACGAGGTCGAGCACGACGAGCAGCGCGCGCTCCTCGCTGATGAGCTGGCCCATCTCGTCGACCAGGGCGATGCGCTCGCCGACCGGGTCGAACCTGACGCCGAAGGCCGCCCGCGAGGAGCTGACCAGCTCCGACAGGCGTTGCAGGTCGCGCCGCCGACCGGCGAGCGTCTCCGTGGGCGAGACGTCGTCGAGGCGGGCGTTGACGGTGAGCACCTCGACGCCGACCCGGCCGAGCAGCGTGGGCAGCACCAGCGAGGAGGTGCCTCCCGCGCAGTCGACGACGACCTTCATGTCCTTGACGCCGGTCACGCCGGCGTGACGCAGCAGTTCGTGGGTGTAGTCCTCGACGGCCCTGGCCGGGTAGGCGAGCTCCGCGATCTCCCCGGGGAAGGCGCGGCGGAACTCCTGGCGGGAGAAGACCCGCTCCAGCTTGCGCTGGGCGGCCGGGGGCAGGTCGGCGCCGCGGTCGTCCATGATGACGATGTCCACGCTCTGCGGGTCGCCCGGCGTGGTGCGCAGCGCGATCCCGCCCGCCGCCGAGCCCCTGGCGGTGTGGAAGCGGGCCACCGGCAGCGGGGCCGCCTCCAGATCGAGCACGTTGATCGCGCCGGCGGTCAGCGCGCCGATGACGGCCCGCTTGAGCGCCCTGGCGGCCAGGGAGCAGTCGCGCGAGGTGACGACGTGCTCGCCCTTCCTGAGGGTGGTGGCGTACGCGCTGGCCAGGCGGACGCACAGTTCGGCGGTGATCTCGACGTTGACCAGGCCGCTGACGCCTCTCGTGCCGAAGAGGTTGCGCTGGCCGCGCGACTCCCAGATGACACTGGTGTTGACGACCGCGCCGGCCTCGATCGTCTTGAACGGGTAGACCCGGACGCCGCTGGAGACGTACGCCTCCGCCTCGATGACGCATTCGTCCCCGATGACGGAGTTCTCCTCGATGCGGGCGCCGGACATCACGTCGGTGCTCTTGCCGATGACGCAGCCCCGCAGGTGGGCGCCGGGGCCGAGGTAGACGTTGTCGTGGACGACCGCGCGGTGCAGGAAGGCGCCCTCGCGGACGACGACGTTGTTGCCGAGCACGGTGTATTCGCGCAGCTCGGCCCCCGCCTCGACTTTGGCGTAGTCGCCGATGAGCAGCGGGCCCTTGAGCACGGCGTCGGGGTCGACCGCGGCGGAGTCGGCGACCCAGACGCCCGGCGAGAGCTCGAAGCCGCCGATGTCCACCGCGACCCTGCCGGACAGGGCGTCGGCGTGGGCCTTGAGATAGCTCTCGTGGGTGCCGACGTCCTCCCAGTAGCCGTCGGCCACGTAGCCGTAGATGGCCGCGCCGCGGGCCAGGAGCGCGGGGAAGACGTCGGAGGACCAGTCGACGGGCTCGCCGGTGGCCACGGCGTCGAGGACCTCGGGTTCCATGACGTAGACGCCGGTGTTCACGGTGTCGGAGAAGACCTGTCCCCAGGTGGGCTTCTCCAGGAAGCGCTGCACCCTGCCCTCGTCGTCGACGATGATGATCCCGAACTCGAGCGGATTCGGCACACGTTTCAGCCCGATGGTCACCAGGGCGGCATTCTCGCGATGGAACCGGATCATGTCCGTTAAATCAATATCCGTCAGAGCGTCGCCGGAGATGACCAGGAAACGATCGTCGCGGAGGCGGTCGGCGGCGTTCTTGACGCTGCCCGCGGTCCCGAGGGGCAGGTCCTCGGTGGCGTACTGGAGGTTCATGCCGAGCTCGTCGCCGTCGCCGAAGTAGGTGCGCACGAGAGCGGCCAGGAACTGGACGGTGACCACCGTCTCGGTGATGCCGTGCCGCTTGAGCAGGCGCAGTACGTGCTCCATGATCGGGCGGTTGGCCACGGGGAGCAGAGGCTTGGGCTGGTTGGCGGTCATCGGACGCAGCCGAGTGCCCTCCCCGCCCGCCATGACGACCGCCTTCACCCGATCACTCCTTCTTGGCCGAGATTACGAGCCGGCGCACCTGTACCACATACAGCACCCCCGCCCACCAGTACAGGCCCGTTCCCCATAGGGCGAACGCCCACCCGACAATTCGGGCTATATCGGCATACCACCCAGTGTGGGAGGCAAGGAAGAGGAGAGGGAAGGCGTACATGAGATTGAACATGGCGGCCTTGCCCAGGAAATGCACCTGAAGTGCCTTATAGCCATGTTTGCGAAGTACGGGGAAGGAACACGCGACGAAGAGTTCGCGACCGACGATGACCGCGACCAGCCACCACGGGATGACGTCGCGCAGCAGCAGCGCGAAGATGGTGGCGAAGACGTAGAGCTTGTCGGCGGCCGGGTCGATGATCCGGCCCAGCCTGCTCGTCTGGTTGAAGGCCCGGGCGATCTTTCCGTCGAGCCAGTCCGTGAACCCGGCGACCGCGAGGATCCCGATCGCCCACCCGTCCGCCTTGGGCCCCAGAACCAGCCAGAGGAACACGGGGACGCCCAGGAGGCGCAGGAAGCTCAGCAGGTTAGGAACCGTCCAGATCCGGTCCTCGGCGGAAGTATCGCTCACGCAGGAGACCCTACTGCGTGGAACTCCACCGCAGCGGTCCCGCCCGAACTCCCTTCACGGCGGGCCCCGCGGCCTCGACGGCGGTCCGGGGCGCCCGCCGGCCGCTCGCACACGAGCGCCCGCTCACCGCCCGCTTCCGGTCCGGCGGGCCCCTGGGCACCGCCTCCGCGGGTAGCCGGAGCGGGTAGCCGAGCGGGGTCGCCAGAGCGGGCCGTCAGAGCAGGCCCGCCGGAGCAGGCCCGCCGGAGCAGGGCCGTCAGGCGCGGAGGAAGGCGTGGGTGGAACCGAGGGGTTCGAACCCGAGCCGGCCGTAGAAGTCTTTCGGCCAGTCGGCCGCATCGGCCACCAGGAAGATCAGCTCGGCCTCCGCCTGCTCCGCGAGCAGCGCGGTCATCAGGGCCCGCGCATGGCCCTTGCCCCGGTGCTGCTCGCCGGTGAAGACGCCCTCGATCTGGGCGACCCCGCCGTCGACGTACAGGTCGGCCCTGGCGGCGATCTCCCCCGCCTCCCCGTCGCCGGCGCGGACCCCGCGGAAACCCACCGTGCCCGCCGTGCCCGCCCCGCGCAGCCGGCGCTCCACGCGCCGGGCGAGCCCGTCGATCACGTCGTCGGGCGCCTGCGGCAGCGCCTGGCGCCAGTCGCGGCGCAGCACGGGCAGCAGCTCCGGCAGTTCCAGCCGGTCGGCCGCGGGCGGGTCGTGGGGGATCGCGCCGCGGTAGGCCATGATCAGGTTGGTCTCGTGCTCGTAGCCGGCGGCGGCGAAAGCGGGTGCGAGGGTGGTGCCGAGCCGGTCGTCGTCCACGCACACCAGCCGGTGGGCCCGCTCGGCGAGCACCTCGTCCGCCGCCCGGAGCAGCTCGTCCGCATCCGGGTCGCCGGACCAGACGATCAGCTTGTTGTCGTCGTAGGAGCGGGGGAAGCTGTCGTCCAGCACCGCGAACCCGCCAGGGACCGGCACCTCGACGGGCGCCCTGCGCCGGGCGAAGGCGTGGGTGAAGCCGATGGCACGGGCCAGGTCTCCCGGCGCGGCAGCGCGGGCGTGCCCGTCCATCAGCCGCGTACGGCCGTCAGGAACGCCCTGATGAGAGCCGGGTCCTTCACCCCGGGCGACGTCTCCACGCCGCTGGACACGTCGACCCCCCACGGCTCGGCCGCCGCGATCGCGTCGGCGACGTTGCCCGGGGCGAGGCCGCCCGCCAGCAACCACCGGCCGGACGGCCTGCCGCGCACGGCCGCCCACTCCCAGGGCAGGCCGGATCCGGCGTGTGGCGCGTCGACGATGAGCAGGTCCTCGTCGAAGGCGCCGCACCGCAGGTCCGCCTCCGCGTCGACGGCCCTGACCAGGCGCACACCGAGGTCCTTCAGAGCGGTGAAGTCGCCGTGCGGATGCCTGCCGTGCAGCTGCACGGCCCGCACCCCGGAGGCCAGCGCGGCCGCGCGCACCGTCTCGGGGTCCTCGCCCCGGAACACCCCGACGGTGAGCACGTGGGCGGGAACGAGCGCGGCCAGCGCGGCCGCCCGCTCGACGGTGATCCTGCGGGGGCTGCGGGTCATGACCAGCCCGATGGCGTCGGCTCCCGCCTCGACGGCGGCGGCAACGTGCTCGGGCTCGCTCAGCCCGCAGATCTTCACGTACACACTCCCGACCTTAGCGGCGGCGGACGCCCTCCGGCGACCGCGGCCCTCCGGCGGTCAGGACCGTCCGGCGGCGACCCCGCAGGACGTGCCGCCGGCCGGTACGCCGGCCCGCCCGCCGCCCCGCATACCGGCGGCGCTCAGCCGGAGGGCGGGGGCGAGCGCTCAGCCGCGGGGCGGGCGTACGGGGCGGAAGGAGGCGTCGACCAGGCCGGTGCGGTGGGCGACGACGGCGGCCTGGATGCGGTTGCGCAGGCCCAGCTTGTCCATCGCCGCCGCGATGTGGGTCTTGACGGTGGTGACGCCCACGTACAGTTCCTCGGCGATCTCCGCGTTGGACAGACCTGCCCCCACCAGGGCGAGCACCTCGACCTCCCGCTCGGTCAGCCCGGCGGGCGGGGCGGGCGCGACGTGCTGCTCCCCCGCGGCCAGGAACCGCTCCACGACCCTGCGCAACACGGACGGCGCCAGCAGTTGCTCCCCGGCCGCCGCGCGGCGCACGGCGTCCACCATGCGCTCGGGATCGTCGTCCTTGACCAGGAACCCGACCGCGCCGGCCCGCAGGGCGGCGTAGACGTTGGCGTCCTCGGCGAACGTCGTCAGCACCACGATCCTGACCCCCGGACGGGTCCTGACCACGCGTTTGATCGCCTCCAGGCCGTCGACCTTGGGCATGCGCAGGTCCATGAGGATCACGTCGGGCAGGTGGCGTTCGGCCAGCCGCACCGCCTCGCCGCCGTCGACGGCCTCGCCGATCACCTCCATGTCGCCCGCGGCCTGCAGCAGCATGCGCACGCCCGCGCGGACGAGCGCCTGGTCGTCGGCGATCAGCACGCGGATCACGCGGTGCTCCCCTGGGACAGGCGCGCGGGCAGGCTGGCGGCCAGGAGCCAGCCGCCCTCGCCGTCGGGGCCGGCGGACAGGGTGCCGCCGAGGGCGCGGACGCGTTCGCGCATGCCGGCCAGCCCGCGCCCGGAGGAGGGCAGCCGCTCGATGTCGGTGGGCGGCCGGCCGTTGCGGATCTCCACGGAGAGCCCGTCGCCTGACGGGGTGACGCTGACGCGGACCTGCGTGCCTGGTCCGGCGTGTTTGAGCACGTTGGTGAGTCCTTCCTGGACGATACGGGCGGCGGAGGCGCGGGCGATGAGCGGGGCGCGGTCGGCGGCCGGGTCGAGGTCGAGCTCGACGTCGAGGCCGGCGGCGGCCATGCGGTCGGCCGACTCGCGGATGACGTCGGCGGGGTTGGCCAGCAGGCCGGGCTGCCTGTCGGGGTCGCGCAGCAGGTCGAGCAGCTCGCGCAGGTCCTGCAGCACCTGGTGGCCGGCGTCGCGGATGTCGGTGAGCGCGTCGGCGACGGGGCCGTCGGGCGCGGCGTAGCGGGCGGCGCCGGCGCGCAGCACCATGGCGCCGACGTGGTGGGCGACGATGTCGTGCACGTCGCGGGCGATGCGCTCGCGTTCGGCCAGCTGGTCGGCCCGCACCTGCGCGACGGCGGCGCGGGCGGACTCCTCGGCGCGCAGCCGTTCCGCGGCCAGGGCGGCCTGCCGCATCCCGAGGTAGCGGCCGATCGCGATCGGCGTGGCCACCAGCGTCATCAGCACGCCCGCGCGGAACGGGGTGATCTCGGTCTCGGGGCCGACCACGGCGATCGCGGTGAGCAGGCAGCCGGTCAGGTAGGCGGCCCCGACCCAGGCCCACGACCCCACCCGCATGGAGAACACGCCGATCGCGGTCAGGGTGAGGATCACGCAGGTGTTGACGGTGTTGTTCAGGTAGGTGTCGGCGGAGACGAGCAGCACGCCCTGCAGCAGGAACACCAGTCCCGGCAGCCGCCTGGCGATGCCCAGCGACAGGCCGCCCACGACGGCCAGCAGCCCCACCACCCAGACGGGCTGCGCGCCCAGGTGCCAGGAGCTCCACGTGCTGAGCACGGTGATGGCGACCCCGCCGGCGGCGAGCAGCGCGTCGGGCGTGACGTCGCGCTCCTCCAGCCGCCCCGCCGTGCTGCGCAGGTAGGCGCCGAGCACGGCGGGGAAGACCGGCAGGAGGACGGAGTACATCCAGGTGTTGGCGGTCGGCGCGAAGCCGGGGTCGGCGATGTTGCACGCGGTGGCGAGGATGGTGACGGCCACGGCCGCGGTGGTGGCCCGCAGGCCGGAGCGGTGCCCCGCCACGCCGAGGGCGACGCAGATGAGGATCTGCGCGGTGTTGGAGGTGAACGAGCCGATCTGGTCGGTCACCATGAGCAGCGCGGCCAGGCAGAAGGTGACGGTCACCGGCCGGTGCCGGACGAGCCCCATGGGCAGGCCCACCAGCAGCGCCATCGGGAGGTTCATCTCGGCGGGCAGGAACTCGGTGTCGCCCGCGTGCGCCGTCGTCAGCAGGTCGAGGCCCACGCCGGAGACGGCGAGCAGGACATCGAGAGGGACACCGCGCCAGCGCATGCGCACAACCGTATCCGCCCAGCGTGGAAGGCCGATCCTTCCCGTGGACGGCTCCGCCTCCTCCTACTGGCCGCACATCCGCCCGGAGGAGGGAGCGACCCACCAAGATCCTGCCCATAAAGTCGTGCCATGTCGAACGACAGCGCACTCTTCCTTGGCCAGTTCCTGCGTGCCCCCTCCAAGATCGGCGCGGTCGCCCCGAGTTCGCGCCGGCTGGCGGCGAACGTCTGCGCGCCGATCCCCGAGCGCGGCGAGCCGACCGTGGTGGAGCTGGGACCCGGCACCGGCCCGTTCACCGCGGAGATCCAGCAGCGGCTCGCCGGGCGGGGCCACCATCTCGCCGTCGAGGTCAATGACTTGATGGCGCAGCTGCTCGCCGAGCGCTTCCCCACCGTGGACGTGGCGCACGCCGACGCGGCCCGGCTCGGCGAGTTGCTGCGCGAGCGAGGGCTGCGGCAGGCGGACGTGGTGGTCAGCGGGCTGCCGTGGGCGGCGTTCCCCGAGGAGACGCAGCGTGACCTGCTCGGTGCGGTGACGTCGGCGATGAGCCCGGTGGCGGCGTTCACCACGTTTTCCTACGTGCACGCCATCCCGCTCAGCTCGGCGCGGCGCTTCCGTGCGCTGCTGGCCGAGCGCTTCGAGGAGGTCGTGCCGGGGCGTACGGTGTGGCGCAACCCTCCCCCGGCCTTCGTCTTCCACGCGCGGCGGCCTCGACCCTGATCAGAACATGATTCTACGATGGCGTGATGGACTTCTCCCTTCCCGAGAGCGCCCTCGCCGTCCAGCGGGGCATCGGCGCCATCTGCTCGCGATACGACCTCGCCTACTGGCAGCGGTGCGAGAGCGACAAGCGCTGGCCTGAGGAGGTCTGGGACGAGCTGGCCAAGGGCGGCTGGCTGGGCCTGGCGGTCCCGGAGGAGCACGGCGGCGGCGGGCAAGGGCTGCTGGAGCTGGCGGTGGCCACGGAGACGCTCTCGGCGTCGGGCGCGGCGGGCGGGTCGGCGTTCACGTACGTGCTGACCCCCGGCTTCGGCGCGCTCACGATCGACCGGCACGGCAGCGCCGGGCAGCGGGCGGAACTGCTGCCGAGGCTGGCCACGGGCGAGGTCGAGACCTGCTTCGCGCTGACCGAGCCGGACGCCGGATCCAACTCGCTGGCGATCACCA
The DNA here is from genome assembly GCF_052245635.1 of Nonomuraea sp. KM88. NCBI lineage: Bacteria > Bacillati > Actinomycetota > Actinomycetes > Streptosporangiales > Streptosporangiaceae > Nonomuraea > Nonomuraea sp. KM88. The sequence continues at coordinate 257,905 of NZ_JBQQCC010000005.1, read as the reverse complement.
CGTCGGCCCGGCGCGACGGCGGGGATTTCGTGGTCAACGGGCAGAAGATCTGGATCACCGGCGTGCAGCGGGCCACCTGGATGCTGCTGGTGACCAGGACGGTCCCGGCCGCCGAAGCGCGCCCGCGCAGCCACGGGCTGACGGTGCTGCTGGTGAACGTGCCCGAGGCGGTCGCCTCCGGAGGCCTGTCCTACCGGCCGATCCCCAAGATGGGCGCGAACACGACGCCGTCGAACATGGTGTTCATCGACGATCTGCGGGTGCCCGCCTCCAACGTGGTCGGTGAGGTGGACCAGGGTGTGGCGGTGTTGTGGGACATCCTCAACCCCGAGCGGGTGCTGCTGGCCGCCTCGGCGCTCGGCACGGCGGAGGTCGCGTTGCGGGTGGCCGTCGACTATGCCAGGGAGCGGGAGGTGTTCGGCCGGCCGATCGGCGCCAACCAGGCGATCTCCTTCCCGCTGGCGCAGGTGAAGGCCAAGATCGAGCTGGCCAGATTGATGATCTACAAGGCCGCGTGGTGCTTCGACCGGCGGCTGCCGTGCGGCACCGAGGCCAACATCGCCAAGCTCACGGCGTCACAGGCGGCCTGGGAGGCGGCAGACGCGGCATTCCAGACGCACGGCGGGATGGCCTATTCCCACGAGTATCCGGTCGCCAGGCTGCTGACCGACGCCAGGATCGCGAAGGTGGCACCTGTGACCGAGGAGCTCCTGCTCAACTACCTCGCGACCCAGGTGCTCGGACTCCCCCGCAGCTTCTAGCGGCCGGGCCGGTCGGGCCGGCCGCGAGGCGTGGAGCGCCGACGCCCGCCCGTTCTGGCGCGTTCGCCCCGCTCGTCCACCCTGCTCGTCCACTGGGCCATCGCCGCGCGCTCTCCCCCTTCGTCGTACGGCGTGCGCCGGACGCCCTGCGAGGCTTTCGGCTCCGCGTCCGCCGGGGCGACGTTCTCGGCCTCGGCGAACAGTGCCCGCCGGTGCCGGCGCGGTCATCTGGTCGACCTTGGGGCTGCGCCTACCCGGGCGGGCGGCAAGCACACCCGGCGCATCAGCCGAACGACGGCGGCCGCTTGTCCCGCAGGGCGCGCAGGCCCTCGGTCACGTCGGGCCCGGTGAAGCCGAGGAACTCCATGGCGAGGGAGGCGTCGAACGACGGGCCCGCCAGGCGCAGCCAGTTGTTGAGCGAGTATTTCGTCAGCCTGATCGCCTCCTGGGCGCCGGCGGCGAGGCGTACCGCGATCTCCAGCGCCCTGTCGTGCACCTGGTCGTCGTCGACGCAGAGGCTGACCAGCCCCATCCGCTCGGCCTGCTCGCCCGTCACGGGCTCGCACAGCAGCAGGTGGTATTTCGCCTTGGCCAGCCCGCACAGCAGCGGCCAGACGATCGCGGCATGGTCGCCCGCGGCGACGCCGAGCCTCGTGTGACCGTCGATGATCCGCGCGGTGCGCCCGGCGACGGAGATGTCGGCCAGGAGCGCGACGGCGAGCCCGGCGCCGACGGCGGGGCCCTGGATGGCCGAGACGATCGGCTTGGAGCAGTTGAGGACGTTGTAGACGATGTCGCGGGCCTCGGCGAAGACGCGCAGCCTGGTGGCGTGGTCGCGGGTCATCTCCTCGATCATGGACAGGTCGCCGCCGGCGGAGAACGCCGTGCCCTCTCCCCGGACGAGCACGGCCCTGACGCCGTCGTCGCGGTCGGCGTCGCGCCAGATCTCGCCCAGCTCGCGGTGGGCCGCGGCGTCGACGGCGTTGAGCCGGCCCGGCTCGCTGATCGTGACCCGCAGCACGCCGTCGGCCGGGGTGTCGATCTTCAGCTTGGTGTAGGTCACAGCGCCTCTCGCAGCCGCCCCGCGATGTGGTCGCGGGCCTCGCCCGCCTGGTCGAACAGGCCGGGCAGGCCGAAGAAGTTGTGCACCGCGCCGTCGAACCTGCGTAGCTCGACCGGCACGCCGGCGTCCGTCAGGCGCCGGGCGTAGCTCTCGCCCTCGTCGCGGAGCACGTCGTATTCGGCCGTCACGATGGTGGCGGGCGCCAGGCCGGCGACGTCGGGCAGGCACAGCGGGGACAGCCGCGGGTCGGCCGGGTCGGCGTCGGGGGCGTACTGGCGGGCGAACCACGCCATCTCCTCGGCCTCCAGCCCGAAGCCCTTGGCGAACTCCGTGTAGCTGGGCGTCCGCATCGCCACGTCGAGCACCGGGTAGACGAGCACCTGGTGGGCCAGCCGGAGCCCGGCGTCGCGGGCCTGCCATGCGGCGACGGCCGCCAGGTTGCCGCCCGCGCTGTCGCCGACGACGGCCACGCGGCCGTTGCTCTGGTAGAAGGCGGGCCTGGCGAAGATGTCGCGCACGACCGTCCACGCGTCGTCGGCGGCGGCCGGGAAGGCGTGCTCGGGGGCCAGCCGGTAGTCGACGGACACGACCACCGCGCCGGTGCGGATGGCCAGGTCGCGCCCCAACGCGTCGTTGCGCTTGACGCTGCCGAGGACCCACCCGCCCCCGTGGAAATAGACCACGACGGGCAGCTGGCCGTCGCCCGGGTCGGCGCGGTAGATCCGGATCGGCACGCCCTCGGCGCGCTCGTCGCGGACGAACGGCAGCTTGGTGAGCGGACCGCGCTGGGCCGCCAGGCCGTCATGTGCGCGCAACTCCTGGATCCCGGCCAGGTCGAGCATGGCCGGATCGGCGCCCAGATCCGACGGATGGACGGCGATGTAGTCCCGCGACTGAGGGTGCAGCGGCATGATCGAAGCTTATCGGGCCGCCTCCATGAACGCATCGAAGAGCCGATCCTCGAGATCGCGCTCGGGATGCCATTGCACGCCCACGCCGAACCTGTGGCCCTGCACCTCGACGCCCTCGACGATCTGGTCGTCGGCCCAGGCCACGGCCAGCAGCCCGGTGCCGAGGCGGCGGACGGACTGGTGGTGCGGCGCGACGACCTCGACCCGGTCGCCGATCGCCTTGCCGAGCTTGCTGGACACGCTGACCTGGAGCGTGTGGGGCGTGCCAGGCTCGGCGTGATGGTGGTCGCCGAGCACGTCGGGCAACCAGGGGATCAGCGTGCCGCCCTGGGCGACGTTGAGCACGTGCATGCCCCTGGCGATGGCCAGGATCGGCACGTCGGCCTTGACCGCCGCCCTGGCCAGGGCCAGTTCGAAGCGGTCGCGGTGCGGCTGCCCATCGGGGACCCGGTCGTCGCGCTCGCCGTTGTAGGCGGAGGCGTCCACCTCGACCCCTCCGGCCAGGACCACCCCCCGCAGGCCGCGTACGTAGTCGTCGATGGCGTTCAGGCCGAGCGGCGGGAGCACCACGGGCGCGCCCCCGGCCCGGTCGACCGCCTTGGCGTAGGAGGGCGGCGAGAGCACGGCCTCCCGCACCCAGTCGCTCCAGCGGGCGGCCTCGAAGTAGGCGGTGATACCGATCAGCGGACGGGACATGCGATCTCCAGGGGCATGGTGGAGTTCGTTCGGCCACCAGCCGGTCGAGGTGACGGCTACATGCCCATCATGGCGCACAGCCTTTCCGATTTGTCACCCCTCCCCAAGATCCCCTCCCGCCACGTGCCTCCCACGCCCCCCGGCGATCGACCCGGTGATCGACCCGACGACTGACCCGACGATCGACGGGCCCGTGCTCGAGGCGAGGCGCCGTGACGCCCGGAGGGCGCATCCGGCTCCCCCATCACATGAATGCGACTTTTATTCACGATTATTGTCCGAAAAACCTAGGAATATCGTACGGACAGTCCTGCGCAAGATTCTGCTTCGCACCTTATTGGAGGGAAATGGTTGTGACGCGTCATCGGTGGTGTAAGACTCATTTGCGAGCGCAGCAGAAGTGCCGGGGAGGGACGTGCGCTCATCACCCGGAACCGTCAGGGAGGTGAACGGCAAGACCGGAATGCGTTTCCGGTCACAAGTGGGGTGGGAATATGTCGTTGAATCCGCGCCTGGTCAAGGAGAGTTTCTCCGTCATCGAGCCGGTGGCCGAGCAGGCCACGGCCTACTTCTACGGCCGGCTGTTCGCTGAGAATCCACACCTGCGAGGCATGTTCCCGCCGGCTCTGGACGTCCAGCGCGACCGGTTGTTCAGCGCGTTGACCAGGATCGTGTGGAGCCTGGACAGCCCGGACAGCATGGCGGGGTTCCTCGGCCAGTTGGGCCGGGACCACCGCAAGTACGGCGTGGTCGCCGACCACTACGCGGCCGTGGGCAAGGCGCTGCTCGCCACGGTCCGCCGCTTCGCCGCCGAGGTATGGAGCCCCGAGATCGAGGAGGCGTGGGTGGCGGCGTACGCGGCCGCCGCCAAGATGATGATCGACTCGGCCGAGGCCGACGCGGGGGTCTCGCCCGCCTGGTGGCTCGCCGAGGTCGTCGGCCACGAGCTGCGCCACCAGGACATCGCGGTCATCACGTTGCGGCCCGCGCAGCGGCTGCCGTACACGTCCGGCCAGTACGTCACCGTGCAGACGGCGCGCTGGCCCCGCGTGTGGCGCACGTTCTCCATCGCCAACGCGCCGCGCCAGGACAACACGATCAGCCTGCACGTGCGCTCGGTGCCCGGCGGCTGGGTGTCGACGACCCTGGCCAGGCACACGCGGGTCGGCGACACGGTCATGCTGGGGCCGCCGATGGGCACGATGACACCGCGCGAGCAGAGCGTGCGCGACGTGCTGTGCGTGGCGGGCGGCACGGGCCTGGCGCCGCTGAAGGCGATCGTGGAGTCCATCATCGCCTCCGGCCGGCGGCCCGCCATCCACCTGCTGCACGGCGCCCGCACCGCCGGCGAACTGTACGACCTGCCCGACCTGATCAGGATGGAGTCGGCCTTCCCGTGGCTGCGGGTCGTGTCCGTGGTCTCGGACCAGCCGTCGTACGACGGGATGCGCGGCCACCTACCCGAGGTCACCCGGCGCCTGCGCTCCTGGACCGAGCACGACGTGTACGTCTGCGGCCCGTCGCCCATGGTGAACGAGACGGTCCGCTGCCTGCAGCGCGACGGCGTGCCCCTGTCGCGGATCCACCGCGACGTCGTGCGCGCGGAACGATGAGGGGGCCCGATCGGCGATCAGGAGGTTGACAGCGGCGGCGGAACGGTGCCAGCTGGAACTGACACGCCAAGTGGAGGTGGACTGTGCCATCCCCCGCCGGGCGCCGAGGAACCGGGCTCCTGTCCGTACCTGCCGCCGTCGCCGCGACCCTCCTGCTCACCTCCTCCTCCCCCGCCGCCGCGGCGGTCCCGCTGACCGAGATCGGGTCCGACGCGTACGCCAACGCCACCAGCCAGCACGGCACCCAGGCCGGGCCCGACACCTTCCAGTGGGGCTCGGCCCTCGTGACCGCGCACCAGTCGGGCCGGTTCTTCGACGGCGGCGCCACCGGCATCGCGTTCGCCGCCTCCTCCGACAACGGCGGCACCTGGACGAAGGGAGTGCTGCCCGGGATCACCACGTTCGGCGGCGGCTCCCACGACCGGGTCAGCGACCCGTCGGTGGCCTACGACGCCCGGCACCGCGTCTGGCTGATCGCGTCGCTGGCGCTGTCGGAGGAGGGCGGGATCGCCGGGACGGCGGTGCTCGCCAGCCGCTCCGCCGACGGCGGCCGTACGTGGGACGCGCCCGTCACGGTCGCCACGGCGGGCGACGACGACGGCGACAGGGGCGGGGACGGGGACGGCGGGAACGGCGGCGATGAGGGCGGGGACGGGGGCGGCGACCTGGACAAGACCTGGATCGCCTGCGACAACAGCCTGTCCAGCCCTTTCCACGGCCACTGCCACGCGACCTTCGACGACCACGCCGCGGGCAACGCGATCACGATGGCGCGTTCCTCCGACGGCGGCCTGACCTGGACGGTGACCGCCACCCCCGCGAACGGGCTCGGCGGGCAGCCGGTCGTGCGGCCTGACGGGGTCGTGGTGGTGCCGTACCTGAGCGACGAGGGCGAGATCCGCTCCATCCGCTCCGGCGACGGCGGCGCGAGCTGGGAACCCAGCGTGCTGGTCACGGCGGTGCGGCGGCACACGGTCGCGGGCGGCCTGCGGGCGGCGCCGCTGCCGTCGGCGGAGACGGACGCGACCGGCGCCGTGTACGTCGCCTGGCACGACTGCCGCTTCCAGTACCGGTGCTCCGGCAACGACATCGTGCTGAGCAGGTCCGCCACCGGCGAGGAGTGGAGCCGTGTCATGCGGGCCACCAGCGACGGCGGCGACCACTTCATCCCCGGCCTTGGCGTCGACCGCGCCAGCGCGGGCGGCACGGTACGGCTCGCGCTCACCTACTACCGCTACCCCGACGCCGCCTGCACCGCCGCCACCTGCAGGCTGACGGTCGGCTACACCTCCTCCACCAACGGCGGGGCCACCTGGGCGGCCCCTCAGGAGCTGCACGGGGCGATGCCGCTGGACTGGTTCGCCGACACCGCGCAGGGCCGCATGGCGGGCGACTACATCTCCACCTCGGTCGTCCCCGGCGGCGCGGCCCACGCGGCCTTCACGGTGGCGGCGCCGCCTTCGGGCGGGGCGTACGACGTCCGCACCTGCACCGTCACCGGCGGCCTGCCGATCACGGGCGGAGGCCCGGCTCCGATCTCCGTCGAGGTGGCCACCGCGACGGGCGAGGAGACACCGGTCCCGCCCGCCACGGCCCGCTAGCCCCATCGCCGCGGGCGTAACGGCCAGGGGCGGCCAGGAGCGGTCAGCGGAAGGTGGCGGCGGTCTCCTCGTCGGCGGGCCAGAAGGTCTCGATGGCCAGCTCGGAGACCGTCACGTCCATCGGCGTGCCGAACGTCGCGATCGTGGTGAACATCGACAACACCCGGTCACCGGCGGCGACGCGCAGCGGCAGCAGGATGTCGCCGGGTCCCGGCACGTGCGCCACGTTCAGGTCCACGCCCGGATAGGCGTAGGACGCCAGCTCGTCGTGGAGCTCGGCCAGGCGCCCGTCGCCGGACGTCTCGGCCTGCCTGCGCAACCGGTGCAGCAGGTGGGCCCGCACCTCGGCCAGGTTGAGCAGCCGCCCTCCCATCGCGTCCGGGTGCAACGACAACCGCATCACGTTGACCGGCTCCGCCAGCAGCTCCGCCGGCACGCCCTCCATGAACATCGCGGCCGCCTTGTTGGCCGCCACCAGGTTCCAGGCGGCGTCCACCACGAGCGCCGGATACGGCTCGTGCCCGGCCAGGATCCTGTCCAGGGCCTGCCGTACGAGGTGCATCTCCGGAGCCCGGACGGCGCGTTCGGGATAGATCGGGGCGAACCCCGCGGACACCAGCAGCCGGTTACGGTGCCGCAGCGGCACCTCCAGCTCCTCGGCCAGCTTCAGCACCATCTCGCGGCTGGGCCGGGCGCGCCCGGTCTCCAGGAAGCTGACGTGGCGCGCGGAGACGCCGGCCTCGATGGCCAGATCGAGCTGGCTCACCCGCCGTCGTTGCCGCCACGACCGCAACAAATCACCAAAAGATTCCTCATGTACGGCTACCGCTCCCATATCTGGAACGTTAGCGCCTGGTGGGAATGGCGACGATTACGTCCCGGGTCATGCGCGACCGGACCGGTGCGGAGCGACGGGAATCTCCCAGACTTCGGTAACTGTCGGTGGCGCGTGACACGATGGCCGCAAAGCGAACCTGGGAGCGTGTCATGAGTGACGCAGTGCTCGCGATCGGCACCCGCAAGGGCCTGTTCCTGGCCCGCTCGGCGGGCGGTGGCCCGTTCGAGATCCAGCCGATCCAGTTCTCCACGATCGCGGTGCCCTCGGTGGCCGTCGACACGCGCGGCGGCGCGCCCCGGCTGCTGGCCGGCGTCGAATACGGCCACTTCGGTCCGTCCGTCATGTATTCGGATGACCTCGGGCAGACCTGGCAGGAGGCGGAGCAGCCGCCCATCGCCTTCCCCGAGAAGACCGGGGCCACGCTCACGCGGGTGTGGCAGCTCGCGCCCTCGCCGTCCGAGCCCGGCGTGGTGTGGGCGGGCGTCGAGCCGGGCGCCCTGTTCCGCTCGGAGGACCGCGGGGTCACCTACCGGCTCGTCGAGGGCCTGTGGGAGCACCCCCACCGCCCGCTCTGGGAGCCCGGCGGCGGCGGGCTGTGCCTGCACACGATCGTCAGCCACCCCACCGACCCGGCGGTCATGGGGGTGGCCGTCTCGACCGGCGGCTTCTACCGCACGACCGACGGCGGCCTGACCTGGGAGGCGGCCAACCAGCACATCCGCGCCCCGTTCATGCCGGAGGGCAGGCAGTTCCCCGAGTTCGGGCAGTGCGTGCACAAGGTGACCACCGACGCGGCCCGGCCGGAGCGGCTCTACCTGCAGCACCACTTCGGCGTCTATCGCAGCGACGACTTCGGCGGCAGCTGGCACGACATCGGCTCGGCCCTGCCGTCCGACTTCGGGTTCCCGATCGTGGCCCATCCGTCTCGGCCGGACACGGTCTTCGTGCTGCCGCTCACGGCCGACATGGACCGCACGCCCGTCGGCCACCGCTACCGCGTCTTCCGCAGCGACGACGCCGGCGAGACGTGGCGGCCCTTCTCCGCGGGCCTGCCGGAAGGGCCGGTGCACGCGGCCGTGCTGCGTGACGCGATGACCGCGTCGGAGGCGGGGGTGTTCTTCGGCACGCGCGACGGCGAGGTCCACTGCTCGCGCGACGACGGCGAGACCTGGTCACTGGTCGCCCGGCACCTGCCCGACGTGCTCACCGTGCGCGCGGCGGTGCTCTAGCCGATGAGCAGGCCGGTGATGTTGGTCGTGTTCGTGCTGCCCAGCTCGTTGCGCAGGTGGGTGAGCGGGATGCAGGAGGTGAAGGTCTTCGCGGTCGGCGCCGACCGCGACTCCCCGCCCACCCTGGGCTCGGCCCTCGACATGCTCCGGCGCACGCATCCGCTGCTGGAGGAGCGGCTGCGCGACGAGTACGGCCGCATCCGCAGGCACATCAGCATGATCGTGTGCGGCGAGAACGCCCGGGGGCTGGGCAGCCTCGACTGCGCGCTGCCGCCGGGCGCCGAGGTCTACGTGCTGCCCGCCCTCGCCTGAGCCCGGCCGGCCGTCCGCCGTCCGGGCCCGTGGCAACGGTTGGCGCCCGACGGATTTCGGGCACGACGAACCAGGGCGACCTGCCTGGGGTCGCCCAGCGAGGCCGGCTCAATTCCCGGTGGCGACCGAGACGGTGGCGTCGACGATGCGGTGGTCGGAGCAGGGCTTGTCGCGGTTGCCGCCGCAGACGTGCCCGATCGGATGGGCGTCGGCGCTGTAGCGGGTCAGCCGCTCGGCGGGGACGAAGATCAGATCGACCTTCCCCGACTGGCCGCAGGCCCCGAGCTTGTTGCTCTCGGTGGTCTGCTCGCCCCAGCCGGGGCACACGGCCTCGCGGTCGTCGAGCTCGTGGTAGCGGCCGGTGTTGCCGTGGTTGGCGTCGGTGTTGACCGTGGCGTCGTACCAGGTGTCCAGCAGCGGTGAGTCCGGCTGCACGTTGAAGTCGCCCGCGATGATCGGGATGTCCCCCCTGGAGCGGTACGACTCCAGGACGCCGTGCACCTGGCCCAGCTGGGCGGACTTGGAGGCGGCGACCGTGGTCAGGTGGGTGGTGCAGAATCTGGTGCCGGGTCGCGCGGCGACGTGCGCGCAGAGGAGCTTGCGCTGCTTGCCCGACCCGTCGTACGGCAGGGTCTGCCGTAGGGTCTCGCCCAGCGCGAAACGGCTGAAGACCGCGATGCCGATGCCGTGCCCGGCACAGTAGCCGGGGTCGCCGGCCGCCGTCATCGGCTCGAAGCGGGCGAAGTTCGTGGCGTTCTGCGGCCAGCCCATGCCCTGCAGCGCATCGATCACGGCGCCGTACTGGTTGCGGCAGATCTCGTTGATCGACACGAGGTCCGGCTTGCGATAGCTGATCGATCCGGCGATCGCCTGGATGATGCCGTTCGTGGTCGAGCCCAGGTGCGAATGATGCCCGGCCATGTTCCAGTGCCAGATCTTGTACGTCGCGGTCGCCGAGGAGGCCGCCGACGCGGGAGCCGTCAGAAGGGCGGCGGTGGTGACGAGGGAGGCCACCACCGTCCACAACAGGCGCCCGAAGCCGGGCACACGCGAGATCCCCATGAGAGCCGTCCCCTTCTTCGTGACCAGCTCCCAGCGATCCTGCCGGAGGGGATTTTCCGGCACCAGACGGATAGCGGACAGAGATCCCTCCCGATCGGACGGCGAGAGGGCATGGTGGAATTTCCTGATGGCCGATCACGCTGTGTGCCCTTCTCCGCGGTCCAGGTCACACCTCCCGCAGGCCTTCCGGGCAGCGACGTTCGCGTCGGCACGAAGCGTTCGCAGGGCCCCCGGGGCCACGATCTCGTGCCCGGGTTCCTCAGGGAGAGCCGGCCGTCACGTCGTTGACCGGGCTACGGGCGCGTCGCCCGGTCAGGACCCGTACGGCCTCTTCCGCGGCGATGCGCCGCACTGTCGTGACGGCTTCCTCGGAGTAGTAGGCGGCATGGGGAGAGATGATCACGTTGGGCAGCGTAAACAGGGGGTTGCGCGGACGCCAGTCCCGCTGTTTCGCGGGCTCCTCCTCGAGGTCGTCCAGTGCCGCGCCCGCGATCCATCCCTCGGTCAGTGCCTGGTGGATCGCCGCGTCCTCCACGATCGGGCCGCGCCCGGTGTTGACCAGGATCGCGGTCGGCTTCATCCTGCGCAGCGTCGTACGGTCGAAGGTGTGGTGTGTCCCAGGGGTGAGCGGCGCCTGGATCACGAGGTAGTCGGCACCTTCCACGAGCTCGCCGAAGGACACCGGCCGCACCTGGCGCGATCGGATCTCGGACTCGTCGAGGAACGGGTCGTGCGCCCAGACCTCGACGCCGAACGCTCTGGCGCGTTCGGCGATGAGCTGGGCGATGAAGCCGAAGGACAGCAGCCCGAACACCCGTCCCCGCAGCCGCCAGATCGGCTCCCCGCTCTGCCACTGCCACACGCCCTCACGGGTTTCCCGGTCATACACGCAGATCTTGCGGGCGGCGGCCAGCCAGAGCGCGACGGCGTGATCGGCGACCTCCTCCGCGCACCACTCGTTCGGCGCGTTCGTGACCTGGATGCCCCGCCGGGTCGCGGCGTCGACGTCGACGATGTCCACGCCCGTGCCGTAGCGGGCGATCACCCGGCACCGGGTGAACGCGTCGATGGCGCGGGCGCCGACCCGGACGTACTGGGTCAGCAGGCCGTCGACGTCCCGGCCCTTCTCGATCACCTCGTCCTCGCTCTTGCACTGCGCGGCGAGCAGCTCGAATCCGGCGCCCTCGACGATCGCGCGTTCGATGTCCACGTCGCCGAAGTCGTAGTCGGCGATCATGATGGTGCCTCTGGCGTCAGTGCGAGTCACGGGGAATCCCCTTGGTGTGTACGAGGTCCTGGTAGGCCAGAGCCAGCTCCAGGCAGCCTCCGCTGTCCAGTTGCCCGACCGTGGAGCGGTAAATCTCCTGCCACGGTGTCTGGTTCTCGACCACCGGCGGTGTGTGGTCGGCCCACCGCGCGGCGATCTCCTCATCCGGCAGGAGGACGTCGACGCGTGCGTTGTCCACGTCGATGCGGATGCGGTCGCCGGTGCGCAGGATGGCGAGATTGCCGCCGACCGCGGCCTCGGGGCTGGCGTTGAGAATCGACGGCGCGTCCGAGGTGCCGCTCTGGCGGCCGTCACCGAGCGTGGGCAACGTGGTGATGCCCCGCCGGAGCAGCGCGGCGGGGACCTCCATGTTGACGACCTCGGCCGAGCCCGGATAGCCGATCGGCCCGGTGTAGCGGATGACGAGGATGCAGTCCTCGTCCAGGCCCAGTTCTGGATCTTCGATGCGGGCGTGGTAGTCCTCGGGCCCGTCGAAGACGATGGCGCGATAGTCGGACACCGCGCGGAAGTCGCCGGTGAGGACCGAGGTCTTCATGACCGCGGAGTCGAACAGGTTGCCCGTCATGATGAGAAGCCCGCCGTGGGCGGCGAGAGGCTCGTCGAAGGGACGGATGACCGTCGGGTCTGCGGGCGGGGCATCGGCCAGGTTCTCGGCCACGGTACGGCCGGAGACGGTCACGGCGTCGCCGTGCAGGCGCCCCGCCGTCAGCAACGACCGCATGACGGCGGGGACACCGCCGGCGCGGTAGAAGTCCTCGCCGAGGAACTCACCGGCGGGGGCGACGTTCGCCAGCGCCGGGATGTCGGCTCCGACCCGTTGCCAGTCCTGGATCGACAACGGCACCCCGACGTGTCGCGCGATGGCGTTGATGTGGATGGGCACGTTGGTGGAGGCGGAGATGGCCGAGGCGACCATGATCGCGTTCTCGAAGGCCCGCAAGGTCATGATCTTGCGCGGGGTGAGGTCCTCGCGTACGAGATCCACCGCTCGACGGCCTGTGTCGTAGGCCATCTGCGCTCGCCGGCGATAGGGGGCCGGGATCGCCGCGCAGCCCGGCAGGGACATCCCCAGTGCCTCGGCCAGGCTGTTCATCGACAGCGCGGTCCCCATCGTGTTGCAGTGACCGATGCTGGGCGCGGAAGCGCACACGCGCGCCATGAACTCGTCGTAGTCGATCTCCCCGGTGGCCAGCAGCCGCTTCGACTGCCAGATCACCAGCCCTGAGCCGGACGCGCCGATCCGCTCGCCCTCGCGATAGCCGTTGAGCATCGGCCCTCCGGACAGGACGATCGCCGGAATGTTCACCGTCGCCGCCGCGGCCAGGCACGCGGGCGTGGTCTTGTCACAGCCGGTCGTCAGCACGACCCCGTCGAGTGGATACCCGTAGAGCACCTCGACCAGCCCGAGGTAGGCGAGGTTGCGATCCAGCGCGGCGGTCGGGCGTTTCCCGGTCTCCTGCAGCGGATGGACGGGGAACTCGAGCGGGATGCCACCGCCGTCGCGGATCCCGTCCCTGACCCGGCCGGCGAGGTCGAGGTGGTGGCGGTTGCAGGGCACCAGGTCGCTGCCCGTCTGGGCGATGCCGATGACCGGCCTGCCGGACCGGAGTTCGGCCGGGGTCAGCCCGAAGTTGAGATAGCGTTCGAGATACAGGGCCGTCATCTCCGGGTTGCCGGCGTTGTCCCACCAGATCTGGCTGCGCAGGGCACCCGTGGCGCGCTCCGTCGACGGCATCAGCTGCTCCTCACCGAGGCAGGACCGTCCGATCCGGCCGGATACTCGCCAAGCGGCGCCAGATCGCCCGACCAGGCCGACATGACCGGCGCGAGGACCCGCCAGGCCTCTTCGGCCTCGTCGCCGCGGATGGACAGGGCCGCGTTCCCCAGCAGCACGTCCAGCAGCAGGCGGCCGTAGGCAGGCAGTTCGGAGGGCGCCGGCCGTGCGGTGAGGGTCAGCGGGGCGAGAGTGCGGGCGTCGGTGCCGATGCCGGCCAGCGCCAGGGTCATGCTCTCCGGCTCCAGCCCGAAGCGCAGCACGTTGGGCTCGGCCTCCTCCCCGAGGCCGAGGGGCAGGTGCGGGACGGGCCGGAAGCGTACGGCGACCTCTTTGCGGTCATGGCCGAGCGCCTTGCCGGTGCGCAGCCGGAAGGTCGTGCCGGACCAGCGCCAGCTCTCGAGCTCCAGCTCCACCTCGGCGAAGGTCTCGGTGCGGCGTCGCGGGTCCACGCCCTCCTCCTCGGCGTAGGCGGGCACGTCGCGGTCGCCGGCGCGGCCGGCCAGGTAGCGTGCGCGGCGCGTTCGGCGTACGACGTCGTCGTCGGTGAGCGGGCGCACCGAGCGGAGCACATCGATCTTCCGGTCCCGCAGGTCGCGTTCGCCGAGGCTGAGCGGCGGTTCCATGGCCACCAGGCACAACACCTGGAGCAGATGGTTCTGCACCATGTCCTTCAGCGCCCCTACGCCGTCGTAGTAGCCCGCCCTGCCCTCCAGCGCGAGGGTCTCGTCCCAGATGATCTCCACCTCGGAGATGTGGGCGCTGTTCCAGAGGGGCTCCAGGACGCGGTTGGCCAGCCGGCTGCCGAGCACGTTCTGGACGGTCGTCATGGCCAGGAAGTGGTCGACACGGAACACCGCCTGCTCGGGCACGACCCCCACCAGCAGCCGGTTCAGCTCCACCGCGCTGTCGAGGTCTTCGCCGAACGGCTTCTCCAGCACGATCCGGCTGCCCGGCGGGAGGTTCGCGGCGCCGAGGGCGGCGACCACGCCGGGAAAGATCGCCGGCGGGAGGGCGAGGTAGACGGCGACGGGACCGTCACCGGCGACGAGCGAGGCGATGTCGGCGGCGTCGGTGGCGTCCGTCCGCCGGTACCGGGCGCGGTCGGCGATCGCCTTCCTGGTCTCGCCGGACTCCGCCGCGGCGTGCCGGTCGAGCTGGTCGGACGCCCAGCGGCGGAACTCCTCGCCGGTCCAGTCCCGCCGGTCGGCGCAGACGAGTTCGAACCGGTCGCCGACGTGGCCAGCCGCGTGCAGGGCGGCCAGGGCCGGCAGCAGGAAGCGGGCGTTGAGGTCGCCGGTGGCGCCGAGGATGACGAGCCGGTCGATCATGCCGGGGTGCCTCCTTCGGCTCGTGCCAGGTTGACGCCGCTGGCGATGATCCCGATGTGGCTGAACGCCTGCGGAAAGTTGCCCATGAATGTCCCCGTGGACGGGTCGATCTGCTCGGGCATCAGCCCGACCGGGTTGGCGCGGGCGCACAGCGTCGCGTACAGGTCCGCGGCCCGGTCCCGGTGGCCCTGCAGGATCAGGTTGTCGACCAGCCAGAAACTGCACAACACGAAGGCGCCCTCGTCGCCGGCCAATCCGTCGGGCGAGTCCCCGTGCAGGTAGCGGTAGAGCAGGCCGTCACCGGCCGACAGGCGTTCGGCGACGGCCGCGGTCGTGGCGGCCATGCGCGGGTGGTCGGCGGGGACGACCTTGCGCAGCGGCAGCGCGAGCAGGCTGGCGTCCAGGCCGCCGCTGCCGTCGAGGTGCTCGCTCAGGCACTGCCTGTCCTCGTTCCAGGCCTGGTCCAGGATGAGCCGGCGGAGTTTCTGCGCGGTGGCGCGCCAGGTGTCGATCGGCCCGGACAGGCCGAGCCGCTCGCCGATGGCCGCGGCCCGGGTCAGTGCCACCTGGCACATGCCGACCGAGTAGGTGAAGATCCGGCCTTCGCTGCGTACCTCCCAGATGCCCTGATCCGGCTGCTGCCACGTGTGCGCGGCGGCCTCGGCCAGCTCCGCCAGACCGGACCACAGCGCCGGCTGGAGCTCGCGGCCCGGAAGCAGCCACTGGTCGGCGCAGTCGAGCACCTCGCCGTAGACGTCGTGCTGGCGCTGGTCGGCGGCGCCGTTGCCCCAGCGCACCGGAGCCGAGCGCCGGTAACCCTCCAGGCCGGCGTCGTGGACCTCTTCCGGTACGGGGCGGCCGTCAAGGGTGTACATGATGCGCGGACGGCGGCTCTGCTCGAAGGCGTCGAGGACCCAGCCGAGGAAGGCGTCGGCCTCCTCCTCGAAGCCGACGCGGCGCAGCGCGAACACGGAGTAGGCGGCGTCACGGATCCAGGTGTAGCGGTAGTCCCAGTTGCGCACCCCGCCGATCGGTGCGGGCAAGGAGGACGTGGGCGCCGCGACGAGTGAACCGTTGCCCCAGTCGTCGCACAGCTTCAGCGTGATCACCGAACGCCGGACCAGCGCTTCCTGCGGGCCGCGGTAGCTGCACTTGCGCATCCAGCGTCGCCAGGCCTCGATGGTCTGCCGCACCATCGCCTCGGGGTCGAAACGGTGATGGCGGTGGATGCGTCCCCACGACAACACCAGATCGAGGCGGTCGCCCTCCTGAAGGTCGTGCTCGGTGCGCAGGCCGGTCAACGGACGGTTGGAACGCAGATGCAGCCGCAGGTCAGGCCGCCGGGAGGCGCTCACCTCCAGGCCGCCGTAAAGGGCCCGCGCCCGCCCGCCGCCGCGCGGCTCCAGCTCCGCCCGCAGCCGCACGGTCCCGGCCCGCACGACCGCGGACCGGACCAGCTCGCCCCGGCCGCCTCCCGCGTCGTCGCTGAGGTCGGCGCCGGCGCGCAGGGCCAGCGCGTCGGTGATCCGGACCAGGCCGGTCGGGCCGCGCAACTCGGTCACCAGCACCGCGGTGTCCGGCTCGTAGAACTGCCGGGCCTCGCGCAGGTCGTCCACGGTCAACGTGAAGTGGCCGCCGTGCTCACGATCAAGCAGCCCGCACAGCAGCGGCTCGCTGTCGAAGCGGGGCAGGCACAGCCACGGGATCGAACCGTCGACGCCGGCCAGCGCCGCCGTCGTGCCGTCGCCGATGAGGCCCAGGTCCTCCAGCGCCGGATAGCCCTCCTGGCGGCGCACCGGGCGGAAAGGTGGATCGAGATCGAGCATGTCTGCGTTTCTCCTCCGTACCGACGTGCCACCGCCGGAGAGGGGGATGCTCCTGGTGAGCGGACGTCGCCGCTGTCCGTTACCGACAATGATCAGCTTCCGTCACGAGAACGTGATCAGCACTTTCACCATGTCGTCGAGCTTCTTGTCCGAGACCTCGAAGGCGCGCTCCATCTCGTCGAAGCGGAACGTGTGGGTGGTCATGCGCGTGGGATCGAGCCGCTTGCTCTCCAGTACGCGCAGCAGCCGTTCCATGCGCAGCCTGCCGCCGGGGCACAGGCCGCTCGTGATCGTCTTGTCGGCCATCCCGACGCCCCACTCGACGCGGGGGATGCGTACGAACTCGCCTTCTCCGTAATAGCCGGTGTTGGACACCGTCCCACCTGGTTTGGTGATCTTTATGGCGGTCTGGAAGGTGGCGTCCGCGCCGAGGGCTTCGATGGCGGTGTCCACGCCCTGCCCCCGGGTCAGGTCGAGGATGCGCTCGACGACGTCCTCGGTGGTGAAGTCGACGATCTCGTCGGCGCCGTAGTCGCGGGCGAGCCGCTGCCGGCTGAGCACCGATTCCACCCCGATGACCAGGCCGGCGCCGCGCAGCTTGGCGCCCGCGGTGGCCATGAGGCCCACCGGGCCCTGGGCGAGCACGGCCACCGTCCCGCCGATGGGGATGTTGCCGTTCTCCGCGCCCATGAACCCGGTCGAGAGCATGTCGGCGCAGTAGACCGCCATCTCGTCGGGGACGCCGTCGGGGATCTTCGCCAGGTTGGCGTCGGCATCGTTGACGTGGAAATACTCGGCGAAGACCCCGTCCTTGGAATTGGCGAACTTGAACCCTCCGAGTGGTCCGCCGGACTGCGACGGATGACCGTTCTGGGAGGCGAGATCGCCCCAGTCGGGGGTGATGGCGCCCACCAGGACGCGGTCGCCCGGCCGGAAAGCCGTCACCTCGCCACCCACCTCGTGCACCACGCCGACGCCCTCGTGGCCGAGCGTCAGGTTCTCCCGCGGCCCGATGCCGCCCTTGACGGTGTGGGAGTCCGACGTGCAGATCAGGGCGGTGGTGGTTCGCACGACGGCGTCCAGGGGCCCGGGCCGCGGAACGGGCTTGTCCATCAAGCCGACCTGTCCGATCTGCTTCATCACGAACGCTTGCATCGTGCCCCCGAATGTTCCCCGTGTCCGGCGTCGCCGAGAACGCCGCAAACACGCCCAGCTCTACCCTGTCGATCTCGGCGTCTAACGTGAGCCCTTTCGTCGCGGACTGTCCGCGGATGGCCGTCGACGTGCACGGATGCCCGATCCGGGAAGCATGGCGTGAGGGGAGAACTCATGGGGAGGCCGATATGGCTCGACCGATCGTGGCCGCCGCGGACGGCTCCAGGCAGCGAACGCGGCGGTGCAGTGGGCGGCGGGCGACGCCCGGCGGCGGCGACTGCCGCTGAGGGTCGTGCACGTGTGCGAAGGGGCGCTTGCCGGCTTCGACACCAGGACGTACTGCGAGGGGACGGTGGCCGCCGCCGCCGACCGCGCCCGCGCCGCGGAGGCGGACGTCGAGGTGAGCACCGAGTTGCTCAGCGGGAATGTCGTCGACGCGCTGATCGGCCAGTCGGTGTCCGCCGACTCCCTGGTGCTGGGCAACAGGGGCAGGGGAGGATTCGCCGGATTGCTTCTCGGCTCGGTCAGCATGGCGGTCGCAGGCCATGCCGCCGGGCGCGTCGTCATCGTGCGTGAATCCGTCGCCGGGGAACACGGCCGGATCGTGGTGGGCGACGACGGCTCGGACTGCACGGCGCAGGCGGTGGCGTACGCCGTCGAGCAGGCTCGCGCCCGGCGTGCGTCGCTGGCCGTCATCTACGCGTGGAACATGCCGATGGTCTCCGCCTACGCATCCAGGTACAGAGACCTTCTCGAGAACGCGAGCCGGGAGGACTCCCGTGCGGCTCGAGAGCGGGTGGTCCGCTGGCGGAAGGACCATCCCGACATCGAGATCGACGACCAGCAGGTGTGCGAGCACCCGGTCCTCGCCCTCGTCGACGCCTCCGCCGCGGCGGACCTGGTCGTGGTCGGCTCCCGCGGGCTGGGTGGTTTCACCTCCGCCATGCTCGGGTCGGTCGGGCACGGCGTGCTGCACCGTGCCGCGTGCCCGGTCGCGATAGTGCGGCCACGCGGAGAGACGTCATGAGCGTTCGCGCGTGCCGCGCAGGCGTACGGCGGTGACCTCGCGCTCGGGGCCTGCAGTCGCGGTGCCGGCTTGGCTGGAGGTCACGCGCTCCGGCCGTTCCCGCTGAACAGCCTGTCCAGATGCAGATCGATCGCGGCGAGCGCGTCCCCGGGCCCGATCACGCCCAGTTCGATCAGCGGGGTGAATCCGGTGAGGGCGAGAAGCAGGTTGGTCTCGGTCGCCGGGTCGCGGCCGGGGTCGATGTGCCCGTCGGCGACCGCCTGGCGGACCAGCTGCTCGACCTGGGCCCGTCCGTGGGCGAGACCCCGGCGCGCCTGCTCGTGGACGGCCTCGTCGTGCAGCGCCTCCAGGACGTAGGCGGCGCTCATCCGGCTGGTGGCGCGGGCGTCGGCATGCAGGGGGAGCATTTCCGCGAGCGTCAGTCGCAGCACGTCACGGGGGTGCGGACGGTCACCGAGCTTCTCGAGTCCGTGGCCGACGCGTAGCGAGGTCTGCTCGGACGCGAAATCCATGGCGAAGGAGAGCATGGCGGCCCGGGAGGCGAAATAGTGCTGCAGCTGCCCGAGGGAGATGCCCGCCTCCCGCGCCACCACGCGCATCGTCAGATGCGCAACGCCGCGCTGCTCCACCACCCGCCACAGCGCGCGGGCGATCGCTTCGCGGCGTCCTCGGTGATCCACCTGTTTGGGCATTGCCGACCTCTCTCTCGTACCCCGAACCTTTCTCATACAGTTGACATAATACAGTTGACTTATAACCTTGGAATCCACTTGAGGAAGGAAGCGCCATGCCTGAACGACTGCCGGAACAGCCAAGGGTGCGGACCACGGAAGGTGTGGTGCAGGGGCGCCGACGGCAGGGGCACGCGGTGTTCCGCGGCATCCCGTACGCCCAGCCCCCGGTGGGAGCGCTCCGCTTCGCCGCGCCCGCGCCGCCGCACCGCTGGGAGGGGACCAGGCAGGCGACGGAGTTCGGCCCCGTCGTGCCGCTGTCCCTGCCGATCGACACGGGTCCGCCGCAGGGCACGGACTGGCTGACGCTCAACGTCGGCACTCCGGATCCGGGCGCGGCAGGACTGCCGGTGCTGGTGTGGATCCCCGTGGGCGGCTACGTCTCAGCGGCGTCGAGCGACCCGATGTTCGACCCGGCGGCGCTGGCCGAGGCCGGACTCGTCGTGGTGAGCATCAACTGCCGCGTGGGCGCGGAAGGTTTCGCGTTCCTCGACGACGCGCCGCCCAACCGCGGATTCCTCGACCAGATCGCGGCGCTGGAGTGGGTGCAGCGCAACATCGCCGCCTTCGGAGGCGACCCCGGCCGGGTCACCGTGGCCGGGGTGTCCGCCGGAGCGGGGTCGGTCGCCGCCCTGCTGACGATGAAGCCGGCGCGCGGCCTCTTCCGGCGGGCCATGGCCCACTCGGTGCCGGGCCTGCACAGCACCCCCGCGCTGGCACGGCAGGTCACCGCCGCGCTCGCGGACCGGCTCGGCGCGGCGGCCTCCACCGCTGCGGCCCTGCGCGACATCGACCCCTGGCACCTGGCCGCGGAGCTCACCTCCTTCAACGCCGGCCTCCACGCACACCGGGAGAGCTGGGGACGGCTCACGGAGACCGGCACCGCCCTGTGCCCCGTCGTCGACGGTGAGGTCCTCCCCGAAACGCCCTGGCCCGCGCTGACCGGCGGGCGCGCGAGCGGGACCGAGCTGCTCGTCGGCCACACCCGGGACGAGTTCCGCTTCTTCAGCGTCATGAGCGGACGACAGGGCACCTACACCGAGCAGGACGCCCAGGCCGCCCTGGAACTGCTCGCCCCGCAGCCGCACGGCCCCGAGGCGTACCGCGCCGCGTTCCCGCAGGCCGGCCCGGAGGAGCTGGTGGAGACGGTGTACTCCGACGCCCTCTTCCGCATGCCGTCACAGAAGCTGGCCGAGGCCAACGCCGCAGCCGGCGGCACGTCGTACGTGTTCGAACTACGCTGGACCGCCCCGGTCCTCGGCGGCGCCCTGGGCGCCTGCCACAGCCTCGACATCCCCCTGGCGTTCGGCACACTGGGCAGCCCTGTCGGCACGCAGCTCATCGGCGACGAGCCCACCCCCGAGGCCGTCGCGCTCTCCCGCGAGCTCAAGGAGGCATGGGTCCGCTTCGTCACCACCGGGGACGCGGGATGGGCCGCCCACCGGCCCGATCAGCGGCTCACCCGCGTCCTGGACGCCGAGTCGCAGACCCGGCCCTACCCAGAACAGGCCTCCCGCCGGATCTGGGAAGGCCACTTCCCCGCCCCCTTCGACCTCTCGTAAGTGCGGGGACACCGCAGGTCAGGACGTCTCGACGCGCCCCTCGAAGCCCGCGTCACAGCCGGTAGATCCGGCGGGCGTTCCCCGAGCCGATCATGTGGGCGACCCTGGCCGCGTCCGCGACGCTCCACTCCCCCGAGCCGAGCCTGGCCCGCAGCGCCGCGCCCATCGCCCGCCGGTAGGAGAGCGCGCCCAGGTAGCCGGTCTCGGCCACGGAGTGGCAGCCGGAGCCGAACAGCTGCTTGTGGAAGGGCGCCAGCTCCAGCAGCTCCTCCACGACCCTCGCCGAGGCAGCGGCGGTGTGCGGGAGCGCGAGCCCGACGTCCACGTAGACGTGCGGGTAGAGGCCGGCCAGGTAGGCGGCCTGACGGTGGAACGGGTAGCAGTGCAGCAGGATGACCGGCACGGCGGCCGGCTGCAGCGCCCTGACCAGGGCGCCCAGCCTGGCCGGATCGCTGCGGTGCAGGTCGGGCCCGGAACCGCTGAAGCCGGTGTGGAACTGCACGGGCAGCCCCCGCTCCCTGGCCACGTCGATCGCGATCCACAGCAGGTGGCGCAGCAGGAAGGGGTCCGTCAGCGGCTCCTTGGGGTCGGACAGCCGCCGGTTGACCGCCGCGATCACCGAGCCCCTGCTGGGCCGGGACGGGTCGAAGTCGAGGCCGTAGAGCGACCCGATGACCGTCGTGAGCCCGACCGCCCTGGCGGCCCTCGCGGTCAGCTTCTCGCCAAGGTCGTCGAGGTAGTCGACGGAGATCTGCGCCGTCTCGGCCACGTCGCGCTCGACGGCCTCGATCCGTACGAGCTCGTCGGCGGCGGCGCCGCCGTGCCGGCCCATCTCGGTGGCCGACAGCAGCTCGCCGTCCTCCCAGGCGCCGGCCGGTTCGGTGTCCACCAGGAAGGCCACCACGCCGGCCGCCGCCAGGAGCCGCCGGTTGACCTCGCCCGCGCCCAGCTCGGCGCGGCGGGCGAGGTAGACGGCGGGCGGCGCGTGCGGTTCGAGGTCGAGCAGCGGCGCGCACCAGCGGCGCACCGCCGCGCCGAACGGCGTGTCGAAGTGGGTGGTGCCGGGCGGCGCCGGGCTGCCGCCCTCGTTGATGAGCAGCTCGAACTCGGCTCTGGTCAGGTCGTCCCGCCGCACCCCGTGACAGTGGTGGTCGACGAGCGGGGCGAGCAGCGCGTCGCGTACCGTGCCGGGCAGGTCTGCGGGGAGCATGCGGGAACTCTAGGCGAGCCCCGCACGCGCCCGCGGGCGTTTTACCTACGGCAGAGACGCAGCACGTTGGCGATGACCTTCGCGCCCGCGCCGCCCTCCTGCGTCAGGATCGACTCGGGGTGGAACTGCACGGCGAAGCGCCGCCGCTCGGCGTCCTCGATGGCCATGACGTTGCCGTCGGGCGTGAGCGCGGTCGGCGTGAAGCCGACGACGCCGGGCCGCTTGGCGTGCAGCGAGTGGTAGCGGGCCGCGGTGAACTCCGCGGGCAGCCCCTCCAGCAGCGCGCCGTCGCCGAGCCGCGCGACCTGGCCGCGCTTGCCGTGCTCGGGGTAGTCGAGCAGTTCCAGGGTGCCGCCGGCGTGCTCGACCATGGCCTGCAGGCCGAGGCAGACGCCGAAGACCGGCAGGTCGCGGGCGTAGATCTGGTCGAGCAGCGCCGACATGCCGAAGTCGGTCGGCCAGCCGGGGCCGGGCGAGAGCACCACCAGGTCGGGGGCGATCTCGTCGAGCATGCGGGGCGGGAAGCCGTGGCGCAGCGTCGTCACCGCGGCGCCCTCCTGGCGGAAATAGTCGGCCAGGGTGTTGACGAAGGAGTCCTCGTGGTCGACGAGCAGCACCTTCATGCCGTGGCCCGGCTGCTCCCTGGTCTCGGCGACGGCCTCCGCGCCGGTCCGCCCGACCGCCGCCAGGGCGCCGAGCAGGGCGCTGGCCTTCAGCTCGGTCTCGCGCTCCTCGGCCTCGGGGTCGGAGTCGAACAGCAGCGTGGCGCCGGCCCGCACGGTGGCCACGCCGTTCTTGATCTGGGCGGTACGCAGGGTCAGGCCGGTGTTCATGGAGCCGTCGAAGCCGATGACGCCGATGGCGCCGCCGTACCACCGGCGGGTGGTGGCCTCGTGGTCCTCGATGAACTGCATGGCCCACGTCTTGGGGGCGCCGGTGACCGTGACGGCCCACATGTGGGTCAGGAAGGCGTCTAGCGCGTCGAACTCGGGGCGCAGGCGGCCTTCGATGTGGTCGACGGTGTGGATCAGGCGGGAGTAGAGCTCGATCTGGCGGCGGCCGATGACCTTGACCGTGCCGGGCACGCAGATGCGCGACTTGTCGTTGCGGTCGACGTCGGTGCACATGGTCAGCTCCGACTCCTCCTTGACGCTGGACAGGAGGGTGCGGATGGCCTCGGCGTCCTCGACCGGGTTGCTGCCGCGGGCGATGGTGCCGGAGATGGGGCAGGTCTCGACGCGGTCGCCGCTCACCCTGACGTACATCTCGGGCGAGGCGCCGACGAGGTGCTCGCCCTCGCCGAGACTGATGATGAACTCGTACGGGGCCGGGTTGCTCTGGCGCAGGCCGCGGTAGAAGGCGGACGGGTCGGCGCAGGTGGCGTGGAAGACCTGGCCGGGCACGACCTCGAACAGGTCGCCGCGCTTGAACTTCTCCTTGGCGGCGGCGACGACCTTGGCGTATTCGCCCTTCTCCGGGTCGGGCGGCACCTGGGCGGGGGCGACCGGGGCCTCGGTGGCGCCCGCCCTGTCGAGGCCGCGGGTGGTGGCGCCGTCGACGGTGAACTCGTAGCGGAACTCGAGGCTGGTCTCGCGCTGCCGGTCGATCACGACGAGCCGGTCGGGCAGGTGCAGCACGAGGTCGCGCTGGTCGTCGGGGCGGACGAGCTCCTGCCGGATCGGCTCGAACTGGAAGGCCAGGTCGTAGCCGAAGGCGCCGTAGAGGCCGAGGTGGGGGTCGTCGCCCTTGAAGGCGGCGATGACCTCGCGGATCGCGGTGAACACGGTGGGCCGGCGGCTGCGCATCTCCTCCGGCAGGAGATCTCCGGGATCGCTGCCGGGCTCGGCCACGTGCACCTCGACGCGGTCGGCCGTGGGCTCGCTGACGGGCTTGCCCGCCGCCAGCAGGCAGGAGGCGACGGCGGGCAGCACGACCCTGCCGCGCTCGTTGAGCGCGACGGCCGCGATGGTGCGGCCCTTGGCGACCAGTTCCAGGCAGGGATCGACGTAGCCGAACGCCCAGCGGCTGTAGCGGCCCGGATAGTCCATGCCCGAGGAGAAGGCTCCCCCGCGTCTCTCTCCGAGGGCCGTCACGATCTCTTCGAGCGCCGCCTCGTCCACCTCGCGCGTCTCGCGCTCGACGACGATGCCCCCCGCGGTGGTATATCCGCTCGTCTCCACTTGCTGCCCCTTATCACGTCAACATGATGAGCCCCGGGGGCGGACACGAGAAAGGCCGCCATCCGGGGCGGCCGTCCTTTGAGGAATGCGAAACACGCGCCGCCTAGAAGCGGCGCCACCACTGGAGCTGAGCGTGATTTCGCATGGGGACAGGTTAGCTCCCGCACCATGATCGCGCAACGCGACCCGCTCGCCGCCCCCGGTGTCGCCTATTTGAATACAGAGCAGTACTGTATTCAAATCTGACCGGTCGAGAGGAGACCCAGGATGACCGAGACCGGAGCGATCACGCTCCCCACCGCGCGGCCCACGCCCTTCGACCCGCCCGGCGACCTGGCCGAGCTGCGCCGGGCCCGGCCCATCACCCCGCTCGCCTACCCCGACGGCCACCGCGGCTGGCTGGTGACCTCCCACGCGCTGGCGCGGGACGTGCTGGCCGACAAGCGCTTCAGCGCCAGGTCCGAGCTACGGCACCACCCCGTCGAGGAGCCCGGTCAGGGGCCCGCCCAGGCCGCGCCTCCCGGGATGTTCGTCTCGACCGATCCGCCCGTGCACACGCGTTACCGCCACCTGCTGGCCGGCGAGTTCACCGTGCGCAGGATGCGCCGGCTCACCGAGCGCATCGAGGAACTCACCACGGCGCGGCTGGACACCATGGAGCGGCAGGGGCCGCCCGCCGACCTGGTGGAGACGTTCGCGATGCCGATCCCCGCGCTGGTGATCGGCGAGCTGCTCGGCGTGCCGGAGGAGGAGAGCGAGCGCTTCCAGGCCCAGGGCGGCAGGATGACGCGGATGGACCTCCCGCGCGAGGAACGGATCGCCACCTTCCTCGCCTTGCGGGCGCACATGGAGGAGCTGGTCCTGGCCAGGCGGGCCACGCCCACCGACGACCTGCTCAGCGGCCTGACCAGGAGCGACCTCACCGACGAAGAGCTGACCAACATCGGCTTCATGCTGCTGGGCGCCGGGCTCGACACCACCGCCAACATGATCGCCCTGGGCGCCTTCGCGCTGATGCGCCACCCCGGGCAGCTCGCCGTGCTGCGCGGGGAGCCGGACCGGATCGACCAGGTCGTGGAGGAGCTGCTGCGCTACCTCAGCATCATCCCCTTCCTCGTGCGCACCGCGCTGGAGGACGTCGAGCTCGGCGGCGAGCTGGTACGGGCCGGGCAGTCGGTCACCATCTCGATCCCGGCCGCCAACCGCGACCCCGAGCGCTTCCCCGACCCCGACACCCTCGACCTGCACCGGCCGGGCGGCGGGCACGTCGCCTTCGGTCACGGCGTGCATCAGTGCCTCGGCCAGCAGCTGGCGCGGGTGGAGATGAGGGCGGCCTACCCGGCGTTGTTCGCGCGGTTCCCGTCGCTGCGGCTCGCCGTCGGGCCGGACGAGGTGCCGCTCCGCACCGACATGCTCATCTACGGCGTCCACCACCTCCCGGTCACCTGGGACGCGAGCTGAACGACCGGCGCGGCACGGCTCACTAGACTCCTGCGGGCCGCCCTTCCCGCGGGTTTCCTTGACCAGGGCCGCCGTCCCCGCGGGCCGGCGACCCGCGACGAATGACGAGGAGCGACCGACATGACCGACCGCACGACGTCCCCGCGGCCGGCCGGCCGGCCGCGCAGCCAGGAGGCGGATCTGGCCATCCTCACCGCCGCGCTCGACGTGCTCATCGAGCAGGGCGCCAGGCACACCAGCATCGAGCAGGTCGCCCGGCGGGCGGGGGTCACCAGGGCGACGGTCTACCGCCGCTTCGCCGACAAGACCGCGCTGCTGGTGCGGGCCCTGGAGTGGGCCAACCACGACCACGACCCGGCGTTCACCGGCTGGCGGGACATCGACCACATGCTCGACGAGTGGGCCGCCCATCTGGCGGTGCCGCGCAACCGCCGCCTGCTGCGCCGGGTCTACGGCGCCCGTGACGACTACCCGGAGCTGACCACGACGTACCGCCAGGTCAACAGCGGGCGGCGGGCCGCGGTGGTGCGCGAGCTGCTGCTCCGCACGCGCGAGAGCGGGTGCTTCCCGGCCGGCGTCGACCTGGACACCGTGCAGGAGGCGCTCAGCGGCGCCGTGCTCCACCACCTGGGCACCCACCCCGACGACGAGAGCGCCGCGGAGATCAAGGCCTACTTCCTGCGCGTCGCGTGGCAGCTCGGCTGGCGCCCGGCGGGAGCGGAGGGCTAGGCCGGCCGTCCCGGGGAGCTGCTCCACCTGGGCGAAGGGCCGGAACGAACCTGGTCGGCGACGTGGCCTCTATGACGACATTTCAGCCGACCAGATTACATTTTTCCCCGCAAAGTAACATTTCATGACAAGTCTTGCTTTCCGGACAGGAGCTCTTCACCCTTCTCCACAGAGGCGTAAAGATCACCTCTTCTG
The DNA here is from genome assembly GCF_052245635.1 of Nonomuraea sp. KM88. Taxonomy (NCBI): domain Bacteria; kingdom Bacillati; phylum Actinomycetota; class Actinomycetes; order Streptosporangiales; family Streptosporangiaceae; genus Nonomuraea; species Nonomuraea sp. KM88. Next base: position 231,350 of record NZ_JBQQCC010000005.1, on the reverse strand, counting down.
TCCTAAGGAGAGCGCGTGCCCCACACCCCCCGCTGGCGTGCGATCCTCACCGGGATCGTCACCGCCGCCGGCCTCCTCGTCCCGCAGGCGGCCCAGGCGGCGCCCGACCCGGGCAAGATCGACAGTGTCGTCCAGGCGCAGCTGGCGCAGGACGACAAGGCCACCTTCTGGGTCCGGATGAAGGGATCCGCCGACCTGAGCGGCGCCCGCCGGGCCGAAACCAAGGACGCGAAGGCCGAGCAGGTCTTCAAGGCCAAGACCGAACGGGCCACGAGCTCCCAGGCGGGCCTACGCAAACTGCTGGACTCCCAGCACGCCGCGTACACCCCGTACTGGATCGTCAACGCGGTGCAGGTCACCGCGGACGAGAAGCTGGCGGCCGAGATCGCCAAATTACCTGACGTCGACCGCATCGACCCGATCCGCACCGTCGCGATCCCCAAGCCCACGCCCGGCAAGGCCGAGGCCAGGGTGAACGCGGTCGAGTGGAACATCGACCGGGTCAACGCCCCGCGCGTCTGGAACGAGCTGGGCAACCGGGGCGAGGGCATCGTCATCGCCCACATCGACTCCGGCGCCCAGTTCGACCACCCCGAGTTGGTCGCCGGCTACCGGGGCAGGAACGCGGACGGCACGTTCAGCCACGACTACAACTGGTTCGACCCGGCCGGCGTCTGCCCGTCGCCCGCGCCGTGCGACAACAACGGCCACGGCACGCACACCATGGGCACCATGGTCGGTGCGAACGGCATCGGCGTCGCGCCGGGCGCCCGGTGGATCGCGGCCAAGGGCTGCGAGTCCAACTTCTGCAGCGACGCGTCGCTGATCGCCGCCGGCCAGTGGATGCTCGCCCCGACCGACGTGAACGGCGAGAACCCGCGCCCCGACCTGGCGCCCGACATCGTCAACAACTCGTGGGGCGGCGACGGGTTCGACCCGTGGTACAAGCCGGTCGTCGAGGCGTGGATCGCCGCGGGCATCTTCCCGGCCTTCGCCAACGGCAACGAAGGGCCCGCCTGCCAGACCTCCGGCTCCCCCGGCCAGTACGTCATGAGCTACAGCGCGGGCGGCTTCGACATCGACAACGCGCTCTACCGCAATTCGAGCAAGGGCGCGGGCGAGGACGGGGAGATCAAGCCGAACATCGCCGCGCCCGCCGTCAACGTGCGCTCCTCGACGCCCGGCGGCACCTACGACACCTACACCGGCACGTCGATGGCCTCCCCGCACGTGGCGGCCACGGTGGCGCTGATCTGGTCGGCCTCGCCCGCCCTCGCGGGTGACGTGGAGGGCACCCGGCCGCTGCTGGACACCACCGCCGTGGACGTCGAGGACACCAGCTGCGGCGGCACGGCCGCCGACAACAACGTGTGGGGCGAGGGCAGGCTCGACACCTTCGCCGCCGTACAGGCCGCTCCCGCCGGGGAGACCGGCGCCCTCGAGGGCGCCGTCACCGCGGGCGGCGAGCCCGTGGCCGGCGCGACGATCACGGTGACCGGGCCGCTCACCCGGAGCGTGACCACCGGCGAGGACGGCGCGTACGCCATCCCCCGCCTGCTGCCGGGCGAGTACGAGCTCAGCGCCGGGAAGTTCGGCTACGACACCGCCACCACCTCCGTGACGGTCGCCGCCGGGGAGACGGCGACCGCGGACGTGACCATGACCAGGAAGGCGTCGGGCGTGGTGTCCGGGACGGTCACCACGGCGGGCACGCCGGAGACCGGCGCGACGGTGGCGGCCACCGGCACGCCGGTGAGCGCGGTGACCGACGCGTCGGGCCGCTACAGCCTGACGCTGCCGCACGGCGAGCACGAGCTGGTCGTCACCCCCGTCTCCCGCTGCTCCAGCGGCGCGACGGCCGAGGTGACGGTGGCCGGCGACGTGGTCAAGGACGTGGAGCTGCCGCTGCGCGGCGACAACTTCGGCTACACGTGCGCGATCGGCGACCAGGCGTACGTGGCGGGAACCGAGAAGCTGGCGCTGACCGGCGACGACGAGGCCCAGCAGGTGACGCTGCCGTTCGCGGTCCCGTTCTACGGCACCGGCCACACGAAGGCCTGGATCGCCACGAACGGGTTCGCCACCTTCGCCGCCGACCGGGTGACCGCCGCCGGCAACGGCACGCTCCCGTCCTCGGGCACCCCTAACAACGCGGTCTACCCGTACTGGGACGACCTCAGGGTGGACGACCAGGGCGGGGTCTACACGGCGGTGACGGGCACGGCCCCGAACCGCACGTTCGTCATCGAGTGGCGCAACGTCACCTTCTACAACGACACGGCCCAGCGGCTGTCGTTCGCGGCGCTGCTGGGCGAGAACGGCTCGATCGGCTTCCGGTACAAGGACGTGGACAGTGAGCGCGAGCAGGGCACCAGCGCCACCATCGGCGTGGAGAACGCCGCGGGCGACGACGGGCTGCTCTACGCCTACCAGGAGGCGGTGCTGCCCACCGGGCAGGCCCTGACGTTCACGGCCGGCAGGCACGGCCTGGTCACCGGGGCGGTCACCGACGCCAACGACGGCGAGCCGCTGGCCGGGGCGACGGTGAAGGTGGGCGACGTGGCCACGTTCACCACCGGCGAGGACGGCCGCTTCTACGGCCAGGTGCTGGCGGGCGACTACGAGGTCGAGGTGTCCAAGGAGCACTACGGCACGTTCACGCAGCCGGTGACGGTCGCGCCCACGGTCGTGACGTCGATCGACACGGCGCTGGTCACGGGACGGGTGAGCGCGTCGGCCGCCGAGCTGACCGTGGTGCTGCCGTCCGATGCCACGCGCACCCGGACGCTGGAGCTGACGAACCTGGGCTCGACCACGCCGTACACGGTGACGGGCGGCGAGTGGTTCACCGTGACGCCGGCGGAGGGCGAGCTGGCCAAGGGCGGGTCGGTGGAGCTGGAGGTGACGGTCTCCAGCGACGGCGTCGCCCCCGGCACCGTACGCGAGGGGACGCTGCTGGTGAAGTCGGCCAGCGGCCGGCAGCCGACGATCGAGATCGCGGTGACGGTCGTGGTGCCCGAGCACCAGGTGGCCGTCGACGTGGGCGGCTCCAGGAACGTGACCGACGGCGCCGGTGACGTCTGGACGCGGGACAGGAAGTACACCCCGGGCGGCCACGGCTACGTCGCCGACCGCAGCCGGACGCGCAGCACGTCCAGGACCATCCGCGGCACCGGCGACCAGTCGTTGTTCAGGACGGCCAGGGAGGACATGCTGGAGTACCGCTTCGACGGCGTCCCCGCGGGGACGTACACCGTCGAGCTGGACTTCGCCGAGATCCGCAACATGCAGATGGGCCGGCGGGTCTTCGACGTGCTGGTCGAGGGCCAGCTCGCGATCCCGGCGCTCGACCTGGCCCTGGAGGCGGGCACGTACACGGCCGTGTCCAGGCAGTACACGGTGCAAGTCACCGACGGCCAGCTCAACGTGCGCTTCGCGACGCGGGAGGGGTCGACGCTCGTCAACGCCGTGCGCATCTCGGAGCGCCCGGACAAGGAGTAGCGCTCCGGTGACGATCGCGCCCGCCCCGCGCCGCGCGGGGCGGGCGCTGCCACCCCCGGGTGCCACCTGCGCGGACGCGTCTGTTACTGGTAAGTACATGAGACGTGTGCGGGTCCGGCGTGATCTTCCCGTCCCGATGCCGGACGGCGTGACGCTGCTGGCCGACCACTACGCTCCCGCCTCGGGCGAGCCGGCCCCCGTCATCCTGATGCGCTCGCCGTACGGCCGGCGCGGCTGGCTCGGCCTGGTCTACGGCCGTGGTTTCGCCCGGCAGGGCTTCCATGTCGTCATCCAGAGCTGCCGCGGCGGCTTCGGCTCCGGCGGCCTGCTCGATCCGCTCGGCGACGAGCACGAGGACGGCCTGGCCACCGTGGCGTGGCTGCGCGAGCAGCCGTGGTACGGCGGCTCGTTCGCCATGTTCGGCCCCTCCTACCTGGGATACACCCAGTGGGCGATCGCCCCCTACGCCGGGCCCGAGCTGAAGGCCATGGCCCTGCAGATCACCGCCTCCCAGTTCCGGGACGCCGCCTACGTGGGCGGCGCGTTCGCGCTGGAGTCGGCGCTGAGCTGGACGACGCTCACCGACGGCCTGTCGCGGCGGTTCGGCGGCGCCTCGGTGCTGACCGCGCCCCGGCTCACCCGCAGGGCGGTCCTGTCGGGCCGCCCGGTGGCCGAGCTGGACGTGGTCTCGGCCGGCCGGCCGCTCCGCTTCTACCAGGACCTGATCGCGCACCACGAGGACCCGCACGTCCCCTACTGGGACAAGCGTGACTTCTCCCCTAAGGTGGGCGAGGTGGACGCGGCGGTCACGATGCTGGGCGGCTGGTACGACGTCTTCCTCCCCTGGCAGCTCAAGGACTACGCGGCCCTGCGGGCGGCGGGACGGCGGCCCTACCTGACGATCGGGCCGTGGTACCACATCGACGCCCGGCACGGGCGTCCCACGCTGGCCGAGGCGACGGCCTGGTTCCGCGCGCACCTCCTCGGCGACCACTCACGGCTGCGGCCCGACCCGGTGCGGATCTACGTGACGGGCGCCGGGCAGTGGCGCGACCACTCCGACTGGCCCGTGCCCGGGACGCGGGAGCAGCGCTGGCACCTGCAGCACGGGTTCGGCCTCGGGGTGGAGGGCCCGCGCGAGGCCGAGCCCGACCGTTTCCGCTACCACCCCGCCCACCCAACGCCGGTGATCGGCGGGCCCGTGCTGCTCGGCGACTCCAGGCCGCGCGACCAGCGGCGGCTGGAACAGCGCCGCGACGTGCTGGTCTACAGCTCCCCGGCGTTGAGGGAGGCGGTCGAGATGATCGGCCCGGTCCGCGCGGAGCTGTTCGTGCGGTCGAGCACCCCGTACGTGGATGTCGTCGTGCGGGTGTGCGACGTGCACCCGGACGGGCGCTCGATCAACGTGTGCGAGGGCGTGCGCCGCCTGGGGCCGAGCGACGGGCCTGGCGACGGGCACGGCGTGCGCAGGGTGGAGGTGGACCTGTGGCCAATGGCGCATCGGTTCGGGCGCGAGCACCGGATCAGGCTGCACGTGGCGGCCGGGGCGTACCCGACGATCGCCCGCAACACCGGCACGGGCCACCCGCTCGCGGCGGACGGCTCGGGCGGCTGGGACGGCGAGCTGGTGCCCGCCGACGTCGAGGTGTTCCACTCCCCCGAGCGTCCCTCCGCCGTGGTGTTGCCGCTGTGCGCGCCTCGCGGTTGATGTCGCTGGTCCTGCTGCTGCAGGGCCGGGGCGGGATGACGGCGGCCGAGCTGGCCGCCGAACTGGAGGTCTCGGAGCGGACCGTGCACCGCGACGTGCTCGCGCTGTCGGAGGCGGGCGTGCCCGTCTACGCCGACCGGGGGCGGGGCGGCGGCTACCGGCTGCTCGACGGTTACCGTACGCGGCTGACCGGGCTGGACAGGGCGGAGGCGGAGGCGCTGTTCCTGTCGGGGGTGCCGGGGGCGCTGCGGGAGATGGGGCTGGCGGAGGTCGCGGCCACGGCCCGGCTGAAGGCCGCCGCCGCCCTCTCCCCCGCCCTGCGCGACGCTCCGGTGGTCGCCGCGCAACGTTTCCACCTGGACGCGCCCGGCTGGTTCGCCGGCGACGACCCGCCCCCGGCGGCGCTGGGGCCGCTGGCCAGGGCCGTGTGGAGCGACCGCCGCGTCCGCGCCGTCTACAAGGGCGCCGCCCGCACGCTGGAGCCGTACGGGCTGGTGCTCAAGGCGGGGACCTGGTACCTGGCCGCCCGGCGCGCGGCCCGGTTCCTCATCTTCCGGGTGCACCGGTTCGGCGAGGTCACCGAGCTGGCCGAACCCTTCGACCGCGACCCCGGCTTCGATCTGGCCGCCTTCTGGGCCGGGCGGTCGGCGGAGTTCAGCCGCTCGCTGCTCAGGGACACGATCACGCTGCGGCTCACCGAGCGCGGGGTGCGGATGTTGCGGCACGTCGCCGACCCGGCCGCGGTCGACGACGCGCTCGCCTCGCTCCAGCCCGACGGCACCGTGCGGCTGGCGGTGGAGTCGGCGCAGGTGGCGTACTCGCAGGTGCTGCGGTTCGGGCCGGAGGCGGAGGTGCTCGAACCGCAGGAGCTGCGCGCGATGCTCGCCGACGCCGCCGCCCGCATGGCCGCGCTCTATGGCCGCTGAGCGTCAGCGGTAGGCCTCCCAGCCGGCGTCGCCGCCCTTGTCGAGGACCTCGGTGATGTAGCGCCACACCTGGGGGCGGCTGCCGTCGACGTCGGTGACGCCGTACGCGTCGGCCAGTTCGCCGCTGTCCACCGATCGGCCCGACCAGCGCGCCTTGTCCGGGTCCTGGGCGAGCGCGGCTACGCCTCTGCCGATGTAGGCGGGCGTCTCGGAGACCATCCAGGCGCGCTGGTGCCCGCTCTCCATCGTCGCCTCCCGCCACGTGTCCTCGGTGACGCCGTAGTGCTCGAGCATCGCCTCCGAGCGCAGGAATCCCGGCGTGACCACCACGGCCGTGCCGCCGTGCGGGCGCAGTTCGGTGGACCAAGCGAACGCCAGCCGGTTCACCGACCATTTGGCCAGGTCGTAGTAGACGTTCTCCCGGTAGTGGGTCTCGTTGTAGGCCCTGGTGCCGTCGGTGACCTCCACCACGAGCCCGCCCTCGTTCCTGACGAGCAGCGGGAACAGGTGCCTGGCGCTGATGATGTGGGTGTCGATGGCCAGCCTGAGCAGGCGCAGCCCGTTGTCCAGGTCGTGCTTCCAGACGGGGGTGTCCCACTCCCACAGGTGGTCGCCGCCCCACGCGTCGTTGACCAGCACGTCGAGCCGGCCGTGGTCGCTTTCGACCCGCGCGGCCAGCGCCGCCACCTGCTCCGGCACCAGGAAGTCGGTCCGGACCGGGATGCCCGTGCCGCCGGCCGCGGTCACCAGCTCGGCCGTCTCCTCGATGGTCTCCGGGCGGTCCATCTCCGAGCGCCCCGCGCGGGTGCTCCTGCCCGTGCAGTACACCGTCGCTCCGGCCGCGCCCAGCTCGACCGCCATGCCTCGTCCTGTTCCGCGGGTCGCGCCCGCCACTACGACAATCATGCGGCCGATCGTCGCGCCAAAAGAGGACACCTCATGTCATGTTTTCCGGCGGACCGTTCGGCGCACCCGACCGACCGCTCAGCGATCGGGTCTCTCGCTCGTGGCCCGCCTGTCACTAGGGTCTGTACGGGCGACGTGACCTTGCCGGGGCCGAGGCGTCTCGGATGTCGGAAGCCCCACCGACATTTAGGCCAAACCGTAATATGCCGGACATTGGGTTACATATCCCCGCGAAGTTACTCTCCCTCTGCTGACTAATCGTCAGGAGCCGGTGACAAGCGGCTCTGATCCATTCATCGGAGGGTCGATGACTACCGGCGAACCCGGGCAGCCACGCACCGACCGCAGCCCATGGAACTGGCTGCTCGTCGTGCCCATCGTGCTGCCGCTGCTGACGTTCCTGTTCAACGCCGACGAGCCGCGCCTGCTGGGCTTCCCGCTCTTCTACTGGCTCCAGCTGGCCTTCATCGTGGTGGGCGTCTCGTGCACCACCATCGTCTACAGGATGACCAAATGAGCGGGCACGTGACCGAGCTGGTCGTCTTCACCCTGCTGTTCGTCCTCGTCAGCGGGATGGGCTTCGTCGCCTCGCGCTGGCGGCGGCCCGACGACCTGGCCAGCCTCAAGGAATGGGGCCTCGGCGGGCGCAACTTCGGCTCGTGGATCACCTGGTTCCTGGTCGGCGGCGACCTCTACACCGCCTACACCTTCGTGGCGGTGCCCGCGCTGGTGTTCAGCGCCGGCGCCCTGGGCTTCTACGCGCTGCCGTACACCGTGGTCGTCTATCCGCTGGTGTTCCTGGTGCTGGCGCGGATGTGGTCGGTCTCGCACGTGCACGGGTTCGTCACGCCCGCCGACTTCGTGCGCGCCAGGTTCGGCTCGCCGACGCTGGCGCTGGCCATCGCGATCACCGGTCTCGTGGCCACGATGCCCTACATCGCGCTGCAGCTCGTGGGCATCGAGGCGGTGCTCAAGGCCATGGGCATCACGGGCCACCTGCCGATCATCATCGCGTTCGCGATCCTGGCGGCGTACACGTACCAGTCGGGGCTGCGCGCGCCCGCGCTCATCGCGTTCGTGAAGGACGCGCTCATCTACATCGTGATCCTGGCGGCGGTCATCTACATCCCGTCGCGTCTGGGCGGCTGGGACTCCATCTTCGACGCGGCCAAGGCCAAGTTCGAGGCCACGCCCGCGCAGGGTGACGGCTACATCCTCAACGCCGGCAACCAGCTCCAGTACGTGACGCTGGCCTTCGGCTCGGCGCTGGCGCTGTTCCTCTACCCGCACAGCCTCACGGGCGTCCTGGCCTCGAAGAACCGCAACGTCATCAAGCGGAACATGTCGGCGCTACCCGCCTACAGCTTCGTGCTGGGCCTGATCGCGCTGCTCGGCTTCATGGCGATCGCGGCGGGCACCAAGCCGATCGTGGGCGAGAACGGCAAGGCCGACGCGAACACCATCGTGCCGGTGCTGTTCGACCAGATGTTCCCCGACTGGTTCGCGGGCGTCGCGTACGCCGCCGTGGGCATCGGCGCGCTCGTCCCCGCGGCGATCATGTCGATCGCGGCGGCGAACCTGTTCACCCGCAACATCTACCGCGAATACGTGAACAAGAACGCCACCGACTCCCAGGAGGCCAAGGTCTCCAAGATCGTGTCGCTGGTGGTCAAGGTGGGCGCGGTGCTGTGCATCCTGCTGCTCGACCCGCAGTTCTCGATCGACCTGCAGCTCATCGGCGGCGTGATCATCCTCCAGACGCTGCCGTCGGTGGCGCTGGGGCTCTACACGCGCTGGTTCCACAAGGGCGGCCTGATCGCGGGCTGGGCGGCCGGCCTGGCGGCCGGCATGTGGATGCTCTACCTGATCCCCAACCCGGCCAGCGGCAAGGCGCACTTCGGCGGCTCGGCGTTCGGGCTGTCCAACCTGGGCTTCGACACCAAGATGACGGTCTACGCCGGGTTCCTGGCGCTGATCGTCAACCTCGTGGTGGCGGTGCTCGGCACGCTGCTGTTCCGTGCCACGAAGGTGGCCGACGGCGACGACGCGACCGCGCGCGACGACTACTTCGCCGACGAGGGCGAGCCGAAGGTCAAGGACCTGGACCTGACCGGTTCCCACTGACGCGACGGCGTCCCGGCCCGCTCCCCACCGCCCGGGGGGCGGGCCGGCCCGCCCCCCGGGCCGGTGGCCGGGGCGGGCGGGGAGCCGTCAGCCGGTCGCCGGGTAGTCCGGGTCGGCCACCGCCAGCTTGGCCAGCACGGCCTGCTCCAGCGCGGAGATGAGCGCCTCACCGTCCTCGACGCGGCCCTCGCGGATGGCGGCGGCCAGCTCGGCGTCGTCGTCCACGCCGAGGGCGGCCAGCCGGGCCGCGTGCTCGCCCGCCTGGCCGGGGCCGAGCTCGATCTCCCTCTCCACCATGCCGAGCACGTTGATCGCCACCCGGGTGTGGTAGCGCGTCCTGCCGTCCACGGCGGGGAGCACGTCGGTCTGGAGGAAGTCGCGGACCGCGGCGACGAGCTGCGCCGCCGTGGGCACGTCGTGCGGGCTGGAAGGGCTCACCCGTCCAGGGTAGGTTCGGCGGGACGCCGGGCGAAGGCACCGGGACACGTCCGACGGCATGGCGAAGGTGTGGGGCCTTTATTCGCATCCGATCATGGAGAGGCTAATCTGCGGCCATGACCACACAGTCTCCGCTCGCGCCCGCCCCGGTGCTCGGGCCCCGCCTCATCCGGGCCGAGGTCATCGTCGTGCTGTCGGTCTCGCTCGGCGCCAGCGCCCTGGTGGCGATCGTGCGGCTGATCGGGGCGCTCACGGCGCCGAAGGAGCTGAAGGGCCAGCAGGCCGTGCTCGTCGGGTCGATGGCGCCGGATCGGCCCTGGCTGGACCTGGCGTTGCAGCTCGTGCAGATCGCGATCGCGGTGGCGCCGGTCGGGCTGGTGGCGTACCTGCTGGTGCGGTCGGGCGAGTCGCTGCGCACGATCGGCGCCGACTTCCGCCGGCCCGGGGGCGACCTGCTGCGCGGGGCGGCGCTGGCGGCCGCGATCGGCGGCTCGGGGCTGGCGTTCTACCTCGCGGTGTGGGCGGCCGGGGTGAACCTGACCGTCGTGCCCGGCGCGCTGCCCGAGGTGTGGTGGCAGGTGCCGGTGCTGCTGCTCGCCGCCGCGCAGAACGGCGTGCTGGAGGAGGTGCTGGTCGCCGGATATCTGCTGCACCGGCTGGGGCAGGCCGGCTGGTCCCCGTGGAAGGCCGTCGTGGTGTCGTCGGTGTTGCGGGGGTCGTACCACCTGTATCAGGGGTTCGGGGGCTTCGTCGGCAACGTGGTGATGGGCGTGGTGTTCGGGCGGCTGTACCAGCGCTGGGGGCGGGCGATGCCGCTGATCGTGGCGCACACGCTGATCGACGCCGTGGCCTTCGTCGGGTACGCCTTCCTGCGCGGCAAGGTGAGCTGGCTGCCCTGAGGGTGGTTGACTGGGCAACGATTTGGCGTTGAGATCCTTGCATGAGCTTCGCCGTACCTGACCACATCCGCCCTGTTCGCGACGCCGTGCACGCGTTCATGACCGAGCGGGTGGAGCCGGCGGAGCCGGTGCTGCACGCGGGCGGGCCACCGGCCGCGCAGACCCTGGACGAGCTGCGGGCCGAGGCGAAGAAGGAGGGCCTGTGGGCGCTCGGCCATCCGCGCGAGTTGGGCGGCGGCGGGCTGCCGTTCCTCGACTACGTCTACGTCAACGAGGTGCAGGGGCGCAGCGAGTACGGCCAGCTCGCGCTCGGCACGTTCACCCTCCAGGACTCGCTGATGTTGCACGAGCACGCCTCGCCCCAGCAGCGGGAACGCTATCTTGAGCCGCTGGTGCGCGGCGACATCTGGCCCAGCTTCGCGATGACCGAACCGGCGGTGTCGAGCAGCGACCCCACGCAGATCGCGACCTCCGCCGTGCTGGACGGCGACGAATGGGTGATCAACGGGCACAAGTGGTTCACCACGGGAGCGTCGCGGGCGGCGTACACGACCGTGATGTGCAGGACCGAGCAGGACGCCCCGCCGCACCTGGCGTTCTCCATGATCCTGGTGCCGACCGGCACGCCCGGTTACACGATCGTGCGCGAGACGCCCGTGCTCGGGCTCGACGGGGCGCACTGCGAGGTGCGCTACGACGACGTCCGCGTGCCCTCCGGCAACCTGCTCGGGCCGCGCGGGCGGGGGTTCGTCATCGCGCAGAAGCGGCTCGGGCCGGGCCGGATCTTCCACTGCATGCGCTGGCTGGGGCAGGCCCAGCGGGCGTTCGACCTGATGTGCCGCAGGATGCACGAGCGCACCGCGTTAGGCGAGCCGCTGGCCGCCAAGCAGCTCATGCGGCAGCACGTGTTCGACTCCTACGCCGAGATCCAGGCCGCCAGGCTGCTCACGCTCGACGCCGCCGAGGCCATCGACGCGGGGTCGCAGGCGCGGGTGGAGATCGGGGCGATCAAGGTGGTGGGGGCGCGCATGCTGCACAACGTGATCGACCGGGCCATCCAGGTGTACGGCGCCGCCGGGCTGACCCCCGACACGCCGCTGGATCGGATGTACCGGCACGCGCGGGCCGGGCGGATCTACGACGGGCCCGACGAGGTGCACATCGACGCGGTGGGGCGGCGCGTCCTGGGCACCTACGCGGCGGGCGGCACCTGGGCGTTCGGCCTGCGGTGAACGATCCGCACGCCATCGCCGTCGAGGCGTTCGGACCGGGCACGCGCGTCACGTCGAGCGTCAGGCTTCCGGGCGGAGCGTCACGGGAGACCTGGGCCCTCGACGTCGCCGGCCCGGACGGGAACCGGCACGAGCTGGTCCTGCGGCTCGACTCGCCCGGAGCGGCCCCGCAGGCCGAGGCCGGCGGAGGCCTGGCCGCCGAGGCGAGGCTGATGCGGGCCGCGGCGGACGCGGGTGTGCCGGTGCCCGGGATCGTCACCTCCGGCGCTTCGTACCTCCTCATGACCCGGGTCCCCGGGGAGACGATCCCGCGCAGGATCCTGCGCGACGACGCCTACGCCGCGGCCAGGCCCCTGCTGGCCGCCCAGTGCGGGCGGGCGCTCGCGGCCGTCCACCGGATGCCGCTGTCCTGCGCGCCGCGGGACGAGCAGGAGGATCCCCTGCTGCGCTGGCGCGACCTGCTCGACCAGCTCGGCGAGCCGCATCCGGTGTTCGAGCTGGCCCTGCGCCGGCTCGCCGCCGACCGGCCGCCCGGCTCGCGGACGACCGTCGTGCACGGCGACTTCCGCAACGGCAACCTGATCGTCGGCCCCGAGGGGATCAGGGCGGTGCTCGACTGGGAGCTCGCCCACGCCGGCGACCCGCTGGAGGACCTCGGGTGGTTGTGCGTGAAGGCGTGGCGGTTCGGCTCGCCGCTGCCGGTCGGCGGCTTCGGGCACTACGACGACCTGATCGACGCGTACGAGCGGGCGGGCGGCGCTCCGGTGGACCGGGAGGCGCTGCGCTGGTGGGAGACGTTCGGCGTGCTCAAGTGGGGCGTCATCTGCGTCATGCAGACCATGCGGCACCTGCGCGGCGGCGCGCGGTCGGTCGAGCTGGCCGCGATCGGGCGGCGGGTGTGCCAGAACGAGTGGGACCTGCTCCAGATGGTGCGCGATCGCGCGGCCCGCGGGTGAAGGGCGTCCCTCAGCCCTTCCCCGCGGCGTGCGGGGCCCCGGCGCCGGAGACCGCGCCGGAGACAGCGGCGGCGATCACGTCCACCAGCCCCTCCACCACCTGAGTGCGGTCCACCTCCGGATGCTCCAGCCACCAGTCGCCGGTCGTCTGCACCATGCCGACGAAGGCGTGCCCGAGCACCTGCGCCCGCACCGGATCGGCCACCGCGCCCTCGGCGGCCAGCACCGCGCCCAGTTCCTCCCCCAGGCCGCGCACCAGGGAGGTCATGCGGGAGCGGATCGCGGTGTCCTCGGCTCCGGCCCGGAGGAACAGGAACCGGTAGAGGTTGAGATTGGCGGAGATCAGGTCGAGGTAGACGCTGATGGCGGCTCGCGCCCGGCCGCGCGGGTCCATGCCCGGCGCGGCGAGCCAGGGCCGCAGCCGGCCGATGACCGTGCGCACGTGCCGGTCGGCCAGCGCCTGGTAGAGGCCGCTCTTGTCGCCGAAGTGGCGGTAGAGGACAGGTTTGGTGACGCCCGCCGCGGCGGCGATGGCCGCCATCGACGCCTCGGGGCCGTCGTCGGTGATGACCCGGTCTGCCGCGTCGAGCAGCGCCCTGCGCCGATCCGGATCCCGCCCGCTCACCTTCCCAGGATAGATCGCAACCGGACGGGCAGCAGCGCCGAGAGCACCAGCAGCGCTCCGATGAGCAGGTAGAGGCCCGTCATCCCGGCCAGCGTGCCGGGCGGCTCGCCCGGCTGCGCCCACGGCACGCCGTCCGGTCCCGGCCACGGCAGCCCGCCCGCCGCGGCCCAGGGCAGGCGGCCGGCGGCGCCGAGCGCGGCGTCCACGTCGAGGGCGAACAGGAGACCGGCCGACGCCAGCGGCACGCCGCAGCACAGCGCCGCCGCAGGCCAGGCGGTGAGGACGGTGACGATGACGGCCACCGCCCCCAGGCAGGCCAGGCCGGCCGGCGCCGGGCCGAACGTGGCGACGCCCGTGCGCAGGGCCCTGGCGGCCGCCTCGGTCAGGTAGTAGACGGGGATGAGCGCGGCCAGTCCGGCGACGGCGCCCATCACCTGCCGGGTCCCGTGGTTCACGTGCCGCCCCGCCCTCCCGCCGTCGCCGCCCTGTGTCCGCCGGAAACCTTATCGGGCCAGCTCAGCGGCGTGCGGGGATTCGCGGATGTACGCGGGCGGCCGGGCGCGTCGAGTTCCGTACGGGCTCAGGTGAAGGTCAGCGCCGGGTACCCGAGGAGCATCACCGCGCCGAAGCCGAGCTTGAGCAGCGCGTCGGTCACGCCGAACACCGGCAGCGGGGCCTTGATCCGGAGTCCGGCGGCCGCGTTGGCCATGGTGAGCACGCCGAGGAGGGTGATCAGCGGGCCGTGGGCCATGCCCATCGGGAGGAAGTGCACGCCCACCACGAACAGGATCCACAACAGGACCGTGCGGTCGTCGGCGCCCTTGGTCCTGGAGAGCACGAGGTAGATCAGCCCGGCTTCGAGCACGAACGACCCGACGAGCCCCGCGATGTGGGCGAACGACGGCGAGCCGAGGCTGGGCAGCAGCGCGCTCAGGCCGCTGCCGACGAACCCGGCGGCGAAGCCGCCGATCAGGAACTGCAGCCAGTACGTACGGAAGATCCAGCTCAGGAGGAAGCCGGTGCCCACGCCGATCAGGAACAGCCCGCCCCCTCGGATCAGCGGATAGGGGTGATCCCCCGCGGCGGACAAAACCATATGAACGTGCGACATTCCGACTACTTTCGCAAAGGGGGAAGCCACCCTAGCGGATCGACGGCACGCCGCGGATCACCACCCGGCGAAGGCGGGCGAGCGCACGGGATCCGCAGAGGGACGGGACGACTTCCGATCACGCGCCCGTCTTCCCGGAGGGATAGTTTCGAGGCATGCGCAACTCTGGCACGGGCCCCGGCCCCATCACCCCGGACGGATCCCCTGTCGACTTCTACAGCCTGCTCGAGCCGGGCGTCGAGCCGGAGATCGTCGCCCAGGTCACCCCGCCCGGCGGCAGCGTCCTGGAGCTAGGGGCGGGTGTCGGCCGCGTCACGCACCCGCTCATCGAGCGAGGCTTCGAGGTGGTGGCCGTCGACGAGTCAGCCGAGATGCTGGCCCGCGTGCGCGGCACGCACACGGTGCTGGGCCGGGTGGAGGACCTCCGGCTCGACCGGCGCTTCGACACGGTCATGCTGGCCTCCCAGCTGGTGAACACCGTGGACCCCGCGGTGAGGCGCGCTTTCCTGGCCACCTGCGCGCGGCACGTCAAGCCCCGGGGCGCGGTGCTCATCCAGTGGAAGCCGGCCCACGTGCACGACCGGTGGCACGCCGGCCAGAGCCGCCGGGACGGCGACGTCACGATCACCCTGGCGGCCGTCGAGGAGGTCTCCCCCGGGATCTTCCAGGCGACCATGCGCTACACCCACGGCGAGGACAAGGTGTGGACGCAGTCGTTCTCGTCCAGGCGGCTCACCGACGAGGAGCTGTCGGCCGACCTGGCCGCCGAGGGCCTGCGGCTCGATCGTTTCCTCACCGACGACCGCACCTGGGTCGTGGCGTCCCCGGCCTCTTGATCGGATTCGTTCGCGGCGGGCGCCTTTACGATGTAGATCATTAGACTGCCTCGAAATCATGAAATTACTGGAAAATACTGGGATGGTTGATACAGTCGCGCCATGAGTGACCGGCTGGACGACCTCGAGCGGCGCATCGACGAGCTGCGAGCGGGCGTCCGCAAGGCGATGCGGGCCAGGGGCGGCGCCAAGGCCCGCGTCCTGCGGGCCGAGCTGCGCAGCGCCGAGCACGCCTGGGACGCCCTGGTGAGCGGCGAGCAGCCCGCCAAGGAGGAGCCGCCGCGCCTGGTCACCGTGCGCGAGCAGGTGCACCAGGGGCTGCGGCTGCTGGGGGCGGCCGCCCAGTCGAGACTGATCGTGGCCGTCAGCGCCGCGTTCTTCGGCGGCACGATCAGCAGCAGCCGGCTCACCAGCCTGCGCAGGGACGAGGAGCGCTCGTTCAGGTCGTCGCCGTTCGGGCGGCCGTACTATCTGTGCGCCGCGCTCACCGACCGCCTCTCCCCCGCCCGCGGCCTCCTGACGCTCAGCGCCTGGCCGCTGGAACGGCGCGTGGTCGGCCCGCTCAGCCCTCGTGTCGACTTCCTGACCTGCGCCATCGCGGTGGCCGAGCAGGAGGCCGGCGACGAGCGGGCGGACAGGTTACTCGTCAGGATGGCCAGGAACATCCCCGGCGCGGCCGGCGGAACGCTGGGCCCGCCGCACCGCGGCAGGGTGATCGAGGCGGCCAGGGCCGAGCTGCGCGTGCACGCCGAGCGCGACACGCGGGACCGCGCCGAGCTGGCGCAACGCGCCGTGGCACAGCTCGATGACGCGGGCCGCCTGTTCGGCGCCGCTACGCTGGGCACGATCAAGAAGGAGAACGCGAAGTGAGCGGCTTGAAGCGCGCCGTGCGGAGCGGGCCCGTGAACCCGCCAGGCAGCGCGGCGACAACAGCGGAGGAAGGCGGCGGCACCGGGCGGCCGAGCGCGCGGGACGGAGCGCGGCCGTGACCCCACGACCCCGGCTCGACGTGCTGCGGGGCGTCACGCCGCCGCAGCCGCACGACGCCCGAGCGATCGCCGCCCTGGCCGCCAACCCCGGCTGTGCCCGCCGCGCCCTCATGGACGGCGCAGGCGTCGACAAGGACGCCGCCGCCCGGCACCTCGGATTCCCCGCGCCGTTCGGCCAGTCGCCGTTCGCGATCACGCGCGGCAACGTGTTCGAGGCGCTGGTCAAGGCCGACGGATGCGCGGAGCTGCTGCGGATGCTGCGCGAGCTGCTCGGCCTGCCCGTCGCCGAGGTCGCCTACCACGACGTGGAGAACGTCGGCGCCCACCTGCGCCACGCCCACACCAGGACGCTGATCGACCGGGCCGCCCGCGACGAGCACGACGCGGGCACGCTGTACGACCACCCGCTGCTCAGCCTGGAGATCGCCGGTCACACCGCCTACCTGGAACCGGACGTGGTGGCGTTCCAGCTCGGCGGCCGCTTCCACATCGTGGAGATCAAGTCGTTCGCGGTGATCGACGGGCAGGCCGACCCCTCGGCGGTGGCGGCGGCCGCCCGCCAGGCCGCCGTCTACGTGCTGGCGCTGCGCACGCTGCTGGAGGAGCTGGGCCACGACCCGCTGAAGGTCTCGCACGACGTGGTGCTGGTCTGCCCGGAGAACTTCGCCAACCGCCCCGTCGCCTCGCTGGTCGACGTGCGCAGGCAGCTGGCCGTGCTGCGCCGCCAGTTCACCAGGATGACCGCCCTCGACCGGCTGCTCGAAGGGCTGCCCTGCGATCTGACGTTCGACCTGCGGCCGGACGACGACGGCCGGCCCACCAGGCCGGTCGCCGAGCTGGCCGACGCGCTGCGCAGGACGACCGCCCGCTACGCCCCCGACTGCCTGTCCACGTGCGACATGTGCTTCTTCTGCCGCGACGAGGCCCGGCAGGAGGGCGCCTCCGACCTGCTCGGCCGGCAGGTGCGCGACGAGCTGGGCGGGGTGGCCTCGGTGGCGGAGGCGCTCGGCCTGGCCGACGGCGCCCGCGACCCCGCCGCGGGCCAGGAGGAGATCGCGCGGCTGCTCCGCAACGCCGAACGCCTGCGCAAGGAGTGCCTGACGTGAGCCCGCGAGGGAGACCCACGTGAGCCTGCTGACCTCGCTCGCCCGGCTGCGGGCCATGGACGAGGGCATCGCGCAGCCCATCGCGACCGTCAGGCACTGCCACCTGGCGGACCGGCCGATGGTGTTCATCCCGCTCAAGCTGTCGGGCGAGGCCGCCGCGCCGCTCGCGGCCATGCTCGGCACCGACCGCGACCGGCCGCGCCTGCTGGTCGTGACCCAGCCGCGCAACCGCGACCTGCGCTTCGCGTGGGCGGCCGAGCTGGCGGGGGTGCTGCTGCCGTACGTTGAGGGGTTCCTGCGCGACACCGAGACGGTGGAGCGCAGGAACGCCGACCCGTACGAGCGGGCGATCGACGCGCCGCAGATCCTCGTCCCCAACCCGGCGGGCGTGGCCTTCGTCCGGCTGCTGGGCCGCTCGATGCGCTTCCGCCGGGCCCCGGTGCCGGAGTCGGTGCCGCTGCTGGGGCGCTGGCTGACCTATTTCGCGGAGCGGGCGGCGTACCCCGGCTCGTCGCTGATGCCGGCCATGACGGAGGAGCTGGGCCGGCACTGGGCCAGCGGGCAGAGCGGCCTGGAGGACGCCAACCTGGCCGCGCTGCTGGCCTGGATCACCACCGGGCCGAGCGACGACGCCGAGGACCCGCTGATCTGGCCGCCCGCCGGGCCGGCGACCGACCCGGGGTTCGACGCGGAGGTGCTCGCGCCGGCGATGGACAGCGGCTCGGCCGAACGCGTCACGGAGGCGCTGCGCACCCAGCTGGAGCCCGGGTGGCGGCTCATGTGGCAGGCGATCGACCTGCTCGCCGGGCTGGAGGCGGGCGCCGGCGTGGCGTCGCGGTGGGAGCAGGACCGCGGCTCGTTCAGCGGCATGGCCGCGCACATCGCCGAGGGCGCGCCGCCGCAGCCCCGGCGCGACGGCGCGGTCGCCGCCGCCGCCAAGCTCGCCCGCATGGAACGCGCCCAGGCCGCCTACGACGCGCAGCGCGCCTACGACGACCCGCTCGTGATGGCCGAATACCGGCTGACCGGGGAGGCGTTCGCGGGCGAGGTCCTCGACACCGACCCGGACAACACCGAGGGCGAGGGCCGCTCGCGCAAGCTCCGGCCGCTCGTGGTGGTCAAGACCGACGATCCCGTACGCCTCGCGCCCGGCACGTCCCTCGGCACCCCGCAGCGGCGCGCTCAGGGCGCGGAGCTGGTGTCGGCCGGTGAGGGCCTGGTCACCCTGAAGATCACCAAGGGCATGGGCCGCGGCAGGACGGCGGCGCCGGGCGCCGTGCCCGAGATCGGCGAGCGGGTCTGCTACACCTCGCTGACGGACGACTTCCAGGGCTCGCCCGCGCTGCCGGACGCCGAGGCGACCCCGTGGACGCACGGCGGGCCACCGCAGGAGTACGTGCCCGACGACGAGGACGCCCAGGAGGAGTGGTCGTGACCGCCGGCCCCGAGCAGGTCATCAGGAACGTCCTCGCCGACCTGCCCCGCCACCGGGGCGTGGTGGTCGACTCCCCGCCGGGTGCGGGCAAGTCCACGCTGGTCGTACGCGCCGCCGCGCACATCGCCGCCACCGGCGAGCCCCTGATGATCGTCGCCCAGACGAACGAGCAGGTCGACGACCTGGTGACGCGGATCTCCGACAAACATCCGCGCCTGACCGTGGGGCGGCTGTCGGCGAGCGGATACGTGCCGCCGCCGCGGATGCTGGAGCTGCCCGGCGTGCGGGTCGGCACGAGGATCCAGGATCTGGGCGACCCCGACATCGTCATCGCCACGGCGGACAAGTGGGCGTGGATCGGCGGCCGGGTGTGGCCGTGGGCGATCGTGGACGAGGCGTACCAGATGCGCTCGGACAAGCTGCTGCGGATCGCGGGGCTGTTCGAGCGGGCGTTGTTCGTGGGCGACCCCGGGCAGCTCGACCCGTTCTCGATCGTCGACGGCGACCGCTGGTCGGGGTTGTCGTGGGATCCGCTGCAGAGCGCGGTGTCGGTGCTGCTGCGGCACAACCCCGACCTGCCCGTGCACCGGCTGCCGGTGTCGTGGCGGCTG
This sequence comes from Nonomuraea sp. KM88, assembly GCF_052245635.1. Classification (NCBI taxonomy): domain Bacteria; kingdom Bacillati; phylum Actinomycetota; class Actinomycetes; order Streptosporangiales; family Streptosporangiaceae; genus Nonomuraea; species Nonomuraea sp. KM88. The sequence continues at coordinate 211,947 of NZ_JBQQCC010000005.1, read as the reverse complement.
CCCGCGTCGGCCGCGCCGGTGGTGTCGCGGGCGTTCTACCCGTTCACCGGGTTCCGGTCGGGCACGTCCGACGGGGACCGGCGGCTGGAACTGGCCACCGGAGGCATGGGCACGCCGCACGACCGGGCGCTGGAGGAGGCGGCCAGGTCGGGGTGGGCGCTGCTGGAGCTGCCCAACCGGCACACCGTGCGCACCGACGCGGAGGCCGTGCAGGCGGTGGCGTCGCTGGCCGGGCGGCTGCTGCAGCGGGGTGCGGTGGCGAGCTCCGAGCAGGGCGAGCGGCCGGTGACGGCGGACCGCGTCGCGGTCGGCGCGGCGCACCGCGACCAGGTGGCCGCCATCCGCGCCGCCGGCGTGCCGCCGCAGATCACCGTGGACACCGCCAACCGGCTGCAGGGCCGCGAGTACGACGTGACGATCGTGCTGCACCCGCTGTCGGGGCGCAGGGACGCGACGGCCTTCCACCTGGAGTCGGGCCGGCTGTGCGTGCTGGCGTCGCGGCACCGGCACGCGTGCGTGGTGGTGGCCAGGGCGGGCATCGCCGAACTCCTGGACGCGCACCCGTCCGCGGAGCCGGTGCAGCTGGGGGTGCCGGTGAAGTTCCCCGACGGGTGGGAGGCGAACCAGTCAGTGCTGGAGCACCTCTCCCGCCACCGCGTCTGACCCGCCCGCGGTCCGGAGGCGGCGGCGCCAGACGTCGATGACCATGAGCTGGCGCATGCCCGCGGATTCGTACAGCCCCAGCGCGGGCGTGGTGTTGTTGCTGTCGACGTGCAGGATCGTGCCCACGCGCCCGCGGGCGGCGTCGGCGGCGAACGCGTGGCGCAGCAGGAGGCGGCCGAGGCCCCTCCCCCGGTAGGCGGGCAGCACCGCCAGCGTGGCCACGTAGCCGCAGTTCTCGTCGGCCACGAACTGGTCGTTGCCCATCACCATCCCGGCCGGACGCCCGTCGACGCGGGCGAGCGTGAGCAGGCTCCAGTCGTTGACGCTCTGCGCCTGCCTGCGTTCGTGCCACAGGTCGTAGCCGACCGGGACGAACCCGAAGTGCTCGGCGAACGCCTCCTGCTGCACCGCGTGGGCCACCCGCCGCACCTGCTCGCTCTCCCCCGTGTGCAGGGTGATCCCGGCGGGCACCTCGACGGGCGCTTCTCCCGGGCCGTCGTGGTCGATGCGCATGCGGTGGAAGCTGGTGCCCGGCTCGAAGCCGAGGGCCTCGACCGTGGCCTGCTTGCCGCGGTCGGCGCGGTAGACGCCGACGTGCAGGGTGACGCCGTCGTGGCCGCGCTCGGCTGCCATCTCGCGCGCGCGGTCGCGGACGAGCGGCCACAACCGTCCGGCCAGCGGCTCGGCGCCGGGACGGACGATCACGTCGACGTCCACCAGGTCGCCGTCGCCGGTCGGGCACGCCCACGCCCAGCCGTCGAGCCGGCCGCCGTCGTCGTACGCCAGCCAGCCGTCCGTGTCGCGGTCGAAGCCGGGCTCCACCAACTCGTCGGCCACGTCGTCGAGGGTCATGTCGGGTGCGCCGAGCACGGCGACGTCGCGGGCCTTGATGAGCTCGTGAATGGCCGCCGCGTCGTCGACCCGGGGACGCCTGATGCGATGCATAGGGGGATTGTCCATGTCCGCACCGCCCGCGCGCCTTCCCTTTTCCGGGCGGCGCACGGTTCCTTCATCCCGCCGCGGGCGTGACGGCCTTCTCGTCGGGCACGTCCACCGGGGTGGCCCCGCGCAGCGGGATCTCCTGGATGAACGCCGCCAGCACCGGCACGGCCACCGCGAACGCGATGGCCCACCAGAAGACACCGGAGATCGACGCCGCCAGCGACTCCAGCAGCCCGGTGCGGACCTGGGCGGGCATGGCGGCGACCGCGCCAGGGTCCATCCTGGCGCCGGTCCTCGCCATGCGCTCGGCCGCCTGCGCGCCGAACCTGCCGGTCAGCTCGGACAGCAGCGCGCTGTTGAAGATCGCGCCGAACATCGAGACGCCGAAGGAGCCGCCGATCGACCGGAAGAAGGTGGTCGCGCTGCTGGAGACGCCGAGGTCCTTCTGCTCGACGCTGTTCTGGGCGATGAGCATCGTGGTCTGCATCAGGAAGCCCATGCCGAGGCCGAGCACCGCGATGTAGACGCCGGTCAGCCAGGCCGGCGTGGTGACGTCCATGGTGGACAGCAGCCACATGCCGGCGGCCATGCCGGCGCCGCCGATCACCGGGTAGATCTTGTACTTGCCCGTGGCGGTGATGGCCTTGCCCACGAACAGCGACACCACCATGGAGGCGCCCATCATCGGCAGCAGCAGCAGGCCGGAGTTGGTGGCGGTGGCGCCCTGCACCATCTGCTGGAAGAGCGGCAGGAAGTTGATCGCGCCGAACATGGCGAAGCCGAGCAGGAAGCCGATGGCCGAGATCAGGGTGAAGTTGCGGATCCTGAAGAGCTGCAGCGGCATGATCGGCTCGGCCGCCCGCCGTTCCACCAGGACGAACACGGCCAGCGTGACCACGGCGAGCGCGGCCAGGGCGAGGATCTGCCAGGAGCCCCACGCGTACTCGTTGCCTCCCCAGGTGGTGATGAGCACCATCGCGGTGATGCTGACCGACAGCAGGATCGCGCCCGCCCAGTCGATGCGCACCCGCGTCTTCTCCACCTTGGGCAGGTGCAGCCTGAGCACCAGCAGGACCAGCGCGATCGCGCCGATCGGCAGGTTGACGTAGAAGGCCCAGCGCCAGTCGAGGTTGTCGGTGATGAAGCCGCCGACCAGCGGGCCCGCGATCATGGCCAGCGACATGACGCCGGCCATGATGCCCTGGTACTGGCCGCGTTCGCGGGGCGGCACGAGGTCGCCGATGATCGCCATGACGTTCACGATCAGGCCGCCCGCGCCCAGCCCCTGCACCGCGCGGAACGCGATCAGCTCGGTCATGCCGTCGTCCGGCCCGCCGAGCAGCTCGGAGCCGGCCATTCCGCAGAGCGCCGAACCGATCATGAAGATGACGATCGAGATGATGAAGATGGCCTTGCGCCCGTACAGGTCGCCGATCTTGCCCCAGATCGGCGTCGACACGGTCGTGCCCAGCACGTACGCCGTGACCACCCAGGACAGGTGTGCCAGGCCGCCGAGCTCTCCCACGATGCGCGGCATGGCCGTGCCCACGATCATGTTGTCGAGCATCGCCAGCATCATCGCGAGCATCAGCCCCGGCAGGACGACCATGACCTCGCGGCGCCGTCCGATTGCCTCAGCCACCACTTACCCCCCAGCGCGCACGTTCCTTACTTGCCGACCGGCAAGCGTAGAATAAGGTAGATACTTACTTGTCGGCCGTCAAGTCGAAATAGGTGCGAAGTGCGGGAAGACACGCGAACCCGGATCCAGGAGATCGCGCTCAGGCTCTTCACCGAGCAGGGCTACGAGGCGACCTCCCTGCGGGAGATCGCCGAGGAGCTCGGGGTGACGAAGGCCGCGCTCTACTACCACTTCAAGACCAAGGACGACATCGTCGCGAGCCTGGTCGATCTCCGGCTGACCGACATCGAGGAGCTGCTCGCGTGGGCGCGCAGCCAGCCCAAGACACCGGAGATGCGCCGGGAGCTGGTCGAGCGTTACGCCGCCTACCTGCGGCGCACCCGGCACCTCGGCGTGGCGAGGTTCCTCGAGCGTAACCAGACGGCGCTGCGCGACCACCCGACGCTCATCAAGATCCGCGAGCGGATGAAGGAGGTGACGCACGAGATGAGCGGGCCCGAGGCGACGCCCGTCGAGCGCATCAGCCGCTCGCTGGCGCTGTTCGGGCTGCACGCGGGCAAGTGGCTGGCCCTGGAGGGCGAGCTGTCGGAGGAGGAGATCCACAAGGCCACGATCGAGGTGGCCATGCGGCTCATCGAGCCCTGATCATCCGGACTTGTAACGCCTGAAGGGACGATTGGGGCGCGAGATCAGGGGCAGTGGGATGACACGCATCGACAAGGGAGGAGGCGCGGTGGAGACCACGATAGCGCTTCGGTTGCCCCGCGATGCGGCGAGCGTCCCGCTGATCAGAGAGATGCTGGACGGCACGCTGCGCTCGCTGGGCGTCGATCCGCAGGTCCGCGACGACATCGAGCTCATGCTCACCGAGGCGTGCTCCAACGTGATCAAACACGCAGCGCCCAGCGACGACTACCGCGTCTGCGCCATCGTCGACGACGAGCGGTGTGTCATCCAGGTGGTGGACCACGGAGGCGGTTTCGACCCGCGCGAGATCGTCGACCACGGCCCGGGCTCCGAGCACGGACGCGGGCTGCAGATCATGCGGGCCCTCGCCGACGACATCCGCTTCGCCAACAAGCACGAGGACGGGGCCATGGTGTGCCTGGAGAAGCGCCTGCGGTACGCGCCCGGCGCGGCCGGCACGCACCTCATGACCACCTAGAGCTTGCTGGACCGCTCCGCCGGCCTGTGGTCGCGCAGCCGTACGCGGTGCGGGTGGCCGCCGGCGGACCCGCGCTCCGCGGGACGGCCGCCGAGGCGCAGCCGTCGGCGTACGCGGGGCGTGTTACCGCTCAGCTCGGCCCGCCGCCGCGCCGGCACGGCGCCGCCGCTCAGCTTGAGCTCCAGCCGGCGCTCCCGGCGGCTCAGCCGCCTCCACGCCGCACGCCAGTTGATCATCACGGCGGCCATCGTCACGAAGGTGACCATGGCGGCCACCGCGATGAGCAGCACGGCCATGACGATGAGGAGGACGACGACCGCCAGGGCACCGATCGCGCCGAGCACTTCCACCATTCGGCAGAAGATGCCCGCCGCCCAGCGGTCTATGCCTGATCTTGGGGATATAACGGGCTTACTCGGCCACACCGTTCGCCTGGTCGAGGCGGCCGGGCAGGAGGTCGAGGCGGCGCAGGATGACGCCCTCGCGCAGCGCCCACGGGCACACGTCGAGCCGCTCCACCTCGAACAGGTCCATGATCGCGTCGGCGACCAGCGCGCCCGCCGCCAGCTGCGCCGCCCGGCCCTCGGACACGCCGGACAGCTGGGCCCGCTCGGCGGCCTCCATGGTGGTCAGCTTGGCCGCCCAGTCGGCCATGTCCGCACGCGACAGCGTGCGCGCGACGTAGGGGCCCTCGCTGGAGGGCGCCGCGCCGGCGATCCTGGCCAGCTGCTTGAAGGTCTTGGACGTGGCCACCGCGCGGTCGGCCCCGCCGTATCTGACGATGTCGCCGACGGTGCGGGCGATCTCGGCGCGTACGTGCTTGCGCAGCTTGCGCACCTCGTCGGCGGAGGGCGGGTCGCCGGTGAGCCAGTCGCGCGTCAGCCGCCCGGCGCCCAGCGGCAGCGACACGGCCACGTCGGGCTCCTCGTCAACCCCGGCGGCGATCTCCAGCGAACCGCCCCCTATGTCGAAGGCCAGCAGCCGCCCCGACGACCATCCGAACCACCGCCGTACGGCCAGGAAGGTCAGCCTGGCCTCGTCGCGACCGGACAGCACGGTGATGTCCACCCCGCAACGCTGGTCGATCTCGGCGAGCACCTGCTCGCCGTTGGAGGCCTCGCGCACGGCGGAGGTGGCGAAGGCCACGAGGTCCTCCACCCCCTTGTCCTCGGCGAGGGCGACGGCCTCCTCCACGAAGGCACCGAGCCGCTCGATGCCCTTGCCGGCCAGCCGGTTGTCGTCGCCGAGATGCTCGGACAGGCGCAGCTCGACCTTGTGGGAGTAGGCGGGCATGGGCCGGGCGCCGCGGTGGGCGTCGACGACCAGTAAATGCACGGTGTTCGAGCCGATGTCCAGCACGCCGAGTCGCATGGTGAAACGCTACAGTCCTGCGGCTTCGACGACGACAGGGAGCCCGGCGCCCCCGGGCGCGCGGGGAGGGCGGCCGGCGCCGTGGCGTGGGGCGTCCGCGTCGTGACGGGCCTGCCGCAGGCATTACCCTTCCTTGGTGTCACGACACGTTGGGGGGATCTGTGAACGCTTGCTGCGGCCCGAGCAGAAACGCCACCTCCGGGCCCGTCCAGGAGGCCGTGAAGATCGCTGTGCGGCGGACGGCGCCGCGCGGCATGGTGCGCATCCCCGGCGGGACGTTCCTGATGGGCGGGGACGACCCCGACGGACGGCCCGACGACGGTGAGGGGCCGGTCCGCGAGGTGCGGCTCGACCCGTTCCTGATCGATCCGGCATGCGTGACGAACGCGCAGTTCGCCACGTTCGTCAAGGAGACCGGCTACGTCACGGAGGCCGAGCGGATCGGCTGGTCGTTCGTGTTCCACCAGTTCGCCACGGGTGGGGTGATGGACGCCTCCGTGCCGGGCGCGCCCTGGTGGGCCGGGGTGGAGGGGGCCACGTGGCGCTCGCCCGAGGGTCCCGGCTCCTCGATCGGCGACCGGCAGAACCATCCCGTGGTGCACGTGTCGTGGAACGACGCCGGCGCCTACGCCACGTGGGCGGGCAAGCGGCTGCCCACCGAGGCGGAGTGGGAGATGGCGGCCCGCGGCGGGCTGGAGCGCAAGAAGTACCCGTGGGGCGACGAGCTGGCGCCCAAGGGCCGGCAGCGGTGCAACATCTGGCAGGGCCGGTTCCCGACCGCGCCGAGCAAGGGGACGGTGCCCGTCAAGTCGTTCCAGCCCAACGGCTACGGCCTCTACAACGTCTCGGGCAACGTGTGGGAGTGGACGGCCGACTGGTGGGGCACGACGTGGGAGGCCTTCGCCGACAACCCCACGGGGCCGGCCGAGGGCGGCGCCAAGGTGATCCGCGGCGGGTCGTACATGTGCCACGACTCCTACTGCAACCGCTATCGTGTCGCCGCCCGCACCTCCAACACTCCTGACTCCGCCTCCGGGCACACGGGTTTCCGCTGTGCGGCTCTAGTCTGATCGCATGTCACGAACCCTGCGACTGTTGATCACCGGCGGCGGCACCGGTGGTCACACCTATCCGGCCCTGACGACCCTGTCGGCCGTTCAGCGACGTCAGGTGCCGCACGACGTGCTCTGGGTGGGCACGGCCAACGGTCTCGAGGCCAGGATCACCGCCGAGCACGGCATCCCGTTCAAGGCGATCACGACGGGCAAGCTGCGCCGCCGCCCCAACCTCAAGGAGCTGGTCACCAACGTCGCCGACGTGTTCCGCATCCCGGTCGGGGTGTTCCAGGCGGTGGGGCACGCGGCCCGCTACCTGCCCGACGTGGTGCTGTCGACCGGGGGTTACGTCGCGGTCCCCATCGGCGTGGCGGCCAAGCTGATCCGCCGCCCGCTGGTGATGCACGAGCAGACGACCGTGGTCGGGCTGGCGAACAGGATCCTGTCCAGGCTGGCGACCAGGATCGCGCTGTCGCACGAGTCGTCGCTGGAATATCTGCCCCCGGCGGCCAGGAAGAAGGCCGTGGTGACGGGCAATCCGATCCGGCCGGAGCTGCTGCAGGGCAAGAGGGCGGCGGCCTACGACCTGTTCGGGCTGACGTTCGAGGTGCCGCTGATCTACGTGACGGGCGGGGCGCAGGGCAGCAAGCAGATCAACACCCTCATCGCCGAGGTGCTGCCCCGGCTGCTGCCGCACGCGCAGATCGTGCACCAGTGCGGGCCCGCCTGGATCGACCAGATGCGGGCCGTCGCGCTGCCCGGCGAGCTGGCCGAGCGCTACCACCCGGTGCCCTACGTGGGAGCGGAGCTGGCCGACCTGTTCGCCGCCGCCGACGTGGTGATCTCGCGCAGCGGCGCGGGCACGGTCTCGGAGCTGACGGCCATCGGCAAGCCGTCCGTGCTGATCCCGCTGATCCCGACGGGCGGTGACGAGCAGCGCAAGAACGCCGGCTACCTGGCCTCGGCCGGCGCGGCCAGGGCGCTGCTGGAGCCGCGTCCGGCGGCCGACCAGTTGCTGGCCGAGCTGATGCCGCTGCTGGCCGACCCCGAGCTGCGGCACGCGATGGGGCAGGCGGCGGCCGCGCTCGGCCGCCTGGACGCGGCCGACACCCTGTGCGACGTGCTGCTGGAGGCCGCGGGTCAGGGTTCGAGGTAGCGGAAGGCCTCGTGGGCGGAGCTCACGCTCCGCCGCAGCGCCTGCTCCAGCCGGTCGGCGTCGCGTGCCAGCCGGTCGAGCTCGGGAACGGCGAACCCGTCGGCCCCGGTCTCGGCCACGAGCTCCTCATACTGGTGCATCCGGCCGCGCAGTTCCTCGATCTGCTCGTGGGCCACGAACGCGCGCTCGGCCTCGGTGACGTTGGCGGCGTACCGTTCCAGAGCCTCCACGCGGGCCAGCACCGCCGCCTCGCTGCTGTCGAGCGCCCCGGCCAGCGGCCTGGCCACGGCCTCCACCTCGGGCGTGAGCCCCTGCGAGACGGTCTCCCTGTGCTTGGTGCGCAGCGCTGACAGCTTGGCAAGCAGCCGGGCGATCTCCCACTCCTGCGCCGGCAACATCACGGCGTTGCGCACGTCATCGAGCATGCCCTCGGCGTTGACCCGGGAGCCGGTCACGGTGGCGATGGCCCGCTGGGCGCGGGCGAGCAGCCGCCTGGACGACTCGTCGAGGTCGTCGGTCAGCACGTAGCGGCCTTCGTACCAGCGCAGCTGCTCGTACGTCTGCCGCTCGTACTCGTCCTCGTCCTCTTCGCCCAGATCGTTCCTGACGAACAGGACGACCATGACGGGGATGAGCATCAGCAGGAGCATGAGGATGCCGAGTCCCCTGCCGAGGCCGCCGACACCCATGATCAGTCCGAAGAACGCCACCGTGCCGAAGCCGGCGGCCATGCGATAGCGCGCGCTCGACGCGGCCCGCCGCTTGTCGGGCACCCAGCCCTGGCGCAGTTTCATCAGCACCAGCCGGCTCTGCCTGAGCAGCTGAGCGTCATCGGGCGGCACCCCGGGGTCTACCACCACATCCGCCACAAAACCGGATCCTAAGGGAAATCAACCCTTGAGGTGGCGAAATGCCTCGTGCGCGGAGCTGACGCTGTTGCGTAACGCCTGCTCAAGGCGGTCGGCGTCGTCCGACAATCGGCTCAGCTCCGGCACGGCCGACCCGTCGGCGCCCGACTCGGCGAGCAACTCCTCGTAGCGGGGCAGCCGGGCGCTGAGCCGCTCGATCTGATGCCTGGCGCGGTAGGCGCGCTCGGCGTCGGCCACGTGGCCGGCGTACCGCTCCAGGGCCTCGACGCGGGCCAGCACCGCCCGCTGGCTGCTGTCGAGAGCCTCGGCGAGCGGCCCCGCAACGGCGGCCACCTCGGGGGTGACGCCCTCCGCGACGACCTCCTGGTGCTCGGCGCGCAGCGCCGACAGCTTGGCCAGCAGCCGGGCGATCTCCCACTCCTGCGCCGGCAGCATCACGCCGTTGCGCACGTCGTCGAGCAGCCCTTCGGCATTGACGCTGGAGCTCATGACCTGGTCGATCGCCGCCTGGGCGCGGCCCAGGAGCGGTCGCGCGGCGTCGTCGAGGTGCTCGCGGAGCACGAAGCGTCCGTCGTACCCGCCGGCGTGGTCGTAGACGACGCGCTCCAAGGCGTGCCGGCGCTCCACCTCGGCGTCGGGCCTGGGCCTGAGCAGGACGCTGACGATCAGCAGCGCCGCCCCCGTCATGATCACCACGAAGGCCGTGTACTGCTCGGCGACGAACAACGTCAGCCCGTACACCGCGGCCGCAACGGCCGTCACGGTGGCCGCCAGCCTGGCCACGGTGCCCGCCATGGGCCGGTGACCCCTGTGCGCAGGCGCCCAGCCCGCGTGGATGCGGACGAGCAGCTTGCGGTTGTCGCGTAAGAGGGCCGCGACGTCGTCAGGCACCGCCGGATCGATGATCACCTTCGCATGACGTCCGGCCACGTTACTGATCCTATGTCCCGGTCTGTCCGACTGTCAGCTCTCCAGGTAGCGGAAGGCCTCGTGCGCCGAGCGCACGCTGCGCCGGAGCGTGCGCTCCAGAACGTCGGCGTCCTCGGCCAGCCGCTCGATCTCGGGTACGGCCAGCGCGTCCGCACCCGACTCCGCCAGCAGCTCCTCGTACTTCGGCAGCCGGGCGCGCAGCTCCTCGATCTGGCCGCGGGCGTGGTAGGCGCGCTCTGCGTCGGCGACGTGGGCGGCGTAGCGCTCCAGCGCCTCCACGCGGGCGACCACGGCCGCCTCGCTGCCGGCCAGCGCCCGTTCGAGCGGCTCGATCACCGCGGCGACCTCGGGCGCGATGCCCCGGGAGACCAGTTCCCTGTGCTCCAGGCGCAGCGCCGACAGCTTGGCCAGCAGCCGGGCGATCTCCCACTCCTGCGCGGGCAGCATCACGGCGTTGCGCGCGTCGTCGAGGAGGCCTTCGGCGTTGACATGGGAGCGCAGCACGGACCCGATCGCCCGCTGCGCCCTGGCCAGCACCTGCCCGGCCTCCTCGTCGAAGTCCTCGGGCAGCAGGTAGCGGCCGTCGTGCCAGCGGGCCTGCTCGTACACGCCGCGCTCGTGCGGCCGGTCCTCCTCCACCACCTCGCCCATCGAGGCGATCTTGATGAGGACGATGAAAACGTACGTGCCCAGGAGCATGAACCCGGCGGGCGCGAGCGGCGAGGCCATCAGGACGGCCATGAACGCGATCACGGCGGGGGTGGCGGCCAGCAGCAGCGCGCTGGAGGCGCTCGGGTGGCGCGCCGGGGCCCGGGTGGCCGGGGGCACCCAGCCCGCCTTGATCCTGGACAGCAGGGGGGCGTTCGCGCGCAACAATCCGGCGACCTCCGGGGATACTCCCGGATCGACGACCACACCCACGTTCTGTCCTGGCACCCTGGCGCCCCCAACGCTCGTGATGTGTGGATATTACGTAACTTTTTCCCCGGATGTCAGCCTCCGAAAGGTCAGGTTGGGGAACCACCAATTGCGCGCACCGAGCACCTCCATGGCGGCGGGCACCAGAACCAGGCGGACCACCGTGGCGTCGACCAGCACCGCAGCGGCCAGCCCCACACCCATCACGCGCAGCGCGCGATCATCGAACGCGCCGAAGGCGGCGAACACGCAGAACATGATCGTGGCGGCCGCGGTGATGACCCTGGCGGTCGCGGCCAGCCCGCCGGCGACCGCGCGGCTGTCGTCGCCGTGCGTCAGATACTCCTCCCTGATCCTGGACAGCAGGAACACCTCATAGTCCATGGACAGCCCGAAGGTGATGACGAACAACATCGTCGGCACCCACGCGTCGATCGGCCCCGCGGTTCCCTGCCCGAGCACGTCCTGCTGGAAGACGGCCACGACGACGCCGTAGGCGGCGCCGATGGACAGCAGGTTCACCGCGATCGCCTTCACCGGCAGCACCACGCTCCTGAACACCCCGGCGAGCAGCACGAACGACGCCAGCAGGACCGCCCCGACCATCCACGGCATGCGGCCGGACGCATGCCGGGCGTAGTCGATGGCGGCGGCGGTGGCGGCCGCCCGGCGCACCACGTCGCCGAGCGGAGCCCGTCCCGTGTCGCGTACGGCCAGGATCAGCGGCGCCTCCATGCCCGGCCCGAACCCCCGGGCGAGCAGGTCGTGGGCACGGCGCGTGGTGTCGCTCACCGGCCGGTTGCCCGCGTCGGACCAGCCGACCCGCAACTGCGTTCCGGGCAGGGCGAGAGCGGCCAGCGCCAGGAGTGCCACCGTTCCCATCAGCCACGGCCTGCGCTGAACGACCCGGCTCCACCGGTACGCCAGGGGCCGGGCCGCGGAACGGCGGGACAGCGCGAACCGGTCGATCCGCGTGCCGACCAAGGCCAGCAGAGCGGGCAGCAGGGTGAGCGAGGCCAGCATCACCATGAGCACGCCGCACCCGGCGGACAGCGCGATCCCGCCGCCGATCGACGGGCCGAGGAACAGAATGCCGGACCCGGTCACGATGACGATCAGCCCGGCGAGCAGCACGGACCTGCCCGCCGTGCGCATGGCCCGCGTGACGGCCTCCGCCACGCCGAGCCCTTCGTCCAGGCCCGCGCGGAACCTGGTGACGATCAGCAGCGCGTAGTCGATGCCCACGCCGAGCCCCAGCATGATCGTGAGGTAGACGGCGAAGCCGGGCGTGTCGACGAGGTGGCCGAGCACCGTGAGCAGCGCGACGCCGCACGCCACCCCGACCACGCCGATGACCAGCGGAAGCACGGTCGCGATCAGCGAGCGGAACGCGACCAGCAGCACGATCGCGGCGGCGAGCAGCCCGATGCCCTCCGTCAGGCCGCCGGGGGTGAAGTCAGCGAAGTCGTCGCCCGCCAGTTCCACGGTGACGCCGGAAGCCTGGAAGCCGTCGCGGAGCCTTTTCAGCTCCGGGGCGGCGGCGGGGTCCGGGTAGTCGATGGGGGATGGAGGCGAGCGTCCCGTCCGGTGACACCCGCTGGGCGTCCAGGGAGACGCGTACGCCGGGGACGGCGTTCATGCGGCCGGCCAGGTGGCGGCGGCCGCGATGAGGGCGGCGGCCAGGACCGGCCAGAGCACGACGACGAGCCATCGGTGACGGATGCAGAAACGGATCATGCGGCGACGGTAGGAAGCACGCGCGCCGCCCGGCGTCCCCCGTGCGCGGTCAGCCGGCTACTGCACCCGTGGTACTCCCGAACGGACGGGCTGACGGGGTGACGGGTGACGGGGCCACCCGGGATTCCGGCGGGCGCCCGGTGCGCCGGCAGAGGCCCGCTCGGAGCCTCAGGTCCCTGGGGCAGAGGCTCGGTGCGCGAGCAGGGGCCCGCTCGGGTCGTCAGGTCCTGGGGTGGGCTGTCAGCCGGCGTCGCCGGGATGGACGAGGCCGCTCTCGTAACCGATGACGACGAGCTGCGCCCTGTCGTGCACCGCCAGCTTGGTCATCATGCGGTTGACGTGCGTCTTGACGGTCAGCGGGCTCATGGAGAGCTGCTCGGCGATCTGGACGTTGGACAATCCTCTGGCGACCCTGGCGAGCACCTCTCGCTCGCGGCCGGTCAACGGCGCCAGCCGGCCGTCGTCCAGGCCGGTGAGCCGGCGCGCGGTGAACTGCTCGATCAGCCTGCGCGTGACCCCCGGTGACAGCAGGGCATCGCCCCGGGCGGCCACCCGGACGGCGTGCCGGATCTCGCCCGGCTCGGCGTCCTTGACCAGGAAGCCGCTGGCTCCGGACCTGAGCGCCTCGTACACGTACTCGTCGAGGTCGAACGTGGTGACCACGACGACGCGCACGCCCGTGGCGGTCAGGGCGCGGGTGGCCTGGAGCCCGTCGAACTCCGGCATCCGGACGTCCATCAGCACCACGTCGGGCCGGAGCCGGCCCGAGAGCCGCACCGCCTCGGCGCCGTCGGCGGCCTCCCCGACCACGATCATGTCGTCCTCCGTGTCGAGCAGCGCCCGCAGACCGGCTCGGACGAGCGGCTGGTCGTCGGCGATCAGGACCTCGATCACGCCGGCAACCATGCGGTGACGCGGAATCCGCAGGCGGGGCCGTCGCCGGTGGTGAGCAGGCCGCCCACGGCGGCGACCCGCTCGGCCATGCCAGTGAGGCCGTGACCGCGCGGTGCCCTGCTCCCGTCGCCGTCGTCGTCCACCCGAACGGTCACCGCTCCCCTTTCGTAGCGCAGCGTCACGGTCGCCGTGGTGGCGTTCGCGTGCCGCATGGTGTTCGTCAGCGCCTCCTGGACGACACGGTAGACCGTCAGGTCGGCGGCCGGCGGCAACGGGCGGCGCTCACCCTCGACGTCGAGGGTCACCGGCAGGCCCGCCGTGCGCAGCAACCGCGGCAGCTCCGCCGAACCCGGCAGCGGCTCCCTGGGGCCACGGGCCTCGACCGGCCCCGGGCCCGGCCTCATGTGAGCGCCGAGGTCGAGGGCCGCTCCGGAGCCGGCAGGGTCCGGGGTACGGGAGCCGGCCGGGCCGGGGCGCAGGACGCCGAGAACGGCCTTCATCTCGCCGAGTGCCTGGCGGCTGGAGGTCCGGATGACCTGGAGGGCGGCGGCGGCCTCGGCCGGGCCCCCGGCGCGTTCCACGGCCTCGGCGGCGACGGAGGCGTGCAGCGCGATCACCGCCACCGTGTGCGAGGTGACATCGTGCAGTTCCCTGGCCACCCGAAGCCGCTCCTCCTGGGCCCGCCGCAGCGCCTCCTCCTCCCGGGTCCGCTCGGCGTCGGCGGCCCGCCGTTCGACCTCCGCGGTGTGGTCGCGCCGCGCTCGCGACACTTCCGCGGGCTGGGCGACGAGCAGCACGAGGGCGGCCCAGACGACGACCGCGATGGTGACGTCCGCCTCGGCGCGCAGCACGGCCGGCACCGCGGGCACAGCCACCAGGAACGCCGCGCCCGCCCAGCCGGCCGCCCGCCGCCCGGCCGCGATGGCCGAGAAGAGCGCGATCAGGGCCGGGACCGTCCACAGCGAGAGCGCGTACCCGAGGCCGAAGATGCCGGCCGCCGACCCGGCGCACACGGCCAGCGCGACGTCGGGCCGCGTCCGCCACCAGACCAGCCCGAGCGCCGTCGCGACCAGCAGCGTGTAGCCGAGCAGGTCCAGCGGTCGGGCCTCCGGCTGGTTCTCGTAGGCCATGGCCGTCGAGAACATCACGACCCCCGCCATACCGCACACCAGGGCAATCGTCCGCATTCCCGTACGCTAGTGCGCTGCTCCCGGACCGCGCGATACCGCCGCCGCGGTTCCCGCGTACGCCGCGCGCGGTACGCATCGCGTCCGGCCGGCGCGGCACGGCCGGCGGGCGGAGGCACCGGAGCTCAGCGGCCGGGCCCGAGGTCCTCCGCCCCTGACGGCGGGTGCTGCTGGATCTCCCAGAGAGCCATCTCGGGCACGCCGGCCTTGACCAGCGCGTTCCAGGCGCCCATCCGGTCCACCGGGTCGGCCAGCACGGCACGCAGCAACGGGCGCAGCTCGGCGTGGCCGTCGCCGTCCTCCTCCCACATCGCCCCCAGCGCCTGGTGCAGCGCCGGCGACCTGACCGCCACCGTACGGACCAGCTCGTCGAGGATGCGGACCCGCTCCCGGTAGGGCAGGCCGCGCCCCTCCCCCACGGCACGCAGCAGCAGGTCGAGCAGGCGGCGGTGCCGGGGCGTGTGGCCGGTGGCGACCGCGACGACGACGTCGCCCATGCCGTCGCTCATTCCGGCGCTCATTCCGGCGCTCGTACTGTCGCTCCTCCCGGCTGCGCTCCTGGCGCCCTCCTCGCCCTCGAGCACGACGTCCTCCGTGCCGCCGTCGATCACCCGGTGCGCCGACAGCGCGGTGAGCAGGCCGTTCCAGCCCTCGTGCCCGAGGTTGCCCTTCCACAGGTGGGTGAGCGCGGACCAGCGGTCCAGGGGGTCGGGCCCCGCCAGGAGCGAGGAGACGCTGACGGGCTGGTCGGAGGCGGCGACGATGAGCAGGGTGAGGTTCGCGGAGTAGGCGGCCAGGCGGCGGGGCACCGTGTGACGTACCGGAAGGAAACCGGTGAAGTGGCGGCGGGGGCGCTCGTGCAGCGAGCGCCGCAGCGTCCCGGCCAGGAGCGTGACGCACCGCTCCCGCACCGCGGCGGGCACCTCGGCCAGCAGCTCCAGGATGAAACCGACGGTGGGCCCGCGCTCGGCCAGGCACGAGTGGGACGTGACGGCGTACAGCAGGTCGTCGTCCACGGCCTGGACGAGCGCGAGGGGCTCGTCGCCGGCCAGCCGGCACCTGCGGTCGAGGTCGCGCAGCGCGTAGATGGTCAGCCAGGCCACCAGGAACTCGCCGAACGTGGAGTGCAGGAACGCGTGGCCGTTCCTGCGGACGAAGAAGAACCGTTCCGTGGCCTTGCGCACCCAGTCGATCCGCTCGCCCTCGTCGCCGGGGTCCTCCTCGCCGCCGTGGCACAGGGCGGGCAGGTCGCGCTCGAGCGCCTCGTCGGTGAGGACCTGGCGGCCCCTGGCCAGCATGGACAGCGCCGCCGTGCCGAGCAACACCAGCTCCTGGTCGATCGCCACCCGCCGCGCCCCGCCGGTCTCCCGTTCGGTGTAGTCCCTGAGCAGCACCTCGTACAGGCGGGCGCGCCCGAGCGGGCCGTGGTCGCGCTGCAGCGCGTTGCCGCCGGCGTCGTAGAGGGCCAGCAGCAGCAGGAGCAGCGGCTGCCTGGCCATGTCGCCGTGCACGAGCGCCGCCCGCGCGGGCAGCGGCTTCAGGTCACGCCTGGCCAGCAGGGACCGGTTGGCCTGGTCCCAGATGTCCAGCCACTGCCGCACCTGGCCGTCGTCGAACGGCTGCAGCTGCAGCGCGAGCAGCCCCTCCGGAAACCTGATCCGGTCCGCCACCACCGTACGGCTGGTGACGATCACCGCGACGGGCCGCCCGAGCCCGGCCTCCCTGGCCTGGAACTCCTGGACGTGTTCGAGGTAGTCGAACCGGTTGACGCCGCCCTGCAGCAGCTCGTCCAGCCCGTCGAGCAGGACCACCGGCATCGCCCCGTCGCCGGCCGCCACCAGGTCGGCGTAGCCCACCTGCTCGTCCAGCACCCCCTTGAGGGCCTGCTCGATCTGTTCGGTGACGTCCGCGCGCGCGGCCACCGCGCCCAGCTCCACCCTGATCGGCAGGAACTCCGACCTGGCCAGCCGGGCCGCGAGCACCTCGGTCAGCTTCGTCTTGCCCGCACCCGGCTCGCCCAGCACCAGCAGCGGCGCCCGGGTGGCCCGCAGCGAGGTGAGGTGTCCCACGAGGAACGCCTCGGGGTCGGGCAACAGGCGCCGGTCGTCCCACCAGGCCCGCTCGGCGGGCGCGGCGTAGCGGGTCAGCTCCGCGACCCGGCAGCGGGGGGTGAGGTAGCCCTCGCCGAGCAGCGGGAGCGTGACGTCCTCGGGATGTTTGCCGGCGACCAGGAGCGGCTGGTCGAGCGCGTTGGCGGCCATCCTGGCCAGGTGGATCACGGGGCGGTCGCCGACCCTGGGCGGGGCCAGCTCGGCCAGCAACCACGCCACCCGCGACAGCGCGGTGCCGGGCGGCGGCCGCTCCGTGACGAGACTGCGCACCCCGAACTCGTGGCTGTCGAGCGCCAGCGACCGGTAGTCCTCGTCGTAGATGCGCAGCGCGTGCGCGGGCGGGCCCTCGGCCAGCATACGGGGCAGCAGGAGCTGGTCGTCGACGCTCAGCTCGTCCCAGACCGACAGGCCGCCCACGTATCCGGCCAGGGCCTCGGACATGTGCAGGAAGGCACGTTCCACGGCGCGCCGCGTCTCAGCGTACGGCAGGTGCGGCTCGGGCGTGGGCAGCCGCTCCAGCAGCAGCTCGGCCACCAGCCTGGCGAACCGCTCGGGCGTCGGCACGCCGTGGGAGATCTTCTCGCCGCGGTCGAGCCGGTCCAGCGTGAACGGCAGCTTCGCCTCGCCGAGCGCCTCGAAGTACGCCGACACGACGATCGCGGCGTGCGCCGCGGCCAGCCGCTCGGTGCGGGTGTGCCGGTCGACGCCGCCCTTGAGCTCGGGCATGCGGCGCACGACGTCCTTGCCGTAACGGACGATGCCGTCGCGCATGTCGTTCAGTCCGGCCGCCAGCCGCCCGCCGCCCGCCAGCGCCCAGCCGGTGCGCTCGGCGGCCGAGGCGAACCCGACGACCTTGACCAGCCTGCCGTCCTTGCATCCGAGAATCCTCAGGGCGTCGGCGTAGCTCGGGGTATCGATCATGGCCTTCTCCCGGGGACAGGGGGTGTCCCATCATGCGCTCCACGCCCGCGATCGCGCAGGCTTCCACACCGTGCAGGTCTGCCGCCAGGTCTGTTGCCGGTCCGAACGTTATGTACCCTTCAGGGCGCGCGCGATCTCCGGCAGCGCCGCCGGATCCTCGATCGTGGACGGCGTGGTGTACGGGCGGCCGTCGGCGATGTCGCGCATCGTGGCGCGCAGGATCTTGCCCGAGCGGGTCTTCGGCAGCCGGGCGACCACCAGGGCGCGGCGGAAGGCGGCGACGGGCCCGACGCGCTCGCGTACGAGTGCGGCCACCTCGCGCTCCACCTCGGCGGGGTCGCGCTCCGCACCGGCCTTCAGCACCACGAACCCCATCGGCAGCTGCCCCTTCAGCTCGTCGGCCACGCCGATCACGGCGCACTCGGCAACGTCGGGGTGGGCGGCGATGACCTCCTCCATCGAGCCGGTGGACAAGCGGTGGCCGGCGACGTTGATCACATCGTCGATGCGGCCCATGACGTAGAGGTAGCCGTCGGCGTCGAGGTGGCCGCCGTCGCCTGACAGGTAGTGGCCGGGGTAGCGCTCCAGGTAGGAGCGGGCGAAGCGGGCGTCGTCGCGGTAGAGGGTGGGCAGCGCGCCGGGCGGGAGCGGCAGCTTGACGGTGACCGCGCCGTCGACCCCCGGCGGGCAGTCGTTGCCGTCGGCGTCGAGGATGTGCACGTCCCAGCCGGGCACCGGCTTGGTGGGCGAGCCGGGTTTGATCGGCAGCCGTTCGATGCCGGCGCAGTTGGCGGCCACCGGCCAGCCGGTCTCGGTCTGCCACCAGTGGTCGATGACGGGGATGCCGAGCAGGTCCGACGCCCAGTGGTAGGTGTCGGGGTCGAGCCGCTCGCCGGCCAGGAAGAGGTACCGCAGCCCCGACAGATCCCACTTTTTCGCGAAATTTCCGGATGGGTCCTCTTTCTTGATGGCCCTGATCGCGGTCGGCGCGGTGAACAGCGTACGCACCCCGTGCGTGGCCACCACCCGCCAGAACGCTCCCGGGTCCGGCGTGCCGACCGGCTTGCCTTCGTACAGCACGGTCGTGCAGCCCGCCAGCAGCGGCGCGTACACGATGTAGGAGTGGCCGACCACCCAGCCCACGTCGGAGGCCGCCCAGTAGACCTCGCCCGGAGCGGCGCCGAACACGTTGGCCATGCTCCAGTGCAGCGCCACCGCGTGCCCGCCGTTGTCGCGCACGACGCCCTTGGGCGAGCCGGTCGTGCCGGAGGTGTAGAGGATGTAGAGGGGGTCGGTGGCGGCCACGCTCACGCAGCCGGCCGGCTCGGCCTCGCGCACGGCCCGCTCCCAGTCGAGGTCGCGGCCCTGCGCGAGCTCGGCCACCGACTGCGGCCGCTGGAGGATCACGCAGTGGTCCGGCCGGTGCGCGGCCTGCTCAAGCGCCGCGTCCAGCAGCGGTTTGTACGCCACCACCCGCGCCGGCTCGATGCCGCACGACGCCGAGAGCACCACCTTGGGCCTGGCGTGGTCGATCCGCATCGCCAGCTCCCTGGCCGCGAACCCGCCGAACACCACCGAGTGCACCGCGCCAGCCGCGCGCAGGCCAGCATCGCGACGACCGCCTCCGGCACCATCGGCATGTAGACGACCACGGTGTCGCCGGCCCGCACGCCCAGATCGCGCAGCATGCCCGCGGTCCTGGCCACCTGGTCGAGCAGGTCGGCGTAGGTGAGGACGCGGACCGTGCCGGTGACCGGGCTGTCGTGGATCAGCGCCGCCTGCTCGCCGCGCCCGGCCGCGACATGCCGGTCGACCGCGTTGTGGCAGGTGTTGAGCCGCCCGTCGGGAAACCAGCGGCCGCCGTCGCCGAGCGCGGTGGCCGGCGCCACGTCCCAGTCGATGCCGCGCGCCGCCTCGGCCCAGAACGCGCCAGGCTGTTCGATGCTCTGCCGGTAAGCCTCGTCGTAACCGCCCACTGATCGATCAGATCAGCCCGCGCCCCCATGGCGCAAGATACATGGGTGAGCGATGACTTGATCCTTTCCGTCGTCATGGGATCGCGGGCGTACGGGCTGGAAACCGAAAATTCCGACACCGACCGGCGGGGCGTGTTCGTGGCGCCGACCGCGGCGTTCTGGCGGCTGGAGAAACCCCCCACGCACCGCGACGGGCCGCTGCCCGAGCAGTTCTCGTGGGAGGTCGAGCGTTTCTGCGGCCTCGCCCTCGAGGCCAACCCGACCGTCCTCGAGTGCCTGTGGTCGCCTGTCGTGGAGGTGATCACCCCCGCCGGCCGGCGGCTGCGCGAGTTGCGGACGGCCTTCCTTTCGCGGCGGGCGCAGCGCTCGTTCGCCGGCTACGCCGAGGACCAGTTCCGCCGCATCGACCCGGTCGCGCCCAGGTGGAAGCAGGCCATGCACATGGTGCGGCTGCTGCTCAGCGGCCTGCACCTGGTCCGGCACGGCGAGCCGCTGGTCCGGGTGGGGCCGCACCGCGAGCGGCTGCTCGCGATCCGGCGCGGAGCCCTGCCGTGGGCGGAGGTGGACGCCTGGCGCGCCGCCCTGGCCGCCGAGCTGGCCGCGACGCCGAGCGTGCTGCCCGCCCGGCCGGACCGGGACCGGGTGGAGGACTTCCTGATCGGCGTACGGAAGGAGAACCTGTGAACGACCTGCCCGGGTGGCTGGCGGAGATCCCCGGCGAGCAGCCGTACCCGCCGGTGTTCGCGACGGTGAGCGGGGCGCACCTGTACGGGTTCCCCTCGGCCGACTCCGACGTGGACCTGCGGGGCGCCCACCTGCTGCCGGTGGAGGAGGTGGCCGGGCTGCGGCACGGCCCGGAGACGCTGGAGCGGACGTGGACGCGCGACGGCGTCGAGGTGGACCTCGTGACGCACGACCTGGCCAAGTTCGGGCGGCTGCTGCTCGGCCGCAACGGCTACGTGCTGGAGCAGCTGCTCTCGCCGCTGGTCGTGGCGTCCTCGGCGGCGCACGAGGAACTGGTCGCCCTGGCCCCTGGCTGCCTGACGCGCCACCACGCGCACCACTACCTGGGGTTCGCGCGCACGCA
Organism: Nonomuraea sp. KM88; assembly: GCF_052245635.1. Taxonomy (NCBI): domain Bacteria; kingdom Bacillati; phylum Actinomycetota; class Actinomycetes; order Streptosporangiales; family Streptosporangiaceae; genus Nonomuraea; species Nonomuraea sp. KM88. The sequence goes on along the minus strand of NZ_JBQQCC010000005.1, from coordinate 191,323 downwards.
GTGGCGGTTGTTCGGCAGGAGCGGCGAGCTGAAGCCGCTGCTCTACACCTTCCGCGTGCTGGCGACGGGGACGCACCTCATGCGCACCGGCGAGCTGGAGGCCGACCTGACCCGCCTGTACGCGTACGGGCCGGCGTACCTGCCCGAGCTCGTCGCCGCGAAGCGGGAGGCCGAGCACGGGCAGGCGCCGTCCGTGCCGGGAGTCCAGGAGGACGTGGCGCGGATGACGGCGGCGCTGGAGGAGGCCCGGGAGTCGTCGGCGCTCCCCGAGCGGGCCTCCGCCGGGGAGGCGCTGCACGACGTGGTGGTCAGGGCCCGGCTGCGCGGGCCCTCGCCGGGCATGGCGGAGCCCGGGGACCGGGCGGCCAGGGCCTGACGGGGAATCCGCCGTTACGGAGCCGCGGGATCGGCCGACAGGACGAGCCTGATGGCGAAGTTGCGGTAACCTCCCCGCTCGAACGCCCTGGCCATCGGCACGTTGCCGGAGTCGGTGTCGGCCACGATCCGCTGGACGCCCCGCTCCGCGTGGAAGCGGGTGATCTCGGCGAGGAGGTCGTCGACGTACCCGTGGCCGCGCTGCTCGGGCACCACACCGAGATAGCCGACCACGGGCCCGGCGTCGTTGGCGGAGGGCAGGGCGACACCGACGAGGTCGCCGCCCTTGTCGTAGGCCAGCCGCCACCAGGACCGTTCGCCCCGCATGGACGCGCAGTCGCGGACGTCCTCGCGGGCCTGCTCCACCGGGTCCATGGTGCGCAGGGCCTGGCGGGTGGCGAAGTCGAGGGAGCCGGCGGCCACCCGCCGGAACGCCTCCACGAAGACCTCGTCGTCCTCCTCGCCGCGGAAGACGAGCCGGTCCGGCGGCTCGGGCACGGGCGCGTCGCCCGCCGTCCACGCATAGCGCAGGCGTTCGAGCTCCTCGGTCAGCCCGGCGCGGCCGGCGGCCTCCCAGCGCCAGCCGACGGCCGCCGTGGCCGCGGGGTCGCCGCGCCAGCCGTTGGGCACGAAAACGTGGTACTCGGGCGCCCGCCCGAAGGCGGCATGGGCGTGGCGCAGCAGCTCGGCGGCCACGCCCACGCGGTCGCCGACCGAGGGGTGCACGTAGAGACAGTCCAGCGCGAGCGGCCTGGCGCCGTCGGGGAAGCTCCACCAAACGGCGCGGGCAAAAATGTCGTCGGTGTCGTCATCGGTGGCCAGCCAGATGCGGTCGTAGCCGTAGTTGCGGCTCTCCACGTACGACAGCAGCCGCTCAGGGTGGGCCCAGCTGATGGGCTCGTCGACGACGCAGCCGAGCAGGCGGTCTAGGTCGTCCTTGACCGCGGGACGGAAACGCATGGTTCCTCCGAGAAGTGGAAGCGGGCGCGAGGAGCGCCCGTGGTAATGCCGGACATCTCAGCGCCTCCTTTCTTCCGACTTTTCGGTGTCGGCTGGCACTTTAACAGAAATATCGCGACAGGATGGGCTGGTGAGCTCCTACCACGACGACACGCTGCCCCTGCAACCACCGATCCGGCTGCCCGGCGAGGCCACGCTCGCGGCGGCGGTGCGCGCCGCCCCGCTGGCCGGGGAACTGAAGCCGGAGGGCGACGACTCCGAGGTGCTGGCCGCCTGGGCGGGACACTGCCGCGACCTGCTGGCCGCCGACGGCGCCCTGCTGCTCGAGCTGATCAGGATGTTCCTGACGCGCGAGCCGCACCAGGGCGAGGTGCCGGAGACGCTGACGGGGCTCGGGCTGGTCCGCCAGGAGGAGCCGTACACGCTGAGCTGGCTCGGCCTGTGGGCGGCGCGGCTGATCGTCGCGGCGACCACCGGGCAGGAGGTCCCGGTCATGGGCTCGCTCGCGGACGGCGACGCCGCGGCGCTGCTGCACGGCCTGCGGTCCTACCCCGAGGCGGAACGCGACGAGGAGCTGGCGGGATGGCTGAAGGGCCGGGAGCGCGACGAGGCGGTGGCCGAGATCGCCGCGGCGCTGGCCACGGTCAGCCCGCTGAGCCGGGCGATCGGCGTGGAGTTGTTGTCGACGCGGTTCGGCGACGAGGGCCGGCTGGCGCTCTCCCGGCACCTGGAGAAGCGCAAGCTCGGCGCGGTGATCGCGGCCAGGACCGGCCGCACCGAGCGGCAGCCCGCGCCGGACGAGATCGCGTGGGTGCTGGTGGACATGGCGGCGGCGCTGCTGGAGTTCGGGGACGAGCCCGGCCAGGTGATCGAGTCGATCGCCCTGGGCATGGACGTGGAGGAGCAGGCGGGCACGATCCCGATCCTGGCCTTCGGCGACCATCCGTGGACGGGTCAGGTGCTGCGGTTGTTCATCGACCACCACCCGGACCAGCGAGTCTCGGCGGCCGCCCGCAAGGCGCTGCGCCGGCTGCGCGGGCTGGCGGACGTCCGCGGCTGACGTGTGGTCCGGCTCCGGCCGAGGCCCTGGGCGCTCAGGGCGTGCCGGCCTGCCGCTGCTGTTCCAGGCGCACCTTCTTCGGTACGCACATCCGCCAGGCCTCCAGCACCAGTTCGCGCATCTCGGCGGCGTCGATGGCGGCGAGCCGTACCTCGACCCAGTTGAAGCGCAGGTCCGACTCCCCCGGCATGAGGAACTTGCCCGGCTCGGCCGCCACCAGCGCCGCCCGCTCCTCCTTCGGGAACGCGAAGCCCATCTGCGTCTCGTCGCGCGAGAACGCCACGTAGACGATCTGCCCTATCCGGAACTTGACGCGGTCCCTGATGAGGTGCTCAGTGGAGCGCGGGAGCGTGCGCGCGAACCGCCGCACGTCGTCGACTGTGACCACGCGGGCAACGTTACCGATTTCCCTCGGCGGCCGAAATGTCGGCGAGCGCCGAATCCGGGTCGCGCTCGACGGCCAGGTCTCCCAGGCTGACGATGCCGACGGCGCGGCCGTCCTCGACCACGGGAAGGCGGCGGACGGCGTGCGAGCGCATCATCCGTACGGCCTGCTCGATGCCGGTGTCGGGGTCGACGGCCTCGACGGCCGGGCTGCACGCCTCGCGTACCGGCGTGTCCGGGCCGCGCTCGGCGGCGACCACGCGCACGGCGATGTCACGGTCGGTGACGATGCCCTGCATGCGGCCGTTGTCATTCACGATGATCGCCCCGGTGTCGTGCTCGCGCATGAGCGCCGCGGCGGCGGAAACCGGCTGGTCGCCCTCGATCGTGGCCGGGTGGGCTGTCATGACGTCTGCCACGGTCTTCGCCATGGGTCCTCCTTGTGGGTCGGTGCCCGCCCCCTACCCGGGCGCTCGCCCGATTCACCGGAGGCCGCGCCCACGCCGCGCCCGTCTCGTACAGCGAGACACTTTCTCTTGAATGGTGAGATTGGCGTAGGCTCGCCGGCAACGGTCCGGCGAAGACGAAGGAGTTCGGCGATGGAAGCCGTCTACACGCATGGCCACCACGAGTCGGTGCTGCGCTCGCACCGCTGGCGCACCGCCGGGAACTCGGCCGCGTACCTGCTGCCGCACCTGAAGCCCCACATGAAGGTGCTCGACGTGGGCAGCGGGCCCGGCACCATCACCGCGGACCTCGCGACCAGGGTGGGGCACGTGACGGCGTCCGAGGTGAGCGCGGAGGCGCTCGACCTGGCCAGGGCCGAGGTGCGCGCCCGCGGCCTGGGCAACGTGGACTTCGCCGTCGCCGACGTGCACGCGCTCGGCTTCGACGACCACACGTTCTGCGTGGTCCACGCCCACCAGGTGCTGCAGCACGTGGGCGACCCGGTGCGCGCGCTGCGGGAGATGCGCAGGGTCACCAGGCCGGGCGGGTTCGTGGCCGCCCGCGACAGCGACTACACGGCGTTCGCCTGGCACCCGCGGCTGCCGGTGCTGGACGAGTGGATGGAGCTGTACCAGAAGATCGCGCGAGGCAACGGCGGCGAGCCGGACGCGGGGCGGCGGCTGCTGTCGTGGGCGCGGGCCGCAGGGTTCGAGGACGTCACCGCCACGTCGTCGACCTGGTGCTTCGCCACGCCCGAAGACCGGGCCTGGTGGGGCGGGATGTGGTCCGAGCGGATCCTGCACTCCGCGATGGCCCGGCAGGCCCTGGCCACGGGCGCCGCCACGGAGGCGGACCTGCGGCGGATCTCGGAGGGGTGGCTGGCGTGGGCGGCCGACGGTGACGGCTGGATGTCGCTCCTGCACGGCGAGATCCTCTGCCGCGCCTGAGCCGCACCGCCCTGAGCCCGGCGCGCTGTCAGATGCCGAGGGTCCTGGCGCGCTGCCACCGGGGGTCGCGGTAGAGGACCATGTCGGAGCCGATGAGCTCGTCCGGCGCCGACAACATGGTGATCTCGCCCGCGGCCTGCAGTTGCAGCAGCAGGTCGCGCACGCGCGGCCCGACGGGCAGCCGCCCGGCGGGCAGCCCCAGACCCGTCCTGACCGTGTCGGCGATCTCCGACAGGTGGAACGGCCCGTCGAAGCCCGCCACGATCCCGCGCACGATGGTCATCGTGATCAGGTGCTCGGCCTCGGCGTGCGCCAGCTGCCAGGTGACCTGCTCCCTGCGGCGACCGCTGCCCGCGCACGACGGGCACCCGCGCGTCATGCCGGCCGTCAGCTCTTCCTCCGCCGAGCCGAGGCACGCCGAGCACAGGCCGTTCTCGGCGGCGTGGAGCTCGGCCGGCATCCGGCCGGCCAGGGCCACGCCGCAGGCGCACCCGAACGTGTCACCGAGAATGCCGGCCTGCGGGGTGATCGCATGCTTCGTCATCGGGCCGACTCTACCGGCCCGCCCGCCCCGCGAGGCAACACCGGCCCCAGCGGTGACGCTCCCGCGGGCGGGCGTGGACGTCAGCCCGCGACGCTGCGGTAGAGGTCGCGGGTCAGCCTGGTGATGCGCTTGACCGAGCCGCTCCACGTGCCGCCCACCGGGTGCGCGGTGAGCACCGCCATGACGTACCGGTCGCCCCGGCCTGCCAGGCCGGTCGTGTGCAGCACCGGGCGGCCGTAGTCGGGCACGCCCGAGCCGGTGGCCCGCTGCGCCACCCACGAGATGGGCGCGCCGACGGCCTTGGCGTCCTTGCAGCGGCTCGGCGGCGTCATGCCGAACCCGGACCAGCCCTGCTTGACCGCCCACGGCCGGGGGATCGCGTCGGGGATGCCGAAGGTCTGGTCGAAGCCGTCGGCCCCGCACGGCGCGGCCTTGCGCAGGTGGCCCAGGATCAGGTTCCTGACCTTGGCGTCGGCCCGGTCGAACAGGTAGCGGTAGGTGCGCACGATGTCGTACGCGCTGAGCGAGGTATAGCCCCAGAAGCCCGGCTTGGAGGCGGGCGGCGGTGTGGTGTCGGCCAGGCCGAGCCTGCGGGCCATCCTGACGACGATCTTCCCTTCGCCCTCGCGCTCCCAGAACGTCGAGGCCGCGTCGTCGTCGCTGGCCCGCAGCATGCCCTTGAGCAGCTTGGCGTCGGCGGCGGGCACGCTCTTGTGCCGCTCCAGGTAGTCGATCGCGATCAGGATCTTGACGATGGAGGCCGAGCGGTACTTCCTGTGCGCGTTGCGCGTGGCCACGAACTTGCCCGCCTGCCGGTCGAAGACCAGCCACGCGGCCGTGGTGCCGGCGGGGACGGAGGGCGGCTTGGCCCTCTCGGCGTGAGCGGGTACGGCGGTCAGCGCCGTGGCGAGGACGACGGGCACGGCGGCAAGGGGCTTGATTCGCACCCGCCTACAACTACCAGATTCCGCCCGTATCCCCTTGACCGCACAACTAAGCGGGTATAAACACAGATGAAACCAACTTGAAACGGCGGTGAACCAACATCATGTACGCCGAGGAGCGGCAGCAGGAGATCCTGCGGAGAGCGCGGTCCGCGGGCCGCGTCGACGTGGTGACGCTGGCCGCCGAGCTCGACGTGACCACCGAGACGATCCGCCGCGACCTGACGTCGCTGGAGCGGGCGGGTGTGCTGCGCCGGGTCCACGGGGGCGCGATCCCCGTGGAGCGGCTGGGGTTCGAGCCCGCGCTGGCCACCCGTGACGAGGTGATGACGGGCGAGAAGGAGCGCATCGCCAAGGCGGCGCTCGCCGAGCTCCCCGACGACGGTTCCGTGATCATCGACGCGGGCACCACCACGGGACGGCTGGTCCAGGTGCTGCCCGCCGACCGGGAGCTCACCGTGGTGGTGAACTCTCCACCGCTGGCCACCGCCCTGGCGGCCCGCGCCAACCTGCACGTGATCATGCTCGGCGGCCGGCTGCGCGGCAAGACGCTCGCCACCGTCGACGACTGGGCGCTGCGCCCGCTGGCCCATCTCAACGTCGACGTGGCGTTTATGGCCACCAACGGCTGCTCGCTGAGCAGGGGCCTGACCACGCCCGACCCGGCGGAGGCGGCGATCAAGCGGGCCATGGTCAAGGCCGCGCAGCGCAGCGTGCTGCTGGCCGATCACACGAAGTTCACCAACACCTATCTCGCCACGTTCGCCGAGCTCGCCGAGATCGACGTGCTGATCACCGACACCGGCCTGGACGTCGCGCTGGCCGCCGACCTGGCCGCGGCGGGCCCGGAGGTGATCCGGGCGTGATCCTCACCCTGACGCTCAACCCCAGCCTCGACCGCACGATCGAGATCGCCGCCCTGGACAGGGGCGCGGTCATCCGCGCCGCCGCCGCCCACCTCGACCCGGGCGGCAAGGGGGTGAACGTCTCGCGCGCCCTGCTGGCCAACGCGGTCGCCTCGCGCGCGGTGGTGCCGTTCGGCGGCGACGAGGGCAGGCAGCTCGTACGGCTGCTCGCCGAAGAGGGCCTCGACATGGTCACCGTCCCCGTCGCGGGCCCGACCAGGTCGAACGTCACCCTCGCCGAACCCGACGGCACCGTCACGAAGATCAACGAACCCGGCACGGCCCTCGCGCAGGACGAGCTCGACACGATCGCCGACGCCGTGCTGGAGGCCGCGCACTCCGGTGACCGGGGAGCCGACTGGGTGGTCGCCTCGGGCAGCCTTCCGCCCGAGGTCCCCGCCGACGTCTACGCGTCGTTGTGCCGCAGGTTCGCCGGGGCGGGCATCCACGTCGCGGTCGACACCAGCGGCCCGGCGCTGTCCTGCGCGCTCGGCGCCGCGCCGGCCCTGGTGAAGCCGAACGCCGAGGAGCTCTCCGCCGCCACCGGCATGCCCATCCGATGCGTGGGCGACGTCGTGGAGGCGGCGGCCACGTTACGCGCCGCGGGCGCGCGGGCGGTGCTGGCCAGCCTGGGCGGCGACGGCGCCGTCCTCGTCGGCCCGGACGGCATCTGGTACGGCGAGGCCCCCGTCGCCGAACCCCGCAGCTCCGTCGGCGCGGGCGACGCCATGCTGGCCGGTTTCCTCGCCGGAGGCGGGCGCGGCCCCGGCGCGCTGGCCCAGGCGCTGGCCTGGGGCGCCGCGGCGGTACGCCTGCCCGGCAGCCGGATGCCCGGCCCCGCCGACATCGACCCCGGCGCCGTCACCGTCGGCTCCCCCGACCCGGCCCGTCGCCTCTCCTCCCCCGCCCTGCCGTCCCCGCCCGCACCCGCACTCCCCTGACCCAGCGAAGCGGCTGATCACTGCTCATCCCCCGAAGGAGCAAGTCCCATGGCCGAAAGTTACACACCCCCGGTCACCGGAACCGGTGTCAAGGCCACCGTCCAGCGCATCGGCGGCCATCTGGCCGGCATGATCATGCCGAACATCGGCGCGTTCATCGCCTGGGGTCTGATCACCGCGCTGTTCATCCCGACCGGCTGGCTGCCCAACGAGACCCTCGCGAAGATGGTCGGCCCGATCATCGGGACCCTGCTTCCGGTGCTCATCGCCTACACCGGCGGCCGGATGGTGCACGGGCAGCGCGGCGCGGTCGTCGGCGCGGTGGCGGTCATGGGCGTCGTGGTGGGCACCGAGTCCCCGATGTTCCTCGGCGCCATGATCATCGGGCCACTCACCGCCTTGATCCTGAAATATGTGGACAAGTTCACGGAGCAGCGGACCAAGGCCGGCTTCGAGATGCTGGTGGACAACTTCTCCGCCGGCATCGTGGGCGGCGTGATGGCCGTCATCGGCATGCTGGGCATCGGCCCCATCGTGGAGGCCGCCACCACCGCCGCGGGCAACGCCGTGAGCTGGCTGATCGGCAACAACCTGCTCCCCGTCGCCTCCGTGCTGATCGAGCCGGCCAAGGTGCTGTTCCTCAACAACGCCATCAACCACGGCGTGCTCACCCCGCTCGGCATCGCCGAGGCCGCCGAGACCGGCAAGTCGATCCTGTTCATGCTCGAGTCGAACCCCGGCCCCGGGCTCGGCCTGCTGCTGGCGTTCCTGCTGTTCGGCCCGCGCCAGCTGCGGCCCAGCACCCCCGCCGCGATGCTCATCCAGTTCTTCGGCGGCATCCACGAGATCTACTTCCCGTACGTGCTCATGAAGCCGCGCCTCATCCTGGCCGTCATCGCGGGCGGCGCGGCCGGCGTGTTCACGTTCATCGCCACCGGCGCCGGCTTGGTCGCCTCGCCGTCGCCCGGCAGCATCTTCGCGTATCTCGCGGTCACCCCGAGGGGCGGCTGGCTCGGCTCCAGCCTGGGAATCCTCGTGGCCGCGGCCGTGTCGTTCGCCGTCGCCGCCGTCCTGCTCGGCTTCGGCCGCGGCGAGAAGGCGGAGCAGGACGACTCCGCGGGCCCCACCGCGTCCGCAGAATCCGCAGAAGGCACCGAGCCCGCCACCAGGCCCACCACCAGGCCCACCACCGGGCCCACCACCGGGCCCACCACCGGCTCCACCACTGAACCCGCTACCAAGGAGGCCTGAACCATGCCCAGCATCGACAGCAAGGACATCAAGAAGCTCATCGTCGCCTGCGACGCCGGGATGGGCAGCAGCGTGATGCTCGCCTCGCAGTTGCGCAAGCAGCTCAAGGACAGCGGCGTCACCGTCGAGCACACCCCGGTCAACTCCATCCCCGACGACGCCGACGTCATCGTGTGCCACTCGGGGCTCGCCGCCAGGGCCAAAGCCTCCGCCCCCGGGAAGCCCCTGGTGTCGTTCCAGATCTTCCTCGGCGACCCGGCGGTGACCAAGCTGGTGAACACCATCAAGAACGGCGGCACCGTCGATGCGTGACGACCTGCTCGACCCGCGGGCCGTGCTGCTGCACGAGAGCGCCCCCGACCGCGAGGCGGCCATCCGCCGGTGCGGGCGGGCGCTGGCCGACGTCGGGGCGGTCGCGGAGCCGTACATCGAGGCGATGCTCGAACGCGAACGGTCGATCTCCACCTACGTCGGCGAGGGGGTGGCCATCCCGCACGGGACGAACGCCTCCAAGGAGGACGTCCGGCGCGACGCGATCTGCGTGGTCCGCTTCCCCGGCGGGGTCGACTGGGACGGCGAGCAGGTCACCCTGTGCGTCGGCATCGCCGCCAAGGACGACGGGCACGTGCGGTTGCTGTCGCAGCTGGCCGAGATCCTGCTCGACCCCGACCGCGCGAGGACGCTGCGCGAGGCCACGGAGGTCTCGCAGGTGATGAAGGAGCTCACATGAAGGTCGCCAGATTTCACGCACCCGGCGACATCAGGATCGAGGACGCGCCCGAGCCCGAGGCGGGGCCCGGCGAGCTGAAGATCCGGGTGCGCAACTGCTCGACGTGCGGCACGGACGCCAAGATCTTCACGTTCGGCCACCACCACATCAGGCCGCCGCGCGTCATGGGCCACGAGATCGCCGGCGAGGTCGTCGGCACGGGCGCGCGGGTGCAGGTGATCGCCGCCATCCCGTGCGGCACGTGCCAGGAGTGCGTACGCGGCCGCCGTACGGTCTGCCCGAACCAGGAGTCGATGGGCTACCACTACGACGGCGGCTTCGCCGAGTACATGATCGTCCCTGCCAAGGTGCTGGCCGTGGACGGCGTCAACACCATCCCGTCCGGCGTCGGCTTCGCCGAGGCGTCGGTGGCCGAGCCGCTGGCGTGCGTGCTGAACGGCCAGTCGCTGGCGCGCGTCGGCGCGGGCGACGACGTGGTGGTGATGGGCGCGGGCCCGATCGGCTGCCTGCACGTGCGCCTGGCGCGGGCGCGCGGCGCCTCCCGGGTCTTCCTCGTGGACGTCAACGCCGAGCGCCTGGCGATGGCGGCCGAGCTCGTACGCCCCGACGCGGCCATCGACGCCGACCCGGCCGAGCAGGTGCTCAAGCTGACCGGCGGCAGGGGCGCGGACGTCGTGATCACGGCGGCGGCGTCGGGCGCGGCGCAGGAGCAGGCCGTGCGGATGGCGGCCAGGCAGGGCCGGATCAGTTTCTTCGGCGGCCTGCCCAAGGACGATCCCGTCATCGCGCTCGACTCCAACCTGGTGCACTACCGCGAGCTGACCATCGTCGGCGCGAACGGCTCCAGCCCCGCGCACAACGCGGAGGCGCTGCGACTGGTCGCCGACGGCGCCGTGGTGGTGTCCGACCTCATCACCCATCGGCTGCCGCTGCCCCAGGTGCTCGACGGGATCGATCTCGTCAGCAGGGGCGCGGCCATCAAGGTCACCATCGAGCCCTCATGAACGAACGCTGATGAACGAACGCTGAAGAACGAGCCCCGAAGACACGAAGATCGAGCACGCGAGATCGAACATGGAGCCTGGGAGGCTTCTCATGGCACAACGAACGGTGGCCGTGGCCTCGGCCAGTGGCCTGCACGCCCGTCCCGCCAAGCTGTTCGTCCAGGCGGCGGCGAAGCTGGGGGTGCCGGTGACGGTCCGGCTGGGCGAGAAGTCCGTGCCGGCCAGGAGCATGCTGGGGGTGCTGTCGCTGGGCGCGGTGCGCGGCTCAGAGGTCACGCTCGAAGCGGAGGGGCCCGGGGCGGAGGAGGCTCTGGACTCCCTGGCGGCGCTGCTGTCGCGCGACCTGGACGCGGAAGAGGCCCTCGATGCGTGACCTGTCCCGCCCTGACCCCCTTCCCCCCGGCACGGGACCGCAGAGGGCCACGACTCACGGCGGCGGCCCCGGCGGCGGCCCCGAGGCAGGTGCCGCCGGGGGGCTCGTCGGCCTCGGCGTCAGCCAGGGCCGGGCGGCGGGCCCGGTGATCCGGATGGCGGGGCCGCCGACGCTGCCCGACGCGCGCCCGGTCACCGACCCCGCCGCTGAGGCGGCCACGGTCGCCAGGGCCCTGGAGGCGGTCGCCGCCGACCTCAACCGCCGCGCCGCCGCCGCCCGCGCCGCCGTGGCCCCGGGCCGCGGCGCGACGACCGGTGAAGCGGGGGTCGCGGGCGGGGAGCAGGCGGCGGAGATTCTCGAGGCGCTGGCCATGATGGCCGAGGACCCCATGCTGCTGGAGGAGGCCGAGCGGCGGGCGCGCGACGGCGCCGGCGCCGCGCACGCCCTCGACGCCGCCTTCGCCCAGCACCGCGACGCCCTGGCCGGGCTGGGCGGCTACCTGGCCGAGCGGGCAGCCGATCTGGACGATCTCAAGCACCGGGCGGTGGCGTTCGCGCTCGGCCTGCCGATGCCCGGCCTGCCCGCCCCCGGCCACCCGTACGTGCTGGTGGCCGAGGACCTCTCCCCCGCCGACACCGCGGGGCTGGGGCCGGACGTGCTGGCGCTCGTCACGGAGCGGGGCGGGCCCACCAGCCACACCGCGATCCTGGCGCGGGGCCGCGGCCTGCCCGCTGTGGTGGCCTGCGCGGGCGTCATGTGCCTGGCCGACGGCACGGTCGTCGGCGTGGACGGCGGCACCGGCGAGGTCACGACCGGCCTCACCGAGGAGCGGGCGGCCGAGATCGTGGCGGGCGACCGCGCGGAGCGGGCCAGGCTGGCCGCGAGCAGCGGCCCCGGCAGGACCGCCGACGGCCATCCGGTGAAGCTGCTGCTCAACATCGGCGCGGCCAAGGATCTGCGGCCGGGCGCGGAGGGCGTCGGGCTGTTCAGGACGGAGTTCCTGTTCCTCGGCCGTACGGTGGCGCCGTCGTTCGAGGAGCAGGTGGCCGCGTACGCGGAGGTGTTCGAGCAGGCGGAGTCCGTGATCGTGCGCACGCTCGACGCGGGCACCGACAAGCCTCTGCCCTTCCTGGGCCTGCCCGAGGAGCCGAACCCCGCCCTGGGCGTGCGGGGCCTGCGGGTGGACAGGATCCTGCCCGGCGTGCTGGACACCCAGCTCGACGCGATCGCCGAGGCGGCCAGGGCGACGGGCACGCGGGCATGGGTGATGGCGCCCATGGTCACCACCGTCGAGGAGGCGAGCGGGTTCGCCCGCCGCGCCCGCGAGCGGGGCATCGCGAAGGTGGGTGCGATGGTGGAGGTGCCGGCGGCGGCGCTTCGGGCCGGGGCGCTGCTGCGGGAGGTCGACTTCCTCAGCATCGGCACGAACGACCTGGCCCAGTACACCTTCGCCGCCGACCGCCAGCACCCGGCGCTGGCCGATCTGCTGGACCCGCGCCAGCCCGCCCTGCTCCAGCTCATCGGCATGTGCGCGCGGGCGGGCAGGGAGGCGGGCAAGCCGGTCGGGGTGTGCGGCGAGGCGGCCGGCGATCCGCAGCTCGCGCCGCTGCTGGCCGGGCTGGGCGTGACGAGCCTGTCCATGGCCCCGGTGTGCGTGCCCGCCGTGCGGGAGGCGCTGGCCGGCCTCACCCTGGAGGAGTGCCGGCGCCGCGCCGAGGCCGCCGTCGGCTGAACCGGTCAGTCCGATCTCCGGTCAATGGTCATAGGAGACCAGCGACCGGGCTCGTGACGGGATCACCGCGAAGCCGTCCCGTCAGGGCGTCCCACCGCACGACGCGGGGCCTCACTGCGAGGACGGGGCGTGCTTGCGGTCCGGGTCCGGGCCGGAGGACGCCTTGGAGGGCTTGCCCAGGAGGAGGATTGCGGCGAGGTTCGCCGCGGCGACCAGGGCACCGCCGATCAGGGCCAGCGCCGTCACCCCGGTGACGGCGGCCAGCGGTGCCGCCGTCGCCAGCCCGAACGGTCGCGACGCGAACGAGATGAGGTGGTCGAACGACCGCACCCGCCCGAGCGCGTGCTCGGGGACCTCGTCGGCCACCACCGTCTCCCACAGCGGGCTGAGCAGCCCCAGCCCGAACATCGCCACAAAGTACGCGCTCGTCATGACCCAGAGGGACGAGCCCGCGGCCAGGGCCGCCATGGGAAGCAGGTAGCACGCGGCCCCGGCCTGCACCACCGCCAGCGGCCGGCGGATGGGCAGCCGGGGAGCGGCGAACACGCCCAGGACCATGCCGGCCGTACCGCTCTGCACGATCAGCGCCCAGCTCGCCTCGCCGCCCAACTCTTGGACGGCCATCACGGGGCCGAGCGTCAGGAACACTCCGGCCACGAGATGCCACACTCCGTGTCCCAGCACGCAGGCCAGGAACCACGGCCGCGCCCTGATCTCCCGCCACCCCTCGGCCACATCCCGGCCGAAGGAGGAGGTGGCGTCCTGCCCGCCGCGATCCGGAGCTCGGGTGCGGATCCCTCCGAGGGTCAGCGCCGAGCAGGCGAACAACACCGCCGTGAGCGCGACCGCCCAACCGGGACCGGCGGCCACCGTGATCGTGCCGGCCAGCGCGGGAGCGACGACCGCGGAAAGGCTTGTCGCCACGCCGATTCGGGTGTTCATCCGCAACCTGTCCTGCGACGGCACCACCGCGACCACCATCCTGGGCACCGCCGGGCTGCCGAACGAGATGGCCGCTCCCGAAAGCGCCGACAGCAGCGCGAGGTCCAGGAGGCGATGCACGCCGAGCAGCAGTTCGACGGCGATGACGGCCTGCGACAGGCATCGGACGAGGTCGGCGAGGAGTGCGACCAGCTCGGGCCGGATCCGGTCGGCCAGCACTCCCCCCACGGGCAGCAGGAGCAGGAGGGGGACCATCTCGCTCGCCAGCACGATGCCGAGCGCCCCGCCGTCGTCGGTGATCCGCAGGACCGCCAGGGTCAGCGTGGTGGGGATGAGAGCGGTGGCCAGTGCGGACAGGCATCGACCGATCAGGAGCCGCTGGGTCATGAGCCCCGAAGCTATTTCGCCAGCGAAACATTCGTCAAGCAATAATTCGCTTCCGTATGATTTCTCCATGGAAGATTCGGTCGATCGTCATCTGGCCCGCTGGCGTGGCAAAGCACCCTTCGACGAGCGGACCGAGGGCATCGTGACGCGGATGCAGGCCCTGGTGAAGCATCTGTCCCACACCAAGGAGGCGGCGCTGCGGGAGGTGGGCATGCAGGACTACGAGTTCGACACCCTGCACCGGCTGGTGGCACGCGACGGGTCGGCGACCCCGTCCGAGCTGGCCGGCGACCTCCTGCTGTCCCCGGCCGGGATGACGGGCCGGCTCGACACGCTGGAGCGGTCGGGTCTCGTGCGGAGAGTGCGCAGCGCTGAGGACCGCCGCCGCGTGGACGTCGAGCTGACCGCCAAGGGCAAGCACCTGTGGACGGATGCGATGTCCATCTGCGCGGAGGTGGAGAACGGCCTGGTGCGCACCCTCACACCCGCGGACCAGGTGCGGCTCGACGGCCTGCTCAAGCAGCTCCTGGTGTGGATGGAAAGCGACCGCTGAACCGTCGCGCGCGCCGGCGCGGCCTCACATGTTCCTGAGGATGACCTCGGGGGTGCGCGGATGGGCCGCGGCCTCGATGGCGGAGCGTTCGGCCGCGTCGATCAGGTTGAGCTCGTACAACAACTCGGCGGACCTGGACCAGCAGTCCCGCGCCCGAGCGCCCTGATCGAGGTCGTCCAGGGCCAGGCCGAGCCCCCACCAATGGATGGCCTCCGTGCAGCTCCCGAGATCACCGGCCACCCGGTCGGCGTCGAGAGCCTGCCGGAAGTAGTCGGCCGCCTCCTTGCTCCGGCCACAGCGCCGGTGGGCCTCGGCGAGATGGCCCAGGGCGATGGCGGTGCCGACCGAGTCGCCGATCTCCCCGGTGATGGCCAGGGAACCCTCGTACGCGTCGATGGCCTCCTCCAGGCGGCCGGCCCGCCGGTAGGTGAGCCCGAGGTTGGCCAGCGTGATCGCCTCGCCGAACCGGTTGCCCTGGCCGCTCTCGAGCCCGACCGACTGCCGGAACCTGACGATCGCGTCGTCGTAACGGCCGAGCCTGCTGTGGACGACGGCCAGCCGGTCGAGCTGCGCCGCTTCCCCGCGGCGGTTGCCGCTCTCGTGGTACAGCTCGCGGGAGGTCTCCAGATGCCGGATCGCGTCGCTGTGCCGGCCCAGGTCGGCCAGCACGTACCCCATGTCGCTGTGCGCGACGGCGCGGTGGTGCGCGCCGCCCAGCCGGTCGGCCGACGCCATCGCCAGCTCGGCGATCTCGTGCAGCTCGCGCCATCGGCCGCGCTCGTAGAGCGGGAAGAACAACGCCGCGGACAGGGCCGTGACCAGATCGTCGGCGGCCAGCGCCGCCGCGGTGCCGACCACCGCGGGCAGGTTCGCGGCCTCGGCGTCCACCCAGGCGTAGACGTCCTGCCTGTCGGCGAAGCGGGGAGGCGGAGCGGACGTGGCAGGGCCGAGGGTGGTGCGCCAGACGGCGACGGGGATCACGATGGCGCTGGCGTTCCTGGCCAGGGCCAGATAGGCGTCCAGAGCCCGCCGTACGGCTGCCGCCCTGTCCCCGGCCGGGTCCTCGGCGGCGGTCAGCTCCCTGGCGAGCAGGCGGGTCAGATCGTGCAGGCAGTAGCGACCCGGCGCGACCGCCTCCACCAGGTGCGCGTCGGCGAGCCGGTCGAGGAGGCTCTCCACGTCGGTGTGCGGGAGCCCGGTCAGGGCCGCGACGGTGTCGGTGCCCAGCTGCGGCAGGTCGAGCAGGCTCAGGTACCGGAACAGGCGGGCCTGCGCCGGGTCGAGATCGCGGTAGCTGACCTGCAGGCTCGCTCGGACGGCGCGGTCGTCCATCTCCAGCTCCGCCAGGCGGCGACGCTCCTCGGTCAGCCGGCGCGCGAGCCTGCGCAGCGTCCAGGTGCCCTGGGTGGCGACGCGCGCCGCCGCGATGGAGATCGCCAGCGGCAGGTGGCCGCAGTGCCGGGCCACGTCGGCGAGCGATTCCTCGTCGGCGGGAACGCCGTGACGTGCGATCAGCCGGGTGAGCAGGGCGCGGGAGTCGTCGTCGGACAGGACGCCCAGCTCGCACAACGACTGGCCCTCCAGCGAGGCCAGTGCCTTGCGGCTGGTCACCAGGACGGCGCAGGTACGGCTGGCCGGCAGCAACGGGCGCACCTGCGCGGCGTCCCGCACGTTGTCGAGCACGATCAGCAGGCGACGCCCCATGGTCAGCGAACGGAACCGGGCGGCGGCCTCGTCGGGGTCCGCGGGCACGGCGGCGGCGTCCAGGCCGAGCGAGCGCAGCAGCCGGCTCAGCGCTTCGATGGGCTGGAGCGGCCTGCCGCCGGGGGACGCCCCGTGCAGGTTGAGGTAGAGCTGGCCGTCGGGGAAGTCGTCCCGGACGGCCCAGGCGACGTGGATGGCCAGCGCCGACTTGCCCACGCCACCGCCTCCGGAGATCACCAGCGGGATCGGGCGCTCGCCGGCCACCTCGGCCGTCAGCTGCTCGACCAGCCCGGTGCGCCCGGTGAACATCGGCGGGTCGGCGGGCAGCTCGCATGGGCCGGGCGGCCGGCCGGGCAGTTCGAGATGCCGCTCATGGCCGAGTATCGCCTGGTGCAAGGCCTCCAGCTCGGGACCGGGAGCCAGGCCGAGCTCCTCCGCCAGGAGCCGCCTGCCCTCCTGGTACACGTTCAGGGCGTCGTTCTGGCGGCCGGAGCGGTAGAGGGCCAGCATGAGCTGGGCGCGGAAGCCTTCGCTGAACGGGTGGTCGGCCACGAGCCCGACCAGGTCGGGAAGGAGTCGCGCGTGCGCACCCAGCGCGAGCTCGGCGTCGATGCGGCACGACTGCGCCACCAGGCGCCGTTCCTCGAGGCGGTGAGACTCCTCCCGCAGCGACGGGTGGTCGGCCAGCTCGCCGAAGGCGCGGCCCCGCCACAGGCTCAGTGCCTCTCCGTACCAGCGGGCCGCATTGACCCGGTCGCCGCCGGAGCGGGCCCGGTCGCCCTGCTCGACCAGCTCCTCGAAGCGGGCCGCGTCCAGGCCGGCCTGCCCCAGGTGCAACCGGTAGCCGCCCGCGTCGTGCTCGATGGACGTGCCCGCGCCGAGCGTGGTGCGTAAACGGTAGACGTAGACGCGCAGGTTCTCGCGCGCGGACTTCGGCGGCTCGTGTTCCCAGAGGGCGTCGAGCAGGCGGCCGGAGGAGACGGGGGCCCCGCGGCGAGCCAGCAGCATGGCGAGGATGAGGCGCTTGCGGACGGACCTGATGGCGATCGGGCGGCCATCGACGGTGAACCCGACATCGCCGAGGATCGTGAACTCCAACAGCCCACCTACCTGTCAGGATGACCACGTGACGTGGCGATCGTATATGCGGGATATACGCCCCCCTTTTACTTTATGACTTCACTGGAGTAAGGCTCGCGGGAGGCGCTCATGCTGGACCTCGGCTCGATCCGCTGCTCAGCCGAGCCCATGCCGCTGATCGAGACGTTGAACAGCCTTCACTCGCTCAGCCGCGTCCGTCATGAGGGGGAACTGCGCGGGTGGCAACGGCACGCGGCCGCGCGCCTGCCTGCCATGGCCAGGCCGTTGCTGGACATGGTGACGCTCTGCCAGAACGCGCTGACCTTCATCGCTCCGCCCGAGCCGGAGCTGGATCGGGCGTTGCGCCTGGTGGCCGGCATGCCTGACAGCACCGTGTGGGGGGAGCTGCGCGCGGCGTTCGCCGGGCGGGAGATCCCGCGGTGGCTCACCGCGTTCGTCGGGAGCACCGGCCAGCGGACCGGGCTCACGGCCGCGCTGCGCTCGTACTTCCGCGCATGCCTGCTGCCGTACTGGGACGACGTGCGCGCGGGGCATGAACAGGAGGTGGTCGAGTTCAGCCGGTCCGTGACCCGGCACGGCATGCGCAGCGCGGTCCAGCCGCTCGCCGAGACCATCCACGTGCCGTCCGCCTCCGGCGAGGGGCCGGTCACCCTGGCGCCGTCGCCCCTCTGGGACGGCGAGCCCGTCGGCCGGTCGTTCCTCGGCGGTGAGCTGATCGTGGTCTATCCGACCACCGCCCCGCTTCCGCCCGAGCCGTCCACGCCGCGGGAGCGCCAGGTGGCGATGGAGCAGTTGCTCGGCCACACGCGTGCCGCCATCCTGCACAACCTCACCTCGCCCTGCGGGACGACGGAGCTGGCCCGGCGCGTCGAGATGAGCATGCCGACGACGTCGGAGCACATCGCGGTGCTCAGAGCCACCGGGCTGGTCACCACGACCAGGATCGGCAAGAACGTGCGGCACGCGCTGACGCCGCTCGGGCTGGTCCTGCTGAGCGGCCGTCGCTGACGTCACCCTCCGCACCGGCGCCGGAGGCCGTCATCGCTTCGGCCCACGCCGAATTCATGGACGGGCCTCGACCTCGGGGGTTTACATGTCACTTGACCGCAATCGAGAAGGGAATGCGCATGATTTCCAGAGAGCTCATCGACGCCGCGACCACGTACGTTTCCCGCGATGAAATCGCCGCCGACGGGACCGAACTCACCGAGATGGCGCCGCTGACGACGATGAGGTAGCGAGTCAACCCGACCGTGCATGGGCCTTCGGTTACGAAAGCCCATGCCCGGTCTTCGGATACAGGCGCACGGAGGAATGGACATGTCGGCGGACCGAGCAGCGGACATCCGGTCGCTCCTGGCCGGGATGGGATATGCGGACTTCGTCGCCGACCCGGCTCCGCCGCGTGGCCGGAACCTCATCTGGACGGGATACTCCACATCCGCCGGCGGTGCCCCGCGGCGCCTTTTCGCCAAAAGGCTCACCGGCGCGGTCGCGGACACGGCGGAACGATTTTCGAGAGCACTTCACTTCGCCGAGTTCGCCGGCTTCGGAGACAACTCCCTGGCGGCGCGCACACCGGCGCTGGTCGCCTCGGAGGAAGGCGCCCGGCTGCTGATATACGACTACCGATCGGGCCCGTCCGCTTTCGAACTGCCCGTCGACGACGAGCTGTGCCGCGAATGCGGGCAGCTCATCGCGCTGCTTCACTCCCGTGACCTCACGGCCGGGATCTCCGCGGCGCCACTCGCTCGTCCGGCGCTGGACGAGTTCAGAGCGTTGCCGCTGCGAAGCTATCTGGGAGCGAGCGGCGGCGAACTGGCGATGTGGCGGCTCCTGCAGCAGGACACCGCCCTGATCAGCGCGATCGCCGCGCTGCTTGCGCTGGAGGACGACGCGCCCCGGGTTCCCGCGCACTGCGATCTGCGTCTTGACCAGTTCCGCCGCGACGAGGAGGGGCTCTATCTCACCGACTGGGAGGAGTTCAGGGCGGCGGATCCCGCCCGCGACGTCGGCAGCCTCGCGGGCGACATCGTCTACCAGGCTCTGTGCGGGGCGCTGTCGGGCAAGGCCGGCGCCGGCGACCTCGGGCAGCGTCTGGACTCCGCGTTCGGCAGGGCGCGGGGACATGTCTCCGCGATGTGGGAGAGCTATCTGGCGTCGGTGGACGTCGACCCCACAGGCCTGGCGGAGCGGGCGGGCCGATTCGCGGGCTGGCACCTGATCGACAGGACTCTGGCGCTCACGCAGATCAGCGGCCGCCTGCCGGCCAAGGGGAAGGTCATGCTCGGGGTCGGCCAGATGTTGTTACTCAGCGGAAGCGAGGCCGGCGCGCGCGTGGGCCTCGATCGATCAGCGTGAGCAGGATCCGCATCGCCCGACGCCTGCGCCCGCTCCTTCACGGGATCACCGTGTCCCCCGACGGCACCCGGGCGGAGGCGGGCCCGCGCCACCGCCTGTCCGCAGCCCACCCGGCCGAGCTCGAACGGCTGCTGGCCAAGCTCGTCTACGACCGTTTCCATGTCGGGAACGACGACCACGACATGACGCCGTCCCCCGCCCTGGAGGAGCCGTTGCGAGCGTCCGTACCGCATCGGCGCACCACCGCACCGGTGGAGGTCCTGAGCGAGGAGGCGGGTTCCGCCGACGTCGTCGCCCGGATCGACGGCGTGCGCGTCCTCATCCCTGCCTCGTCGATCCGGCCGGGCACGGGGGTGGCGGAGCTTCCGTGCGCGCGTGCCGCGCTTTCCCCGGGATTCCTCGTCGTCGACGGCTCGCGCGGATCCTGTCCGGACACCGCCGTCCTCCGTGTCTACGTGCATCTCGCCGACCCGGCGGCGGCGCCGGCCGTCTGGGCTCGAACGCTCCGGATCCTGGAGGAGGCGAAGGTCCGTTACCGGGCGAAGGTTCTCTCCCGGGCGGGCATGTACCCACGAACTGATGCGCTGGTCGCCTATCTCCCCGAGGAGACGGCCCCGGTGGCCTCCCTCGTCGCGGACCGGCTCGACGGTGTCCCAGGACTCGGCAGGGGAACGTCCGTGTTCGCGCGGCCCATCGCGGACTCCGTCGCGGTGGCCCGCGAGCCGGTGGACCGGCCGGGCGGCGCGCTGAGCTTCGGCCTCCACCGCGCGACCGCGGTCGCGGCCGGCCTCATCCGGCACGCCTCGGGCCCGCGAGCGATCACCAAGGAGGAGGCCGTCGCCGACGCGCTCGCGCGATGGCGGATCGACCCGGCCGCGCCCGAACGCAACCTCCGCTGCTCGCACGGGTGGACACCCTCGCGGCGCCGATCGTGCCGGCGGTGTGGATGAGCGCGAATCGCCGTACGCGGATGGGGGGAACGCCCACGGTTCGGCGCATTCCGAAATCATCGACAGGCGTGCTTTCTTCCCGCAGCCTGTGATTGTCAATGCGCCAACCGTCGAAAGGAGACGCAGTGTCCGTGGACCTGTCAGTCGCAACGCCGGTCGATTCGGCGACGTCACCGGGAGAGATCTTCCAGATCAGCGACGTCGCCCTGCCGCAGCAGTACACGGCAGTGGACGAGAACGGCATGGAAATGATTCCGTGCATCGGATGCGGCACCAGCATCGGCCCCTGTCTCTACTGCCGCGGATAACAGCGTAGGGCGACCTGACGATGGGCCGCCTTTTTCGCTGCAAGGCCGGTAAGGCGCGCATCTCGCAGCGCCTTACCGGCCCGTCACCCGGAAAACCAGGAAAGGGTTTCGCCTTGCGTCTGTGCATGATCGGCAAGTATCCCCCCATTCAGGGCGGGGTCAGCCGGGAGATGTTATGGGACAGCTACGCGCTGGCGAGCATGGGACACGAGGTCCACGTCGTCACCAATGCCAGTGAGGTGGAAGCGGCCTTCAGAGTTCAGGACGATCTGTACGCCGGCCAGCCGGGCGCCGATCCGCGCGAGGAGTCGGCGGTCCGGGTGCACCAGACGGCGAGCGACCCGCGGACCCTGCGTTACGTGCCGTTCGCCAATCCCTTCGTCAGCAAGCTCGCCGGCACGGCGGCCCGTGTCGTCGAGGATCACGGCCCGTTCGACTTCGTCTACGGCTATTACCTGGAACCGTACGGGGTCGCCGCGCATCTGGTCTCCACGTGGACCGGCGTCCCTTACGGGCTGAGGCACGCGGGCAGCGACATAGGGCGGCTCTACCGCCACGACGGGCTGCGCGAGACGTACGGGCACGTGGCGCGGAGCGCGGATTTCTGGATCGCGCCGACACTGACGAGCCGCGGCCTGCACCATCTGGGCGTCGAGCCCGAGAGGCTGCACCGGCACGTCCGCCACAGCGTGCCCACGCCGTTCTTCCACCAGGACGCCGAGCCGATGAACGTGGCGGCGGTTCAGGACCGGATCAACGAGGACGGCGAGCTGAACGGGGTCTACCGGCGGCGCGAGAGGTCGTTCCGGCAGGGCGAGCCGACCCTGGGCATGTACGGCAAGGCCGGGGACACCAAGGGGATGTCCGACCTGCTCCGTGCCTTCGCCGCCACGCCGGGGAGGGACGCCGGGCACAACGTGGTGATCGCCACGAGCGGCCCCGCGACGGAGGTGCGGCGCCTGTACGCGCTGGCCGAGCAGCTGGGCATCCAGCGCAACCTCACGTTCCTGCCGTTCATGCCGCCGTGGAAGGTGCCGTCCTTCATCGCGGCCTGCGACGCGGTGGCCTTCCTGGAGCGCGACTTCCCGATCGGCGTGCACCGGCCGCTCGTGCCCCGGGAGATCCTCGCCTGCGGCGGATGCCTGATCCTCTCTCGCGACGTGGCCCGCTACCAGCTGTACGCCGACCAGTTGCGCGACACGGAGAACTGCCTGCTGGCCGACCCGCGAGACGTCGGCGAGCTCGGCGACGCCATCGGCCGGGCGCTCGGCGATCCGGTGACGGCCAGGGCCATCGGCCGGCGCGGCCATGACGAGATCTCGCGAGAGCTGGAGGACTGGGAGGGCTATGTCACGTATGTGGCGGACAACTTCGCGCGTATCGCATCGGAGGCCGAGTCGAGGAGGACCGAGATGACCATGGCGGAGACCCAGGCCGCGCTGGCGCGCCTGTACGTCGACGAAGCGTTCAGGGGCTGGTTCGCGCACGCGCCCGAGGAGGCGCTGCGCAAGTACGAGCTGACGGAGCCGGAGAAGGACACACTCAAGGCGATCGACAAGAAAATGGTCGATCTGTTCGCCCAGACCCTGCGCGACAAGCGTCGCGGGCGCCTCGTCGCCACGTTTCCCCTCACGTCGAGGGTGTGCGGCAGGGAGGTCGTCGGCCGCTATTTCGAACGCTACTACGATCTGCACCCCGCCCAGCCCAACATGCTGGTGGCCGAGCACGCCATGGCCTTCGGCCGGTTCCTCGTGGACTGCATCGCCGTCACGGCCTCCCTCCCGTCCTACGCAACCGATCTGTGCCGCTACGAGCAGGCCATGAGCGAGATGCGGTTGACGCCCCTGCCCACCGACGATCTGCTGCTGCTCGACGCCGTTCCCCCCGAGGGGGCGAACGTGGCGCCGGAGGCCCGGCCGGTGCTGGCGCCCGGCATCCGCGTGCTGCGCTTCGACTACGACATACCGTCGATCGCCGACGCCGTCGAACGAGGAGAGGCCCCCGAGTCCGCACGGCGGACGCCGGTCGTGCTCGTCATGCGGGTGCTCCCGCAAGGCCTGCCCGAGGCGTTCCGGGTGAACGAGGCCACGGCCGCCCTGCTCGACCTGTGCACGGGAGACAGGACGCCGGCTCAGATCACCGCCCTCCTGGCCACCCGCTTCGGCAAGCGGGCCGGCATCGAGGAAGCCCTCTCGGGGGCGCTCACCAGCCTGCTGGCCAGGAACGTCGTACGGGTCGGCGCCGAGCACGCCCCGACCGGCGCGGACGAGAGCCGAGGTGCCTGACATGCTGGACATCCCCATGCTGGGTGCGGGGCTGGGTTTCCGCGAGGAACTGTCCGAGGAGATCTACGCGGCCCGCGACCAGATCGACTTCGTCGAGATCATCGCGGACCAGTACATGAGGCCTGCCGCCGACCTCGGCGGGCTGCGCAGGCTGGTCGACGCCTTCACCGTCATCCCGCACGCCGTCGGGCTGTCGATCGGCACCATGGGCCCCGTTGACCGGGAGTACCTGGAGGGGGCCAAGCGGGTGAGCGACGCCTGCGGGTCCCCGTACTTCAGCGACCACCTGTGCATGACCAAGGTGCCGGGCATCGACCTGGGGCACCTGGCCCCGCTGTGGTTCACCGAGGAAGTCCTCGCCAACACCGTCGAGAAGGTGAACGTGGTCCAGGACGTCCTGGGCAAGCCGCTGGTGCTGGAGAACGTGACGTACGTCGTCGACATCCCGGGCGCTCAGATGGCGCAGCCGGAGTTCTTCCGGAGACTGACCGACGCCACCGGCTGCGGGGTCCTGCTCGACGTCACCAATCTCTACACCAATTCCGTGAACCACCTGTTCGACGCGGAGAAGTTCATGGCTGAGATGCCGCTCGGCCATGTCGTCCAGGTTCATCTGGCGGGCGGCTTCTGGCGTGACGGCATCCTCATCGACGGACACTCGGACCCCGTGCCCGAGGAGGTCTGGGAGCTGTACGCCACACTGTGCGCCCGGGCGGACATCAAGGGCGCGCTCCTCGAACAGGACCAGAACCTGACGGACATCAAGCCTCTTCTGGAGCAGGTATGGCGGGCCAGGAAGATTCTGAACGGCTGACCGCCACGGCGTCGGTGAGGCTGCGTCCCGGGGTGGGCTGCGTGCCCCACCACGGCGGCGGCCTCTATCTCGCGGCCTGGCCGCACGGCCAGCACCTGCCGGCGATGACGCCCGCGCAGCGGGAGGTGCTCGCCCGGCTGGCGGAGGGCCCCTGCGACAGGCACGGCCTGACGGGAGAGGAACGCGAGCTCGCCGAGCTGCTGGAGCGCGGCGGCTGGCTGGAGACGACGCTCCACCAGGGTGAGCGGCCGCTCTACGGCATCGTTCCCGTCAAGCCGCTGGACGTGCCGGGCGGCCCGCCTCCACGCGGTGCGGATCCCCGATGGCGGCTCTCGCGCTTCGCCCTCCTGCGGCGGGAGCGGGCGGGGATGGTGCTGGAGTCGCCGTGTGCCAGCGCCGACATCCTCATCCACGACCCCGCCCTCCTGGGCCTGCTCGGCGGGCCGGACGGCGCATGCGGTACGTGCCCCTCCCTGCCGGCGGACGTGTTCTGGCGCGACCTGTGGCGTACCGGGTTCCTGGTGGATGAGGAGGCGGGCGAGGAACGGCGGCTGCGCCACTGGAGCGTGCACGACCTGTGGTTCCACACGCGCAGCCGGTCCGGGAGCCGGGGACGGCCAAGGCACGGTTTCGGGGCCACCTTCCGGGGGCGGGGACGCTTCCCCCAGCCGCCCGCGCGCCGCGCGGCATCCTCCGGTCCGCTGATCGATCTCTTCGTCCCGGACCTCCGGGGTCTCCGCGACGCGGATCCCCGCCTGACGGCCCTCGTGGAGGACCGCGAGTCGATGCGGGTCCACGACGACGGCGATCCGCTGTCCCTGCGCCGGCTCGGGGAGTTCCTCTACCGTTGCGCCCGCGTGCGCGACGTCACCACCAGCGACGGCATGCAGCTCGTCGACGTGCCGTACCCCTCGGCAGGGGCCCTGGGAGAACTCGACCTCTACCTGGTCGTACGCCGGGTCACCGGACTCGATCCCGGCCTGTACCTCTACGACGGGCACGCGCACAGGCTGGAGCGGCGCCCGGCCGATGCCGCGGCACGGCGGCAACTCGTCCGCGATGCCGCGGCGTCCGCGGGAGGAGCGCCGCCGCCGCAGGTCGTCATCGTCGTCGCCGCCCGGTTCGCCCGCCTGATGTGGAAGTACGAGGGCATGGCGTACGCGGCCGTGCTCAAGGACGTCGGGGTGTTGTTCGAGCTGATGTACCTGGTCGCGGCGGCCATGGGGATGGCGGGGTGCGCGCTGGGCGCGGGCAACGCCGAGTTGTTCAGCCAGGCCGCCGGGCTGGACCGCTTCGAGGAGTCCAGCGTCGGGGAGTTCCTTCTCGGCAGTGCGCTGTCACCGCCCGTCGCGGAAGGGGGCGCCGATGGCGTTCCGGCTGCGTGACGGCGTCCACCTCACCCCCACCAGCACAGGGGTGCTGATCCACACCCCTCACGGCAGGACCGACGTGGACGACCCGTCGATGTACCGCCGGCTCGCCTCGCTCCTGCCGCTCCTCGACGGCAGCCATGCCCTCGGCGACCTGATCGGCGCCTTCCCCGCGCGCGAGGAGGCGGAGGTACGCCGGGCGGTCTCGTTGCTGCGCCGGGCGGGAGCGGTCGTGGACCGCGCCGCCGACGACGACCACAGCCTGCGGCCGTGGGAAACGGCGGAATACCGCAACGAGATACGGTTCCTCGACTACCACCGGTCCTTCGCGGCGCGGGCGTTCGAGGATTACCGGAACACCGCGTGCGTGGTGGTCGGGGCGGGAGAGCTGGCCCTGGCGTGCGTCCGCGGCCTGATCGCCACGGGGATACGGCTCGTGCGCGTGGCCGTGCCTCCAGCCGCCGACCGGCAGGTCTTCGCGTCCGTCACCCCGCGCGACGCCGGCCAGCGGATCGAGTGCCACGTCCTGGAGAGCGCGTCTCACGCGCGGCCGGCGGAGCTGCTCGACGGCGCGGGAATCGTCCTGGCGGTCACGGGCCCGGGCATGCCGTGGCAGGGGCACGTCGAGGTGGCGCCGGGCACGGTGTTCGCGGAGGCGGTGCACGCGGACGGCCACGAGGTCTGGCTCGGCCCCGTAACGACCTCCTCTTCCGGACCGGCACCGGCGCGTCTGCCGGATCTGCTGGCCCGATGTGCCGACGCCGCCCCTCGGGCGGAGGACGGAGGGCGACCGGAGAGGGAAGGCCGGATCACGTCGGAAGCGCTGCGCTCCGCGACCACGGTGGCCGGCCACAGGTTCGCGCAGTCCGTCTTCCGGCAGGTCACGGGCGTGGGGGGCGCCGCGGAGCCATGCCATGCCCGGCTGGACCTCACGACGCTGGAGAGTACGGACCATCACGTTCTGGCTCATCCCTTCGAACAGCCCGCGGACCGGCGGCAGTCGCGTGACGGCTTCATGGACCGTGTCGCCGCGCTGGAAGCCGGGCGGCCACTCGGCGAGCAGGAGCTGCGCAGCCGCGCCCGGCCCTGCCTCGACCCCCGTACCGGGATCTTCACGGACGTCACCCGGGCGGGATCAGCCGGTCCACCGGTCCACGTCCACGAACTGGCCGTCGTGGATCCCGCCGGACGAGGCAGGGCGGGCACGGTCGCCGGATACGGGGCGAGCCGCGAGAGCGCGTACCGCGACGCTCTGCTGCGCGGCTTCGCGCTCTACGGAACGGCTACCTGCGACCCGCGGCGGTTCGCCGCCGGCCGGACGGTCCGGATGAGCGCCCGCGCGGCGGCCGAGGCGTTCCGGCGAGGGCAGGTGGACGGCGAGGTCTGGGGGCTCGACCTGAGCGTGCGGGACGCCGTTCGCGTCGACGCGCGGCGGGCTTTCCCGCCTCTGCCGTGCCCGGAGTGCCCGCCCGACGGGGTCGCGGCCGGCCTCGACTGGGAGCAGGCGCTGACGCGGGCGCTGCTGGGGCGGGCCCGCCGGCTGGCGCTCTCGCGGATCGCCGATGGGAGCGCGGCCTTTCCCGAGATCGACCTCGCCGACGCGCCTCTCACCGGCTGGGGACTCGCCTGCCGGGACATCATGGCGACAGCGGCGGCGACGCCTCGCTGCTACGACCTCAGCCCGGTGACCGTCGCCCCCACGCTCTGCCTGTGCCTCGGTTCGCGCACGGTGGCCTGTGCCAGTGGTGTGTCGGTCGTCGCGGCCCTCCACGAGGCACTGCTGCTCGCACTGGCCCGCCTCCAGGCGGCGGCAGGCGACGCGTGGTGCCCACCGCCTGTTCCGCCGCTTCCTGACGTCCCGCCCGGCACAGGTTCCCGAGCCGATCCGGAGCGAGCGCCTCTCACCGCGGCGGATCTGGCCGAGGCTTTCGTGGCGCGGGGCCACAAACCCGTCGCGGTGCCACTCGACCATGATCAAGAAGTCGGCCGGATTCTCCCCTATGTCGTTAACGTGGTGATGTGCCGTGCCTGATATCGCGCTCGTCGGCAGCGGGCTGATCCACGACGCCGCTGCCGTCCGTCTGAGCGAGTCATGGAACGTCATCCGGCCCTCGATCAGCGATCCGAGGTGCGCTGCCGCTTCCGGAGCAGTCATGTTCATCGCCGTGAGCGACGCCTGGGGGACCCGGCACCAGGAGCCCGCCCGGGAGGCGTGTCGCGCCGCCGGCCTCCCGTGGCTGCCGGTACGGACGGAGCTCGGACGTGCCGTCGTCGGGCCGGTCGAGCGGCAGGGCGCCGCCGGCTGCCAGGCCTGCTGTGACTTCAGACGCGGCAGGGGAAGCAGGGCCGCCGTCGGCGACCGCGCGATGCGCGAACGGCACGCGCCGGTTCTCTCCCGGACGCCGTCGCCCTGGCTGACCGGGCTGGGGTGCGAGGCCGTCGCCGCGGTGGTCACCGGGGAAGCGCACCTGATCGCGGCCGGAGCGCCGGAGCGCCCGCGGACGGACCGCGCGCTGGTGTCGGTGGCGCTGGACACCCTGGCCGTGACCGTGAGCCGGTTCCTGCCGGACCCCAAGTGCCCCTCTTGCGGCGGCCTGCCGGACGACACGCCGGGCCTTGCCAAGATCTCCTTGTCCACCCTGCCCAAACCGTCCCCGACGACGTACCGGCTGGCGCGTCCCGACCCCGACGAGCTGTTCGCCGCCTACGTCGACAGCGAGACAGGGCTGGTCGGGGAGGTGATCGAGGACGAGAGCAGCGGTCTGGCGACCGCATCGGCGCTGGCGGGAGTGCGGCACGTCGCGTACATGGCCGGCCACGGGCGCGCCGGCCGGGCACGGGACAGCCGTGCCCTGGCCGTCCTGGAGGCGCTCGAACGGTACGCAGGCTTCGAGCCGAACGGCAAGAAGCCGGCCGTCCGCGGCAGCTACGCCGAGCTGCGAGCCGACGCCCTCGACCCGCGATCGCTCGGCACGCACGCGCCCGTCCAGTACGCCGCCAGGGGATTTCCGTACCAGCCGTTCCACGAGGACATCGTGTGCGACTGGGTGTGGGGCCACTCCTTCTCCAGGGACCAGCCGATTCTCGTACCCGCCTTGGTCGCCTACTACGGCCGGGGCCGCGACCGGCCCTTCTTCTACCCCTGCTCCAACGGCTGCGCGATCGGCAGCCGGCTGGAGGAGGCCGTGCTGCATGCGATCCTCGAGACGGCCGAACGCGACGCGTTCCTGATGACCTGGCACGCCGCGCTCTCCACCCCGGCCCTGGACCTGCGCACGGCCAGGGACCCGAGGGTCGCGCTGCTCGGGGCGGCGATGGAGGCACGAACCGGCTACCGCCTGCGCGTGCACGACATCACGCTGGAACACGGGGTCCCCTGCGTGTGGGCCATGGCGGTCGGGCAGCCCGGCGGCCCGCGGTCGATCTCGGTCGCGGCCGCACACCCCGACCCGTGCCAGGCTGTCGCCAGGGCTCTCGGCGAGCTCGCGGTGCTCATTCCCGCCGTCGAAGCCGACCACGCGGCGAACGGCTGGCGCGCGTCGCTCATGGCCGAGCGGCCGGAGTTCGTGCAGAGGCCCTCTGACCATGGCCTGCTCTACGCCGCCCCCGAGGCCTTCCCCCGGCTCGGCTTCCTGACCGGCGCGCCGGAGGGACGCCCGTTCCACGAGGGCTTCGGCGCGGAGTTCCCCCAGCTCCGGCACGACGACCTGCGCGACGACCTGGCCGCGCTGGCCGGCCGCTATCTCGAGACCGGGATGGACGTGATCGTGGTGGACCAGACGGCCCCCGAGCATCGGGTCCAGGGTCTCGCCTGCGTGAAGGTGATCATTCCTGGGACGCTGCCCATGACGTTCGGCCACGACCACCGGCGGCTGGAGAACCTTCCACGGCTGACCGAGGTCCCGTACGCGCTGGGTCACCGTCCGCAGCCGATCTCGCCGGACGAGCTCAACCTCTTCCCGCACCCTTTCCCGTGAGGGCCGACGTGAACCCCGTCTTCCTTCTGGCCCCCGCCCGCTCGTGCTCCACCGTGGCGGTCGCCATGCTCTCCCAGCATCCGCGGATCTACGGATTCCCCGAGCTGCTGTTGTTCACGGCGCCGACCCTCGGGGAGATCCTCCACGGTGCCGGCAGGCGGTCCAGGCTGCCGCCGCAGTGGATCGAGAACCAGCTCAGCGGTCTCGTACGGGCGGTCGCCCAGCTGCATCACGGCCGTCAGGACGACGCCGCGACCGGAGAGGCCCGGACCTGGCTGGAGCGGCACGCGCACTGGCCCTCGACCCGGCTCCTGGATCACCTGCTCGACCTGGTGCACCCCGACGTGGGGCTGGAGAAGTCGCCGGACACGGTCGCCGACCCGCGAGCGCTCCAGAGGTGTCTGGCGGCCTATCCGGACGCCGGGTACCTGCATCTGACACGGCACCCGCTGGCCACGATGAGGTCCATGCGGGAGCACTGGGGCGGGGTGCGCGCCGACCTGGACCCGGAGGCGCTGTCCGCACGATGCGCCGCGGCCTGGTACCGCTCGCACACCGCCATCGTCGCCGCGCTCGCGAAGGTGCCGGAGGAACGCCGGCTCCGGGTGCGGGCCGAGGACCTGCTCGGCCGGCCCGCCACGGAACTCCCCCGGATACTCGGCTGGCTCGGGCTCGAGCGGACCGACGCGGTGCTCGACCGCATGCGCGCCACCCAGGACTGGCCCTTCGCCGGGCGGGGCGCGTCGCAGAACCTGTTCGGCGGCGACTGGAAGTTCCTCCGCGACCCTCGGCTGCGTGCCCTGCCGGACCCCGGCCCCGTCGACTTCGACGAGTCATGGGGGATCGGCGAGGGCTCCCGGCGGCAACTGGTACGGCTCGCCGCGTCCCTCGGCTACGAAAGGACATGATCATGAAGGTCGTCATCGTCGGGGCGGGCATCGCCGGGCTGGCCGCCGCCGTCCGGCTGCATCGCGCCGGGTGGGAGGTGATCGTGCTCGAACACGCGCCCCGGCTCCGCGACGGCGGTTACGTGGTGAACTTCTCCGGCCTCGGGTACGAGGCCGCGGACCGGATGGGCATCCTGCCGGCGCTGCAGGAGCACCGCGTGGTCTACGACTGGATCACCCACATGAACGCCTCCGGCAGGTGCGCCAGGATCTCCGCGCGGGCCCAGGACGCGCTCGGCGGGAACCAGAGCTACAACCTGATGAGGGGCGACATCGAGCGTACCCTGTTCGACGCCCTGGACGGCGGCGTGGACATCAGGTACGGGTGCACGGTCAGCCACATCGACCAGCTCGGCGGCGGCGTCCGGGCCTGGTTGAGCGACGGGACCGTCGAGCGGGCCGATCTGCTGATCGGCGCGGACGGCCTGCACTCGACCGTCCGCCGGCTGGTGTGCGGCCCGGAGGAGCGGTACCGCCATGACCTGAACCACCTGGTCGCGGTCTTCGCGTTCGACACGGCGCCCGCCGGTCTCGCCCCGCGTACGTCCACGTCGCTGAACGTGGACGGCCGCCAGGTCGCCGTCGCCAACGTGCCGGGCAGAGGCGCCCTTGCCCTCTTCTCCCATCGCACGACCCGTCAAAGGGCTGAGCTGTCCGCCGGGGCACGGGCCACCCTGTCAAGGGTCTACGGCGATCTCGGCTGGGTCGTGCCGGAGCTGCTCGCGCGCATGCCGGACGACGGCTCGGGCTATTTCGACGGGGTGAGCCAGATCAGGATGGACCGCTGGAGCCGGGGCCGGGTGGTGCTGCTGGGAGACGCGGCCTGGTGCGTGACGCTGTTCGCCGGAGCCGGGACCTCGCTCGCCGTCGGTGGCGCCGACCTGCTGGCGACCTGCCTGGAGCGGGCGGACAGCGTCGAGGACGCGCTGCGTGCCTGGGAGGCGCAGTTGCGGCCCCAGGTGGTGTCGAAGCAGAAGGGCCGGAGATCGATCCATCGGCTGCTCGCGCTGCTGGCGGACCCGCGCGGCGAGATCGAGGTGTTCGACGGCGGACCCGTCGGCCTGGGCGTGCCGGCCACAGCGGAGGCCGGGGCGGAGACAGCATGCTGATCTGCGGGCTGAAACTGACGCACGACGCGGGCGTGGCGGTGGTCAAGGACGGTGAGCTGGTCTTCAGCATCGAGGTGGAGAAGCTGGCGAACCGGCGTCGCTACAGCCCGATGCACGATCTGGACCAGGTGGTCGGGATTCTCGCCGCCGAAGGATTCGAGCCCGGCGACATCGACCGTTTCGTCATCGACGGATGGATGGGAGACGGCGACGGCGGACCGGCCGGACTCGCCACGTGCTCCGAGGGCAGGCCGCTGACGCTGCGAGCCGCGCCGTACCACGAGCCGGTCGGGGCCCGCGAGGCGGTGTCGCGGCTGGAGTTCGGCGGGCTGCCCCTGGGCGGGCGTTCCTACCGTTACTCCAGTTACGCCCACGCCGTCGACCACCTGTACTCCGCCTACTGCACGAGCCCGTTCGCCGAGCGCGGCGAGGACGCGCTGGTGCTGATCTGGGATGCCGGGATGGCGCCTCGGCTGTATCACGTTCGCGCGGCCGGGCAGGTGGAGGCGCTGGGAGCGCTGTTCCCCCTGGCGGGCAGCGCCTTCGCGTCCTTCTCGCTGCGCTTCGAGCCGTTCCGCCGCCGGGTGCCCCCGAGCGGGCGGGCCGAGCGGGTCACCACGCACCTGGAGGTCGCCGGGAAGGCGATGGCCTTCGCGGGGCTCGGAACGGTCGAACCGGGCGCGTTCGGCGCCTTCGACGACATCGTCCGCGCGGCGGGGCCGCTGCCCCGGCCGGCCGCCCTCGCCGTGGCCGAGCAGGCGGAGGCACGGCGGGCGGAGCTGTTCCGTGGCCTGTCGGAAGCGGACCTCATCGCGACCTACCAGGCGTACCTGGGCGAACTCCTGCTGGCCGGGCTGCGGCGCAAGCTCGACGCGCACGGCGGCCCCGGGCAGAATTTGTGCGTCGCCGGCGGCTGCGCGCTCAACATCAAATGGAACAGCTCGCTGCGGCGCAGCGGCCTGTTCCACGCGGTGTGGGTGCCCCCGTTCCCCAACGACTCGGGATCGGCGCTCGGCGCGGCCTGTGCCGAGCTGGCCCACCTCGGCACGGCCGCGCTGTCATGGGAGGTGTACTCCGGCCCTCGCCTGGACAGGACGCCGACGCCGCCCGGGTGGCGATCCAGACCCTGCGACGAGACGGAGCTGGCACGCGTCCTCCACGAGGAGGACGAGCCGGTCACGGTCGTGGACGGCCGGGCGGAGCTGGGTCCCAGAGCGCTCGGCAACCGCAGCATCCTCTCCGCGCCCGTCAGCCCCGGGATGAAGGACAGGCTGAACGAGATCAAGCACCGGTCCGGCTACCGGCCCGTCGCCCCCGTCTGCCTCGAATCGAGGGCCGCCGAGATCTTCGACCCCGGGCTGCCGGACCCCTACATGCTCTTCGACCACGTGGTACGTGCCGGATGGACGGCACGGGTCCCGGCCGTGCTCCACGTCGACGGGACCGCCCGGCTGCAGACCGTCACCGCCGGTCGCCAGCCCGTACTCGCCCGCGTGCTCCAGGCCTACGAGCGCCTGTCGGGCATTCCCGTGCTCTGCAACACCAGCGCCAACTTCAACGGCAGCGGATTCTTCCCCGATCTCGCCTCAGCCATGCGGTGGAACGGGACGCGCCACATCTGGTCGGAGGGAGTGCTGCACACCCGGCGGTGCGGTGCACCGTCGCGGGCAGAGCCATCGCCACCCGCCTCGCCCGCCGCCACCGGCCTGTCGCCGGAGGACTAAACCCCTTCCGGGCTGTACGCCCTGAGCTGGAGGCCGTCGCCTTCGACGTCCACGGTGACCCTGCCGTGCTCCTCGATCTCGCCGGTCAGCAGCATGGTGGACAGCCGGTTGTCCAGCTCGCGCTGCACGGTGCGGCGCAGCGGCCGGGCGCCGAACTCGGGCTGGTAGCCGCGCTCGGCCAGCCAGTCCTTGGCGGCGTCGGTGACCTCCAGCGTGACGTCCTGGCCGCGCAGCCGCTGCCGGGTCCGTTCCAGCATCAGGTCCACGATCTCGCGGAGCTGCTCGCGTTCCAGCCGCTTGAAGATGATCGTCTCGTCGATGCGGTTGAGCAGCTCGGGCCGGAGCGAGTGGCGCAGCAGGTCCATGAGCCGGTCGTGCAGTTCCTGGGTGTCCTCGGAGCCGAGGATCATCTGCGCGCCGATGTTGCTGGTCATGATGACGATCGTGTTGGTGAAGTCGACGGTGCGGCCGTGGCCGTCGGTGAGTCGGCCGTCGTCGAGCATCTGCAGCAGGATGTTCATCACGTCGGGGTGGGCCTTCTCGATCTCGTCGAGGAGGATGACGCCGTGCGGGCGGCGGCGTACGGCCTCGGTGAGCTGACCCGCCTCCTCATATCCGATATATCCGGGCGGCGCGCCGATGAGGCGGGAGACCGTGTGCCGCTCCTGGAACTCGCTCATGTCGATGCGCACCATGTGGTCCTCGCCGCCGAACAGCGCCGCGGCCAAGGACCTGGCGAGCTCCGTCTTGCCGACTCCGGTGGGGCCCAGGAACAGGAAGCTGCCGATGGGACGGTTCGGGTCGGACAGGCCCGCCCGCGCCCTGCGCACCGCCTCGGCGATGGCGACGACGGCCTCGTCCTGGCCGATCACGCGCTGGTGCAGGTGCTCTTCGAGCCTCATGAGGCGCTCGCGTTCACGCTGGGTGAGCTGGGTGACCGGGATGCCGGTCTGCCGGGACACCACCTCGGCGATGTCCTCCACCACGACCTGCGGGACGCTGTCCTCGCCGCGCCTGGCCCGCTCCAGCTCCGGCCTGACCTTGCCGATCTCGCTGGTCAGTTCCTTGGCGCGGTCGAAGTCGTCGGAGGAGATGGCCTGCTCCTTGTCGCGGCGCAGCGAGTCGAGGCGCTCCTCCAGCTCGCGCACGCCGGCGCCGGGCGTACGCGAGCGCAGCCGCACCCGGGCCGAGCCCTGGTCCATGAGGTCGATGGCCTTGTCGGGCAGGAAGCGGTCGGAGATGTAGCGGGCCGACAGGTTCGCGGCCGCGTCGAGGGCCTCGTCGGTGATCCGCACCTGGTGGTGGGCCTCGTACGTGTCGCGCAGCCCGGCCAGGATCTCGACCGTCTGCTCCACGGTCGGCTCCGAGACCAGGATCGGCTGGAAACGGCGTTCGAGCGCGGCGTCCTTCTCGATGTTCTTGCGGTACTCGTCGATCGTGGTGGCGGCGATGACGTGCAGCTCGCCGCGGGCGAGAGCCGGCTTGAGGATGTTCGCGGCGTCCATGCCGCCCTCGGCGGAGCCGGCGCCGACCAGGTTGTGCACCTCGTCGATGAAGACGATGGTCTCGTCGGCGTGCGCGCGCACCTCGTCGATGACCTTCTTGATGCGCTCCTCGAACTCGCCGCGGTATTTCGTGCCCGCCACCATCCCCGTCAGGTCGAGGCCGATGACGCGGCGGTCCTTGAGCATGTCGGGGACGGTCCCGTTGACGATGCGCTGGGCGATGCCCTCGACGATCGCGGTCTTGCCGACGCCCGGCTCGCCGATCAGGCACGGGTTGTTCTTGGTGCGGCGCGACAACACCTCGATGCACTGCTCGATCTCGTCCTCGCGGCCGACGACCGGGTCGATCCCGCCCTGCCTGGCCTCTTCGGTGAGGTCCCTGCCGTACTCGTCGAGCGTAGGGGTGTCGCCGCCTCTCCGGCGCTGCTCTCCCGCCTGCGCGCCGCCGGACATGATGGCCTGCTGCAGCTCGTTCGCGGATGCGCCCTGTTCCTGCAGGAGGCGGGCGGCGCCGGAGTCGGGGTTGGCGGCCAGGGCGAGCAGGAGGTGTTCCGGGCCAATGTACGACGACTGCAGGGCGCGCGAGATCCGCTGGGCGTCCAGAATGGCGCGCTTGGCCGCCGGTGAGAGCGTCGTGGGCGGCTCGCCGGGCGGAAGCTGGGCAGGGCCGGAACCGGTGAGCGCGTCGATGCGGTCGCGCAGCCGTCCGACGTCCACGCCCGCCGAGCGCAGTATGCCCTCCGTGGCGTCGTCGTCGACCAGGGCGTCGAGCAGGTCGAGCACGTCCAGGTCTGCGGCGCCACGCTGGCCGGCCTCCTCCAGGGCGCGTCTGAGGACCTCCCTGGCCGACGCGCTGAGCAGCCTGCCGACGTCCACCCGCTGGACGCTGGGCCGGGCCGGCGGCCAGGCCTCCATACCGCCGAAGACGCGACCCGTGAGGTCCTCGAACCCCCTGAACGGGTCCCCGCCGAAGAACGACCTGAACGGCATGTCAGACATGAATCCCCCTTAGGCTCAGGGGACATCTAGCCCCGTATGTCGCACTTCATAGCCAGATTTCGGCAAAGCCTGCTACTCCTAGGGCGGCCGATCGCCGCGCCTCACCCACCCGCGACGGCGTCGGCGACGGGCGTGTCACCGGAGACGAGCTCCAGCGTCCGGTGGACGGTCCCCGGGGCGTCGAGCAGGGCCGCGATGACGGCGGCCACGTCGTCGCGCGGCACGGAGCCCGGCGGGACCTCCGGCGCCAGCCTGACCAGGCCGGAGCCCGGGTCGTCCGTCAGCCGGCCCGGGCGCAGGATCGTCCAGTCGAGGTCGCGGGCGCGCAGGTCGTCCTCGGCCTCGGTCTTCGCCCTGATGTAGGCGGCCCAGACCGCGTCCCTGCCGGGCGCGGGCGGCTTGCCCGCGCCCATGCCCGAGACCTGGATGAACCGTCGCACGCCGGCCGCTTCGGCCGCGTCGGCGAGCAGCACGGTCGCGCCCTTGTCGACGGTCTCCTTGCGGGCCGCGCCGCTGCCCGGCCCCGCGCCCGCGGCGAAGACCACGGCGCCCGCGCCCCCGGCGATGCGCGCGACCTCACCGGCCGACGCCCGCTCCAGGTCGCACACCACGGCCTCGGCGCCGGTCGCCTCGACGTCGGCGACATGAGCCGGGTTGCGCACCAGGCCCACGACGCCGGATCCGAGGCGCCGCGCCAGGCGCAGTGCTATCTTCCCGTGGCCGCCCGCGATGATGATCCGCATCGTTCCCCATGGTGTCGTGACTCCCCCGCCCCCGCGGGGAGCGGCTTGCCCGCCTCCCCCGGCTGAGGGCGGCGGCCAGACCGGCAATGCCCGTTCGGCACGTCTTTATTCCCCGCCGGCCGACCCGCGGTTGCCCACCTGCGGGCGGGCACAACCCGATGGCGGCCGTCCGGCATCGGGCGGGCGCCGGCGGGTATGGCAGGGAGGACGTTCTCGTCGTCCTGCCGGACGGCTCGATGAGCCGGGTGTACGGCAGGCGGTGCGCGGTGGGAATATCCCTCCGAACGCCCGGGCTGGATCATGCGTACCCCCACAGAGGAGATTCACTATGGATTTGGCAGACATCGGCGTCACCGGCCTGGCCACCATGGGACGCAACCTGGCCCGCAACCTAGCCAGGCACGGATACGCGGTGGCGGTGCACAACCGCTCGTACAGCCGTACCCAGCAGCTGATCAAGGAGTTCGGCGGCGAGGGCACGTTCGTGCCGTCAGAGGAGCTGGCCGCGTTCGTGGCCTCTTTGAAGCGCCCGCGCCGGGCGATCATCATGGTGAAGGCGGGGGCGGGCACCGACGCGGTGATCGACCAGCTCGCCGACCTGATGGAGCCGGGCGACATGATCGTCGACGGCGGCAACGCGCACTTCCAGGACACCCGGCGGCGCGAGGCCGCGCTGCGCGAGCGGGGCATCCACTTCGTCGGCACCGGCATCTCCGGCGGCGAGGAGGGCGCGCTGCTCGGCCCGAGCATCATGCCGGGCGGGTCGAAGGAGTCGTGGGAGGCGCTCGGCCCGATCCTTCAGGACATCGCGGCCCAGGTGGACGGGGTGCCGTGCTGCGTGCACGTGGGCCCCGACGGCGCCGGACACTTCGTGAAGATGGTGCACAACGGCATCGAATACTCCGACATGCAGCTCATCGCGGAGTCCTACGACCTGCTGCGCCAGGCACTGGGCGCGACGCCGGCCGAGCTGGCCGAGGTGTTCAGGGAGTGGAACCGGGGCGACCTCGACTCCTACCTGATCGAGATCACCGCGGAGGTGCTCGACCAGGTGGACGCCGAGACGGGCAAGCCGTTCGTGGACATCGTGGTCGACCAGGCCGAGCAGAAGGGCACCGGCCGCTGGACCGTGCAGAGCGCGCTCGACCTGGGCGTCCCGGTGACCGGCATCGCCGAGGCGACCTTCGCCCGCGCGCTGTCCGGCCACCCGGAGCAGCGCGCCGCCGCCGCGGGCCTGCAAGGGCCGAAGCTGTCGGGCGTCGGCGGGCGCGAGCTGGTCGAGGACGTGCGCCAGGCCCTCTACGCCTCCAAGATCGTGGCGTACGCGCAGGGCTTCGACCAGATGGCGGCGGCCTCGAAGGAGTACGGCTGGGACCTCGACCTGGGTGCCATGGCCACCATCTGGCGCGGCGGCTGCATCATCCGGGCCAAGTTCCTCGACCGGATCCGGGCCGCGTACGACACCGACAGGGCGTTGCCGACGCTGCTCGCCGACCCGACGTTCGCGGCCGTCCTGGACGCGGCCCAGGAGTCGTGGCGGCGGGTGATCACCACGGCCGTGCAGATCGGCGTGCCGACGCCGGGCTTCTCCTCGGCGCTGGCCTACTACGACGGGCTGCGGCGCGACCGCCTGCCCGCGGCGCTGGTGCAGGGGCTGCGCGACTACTTCGGGGCGCACACCTATCATCGGGTCGACAAGGAGGGCGCCTTCCACACCGACTGGTCCGGCGACCGCGCGGAGCGCCCGGCCTGACGGTGAGCGCCGCCGGTCAGCCTCTCCCGAGAGGCGCCGGGTTGGCCACCGCCGTCACCAGGCAGAAGCCGAGCGGTCCGGCCGGGTCGTGCAGCGTGACCTGCCCGGTCGCCACGCCGCCGGTGCTGAGGTGTCCGGTGGCCTCGATGCCGAGGAGATCGCTCTCGGGGGGCCTGGCGAGCGTCAGCGTGTAGTCGGCGTTGATGAACCGAAGCCCGTCGGCCCCCGTGTTGCTGAGCGGGCTGGCGAAGTCGGCGGCCAGGGCCGCTCGTACGAACGGTGTCAGCGGCTCGTCGTCCACCAGCGGGTGCCGCTCGCGCAGCCACACCCGTCCCGGCCCGGGTGCGCCCCAGCCGGACACCCGCCACAGGTCGAACGGCGGCGTCCACGCGCTCCCTCCGACCGGCGGGCCCGAGGGCGGCGGCTCGTCCCACGCGGGCGTGACGACCGTCTGCTCTCCTTCGGGCTGCTCGCCCTGCCTCAGCAGCACGGCGCCGGCCCGCGCGATCACGCCCTGCTCGGTGGAGATCGTCGCGTCGGCCACCCGGATCCGGCGGCCGTCCCGCACCAGGGTGGTCTCGACCGTGACGGGCAGCATGGGGCTGTTGCGGAAGAGGTCGACGGTCAGCCTGGCGAAGCGCAGGCCCGGCTCCGCGTGGCGCCGCTCGATGGTGCGGGCCGCCAGCCCGCCGAGCAGCCGGCCGTGGAGCATGTCGGGCGACCAGGGGCCGCGGGCATGGGGGGCGGGGACGAGTTCGTCCCCCTTTCGCGTGAAGAAAGCTGAGGACGGCACAGAATCAGATTCTAGAGGCGAGCAGGCGGCGGCAGGGCGCGCGCCGGGATGGATTTTCGCCAGCTTGACCCCATAAGCTCCCACAATGCACGATCTAGGTGAGGACCCCCGGCCCGCCCGGGGTGCGGTACGCGAGATCCATTCCCTGCACGGGCCCGCCACCCTGGCCTACTCCCCCGACCTCGACGGCATGGCCGACCCCGGGGAGATCGTCTGGGCCTGGGTGCCGTACGAGGAGGACCCCTCGAGGGGCAAGGACCGCCCCCTGCTGGTCGTGGGCCGCACCGGGCGCAGGCTCCTGGCCATGATGTTGTCCAGCAAGGGCGACGACGGCCCCGACTGGCTGGAGCTGGGGTCGTGGGGCCGCGACGACCGGGTCTCCTACGTACGGCTCGACCGGGTCTTCGAGCTGGACGAGGACGACATCCGGCGCGAGGGCGCGGTGCTCGACGGCGAGCGCTTCGCCCGGGTGGCGGCCAGGCTCATGAAAACCCACGGCTGGGACGCCGGCTAGCCGTTCGCCGCGTCCGGGCAAGGATCGCGGTAGCCGAGGCCGGGGCCGCTCCGGGCCCGCAGGAGCGGCCCGCCGGCGCCGGTCAGCCGCCACAGCCGGGCCGTCCCGTCCTCACCGGTGGTCGCGAGGTATCCGCTGTCCGGGCTGAACGCCACCGAGGTGGCGCCGCCGCGGCGGCCGCCGAGCCGGGAGATCGTGCGCGGCCGCGAGTGCGGCGGCGAGCCGCGCCCGGGGACCGCCCCGGCATGAGAGGGGCGTGGGCCGGTATCGGGATGGTAAGGGGACGACCCGGGCATCAGGCCGGTTCGGAGAGGCTGCGACGATTGGACCATGCGCGTTGTGGTGATCGGAAGCGGCATCATCGGAGCCGCCGCGGCCTACTACCTGACCGGCCGCGGCGCGACGGTGACGGTGGTGGAGTCGGGCTACCGGGGCCAGGCGACGGAGGCGGGCGCGGGGATCGTGTGCCCGTGGGTGGACCACGCGGAGGACGACGCGTGGTACCAGCTGACCCGCGAGGGCGCCCGCGACTATCCGGGGCTGGTCGAGGAGCTGGGCGAGGACATCGGCTACGCCAAGGTGGGCGCCCTGCTGGTGACCGAGGAGCCGGCCGAGCTGGAGCAGGTACGCGCCCTGTTGCACCGCCGCTACCCCGAGGCGCCGGAGATGGGCGAGATCACCGACGTATCCACCCCGTCCGAGCTCTTCCCCCCTCTGTCCGACGACCTGAGCGCGATCCTCGTGCCCGGGGCGGCCCGGGTGAACGGGCGCGCGGTCCGCGAGGCGCTCCTGCGCGCCGCCGTCGCCCGGGGCGCGCAGGTCCGCACGGGCATCGCGACGCTCACGCCGGGCGGCGAGGTTCTCCTGCGCCCCGTGGGCTCCGCCGTGCCCGGCACGACCGGCCCCACCAGCCCTCTGCCCGGACCGGCGGACGGCGACGCCACGGCCGGACGCGCCGGGCCTGCCGGTGACGACACCACGGCCGCGGGTGGTGGCACGCCGGCCGAAGCCCCTGGCGACGCCGCCACCGCCCGCCCGGCTGGTTCCGGCGTCCCCGCCGGAACCACCCCGGGAAGGCTCCCGGGCGGCCAGGCCGGGGCGGGAGCCACGGGCGGCCCGGCCGGAGCCGGGCGCCCGGGGCAGCCGGCCGGCGCGGAGGTGACCGGCGGGCCGACGGTTGAGCGCACGGGTGGAACGGCGGGTGCGGACGTGACGGGCGCGCCGGAGGGTGCGGAGGTGCCTTTCCGCGGCGGCGAGCAGGTGGCCGGCGCGGGCAGCACGTCCTGGCGGCAGGCGACGCCGCTCGAGACGACGGACGTGCCGCTCACCGGCACGGGAGCCCACAGCTTCCCCGGTGAGGGTGTCCCGCTCGACGCGGACGTCGTGATCGTGGCCGCCGGGGCGTGGACAGGTGAGGTGTGCCGGCCGCTGGGTGTGAAGCTGCCGGTCTTCCCGAGGCGCGGTCAGATCCTGCACGTCACCCTGGAGGGCATCGACACGGCCTGGTGGCCGATCGTGCTGCCCAGGATCGGCCCTTACCTGCTGGGCTTCCCAGGCTCCCGCGTCGTCATCGGCGCGACCATCGAGGACGTGGGATTCTCCCCGCGGGTCACGATGGGCGGGCTCGGCGAGGTGATCGCGGCGGGGCTGCAGGTGGCGCCGGGCCTGCTGGGCTCGACGGTCGCGGAGACGAGGGTCGGGCTGCGGCCGGTGTACGCCCCCGGCGGCGCGCTCATCGGACGCCTCACCAGCCGTGTGGTGGTGGCGACGGGCCTGAGCTCGTACGGCCTGACGGCGGGCCCGTTCACCGGCCGGATCGCCGCCGCTCTGGCACTCGGCGAGGACCCGCCCATCGACCTCACCCCCTACGCGCCTGCCGTCGCCTGAACGCCCGCCCGCGCCACCTCCCGTGTCGCGCCCCGGAGCCGGGCCCTTGCCGCACGACCGAAGCCGCCGTTCGGCACGGAGACCATGGCCGGCGAATGCACCATCACCACATAGGTCGCTGAAAAGTCGTACAACTCACAAGGCACCCCCTTCACCGGCGCAACCCCCACCCCGCCCGACAAGCGTGACAAGCAGCCTCGTATGATCGGATTTCTCCCCACCGTGATCTCGTGGGGAGGCCACGTTGCCGCTGCTCGCACTGCTGCTGATGCTCCTGCTCCTGCTGGCCACCGGATGCGGCACCGAGCCGGCCGCCCCACCAGGCGCCCCACCAGGCGCCCCGCCGGCCGCCCCGCCGGCTGCGACCCCCGGCAGCACCTCCAGCGAGCCGCCGCCACCTCGCGGACGGCGACCGCCCGCGCCCGTGCGGGTGCCGCACGCGGCGTCGGGGACGTACGCAGTCGTGCGCGGCGGCGCGCCCGCGAGGCCGGGACGCGGCCCGGTGGTGCGGTATCTCGTCGAGGTGGAGCGCGGCCTGCCGTTCGATCCCCGTACGTTCGCCTCCGAGGTGCACCGCACGCTCAACGACGAGCGAGGCTGGGGGCGTTTCCGCAGGGTCGATCATCCGCCGGTGAGGGTGCGCGTCGCCCTGTCCAGCCCTCGCCTCACCAGCCGCCAGTGCCGGCCGCTGCGCACCGGGGGCACCCTCTCCTGCTGGAACGGAACCCGCTCGGTCGTCAACGCCCTGCGCTGGGCCAGGGGCGTCCCGCAGTACGACGGCGATCTGACCGCCTACCGGCACTACCTGATCAGCCATGAGGTGGGGCACAGCCTCGGGCACGGCCACCGCCGCTGCCCGGGCCCCGGCCGGCCGGCCCCGGTGATGGCGCAGCAATCCAAGTCGCTGGGTGGCTGCCGCCCCAATCCGTGGCCGTTTCCGGGTCGCAAATCTCGCGAAAAACACCAGACTGAAGATCGGAGACGCTGAAGGAAGGAATCGAATGATCACTATCGGCGCCGGCCGGGTACGCGGTTCTGAGCAGAACGGCATCTCGGTCTTCAAGGGCATACCGTTCGCGAAGACCCCGTTCGGGCCGCTGCGGTTCGCCGCGCCCGTGCCGCCCGACCCGTGGGACGGCGTGCTGGAGGCCGTACGGTTCGGCCCGCGGCCGCCCCAGCCGCCGATGATGCCCGGCCTGCCCGCGTGGAGCCCGGACGAAGGGCTCGACTGCCTCACCGTCAACGTCTGGACGCCCGACCCCGGCGGTTCCGGCCTGCCGGTCATGGTGTGGATCTACGGCGGCGCGTACCGCTCGGGCTGCGCCGACCTGCCCGTCTACGACGGCGCGACGCTGGCGGGCCACGGCGTCGTGGTGGTCACGTTCAACCACCGGGTCGGCATGGAGGGGTACGGCCACGTTCCCGGCGCTCCTGACAACCGGGGCCTGCTGGACTCGGTGGCCGCGCTGCGCTGGGTGCGGGAGAACATCGCCGCGTTCGGCGGCGACCCGGGCAACGTCACGGTGTTCGGCGAGTCGGCGGGCGCCGGCGCCGTCGCCTGCCTGATGGCGATGCCCCTGGCCGGCGGCCTGTTCCGGCGGGCCATCGCGCAGAGCGTGCCGGGGATGTTCTTCACGCCGGCGCACGCGGCGCGGGTCACGGAGTCGATCGTCGCCAGGACCGGGGGAAGGTCCCCGTACGACAGCCCCGCGGAGGTGCTGGTGGCGGCGGCGGAGGCGGTCGCCACCGAGGACATCCCGGGAAATCCCCGTGAATGGGGGCCGATCGCGTTCGCCCCGATCGCGTTCGCGCCCGTGGTGGACGGCGAGGTGCTGCCCGACACGCCGTGGAACGCCCTGGCCGCCGGAGCGAGCCGGGACGTCGAGCTGATCGCGGGCTTCAACCGGGACGAGTACCGGATGTTCCACGTCATGGGCGGCGGGCGGTTCGACGACGTCGGGCGGGCCATGCGCGTCCTCGCGCCCGCCGGGGCCGAGCGTGCCTACCGCGAGGCGTTCCCGGAGGCGTCCGACGAGGACCTGTACGTGACGCTGCTCTCGGACTGGATGTTCAGGATGCCGAGCGCGCTGCTCGCCGACGCGCACACCGGCACGACCTTCGCCTACGAACTGACCTGGGCGCCCACGCCGGTGTTCCGGGCCTGCCACGGCCTGGACGTGCCGCTCACCTTCGGGGCGCTCGACGACGAGCTGGCGCAGATGCTCGCCGGCGAGTCTCCCGACCTGCCGAAGCTGTCGGACCAGGTCCGCACGGCCTGGACGGCGTTCGCCGCCACCGGAGACCCGGGCTGGCCCCGGTACGACGCGGCGACCGCCACCACCCACGTCTTCGACGTCGGACCCGCCGACCTGAACGACCCGGAGGCGGCCTCGCGCGCCATCTGGTCGGAGCGGGGCTTCTCCCCGATCGGCTGACCGCCGAGCCCCGCGGCCACCGGTGCGCGCGCCCTGGCGCGCCCACGCCGCCATCGTGTCCACCGGCGCGCCGCCCTCGCCACGTGGCCGGTCCCGCCGGCAGCGTCGACCACATCGTGGATGGCGGGGCGATCAAGCCAGTGGGAACTATCGCGATATATCGTAGGTTGGGAACACCGGGGTATCCCGCCGGGTTGAGCGGGACGGACTGAATTTCCAGGGGAGTGAGCGATGGCACGAATGCGGACGGCACGGCGCGTCCTCGCGGGTGGTGCGGCCCTCGCCGCAGCCGGCTGGGCACTGCGCGACCTGCCCGCGGAGCTGGGCGTACGGCCACTGACGTCGGGGCCCGACCGGGAGGGGCGGATACGACGTTCGCCGCAGTTCAGGGACGGCGCGTTCGCCAACCCGACGTCGGAGACGGCCCTGGCCAGGCCGCCCGCGAGCATGCTCGGCGACCTGGCCAAGGACAGGGAGCAGCGCCGCCCCGGCGGCATCGTCCCGATGCGCGTCCCGCCGTCCGGCCCGCCGCCCGCCGACGGCGTGCGGGCCGTCTGGTACGGCCACGCCTCCACGCTGGTCGAGATCGAGGGCAGGCGGGTGCTGTTCGACCCGGTGTGGAGCACGCGGGCCTCGCCCTCGCACCTCATCGGCCCGAAGCGCCACCATCCGGTGCCCGTGGAGCTCCGCGAGCTG
Source organism: Nonomuraea sp. KM88 (assembly GCF_052245635.1). NCBI lineage: Bacteria > Bacillati > Actinomycetota > Actinomycetes > Streptosporangiales > Streptosporangiaceae > Nonomuraea > Nonomuraea sp. KM88. The sequence goes on along the minus strand of NZ_JBQQCC010000005.1, from coordinate 146,869 downwards.
CCGCAGGTCGACGCGATCGCCATCTCCCACGACCACTACGACCACCTCGACCTGGCGACCGTGCGCGGGCTGACGCGGACGCAGAAGGCGCCGTTCCTGGTGCCGCTCGGCATCGGCGCGCACCTGGAGCGGTGGGGCGTGCCCGCGTTCCGGATCATCGAGCTCGACTGGAACGAGGAGGCCGAGGTCGCGGGGCTGCGCTTCGTCGCCACGGCGGCCCGGCACTTCTCCGGCCGGACGTTCACCCGCAACGACACGTTGTGGGGCTCCTGGGTCGTCGCGGGGGCGAGCAGGCGGGTGTTCTACGCCGGCGACTCCGGCTACTTCGAGGGTTACCGGGGCATCGGCTCGGCGCACGGGCCCTTCGACCTGACGCTCGTCCCGATCGGCGCCTACAGCCCGGCCTGGCCGGACATCCACATGACTCCGGAAGAGGCCGTCAACGCCCATCTCGACCTGGGCGGCAGGCTGCTGCTCCCGGTGCACTGGGCGACGTTCACGCTGGCCCTGCACCCGTGGGCGGAGCCGGTGGAGCGGTTGTGGCGCGAGGCCAAGGCCCGCGACGTCACGATCGTCGTGCCGCGGCCGGGCGAGGCGGTGGACACGACGGCCGCCCCGGTGGTGGACGGCTGGTGGGAGACCCTGGCCTGACCACCCGGCGCGGGACGTACAGTCGGAGCGTGAGCAACCTGGAGCGGGACCCGCGGGAGATCCGCTGCGGCGCCGGCCCGGACGGTGGAGGCCCGGACGGTGCCGGCCCGGACGGTGCCGGCCCGGACGGTGGAGGCACGGGCGAGGTGCTGGCGGGCCGCGAGGTCCCGCTCGGCGGCCCGCGCGCGATGGCGGTGAGCAGGACCCTGCCCGGCCGGCAGCGGCGGATGATCGGCGCGTGGTGCTTCGTGGACGCCTACGGGCCGCAGCGGGCCGAGATGCGGGTGCCTCCGCACCCGCACACCGGCCTGCAGACCGTGAGCTGGCTGGTCTCGGGCGAGGTGCTGCACCGCGACAGCCTCGGCACCCTGCAGGAGGTACGCCCCGGGCAGCTGAACCTGATGACGGCCGGCCGCGGCATCTCGCACTCGGAGGAGTCGCCGCTCACCGTGCTGCACGGGGTGCAGCTGTGGGTGGCGCTGCCCGGCGAGCACCGGCACGCCGGGCCCGCTTTCGAGCACCATCCCGTCATGCCCGTGCTGCGCGGGCCCGGCTTCGAGGCGAGAGTGATCATGGGGGCGCTCGGCGGGGTGCTCTCCCCCGCGACCACGTTCACGCCCCTCGTGGGCGCCGAGATCACCGTGGACGGCGCCGGAGAGGTGCCGCTCGACGCGGGCTTCGAGCACGGGTTGCTGCTGCTCGACGGCGCGGTCGAGCACCTGGAGCGCGGGCCGCTGCGCTATCTCCCGCCGGGACGCTCCCGCGTCCGGCTGTCAGGGCGGGGCCGGGTGCTGCTGATCGGCGGCGAGCCGTTCGGCGAGGAGATCGTCATGTGGTGGAACTTCGTCGGCCGTTCCCACGACGACATCGCCGCGTACCGGAAGGACTGGATGGAGGGCGAGGGGTTCGGCGCCGTCGAGGGGTTCGACGGGGCGCCGCTCCCCGCGCCCGTCCTGCCCGCCATCCGGCTCAGGCCGCGCGGGCGGGCCCGCTAGGTCCGGTCCGCGGTCAGGTCAGCCGCTGCGCCCTGCTCAGCAGCCGCTGCGCCACCACCACCAGCGCCAGGAACAACCCGCTCACCACCTGCTGGAACGCCGATGTCAGGTCGCCCACCTGGTTGATCAGGCTCTGGATCACGCCGAGCAGCAGCACCCCCGCCACCGTCCCCGTGATCCCGCCCGCTCCCCCGGTCAGGAGGGTCCCGCCGATCACGACGGCGGCGATCACGTCGAGTTCCAGCCCGATGCCGAGGATCGTGACCCCGGACGACAGGCGGGCCGCGTTGAGCGCGCCGGCCAGCCCGGCGAGCAGCCCCGACATCAGGTACACGTAGACCTTGGTCCGCGCCACCGGCACGCCCATGAGCGCCGCCGCCTGCTCGTTGCCGCCGATGGCGTAGACGTTCTGGCCGAAACCCGTACGCTGCAGCAGCACCATCGCGGCCAGCGACAGGGCGATCGTGATGTAGACCGGATACGACAGGCCGAGCACCTGTCCCCGCCCCAGCTCCGCGAAGGCCGGGTCCTTCACCAGATACGTCGTGGCGCCCTCGTCGGAGATCGCCAGCATGAGGCCGCGCACCCCCAGCAGCCCGGCCAGGGTGACGATGAACGGCGCCATGCCCGTACGCGCGATCACCAGGCCCTGCAGCAGGCCGACCAGCCCGCACACCGCCAGCGGCAGCAGCAGCGCCACGGCGAGCCCGTGCTGCGAGCCGTAGGCCCCCAGCACGCCTCCCAGGACGAACAGCGACCCGACCGACAGGTCGATGCCGCCGCTGATGATGACGAACGTCATGCCGATCGCGATGATCGCCAGGAACGACGACGACACCACCACGCTGACCGCGTTCCCCGGCGTGGCGAAGGAGTCGAACGCCAGGCTGCCCACGATCACCACCACGCCCAGCACCATGACCGCGCCGTGCTGCTGGAGCACCCGGCTCACCTGTCCGCGGTTCATCGAGTTGCACGCTCCCTGGTGGCGTAGACGGCGGCCAGGATGATGACCGCCTGGACCATCTGGGTCCACGACTGCGGCAGGTTGTGTTTGATCAGCGTGGCCGCCAGCAGCTGCATGAGCAGCGCGCCCATGACCGTGCTCAGCACCCTGATCCGGCCGCCGGTCAGCGGGGTGCCGCCGACGACGACGGCGGTGATCGCCGACAGCTCGATGAACAGCCCGAGCGACGTCGGGTCGCTGGCCTGCAGCCGTGCGGTGGCGAGCACCCCCGCCAGCGCCGCGAGCAGCCCGGAGATCACGTAGACGATCAGCAGGACACGTTTGACGGGCAGCCCGGACAGCTCGCTGGCCGACCGGTTGCCGCCGATCGCCACCACCTGCCGGCCGAACGTGGTCCGCCGCACCACGAACATCACGACGAGCGTGAGGGCCGCCGCGATCAGCACGATGACGGGGATCCCGGCGACCGAGCTGCTGCCCAGCGCGATCAGGTCGGGGTTGCGGAACTCGACCAACTGCGGCACGAGCACGTTGGCCAGCCCTCGTACGCCGACCAGCAGGGCCAGCGTGGCCACGATCGGCTGCACGTTGACGTAGGCGACCAGCGCCCCTCCCACGGCTCCCACCGCGGCCCCGCCGAGCACGGCGACGATCAGCGCGGGCAGCCAGCCGTACCCGAGGTAGAGGACGACCAGCGCGGCGGCCAGCGACATCGCCGAGCCGACCGACAGGTCGATGCCCTGGGTGCCGATCACCAGGGCCATGCCCAGGGAGACGATCACGATGGGGGTGACCTGGACGAGCTGGGTGCGGAAGTTCGACACGTCCAGGAAGTGCGGGGTGAACAGCACGTTGAACAGCAGCAGCGCGAGCACGGCCGCGTACACGCCGTAGTCCTGCACCCAGGCGAACACGCGTGGTTTCAGCACGGCGACCCGGCCGCCGCCGTGGGTGGTGAGCTCAGCCATCGGACGGCTCCGCGATCGTCGCCATGATCCTCTCCTCGGTGACGTCGTCGCCCGACAGCTCCCCGGCGACTGCGCCGTCGCGCAGCACGAGGATCCGGTCGGCGCCCTCGACCAGCTCCTCCAGATCGGAGGAGATCAGCAGCACGCCCAGCCCTTCCCCGGCCAGCTCGTCGATCAGCGCCTGCACCTCGGCCTTGGCGCCGACGTCGATGCCCCGGGTGGGCTCGTCGAGCAGCAGCACCTTGGGCCGTACGGCGAGCCAGCGGGCGAGCAGCACCTTCTGCTGGTTGCCGCCGGACAGCTCGGAGACGAGCTGGTGCGGCGAGGCGGCCTTGATCCTCAGCCTCCGCATGAAGATCTCGACCACGCGGTCGATCTTGACGTCCGACACCACGCCGCCCCGGCCGAGCGAGGGCAGCGCGGCGAGCGCGATGTTCTCGCGGACGGACAGGGTCGGGATGATGCCTTCGGCCTTGCGGTCCTCGGGCAGCAGGCTGACGCCCGCGCGGATGGCCGCCGTGGTGGAGCCGGCGCGCACGGGCGCCCCGGCCACGAGCACCTGCCCGCCGTCCAGCGGGAGCGCGCCGACGATGGCCTTGGCGGTCTCGGTACGGCCGGCGCCGAGCAGCCCGCCGAGCCCGACGACCTCGCCCGGCCGGACGGACACGTCCACGCCGTCGAGGACGTGCCGCCGGGTCAGGCCGCGTGCCTCGACGGCCGGGGAGCGCCGGCTCCCTCCGCCGTCAGGAGAGCCGTCGGAGTCCGCGCCCGCTCGCAGGCCCGCGCGGTCGCGGGAGAAGCGGGTCATGCCGTGCGAGCGGACCTCGTTCAGGTCGCGGCCGAGCATCAGCGAGATGAGCCGCAGGCGTTCGACGTCGGCCAGCGCCCCCGTGTGGGCGACCCGGCCGTCGCGCAGCACGGTCACCTGGTCGCACACCCGGTAGAGCTCGTCGAGGCGGTGGCTGACGTACATGACGGCGATGCCCTCGTCGCGCAGCCGCCTGATCACCCCGAACAGCGTCTCGACCTCGCGCGGCTCCAGCGACGAGGTGGGCTCGTCCATGATGACCACCCGCGCGTCGATGGACACCGCCCTGGCCAGGGCGACCATCTGCTGGGCGCCGACGCCGAGCGACCGCAGGGGCCGCCTGACGTCGGTCTCGACGCCGTAGCCGGCGAGGACCCGTTCCGCCTCGCCGTTCATGGCGGCGGAGTCGATCACGCCGAAGCGGCGCGGCTCGCGGCCGAGCAGCAGGTTGCGGGCCACGCTCATCATCGGGACGAGGTTGACCTCCTGGTAGATGGTGGAGATGCCGGCGCGCTGCGCGTCCATGGGGGTGCCGAAGACGGCGGGTTCGCCCCTGTGGCGCAGCTCGCCGCCGTCCGGCTGGTAGACGCCGGTGAAGACTTTGATCAGCGTGGACTTGCCGGCGCCGTTCTCCCCCACGAGGGCGTGCACCTCACCCGGGCGGAGGGCGAGGGACACGCCGTCGAGGGCGAGCACGCCGGGGAAGCGTTTGCTGACCCCCCTGGCCTCGAGAACCGGTTCCAAGTCAGTACGCCTCACCGAGGGAGTCCTTGGCGTTGGTCGTGTCGTAGTCCCGGTCGGAAATGATCACCTTGTCGGGGATGGCCTCTCCGTCCAGGAACTTCTGCGCGGTCTCGAAGGCCAGCGGGCCGAAGCGGGGGTTCGACTCGATGACGGCGTGCAGCCAGCCGTCGGCGATGGCCTGGACGGCGCTGCGGGTGCCGTCCACCGACACGATCTTGATGTCGCCGGCCTCCTTGCCCGCGCCCTTCAGCGCGGTCACGGCGCCCAGGGCCATCTCGTCGTTCTCGGCGTAGATGCCGTTGATGTCGGGGTTGGACTGGATGAGCTGCTCGGTGACCTGCTGGCCCTTCTCGCGGGCGAACTCGCCGGTCTGCTCGAACGAGATCGTGATGCCCGGCGCCTTCTCCTTGACGCGGTCCTTGAAGCCGTTCGTCCGCTCGGTGGTGACGTTGTTGCCGGGGGCGCCGAGGAGGATGGCGACCTTGCCCTTGCCGCCGAGAGCGTCGATCATGCGGTCGGCGGCGCGTTTGCCCTGCTCGTAGAAGTCCGAGCCGATGAACGTCAGATAGTCGCTGCACGGCTTGGCGTTGATCTGCCGGTCGACCGTGATGATCGGGATCTTCTTGGCGGCGGCCTGCTGGAGCACGGGCTCCCAGCCGTCGGAGTTGAGCGGGGCGATCACCAGGAGCTGCACGCCCTGGGCGATGAGCTGCTGGACGTCGGTGATCTGCTTGGAGAACTGCGACTGGGCGTTGGTGACCTTGAGGTCCTTGATGCCGAGTTCGGCCGCCTCGTCCCGGATCGACTTGGTCTCGGCGATCCGGAACGGGTTGGCCTCCTTCTCCGACTGGGAGAAGCCGACCGTGGCCGTCTTGAGGTCGAACTTCGTGCCGCCGAACTGTTCGAGCGTGCACGTGGGCCCAGCCGAGCCGGTGGGGCTCTGGACGACCTGCTGCCCGGCGGTGCTGGTGGCGGCGGGCGCGCTCTGCGGCTCCTCCGACTTGGCGCAGGCCGACGCGGTGAGGAGCACGGCCAGCGTCAGCGCGGCTGCCCGGACATGGGGGGTCATGGCGTTCCTTTCCTATCAGGAGCCGTGCCCGGGCCACGAGGCCCGGGCACGGCGGAGCTCAGGCGCAGGGCGGGTTGATCGCGCCCGTCAGCGCCTTGTGCGCGTCGTGGACGCGCTTCACGTCGGGCTTGGTGACCGCCCGGTCGTACGTCATCAGGCCGTTGATCTCGGTCTCGACGTCGGTCGTCTGGGTGTAGATCGCGGCGCTGAGCTGCTCGCAGGCGTGCAGCCGCTCCAGCTCCTCGATCATGCCGACGTAGCGGTCGGTGAGGGACTCGGGGTCGGGTTCGACCGCGTAGCCCCAGCCGCCGCCGGACCAGGTGTGGCCGACCATCGGCAGGGCCAGCCCGCCGTACTCGCCGATCACGTTGGCCCTGGTCCCCTCGGGCTTGCCGGGGTTGCCGGGGCCGGGGTAGATGTGGAAGTCCTTGACGTCGCCGTTGCCGCCGTCCACGGCGCCGCAGCAGTTGACCCCGCTCATGTTGTTCACCAGGCGCGAGGGGTCCCAGCCCTTGACCAGGTCGGCGATGCGCGCCTGGTCGTACTGCCCCCAGCCCTCGTTGAACGGCACCCACATCACGATCGACGGGCTGCTGCGGTGCTGGTCGACCAGCTCGCGCAGCTCGGTCTCGAACTGGGGCCTGTCGTCGGCGCGTACGGTCGACGGCATGTCCTGCCAGACCAGCAGGCCGAGCTTGTCGGCGTGGTGGTACCAGCGGTCGGGCTCGACCTTGACGTGCTTGCGCACCGCGTTGAAGCCGAGCGCCTTGGTCTGCTCCAGGTCGTGGCGCAGGGCCTCGTCGGTCGGGGCGGTGTAGATGCCGTCGGGCCAGAAGCCCTGGTCGAGCGGGCCGATCTGGAAGACCGGCCGGCCGTTGAGGAGCATCCGGTTGCCGGACACCTCGATGGAACGCATCCCGAAGTACGACTCGACCCTGTCACGCTTGAGCCTGACCTCCAGGTCGTACAGGTGGGGGTCGTCGGGAGACCAGAGCCTGGGCTTGCGCACCGGGATCCTGAGCTCCTCGCCGGTCCTGCCGGTGGCCCTGCCGACCACGCGCCGGCCGTCCCTGGCCGTCACGATCACGGTGCCCGGCGAGCCGTGCACGGTCACCTTGACCGCCTGCCCCGGCACGTCGGGCACGGCGTCGACGCGCTCGACGTGGTCCTTGGCGACCGGTTCGAGCCAGACGGACTGCCAGATGCCGGACACGGTGGTGTACCAGATGCCACCCGGGTTGAGCCGCTGCTTGCCGACGGCCTGGCTGCCGGTGTCGGTCGGGTCGTACACGCCCACGACCAGTTCCTGGCGGCCGTGGCGCTTGAGCGCGCCGGTCACGTCCACGCTGATCCGGTCGTATCCGCCCTTGTGGGTGGTGACCTGCTTGCCGTTCACGTAGACGGCGGCCTGCCAGTCAACCGCGTCGAGGTGCAGCAGGACGCGCTCGCCGCGCCAGCCGCGCGGCACCTCGAACGTCCTGCGGTACCACATGCGCTCCTCGTGCCGGCCGATGCCGGACAGCTGGGACTCCACGGGGTACGGCACGACGATGCGTTCGGGCAGGTCACGGCCGATGGGCGCGGCCTCGCCCTCCTTGGCCGGGCCGAACTGCCAGGTGCCGTTGAGGCTCTGCCAGCGGTCCCTGACGAGCTGCGGCCTGGGGTACTCGGGCAGCGGCTTGGCCGGGTCGACGTCGTCGGCCCACTTGCTGCGCAGGATGTAGGCGGAGGCGTTGAGCACGTAGCCGTAGGTGTAGGCGGCCAGCTCGGTGCCGTCGGCGTAGGTGATGCCGCCGGTGCCGTCGTAGCCGGTGCGCACGGTGTTGCCGGCCTTGGCGGGGATCGGGTGCTTCAGCTTGAGCTCGACGGTCTCGGGGCTCTTCAGGGTCGCCGAGGTCACGGGCCAGGCCGTCCCGCCGACGGTGACGGCGAGCTTGCCGGCCGTGCCCGCGGGCAGTTCGGCGAGCGCCTTGGGGAAGGTGAGCGTGGCGACGTCGCCGGCCTCGTCGAGCCGGGCCTCGGCCGGGCCTCCGGGTTCGAAGTCCTCGGGCAGCGTGAACGCCTCCGCGGGGACGACGGCCTTCGGCTGGCTCGGGCTCTGCCACCGCAGCCGCAGGTGGGCGCCGCCGTAGTGCTCGAAGTACTCGACCTTGACGTCGTACTTCCTGCCGGCCTCCAGGGCGATCGGGGTGCCGGTCTGCTCCTTGTCCCAGTCGTCCACCCAGTGGTCGATGATCGGCTTGCCGTCGATCCAGAGGCGGAAGCCGTTGTCGCCGATCATGGAGAAGGTGTAGGTCTCGGAGTGCTCGGGCTGGATCTGCCCGGTCCACCGGACGGTGACGTCGTCCTCCCTGCCCGTCAGCATCGTGAAGACGGGGTTCAGGTCGGCCAGCTCCAGGTTGGGGTCGACGACGCTCGCCTTGAGCTCGGCGAAGTCGAACGCGCCCGCGGCCGAGGCGAGGTAGTAGTCGCCGCGCAGGCCGTGCCGCTCGACCGCGGCCGAGCCAGAGGAAGGGGCAGAGGAGGAGGCGGAGGCGGATGGCGGCACCTGCCATAAGACGGACATCAGAACGGCGAGCAACAGCACGAGGGGCTTACGCAAGGGGGGTCCTTTCGGTGCGCTGATCACGTTCGGACAGCTTTTGACCCTGACATGCTCCAAAGTAAGCACTGCCGGACCGAGCCGGTCAAGATTTCCGATCAGATTCGTTCGCGTTCGGTCAGAGGTGAACGCATGTTGGCGCGTCGAATATGATCGGGACGTGAGCGACACGCAGAGCGACGGCCGCAGGCCCGTGTTCGCCGCCGAACGCAGGCAGCGCATCCTCGAGCTGGTGCGTGCCAACGGCGCGGTGTCGCTGCGCGAGCTCGCCCAGGCCGTCCGCTCTTCCGAGGTCACCGTCCGCCGCGACCTGCGCGCCCTGGAGTCGGAGGGCCTGCTCAACCGCCACCACGGCGGCGCCACCCTGCCGGGCGAGCTGTCGCGCGAGGCGGGCTACGCGCACAAGGTCTCGCTCGAGTCCGCAGAGAAGGCCGCCATCGCGGAGCTGGCCGCCGCGCTCGTGGAGGACGGCGACGCCATCGTGGTCGGGCCCGGCACCACCACGCAGGAGTTCGCCCGCCGCCTGACGCGGCACTCCGAGCTGGCCGTGGTGACCAACTCGCTGCTGGTCGCCCAGGTGCTGGCCGGCTCGCCGCGCGTCGAGGTGATGCTGACCGGCGGCACGCTGCGCGGGTCGATCCTCGCCCTGGTGGGCAGCGCGGCCGAGCACTCGCTGGCAGGGCTGCGGGTGCGCAGGGCGTTCATCTCGGGCAACGGGCTGAGCGCCGACCGCGGCCTGTCCACGCCCAACGTGCAGGTGGCGGGCGTCGACCGGGCGCTGGCCGCGGCCGCCGAGGAGGTCGTCGTGCTGGCCGACCACACCAAGGTCGGCGTCGACACGATGGTCCAGACCGTGCCCGCCGACCAGATCGACCACCTGGTCACCGACGACTCCGCGCCCCGCGACGTGCTCGACGAGCTGAGCGGCCGGGGTGTGCGCCTGCACGTCGCCCAGTTCTGATCGCCCTACTGATCGAATGTGACAAACCCGTTACGGGAATGTTTTCTTGCTCGACCACCATCAAGGCGGAGGCAACCGTGCTACAGGTGGCAGGCGTTCTCAAGACCTTCCAGGGCGTCACCGCCCTCGACCACGTCACCATGTCCGTACGCCCCGGCGAGGTGCACGCCCTGGTCGGCGGAAACGGCGCGGGCAAGTCGACCCTGGTGAAGGTGCTCTCCGGCGTCTACCCGCCCGACGCGGGCGAGCTGCGCGTCCACGGTGACCCGGTCAGGTTCGCCGGCCCTGCCGACGCCAGGCGGGCCGGGATCGCCACGATCCACCAGGAGACCAACCTCGTCCCCACCATGAGCGTCGCCCGCAACCTGCTGCTCGGCAGGGAACCGCGGGGCCGGCTCGGGCTGATCGACGCAGCGGCCGTGCACGCCCGTGCCGAGGAGGTGCTGGCCGCGTACGGGCTGCGGGTCGACGTGCGCCGCCCGCTCGCCTCGCTCAACGAGGGCACCCGCCAGCTCGTCGCCCTGGCCAGGGCGGCCACCGCGGACGCCCGCCTGGTCATCATGGACGAGCCGACTTCGGCGCTGGAGCACGCCGAGCTGGAGACCCTGTTCGGCGCCGTGACCCGGCTGCGCGAGGAGGGCCGCTCGGTCATTTACGTCACCCACCGGCTGGAAGAGCTGTTCGGCATCTGCGACCGGGTCACGGTGCTGCGTGACGGCCGGGTCGTGCACACCGGGCCGATGGCGGGGCTCGACCGGCTGCGGCTGGTCTCGCTCATGCTGGGGCGGCCGTTCCACCCGGTGGAGCCGCCGCTCGCGGCCGGCCAGGCCGACGAGCCCGCCGACGTGCCCGTGCTGGAGGCCACGGGCCTCACCCGCCACCACGTGCTCGACGGGGTGTCGCTGGCGGTGCGGGCCGGCGAGGTGGTCGGGCTCGGCGGGCTGCTCGGCGCCGGCCGTAGCGAGACGGCCCGCGCCATCGCGGGCGCCCTGCCGGTGGACGCGGGACAGGTGACGGTGGCCGGCGCGCGCCCGTCGCCGGGGGCCCGCAAGTGGTCGGTCAGGAGCGCCGTACGCGCCGGGATCGGCCTGGTGCCGGAGAACAGGAAGACCGAGGGCATCGTGCCCACGCTGTCGGTGCGCGACAACATCGCGCTGGCCGCGCTGCCCCGGCTGTCGCGGGCCGGGATCGTGTCCGACGCGCAGGTGGACGGCATCGTGGCGACGTTCATGAAGCGGCTGGGGATCAAGGCGGTCTCGCCCCGGCAGCCGGCCGGCGAGCTGTCGGGCGGCAACCAGCAGAAGGTGCTGCTGGCCCGGTGGCTGGCCATGCATCCCAAGGTGCTGCTGCTGGACGAGCCGACCCGCGGGGTCGACGTGGCGACCAAGCTGGAGATGCAGGCGCTGCTCGACGAGCTCGCCGTGGACGGGCTGGCGATCCTGCTCATCTCGTCCGACGTCGCCGAGCTGGTGGAGAACTGCGACAGCGTGGTGGTGCTGCGCGACGGCGCGATCACCGAGCAGCTGACCGGTCCCGAGGTCACCGAAGACCGCCTGCTGGCGGCCCTGGCCAAGGACTGACCGGTCAATAGACCGAGATGTGCGGGTGGTCGTAGTGGTTGGCCGTCGTGCCGCCACGGTCCGACATCGTGCGCCACGTCCCGGACGTGGCGTGCCAGATGCGCTGGCGATAGATGACGTACATGATGCCGAGCCGCTTGGCGTTCTTGATCGCCCACTTGGCGATCTGGTCGCCGCGTTCGAGCTCCGCCGCCGACGGCATGGCGCCGCCGCGGCTCAGCATGAAGTCGCAGGCGCGTCCGAGCGGATGCTCGCCGCCGTCCTGGATCGCCCGGAAGCAGCCGATCCCGTACGGCACGTCGAACCGGTCCTGGATGAGCTTCCTGACCAGCCGCATCCTGGGCGTGATGTGGTCGGACCCCTCGGGCAGCTGCGGCACCCACGTGCCGTCGGAGCGCCGCACGCCCGGCGCCTCGTGCAACTGGTCGATCTTGTCCTTGATGCGTTCGATCTGCTTCTCGGCCTTCTCCTTGCGCTCCTCCAGGTCGCCCGTCGTGCGGGCGAGCTCCTTGGCGCGGGCGGCGGCCTCGCCGGTCGCCTGACGGTGCTCGTCCCTGACCCTGGCGTGGTCGCGCAACCTGGCGTCCTGCCGGGCGACGAGGTGCCGGGCCAGGGCCATCCGGCCGAAGAGGGCCGTCGGCTCCCGCTCTCCGGACAGCAGGGTGAGCGCGCCGGGCTCGCCGCCGGTGTACTGGGCGACGGCCATGGCCCTGAGCTCGGTGGAGTGGCGGTCGTAGACCTTCTGGGCGGCGGTCAGCTTCTTCCGCGCGGCCTTCTCCGCCTTCTCTGCCTTCTCCCGGGCGATGCGGCTGCTGTAGTAGCCGGCGATGAGCTTGTCCGACTCCTTCTGCAGGCCGGCCAGCTCCTTCTTCAGCCGTTTGACCGTGGGCTTGGGGTCGGCGTGCGCGGGCGCCGCCCCGAGAAGCCCAGCGAGAAGCCCGGCGAGCAGCGCGGTGGCGAGCAGGCCGGCCCCGCTGCGTTCGCGGGCAGGGCCGTACGACCGGACGGCGGGTGACGCAACCGCCACTGTTCTCCTCACCCCGAACCGCAGGGCGAGTTCCGGTCAGGAGTTATTCAGGCCGGGGGGGACGCCCTCTATTCGACGCCGATAGTAGACGATCATGGCCCGTGGCACGCAACTCACGGCCGGCCCCGCTCGCGCGACCGGCGTACCCTGCGGACCACGATCTGCCGTCCGAGCAGCACCGACCCCGGCACCAGCACGACCCCCAGAAGGCTGGAGCCCAGGCCCAGGCCGATGCCGGCGTCCACCAGGCCGTCGCCGTCGCCGCCGAGCACCGGCAGGCCGAGCGACACCGAGACCGAGACCGACAGGAGCGGCTCCCTGTCCCGCACCGGAGGGTCGGGCTCGTTCGTGCCGGGCGGCGGGTCGTCGGGCGGATCGTCAGGAGGGTCGGTGGCGGGCGGGTCGTCGGCGGTGGGCAACGTCGTCGGCGGGGTCGTCGGCGGGGTCGGCTCCGGACGGCTGGTCCGGGTGGGCTCGCGGGTCGGCTCGCGGGTCGGCTCGCGGGTCGGGCGCGGCCTCACCACGGGCGGCGTGTCCGGCCGGCCGACGTGGGTGACGGCCGGTGGCGTCTCCTTGAGCGACACGCTCGGCTCCGGCTCCGGCGAGGTCGGCGCGGCGGACGTCGGGGAGGCCGCCGTCGGGGTGGCCGGCGCCGCCACGGACGCGGACGCCGTCGCGGGCGGCGGAAGGGCGGTGCCGCTCCTCGTCTCGGGCGGATCGCCCAGGACCACGAACGCCGACACCACCGCCGCCGCGGTTGCCAGCACCAGCCCGCCCGTCACCGCGAACTTGGTCGCGGGCGCCATCGTGGTGTGGAACAGGCTCGTGGAGCCCCCGTCGGCCGCCGGCTGCGGCCGGGGCAGCAGCGCGGTGAGCGGCACGGTCAGGAGGCCGAGGCCGGCCCGTCCCCGCTGCTCCCAGTCCTGCCCGTACGAGGCCAGCGCGACGCCCTCCAGCTCGGCCAGGAACACGCGCGCCGACTCCGGCCGGGCCGCGGGGTCCTTGGCCAGGCCGTGCTCGACGATCGGCCGCAGCGGCTCGTCCACCTCCTCGACCGGCGGCGGGACGTGCTGGTGCTGGTAGGCCAGGGCGGCCACGTCGGTCCCCTGGAAGGGGCGATGGCCGGTCAGGCACTCGAAGAACACCAGCGTCGCGGCGTAGACGTCGGTCGCCGGGCCGGCCGGGGCCTCGTCCCACTGCTCGGGAGCCATGTAGGAGGGGGTGCCGACGAGGTCGGCCGTCTCGCCGACGTGCGCGGCCACGCCGAAGTCGACGAGCTTGCTCTCGCCCTCCCTGGTGATGATCACGTTCTCGGGCTTGAAGTCCCGGTGCACGACGCCGCGCTCGTGCGCCTCGGCCAGCCCGAGCAGCGCCCCCTTCAGCACCACGAGCGCCGACTCCGCTCCGGTCGCGCCCTCGTCCGCCAGCAGCCGCCGGAGCGTGACGCCGTCGACCAGCTCCATGACGATGACGGCGTCGTCGCCGGCCTCGACGTAGTCCAGCACGCGGGCCGTGTGCGGGCTGTCGATCTCCTGGATGACCTGCGCCTCGGCCCTGAACCTGCCGGCGAACTCGTCGTCCTCGCGCAGCGGGTCGGACAGGTGCTTGATCGCGACCGCCAGCCCGTCGGAGTCGCGTACGGCGAGCATGACCCGCCCGGTCCCGCCGTGTCCGAGTTCCCGGATTTCGGTGTAGCCGGGAACGTCCATAGGGGACCTCCTGACCCGATAAAGATCCTTATGTCAGGACGCTAACCCGGTGTAACACCGTGTGTCGACCCTCTTCGCCCGGGTGACCGGCCCCCTGCCGCAATCGATATCCTTCCTCCTCCCTAGAGTGGCCTCGTGGCGATCGACGATCATCTGCGCGAGTGGCTCGGCGCCTGGCCGCCCACGGAGAAACTCCAGGTCACCGGCTCCCGCCGGCGCACCCTGCCCGGCTGGGACGGCCAGATCCACCCGGCGCTCGGCGTCCGCACCCCGGACGGCGGCGTGTTGTCGGTGCCACCGGAGCACGTGACCCGCGTGGCCGCCGCGCGGACGATGGCCGAGGTGGCCAAGATCGTCGCCTACGCGGAGCGCGGCTGGTTCGAAGCCGCCTTCCGCTGGACCACCCGCCCGGCCCCGCTGCAGGACGCCGGGCGGTGGCGGCCCGCCACCGACCCCGGCGTGCCGGCCTGGCTGCACCCCTTCGGCGGGGAGGTCCTGGTGGCCACCGACCCCGGCACGGGCGAGCACCTGGCGGGGGTGGGGATCAAACGGCACGACGCGTACGGGCACGAGCTGGCGGTGGTCACGGCCCCGGCGGCGCGCGGGCGCGGGCTGGCCAGGAGGCTGGTGGCGCAGGCCGCCCGGCGGGTGCTCGACGAAGGGGCGGTGCCGACGTACCTGCACGCCCTGGAGAACGCCGCGTCGGCGGCCGTGGCGCGGGCGGCGGGTTTCCCCGACCGGGGCTGGACCGCCTTCGGCGTCGCCGAACGGTGACCGCCCGCCTCGCACCCGGCTGCCGCACGCACCAGCGGGCCGACGGGCCGGGCGGGCACGGGTTTCAGGCGGCCGGGCGGGCGGGCGTGGCGGCGAGGTGGTCGCGGACGTTGCGGGCGGCCGTGCGGCCGGCGCGGTTGGCGCCGATCGTGCTGGCCGACGGGCCGTAGCCGACGAGCTGGAGCGCGGGCTCCTTGACCACCTGGGTCCCGTCCACCGTGATGCCGCCGCCCGGCTCCCTGAGGCGCAGGGGCGCGAGGTGGTCGAGGGCGGAGCGGAAGCCGGTGGCCCAGATGATGGTGTCGGCCTCGACGGTCCGCCCGTCGTTCCACGCGACACCGTGCTCGGTGATGCGGTCGAACATCGGCAGGCGGTCGAGCGCCCCCTTGGCGAGCGCCTCGCGCACGACCGTGGTGTAGGGCAGGCCGGTGACGCCGACGACGCTCTGCGGCGGCAGGCCGGCGCGCACGCGCTCGTCGACCATCGCCACGACCTCCCGCCTGGCCTCCTCGTCGAAGTCGTCCCTGAACAGGGGCGGGCGGCGGGTGAACCACGCCGTCGTGGCGGCGACCCCGGCCGTCTCGGACAGCACGTGCATCGCCGAGGCCCCGCCGCCCACGACGGCCACGTGACGGCCGGCGAACTCCGCCGGCCCGCGGTAGCTCACGTAGTGGAGCGCGCGCCCGCGGAATCCGGCGGCTCCCGGATAGTACGGCCAGTGAGGTCGCGTCCATGTGCCGGTCGCGTTGACCACGGCTCTTGCCGCCCACTCCCCCGCGTCGGTCACGACCGCCAGCCGGCCGCCCGGCCCGCGCCGCACGGAGTCGACCCTGACCGGCCGGAGCACCTCCAGCCCTTGCTCGCGCTCGTAGTCCGCGTAGTAGCCCGGCACCACCTCGGCGGCCGGCCGCCGGCCCGTGGTCTCCGGCGGGCGGCGCAGGCCGGGCAGGTCGAAGACGCCGTGCACCTTGTCCATGGTCAGCGTGGGCGAACGGTGCCGCCACGCCCCTCCGGGCCCTTCCGCCGCGTCCAGCACGACCGGCTCGAAACCGAGCCGGCGCAGGAAGTACGCGCTGGACAGTCCCGCCTGCCCGGCGCCGATCACCACGACCTCGCTCTCCTCCACGAACAGAGGCAACCATTTCCACGCCCACGATCTTCCCGGCGCGGCGAGGACGGCGACGTCGCCGAGCCGGCGGCGGACGTTCAGGCGGGTGCGACGGGGGCCGTGGAGCCACGGACCACGAGGCCGGTGGCGAGCTCGACGTGGTGGGAATCGATCTTCTCCCCGGCCGCCAGGCGCAGCGCGGTGCGGAGGGCCACGCCGCCCATCTCGCGCAGCGGCTGGCGGACGGTGGTCAGCGGCGGTGAGGCCATCTGGGCGATCTGGGTGTCGTCGAACCCCACGATGCTGAGGTCTTCGGGGATGCGCAGGCCGCGCGCCCGGGCGGCCTCCATGATGCCGAGCGCGGTCTCGTCGCTGGCCGCGAAGATCGCCGTGGGGGCACGCGGCAGCTCGAGCACGGCCGCGCCGCCCGTCACGCCGTCGTGGTAGCGGAAGTGCCCGGTCTGCACGTAGCCCGGCAGCACGGGCGTGCCCTCGGCCTCCATGGCGGCGCGGTAGCCGTGCAGCCGGGCCTGGTTGCAGGCCGCGGCCGCCGGGCCCCCGACGTAGGCGATGCGCCGGTGGCCGAGGGAGAGCAGGTGCTGGGTGGCGGCCAGGCCGCCGGCGAAGTTCGTCGACCCGATGCTGGTCACGCGGGTGCGCGGCAGGTTGAGCGGGTCGATGAGGACGAGCGGCACCCGGGCTCTGGCCAGCGCGGCGAGCTGCCCGGTGGTCAGCTCGCTGGTGACCGCGATCAGCGCCCGGCGGCCGGCGGCGGCCAGGCCGCGGGCCCAGGCGGCGGTGCGGTCGGCGCGCCTGATGCTGACCACGACCCCGACGCCGGCCTCCCCGGCGGCGGCCACCGCCCCCTGGATGATCTCGGTCGAGTAGGCGTTGAGGTCGGCGTCGAACTGCAGCTCGACGCTGCCCGCCCCGGCGACCTCGCCTCGGCGCGGGCTGGGGGCGACGTAGTCGTGCTGCCGCAGCAGCGCCTCCACCAGCGAGCGGGTGGCGGGCGCGACGTCGCTGCGGCCGTTGAGCACTTTCGACACGGTCGCGACCGACACGCCCGCCGAGGCGGCGACGGTCGCGAGCGTGGCCCGCCTAGGACTGGCCGACATCTCCACCCCCTTGCCCGGCGGCGCCGTGACCGACGTCAACGGGTGTCATGAGCCGCCGGCCGGGGCCGGGACGGCGCAGCGGACCGGTCAGGCGTACGGTGCCGCGGCACGGCAGGTCGGCGGCCGAGGTGCCGACGAGCACCTCGATCTCGCCCGGCTCGACGATCCTGCGCAGGTCGCGGCCGGTGAAGGCGGTGCGGTCGGCGTGGACGTGGAAGCGCACGCCGGTGCTCTCGCCGGGCTCCAGCCGCACGCGGGCGAACCCGGCCAGCTGCCGCACCGGTCTGGTCACCTGGGCGACGACGTCGTGGAGGTAGAGCTGGACGACCTCCTCGCCCGCCCGGCCGCCGGTGTTGCGGACGTTCACCGCCACCGTGAACTCGCCGTCTGTGGGCACCTCGGCGTCGCTGATCACCAGGTCGCCGACGTCGAAGGCGGTGTAGGAGGCGCCGTATCCGAAGGGGAACAGCGGCGTCGGGTCGAGGTTGCTGATGCCCTCGCTCTTGGTCCCCAGCGGCGGCTGCAGGTAGGTGCCCGGCTGCCCGCCGTGCCCGCGCGGGATCTGCACGGGCAGCCGGCCCACGGGCTGGACGCGTCCGGACAGCACGCCGGCGATCGCCGCCGCGCCCTCCTCGCCGGGCATGAACGCCTGGACGAGCGCGGCGGCTCCGGCGTGCACCTCCCCCAGCGCGTACGGGCGCCCCGAGACCACGACGACGACGACGGGCGTGCCCGTGGCGGCCAGCTCGGCGAGCAGGTCGGCCTGCACGCCGGGAAGCCGCAGGTCGTCGGCGTCGCAGCCCTCGCCCGAGGTGCCCTGGCCGAACAGCCCCGCCAGGTCGCCCACGACGGCGACGCACAGGTCGGAGCCACGCGCGGCCGCCACCGCGGCGGCGAAGCCGGAGCGGTCGTCGCCGCGCACGTCGCAGCCGCGTTCGTGGCGGATCTCGGCGCCGGGCAGTTCCCCGCGCAGCGCGTCGAGCACGGTGGGCGCCTCGATGCCCAGCCCGAGGCCGGGATGGCGGGGCAGGACGTGGTTGGGGAAGGCGTAGCAGCCCATGAACGTGCGCGGGTCGTGGGCGGCGGGTCCGACCACGGCGACGCTGCGCGGGCCCTCGCGGCCCTCGCCGAGCAGCGGCAGGACGTCTCCGCCGTCCAGCAGGACGATCGAGCGCTCGGCCAGCTCCCTGGCCAGGGCGCGGTTGCCCGGCGAGTCGAGGTCGACGCCTCCGGCCGCGGCGACCGAACGCTCCGGTGTCCAGTCGTGGTCGAGCAGCCCGAGCTCGGCCTTCTGGGTGAGCAGGCGGCGGGCGGCCCGGTCGATCAGCGACTCGGGAAGGTCGCCGTTCCTGACCCGCTCGGCCAGGTGCCGGCCGAAGCCGAGCGTGTCGGGCAGCTCGACGTCGATGCCGGCGGTGAGCGCCTGCACGCCGGCCTCGTCGGTGTCGGCGGCGACCTCGTGCATGGTCG
Organism: Nonomuraea sp. KM88; assembly: GCF_052245635.1. Lineage (NCBI taxonomy): Bacteria > Bacillati > Actinomycetota > Actinomycetes > Streptosporangiales > Streptosporangiaceae > Nonomuraea > Nonomuraea sp. KM88. Next base: position 128,318 of record NZ_JBQQCC010000005.1, on the reverse strand, counting down.
CCAGGAACGGGACCGCCCAGTAGTCGGAGACGACCGTGCCGGTGAAGCCCCACTCGTCGCGCAGCAGCTCGGTCAGCAGCCAGGGGTCGGCCCCGGCGGGGACGCCGTCGACGTCGGAGTAGGAGTTCATCACCGAGCGCGCGCCGCCGAGCGTGATGGCCGTCTCGAACGGCGGCAGAATCATGTCCATCAGCTCGCGGCGGCCCATCGGCACGGGGCCGTGGTTGCGGGCCGCCCGCGAGGCGGAGTAGCCGGCGAAGTGTTTGAGCGTGGCGATGACGCCGGTGCTCTGGAGCCCGCGGACGTAGGCGGTGCCGAGCATCGCCACGAGGTACGGGTCCTCCCCCATCGTCTCCTCGACCCGCCCCCACCGGTAGTCGCGCACGACGTCGAGCACCGGGGACAGGCCCTGGTGCACGCCCAGGGCGGCCATGTCGCGCCCGATGGCCTCGGCCATCCGCTCGACCAGGCCGGGGTCGAAGGTGGCTCCCCAGGCGATGGCCGCGGGGTAGACGGTCGCGCCGTAGCTGGTGAAGCCGGTCAGGCACTCCTCGTGGACGATCGCGGGGATGCCGAGCCGGGAGCTCCCGACCACGGCCCGCTGCAGCCGGACCACCTCGGCGGCGCCCTCGGCCGTGGTCACGGGGGCGCTGCCGTACACGCGGGTCAGGTGGCCGAGCCCGTCGCGGACGGCCTCCTCCAGCGGGACGGAGCCGGAGGCGGCGAAGACGTCCTGCATGGGCGCGACGTTCGGGGACTCGGAGCCGGGCTCCGGCTCGTCGGGCTCCGGCATGTCGTTGCCGATCCACCGGCTGCCCAGCTGGCCGATCTTCTCCTCCAGGGTCAGCTCCGCGAGGAGGGCGTCGACTCGGTCGGCGACGGGAAGCGCCGGGTCCTGCCACGGACGGAGTGCCCGGTCCGCCTCAGGTGTCCGCTCTAGAGCCGTCATCTGCTGCTCTCCTCAAGAAGTGCGTTTGTGTCGGAGACATTTCGAAATATTTCGAGGCCGGCCGACGATCTCGTCGCGGATTTCCGAAGGCCAGGTGGACCAGCGATAGCCCGCGCCCCAGTACTGTACACGGGCCTTGGCCGGACCGTAATCTGTTCGCTCCGCGGCGGGTCTTGACACACCTTTGGCCGAAACCTAGATTGGCGAAACCCGCGGTCATGTCGAAAAAGTTTCGGAGAGCTGACTCAAGGAGGAGTGGACCAGTGGTGTCCCCGAGGACGCCGATCCACGACCGCCGGCCACCGCATCCGATGACCAACGAGCCGCGGCCAGACACCGCGACGTTCGAGTACGGAGATCCCCGTGGAGCCAAGGACAACGTCTCGCCGCACTTTTCTCAGCCTCTCCATGGGCCTGCCCCTGGGAGCCGCGCTTGCCGCCTGTGGCAGCTCGGGCCCGACCAGGCCCGGCACCCCTAGTGGTGGCGGCGGCAGCGGCGCTACTTACTGGTACCTGTCGACGCAGCCGCAGGAGGGCGTGCGCACCAGGACGGTCGAACGGTTCAACAAGGCCAACCCCAACGGTCAGATCGCGGGGACGACCTTCCAGAACGACGCGTTCAAGACCAAGATCAAGACAGCTATCGGCGCGGGCCAGGCGCCCACGCTCATCTGGGGCTGGGGCGGCGGCACGCTGCGCAGCTACGTCCAGGCGGGCCAGGTCGACGACCTCACCTCCTGGTTCGACCAGAACGCCACGCTGAAGGACCGGCTGTTCCCCTCCTCCTTCGGCGCCGCCACGATCGACGGCAAGATCTACGCGATGCCCTGCGAGACGATGCAGCCGATCGTCCTCTACTACGACAAGCGGGCCTTCGACAAGATCGGCGCGCAGCCGCCCCAGACGTGGGGCGACATCATGGACCTGGTGCCCAAGTTCAACGCCAAGGGCATCGCGCCGTTCGCGCTCGGCGGCCAGTCGCGCTGGACCAACATGATGTGGCTGGAGTTCCTCTTCGACCGCCTCGGCGGCCCCGAGGTGTTCCAGGCCGTGTTCGACGCGGAGAAGGACGCCTGGAACAACCCGGTCGCCATCGACGCCCTGGGCAAGATGCAGGAGTTGATCAAGGCCGACGGGTTCATCAAGGGCTTCTCCTCGATCACCGCCGACTCCAACGCCGACCAGGCGCTGCTCTACACCGGCAAGGCCGCGATGATGCTGCACGGCGGCTGGACGTACGGCAGCATGAAGACGGACGGCGGCGACTTCGTCTCCGGCGGCAACCTCGGCTACATCAACTTCCCGCCGATCGACGGAGGCAAGGGCGACCCGAGCAACACCGTGGGCAACCCCGGCCAGTACATGTCGATCTCCTCCAAGGCGACCCCCGAGCAGAAGGAGATCGCCAAGAAGTTCTTCGCCACCGAACTGATGGGCGACCAGGCGGTCAAGGAGTGGGTCGCGACCGGCGCGGTGCCGATCGTCAAGGGCGCCGACAAGGAGTTCGCCGCCTCCGACGACGCCGAGTTCCTCAACTTCGTCTACAACATCGCCGTCAACGCCAAGACGTTCGCGCAGTCGTGGGACCAGGCGCTCAGCCCGACGGCCGCCGAGGTGCTGCTGGACAACATCGCCAAGTTGTTCCAGCTGTCGATCTCCCCGAAGGAGTTCGCCACCAACATGAACGCGGTCATCGGCAAGTGAGCGCGCTCGCGACCTCCGCCACGGCCCCCAAGCGGGAGGGCCGTGGCGGCTCGCTCGCGTGGATGTCCGTGCCCGCGCTGGTGGTCTTCACCGGGTTCGGGCTGATCCCGCTGATCGGGGTCCTCGTCCTCAGCTTCACCTCGTGGGACGGACTTGGCGACATCCACTTCGCGGGCGTCGACAGCTGGAAAACCGTGCTCGCCGACCCGGGGCTGCCGCACGCGTTGTGGGTGACGTTCCTCGTGATGGCCATGTCCTGGGCGGTGCAGACGCCGGCCAGCATCCTGCTGGGCACGTTCCTCGCCAACCACCACCGCTACCGCGCGATCCTGTCCGTGGTGTACTTCATCCCGTTGCTGCTCAGCTCCGCGGCCATCGCCATCGCCTACAAGGCGCTGCTCGACCCGAACTTCGGGCTCGGCGCCGGGCTGCAGATCCCGCTGCTCGTGCAGGACTGGCTCGGCGACCCTTACCTCGCGTTCGGCGTGGTGATCTTCGTGGTGTCCTGGCAGTTCATCCCGTTCCACTCCCTGATCTACCAGGGCGGCGTACGCCAGATCCCGCGCTCGATGTACGAGGCCGCCGAGCTCGACGGCGCCGGCCGGGTGCGCAGGTTCTTCAGCATCACCCTGCCGCAGCTGAAGTACACGATCATCACGTCCTCGACGCTCATGGTCGTCGGGTCGCTGACCTTCTTCGACCTGATCTTCGTGCTGACCGCGGGCGGGCCGGGAGACGCCACCAGGGTGCTCGCCCTGGACATGTACGTGCGCGGATGGCAGGCCAGCCAGATGGGCCTGGCCAGCGTGATCGCGGTCATCCTCGTGCTCGTGGGGCTCGTGCTGGCGCTGGTGCTGCGCCGGCTCGGCGGCCGCGACACGAGCCACAGCCAGCTCGAAGGGGCCTAGAACATGGCGTCCACGCTCACCACGAAGCCCGAGGTCATGGAGGGCGGGCCCCAGCCGCGGCACCGGCGCCGCAACCGGCCCAGGGGCCGGCCCAACTGGCTGGCGGGCCTGGGCTCCTGGATCTGGCTGGCGGTCGTGGTCGTGCCGATCTACTGGATCGTCATCACCAGCTTCAAGTCGCAGAGCAACTACTACGCCGAGAATCCGCTCGTGCCGCCCGGCGAGCCCACGCTGGCCAACTATGTGATGGTCATCGAGTCGGACTTCCCGCTGTACTTCGTCAACAGCGTCGTCGTCACGCTGGGCGCGGTCATTCCCGCGGTGCTCATCTCCTTCATGGCGTCGTACGCGATCATCCGGGCCGGCAAGCGGAGCCGGTTCCTGCGGTTGACGAACTCGCTCTTCCTCATGGGGCTGGCCATCCCGCTGCAGGCCACGATCATCCCCGTCTACCTGATCATCATCCGGCTGCACCTGTACGACTCGCTGCTGGGGATGATCCTGCCGTCGATCGCGTTCGCGATCCCCCTGTCGGTGCTGGTGTTGTCCAACTTCATCCGCGACGTGCCCAAGGAGCTGTTCGACTCGATGCGCCTCGACGGCGCGACCGAGACGGCGATGCTCTGGCGGCTGGCGTTCCCGCTGACGCGGCCGGCCGTGGTGACGGTGACGATCTACAACGCGCTGACGATCTGGAACGGCTTCCTGCTGCCGCTGGTGCTCACGCAGAGCCCCGACAAGCGCACGCTGCCGCTGGCGCTCTGGTCGTTCCAGGGCCAGTACAGCATCAACGTGCCGGCGGTGCTGGCGTCCGTGGTGCTCACCACGCTGCCCATCCTGATCCTCTACGTCGTGGGCCGCCGCCAGCTGCTCAGCGGTCTGACCGTGGGCTTCGGCAAGTGAGGTCACGCCGCAGCGCGGCCTCGTGCAGCGCGAGGTGGGCGAGGTCGCACTCGTAGTAGACGTCGTCGCCGCGGGCGACGTGGCCGGCGAACGCCTCGTCGCCCGCGGCGGCCCGCTCGTGCATGTGGCGGACCAGATGCTCCAGGCGGGCCCGCGCGGTCGCGACGAGCGCGGCGCGGTCGTCGTCGCCGAGCTCGTACGCGCCGGCGAGCAGGCGCAGCCGCCGCGCCTGCTCCTCGACCGGGCGTGCGCCGGCGTGCCGGGGGTCGCTGAGCGGCACGAACCGGTAGGCGGCGTAGGCCACGTCCCAGACGCGGGGCCCCGGGTGGGCGGTGTCGAAGTCGATGAACGCGACCGGCAGCCCTCCGCGGAACACGCAGTTGTACGTGGCGACGTCGCCGTGGCAGATCACCTCGACCGGGCTCACCGGCGGGAAATACCAGACGGCGCCGGGAGGAACGGGGAAGCCGGCGGTGGCGTCGTGGTAGCGGCGCAGCAGCCGGCCGGCCGCGACCAGGGCGTCGTCGGAGCGCGCCCATGCGGGCAGCGGATGGTCGGCGGTCCGGCCCGGCACGAAGTCGAGGATCTCGCGGCCCTGGTCGTCGATGCCGTGGCTCCTTGGCGCCCCGGAGAACCCGCGAGCCGCCAGGTGGTCGAGCAGGGCGTGCACGGCCGGCGTCCACGGGCCGGCCGGCCTGCGTACGGTGGCGCCGACCCTGACCACGTGGTTGACGCCGCCTCCGGCCAGCACCTCTTCGTCGGCCATCACATCCCCCTGATCACCGCCGGTCCGGCGGCCAGTGTGGCACGCGGCGCGCGGACCGAGCACGCGAATATCCGGCCTAGGCTGCTCACACACAACTCCCAGGCAGACCGGATACAACAGCCCGCATGGACGCACCGAGCCCCCGCACCGCCGGCAACCCCGTGGTCCTGGTGGTCGACGACGAGCCCAACATCCGCGAGCTGCTCCAGGACGCCCTGGAGCTGAACGGCTTCGCCGTGCGCACGGCCGCCTCGGGCACGCAGGCGCTGGCGCGCGTCGGCGAGGAGCGTCCCGACCTGATCGTGCTGGACGTGATGCTGCCCGACCTCAACGGGTTCGCGGTGGCGCAGAGGCTGCGGCCGGACGGCGGCGGGCCGCCGGTGTTGTTCCTGACGGCGCGCGACACGGTGGCCGACCGGATCGCGGGGCTGACGGCGGGCGGCGACGACTACGTCACCAAGCCGTTCAGCCTGGAGGAGGTGGTGCTGCGCATCCGCGCCATCCTGCGCCGTACGAGTCCTCGCGAGCAGGCGCACGACGACGGGCTGCTCCGCTACGCCGACCTGGAGCTGGACGAGGAGACCCACGTCGTACGGCGGGCCGGGCGTCACGTGCACCTGTCGCCGACGGAGTTCGCCCTGTTGCGCTACCTGATGATCAACGCGGAGCGGGTCGTCAGCAAGCCGCAGATCCTCGACCGGGTGTGGGACCACGGTTTCGGCGCCGACAGCCGGATCGTGGAGTCCTACATCAGCTACCTGCGCCGCAAGATCGACGTGGCGGGCCCGCCGCTGATCCACACGTTGCGCGGCGTCGGCTACTCGCTGCGCGACCAGAGCCTCCTGGACCGCGGCCGATGAGGCCGATCGCGCGGGCCTGGCCGCTGCGCCACCGGCTGCTGGCCGCCCTGCTCGGGTTGTCGGCGGCGGCTCTGGCGGTGTTCGCGACGGCCGGGGTGATCCTGCTCGACCGCTCGCTGCTGTCCCGGGTGGACACGCAGCTCACCGCCTTCGCGGCCACGTTCGGCAAGGGACGGCCGCCGCCCCCTCTCGTGCGGCCGCCGCGCAGGGGTGAGGTGGAGCTGCCCAGCCAGTTCCGGGTGGACTTCCACCGGCCGTCGGGGGCGCCCGCCCGCGCGGGCCCCCGCCCCGCCGACGGGCCGGACGTCCCCGCGGTCACCATCGCCGCCCTCCCGCCGCGCCCCTTCACCGTGGCCGGCAGGTCGGGGGACACCGACTGGCGCGCGCTCGTGGTGGCCCTTCCCGACGGCAACCGCGCGGTGGTGTCGATGTCGCTGGAGGCGGCCAGGAGCACCGTGCGGCAACTGCTCGTCATCGAGGTGGCGGCGGGCGCGCTGGTGCTGGTGCTCCTGGGCGCGGTGGCGCTGGCTGTCGTACGGCTCGGCCTGCGCCCGCTGACCCGGATGGAACGCACCGCCACCGCGATCGCCGGCGGCGAGCTCGACCGGCGGGTCTCCGACAGCGACCCGCGCACGGAGACCGGGCGGCTGGGGCACGCGCTCAACATCATGCTCGGCCGCCTCGGCGAGGCCCTGCGCCAGCGCGAGCACTCGGAGCAGCGGCTGCGCCACTTCCTCGCCGACGCCTCGCACGAGCTGCGTACGCCGCTGACGTCCATCCGGGGGTTCGCCGAGCTGTACCGGCACGGCGACCGCGAGCCGGATCCCGCCGTGGCGCGCATCCTCAGCCGCATCGAAGGCGAGGCCGAGCGGATGGGCGTGCTGGTGGAGGACCTGCTGCTGCTGGCGCGGCTGGACCAGGAGCGGGCGCTCGACCTGACGGAGGTGGACCTGCACGTCGTCGCGGGCGACGTGGTGCACGGTGCGCGGGCCCGCGCACCGGGACGGCCGATCGAGCTGGTCCTGGACGAGCGGCCGGTACGGGTGACGGGCGACGAACACCGCCTGCACCAGGTGGTCGCCAACCTCGTCGGCAACGCCGTGGCCCACGCCCCCGAGGGCGCGGCGGTCCGGGTGACCGTCAGCGAGGCCGGCGCCGACGCACGGGCCCCGGCCCGGACGCCGGGAGAGGGCCCCGCCTCATGGGCCGGCGACGGGACGACGAACGCGAGCACGACCGCGCGGGCCGGCAACGGGACGACGGGCGCACGGGCCGGGAACGGGACTACTGACGCGGGCGGGGTCGCGGGCGCGTGGGTGGGGGCTCGGGTGACCGGACGGGCGGCGGTCATCGAGGTGCACGACGCCGGGCCGGGCATCGCGGCGGAGCATCTGCCGCACGTCTTCGACCGCTTCTATCGGGCCGACGCCGCCCGTTCCCGCGGCAGCGGCGGCACCGGCCTGGGGCTGGCCATCGCGGCGGCGCTGGTCGAGGCGCACGGCGGCCGCATCGAGGCACGCAGCGGCGGCGGCACCACCTTTCGCGTCGTCCTGCCGGTCGAGGGACCGGTCGAGCCGCCGGTCCAGGGGCCGGTCCAGGGGCCGGTCCAGGGGCCGGTCCAGGGGCCGGTCTAGGGACAGGTCGACGGCCCGATCGACGGGCCGGTCGACGGGCCGGTCGACGGGCCGGTCGACGGGCCGGTCGACGGGCCGGTCGACGGGCCGGTCGACGGGCCGGTCGAGCCGCAGGCCCAGGGTCGGGGACATCTGACGCGGCCGCGGCGCGCGTGTTCATCGCCCGGTGCGACAGGGTTCACACACTATTCCCAGGTTGTTGCTGTCCCCTATGGGCTGTCACGAAGGGAGAGACATGCTGCGAAGATTCCGCAGGCGCCCCGTCCCCGCACACAGGCCCGAGGTCCCGGCGGCCGGCGCCCCCGGCGAGGCGGGGCACGCGCTGCGCGCCCCCAGCCGACTGCACGCGTTCAACAGGTACGAGATCAAGTATCTCGTCGACGCCGCCGTCGCCCGCGAGCTGCGCGACGAGATGGACACCGTGCTCGACCGCGACCGCCACAGCGGCGACGGCGGATACGGCGTCTGGAGCGTCTACTACGACACCCGCCGGCTGCGCTTCTACTGGGAGAAGATCGAGGGCCTCAGGTTCCGCAGGAAGCTGCGCATCCGCCATTACGGCGACCGCTTCGCGGTGACCGGCGAGACCCCGGTCCATGTCGAGATCAAGCAGCGGGTCAACCGGGTCACGCAGAAGCGCCGGGTACGCCTGCCGTACCGGGACGCCCTGCGCCTGTGCGACGGGCGGGAGCAGGTGGGGCACGAGCCGTCCGAGCGGGGCTTCCTGGAGGAGGTGCTCGACCTGGTCTGCCGGCTCGACCTGCGCGCCACCGCGATGACCGGCTACCAGCGGCACGCCTACGTCGGGCGGGGCGCGGACGTGGGCCTGCGGGTCACCTTCGACCAGCGCGTACGCGGCCGCGACCGGGACTTCCACCTGGGCGCGGACGCCGCGAACCGGTTCATCGTCCCGCCCGGCAAAGCGATCATGGAGGTCAAGGCGAACGAGCGCGTCCCCTACTGGCTCACCGACCTGACCGCCGAGCGGAACCTGCAGGTGGTGCGGCTCTCGAAGTACTGCCAGAGCGTGGAGGCGCACGGGCTCGCGCCACGCTCGATCTTCCACATCCCCGGCCACGACCTGGATTCCGGACTCTCGTCGGCCCTGACCGCCCCCGCGGAGGCATGACCCATGGACCTCTCCTTCCAGGACCTGTCCGGCACGTTCAGCGTGGCCGACATCGCGATCGCGATGTCGCTGTCGTTCGTGCTCAGCGCCATGATCGGCTGGGTGTACCGGGCGACGCACCGCAACGTCTCCTACAGCCAGTCCTACGTCCAGACGCTCGTCGTCCTCGGCATGCTGATCTCGCTGATCATGCTGGTCGTCGGCTCGAACATCGCCCGCGCCTTCGCCCTGGTGGGCGCCCTGTCGGTGGTACGGTTCCGCAACGCCATCAAGGAGACGAGGGACGTCGGGTTCATCTTCCTGGTGATGGGGATCGGCATGGCCGTCGGCACCCGCTTCTACCTGCTGGCCGTGGTGGCCGCCGTGACGATCTCGCTGATCATCATGATCATGAGCAGGTTCAACTGGTTCCAGCTGAACGTGCGCCGCCAGGTCGTCAAGGTGCAGGTGCCGTCGGACGAGGACTACACGCACGCCGTCCAGGACGTCCTGGTCCGGCACACCGACGAGTTCGAGCTGGTCAGCATGGAGTCCATCAGGGCCGGCGCGCTGACCGAGCTGATGTACACCGTCCGGATCAAGAAGGGCAGCGAGCCCGCCGACCTCATCTCCGGGCTGCGGGAGCGCAACCACGGCCAGCAGGTCACGGTGCTGACCGGCTACGACCAGAGCGACCTGTAGCCGTGGCCCGCCTCAGACACCGCATCCCCGTAAGGCTCCGGCACCACTGGAAGCTCGTGGCGGCGTGCGTGGCGTTCCTGGCCGCCTGCTACGGCGTCTTCGGCAGCGGCACCGTCCGCCCGTACGTCACCAGCGTGCGGACCGCCTCGGCCGGCGTCGTCGTCCGGGACCTCGCCGGGTCCAAGGAGCTGTTCGACGCCGCCACGCCGCACGAGGTGGCGCTCACGTTCCGGGACGAGGGCTACCAGGACATGCTGGCGGAGTACTTCAAGGACGGCGACAAGAAGTACGTCGAGGCCGACCTGACCATCGACGGGACCACGATCCCGAGCGTGGGCATCCGGCTCAAGGGCAACTCGACGCTGCACGCGCTGACGTGGAAGGGGGAGACCCGGCCGCGCGACACGTCCGGCCGCGGGAACCCGCCGGAGGGGCTCCGCCCGCCTGACGGAGCCGAGCCTCCCGCCGGCTTCCAGCCGCCGGCAGGCGGGCAGCGGCAAGGCCGCGGGCGCGGCGCGGCGCTGAAGGCCGAGGAGCCGGAGAACCTGCCCTGGCTGATCAGCTTCGACGAGTTCGTCGAAGGACGCCGTTACCAGGGCCATTCCCAGGTCGCGGTGCGCCCGTCCTTGGGTTCGTCGGCCCTGCTGCACGAGGCCGTGGCCATCTCCCTGGTCGGCGCGGCGGGCGAGCCCTCCCAGCGGTCGGCCTATACGTCCTTCTCCGTGAACGGCCGCGCGTCCGCTCCGCGCCTCCTGGTCGAGTATCTGGACGAGGGGTACGCCGAGCGGCTCGGCGACGGCGTGCTCTACAAGTCGCTCGCTTCGGGGAGCTTCACCTACCAGGGCGAGGACCAGACCACGTACGTCGACGACTTCAAGCAGGTCAACCTGGTGGGCCAGCGCGACCTGCAACCGGTCATCGACCTGGTCAGGTGGGTGGAGCAGGCCTCGGACGAGGAGTTCGCGTCGGGGCTGGCCGAGCGGCTGGACGTCGTGTCGTTCGCCCGCTACGCGGCCCTGCAGAACATCCTGCTGAACTTCGACGACATGGCGGGCCCCGGCCACAACTACTACCTCTGGTACGACCTGGGCACGAAGCGGTTCAGGGTGATCAGCTGGGACATGAACCTCGCGCTGAGAGGGGACGCCACAGCCGGCCCCCACGACGCCATCGGCATGAGGCGCCGCGGCGACCGAGCCGCCCGGCCCGGGCCGGGCGAGCAGCCGGAACAGCAGGGCCGCCCGCCGGGCACGCCGCGTGCCGGCGGGCCGCGCGGCGGCCACGCGCTGAAGGAGAGGTTCCTCAAGGACGCCGGTTTCAAGAAGCTCTACGAGCGGGAGCACGCGGCCCTCGCCCGCGACCTGCTGGCCGGCGGCACCGCCACGGCCCTGCTGGACCAGGCGCTCAAGGCGTACGGCCTCAATGCGGGCGCCGACCGGGCGAAGGCGGCCGAGGAGGCGGCCGACCTGCGCGCCACGCTGGAGACCCGCGCCACGTCGCTGGCGGGTTGATCACCGGCGGGAGCGGAACGCCACGGCCGTCGTCGAGGTGATGGCGGTCACCAGCACGACGGTGAGCAGGACGCCGCCCAGGGGGTTGTCGCGGCGGCCCGCCGGCGGGAGGGGACGCCGCGCGCCGGCCCACCCCGACACGGAGGGCGTGGGGCTGGGCGAAGGGGTCGGGGTGAGCGCGGGGACGCGCACCGGCCCTGCCTGGGGCACGGGCAGGGGGGCCACGCGCACCCGCCGGCGCGGACACTCCCCCACCCGCACCCCGCCCGTGCACAACCCGTCGCGGTAGACCGTCACCCGTGGCAGCGCCACCTGGGGTGTGGCCCGCCGCTGGCGGGGCGGCACGGAGATCGAGACTTTCGGGACGGGCCGTCGCCGGGCCGAAACCCTGGGCACGGTCACGCGGCCCGGCCTGGCGGTGACGCCCTTCGGGGGCACGGGGGCGCGTACGGTCACCCGCGGCGCCGGGCCCGGCCACTGCGCCCGGTCGGCCGCCGCACCGTTCGCGTCGGCGCCGGCGACGCCGGCCACGAGCAGGGCGGCGGCGAGCAGCAGCGGAACGCGCCTGAAGGCCACGGTCACAACCCCCCGGCGATCCGGCTGAACTCCTGCAGGGCACCCGCGAACGCCTCGGGCCCGACAGCCAGCGGCCCCGCGAAGACGTGCGCGATGTCCCACGTGAGATAGGTGCCGAAGCCGAGCAGGCCCGCGGTCGCCAGCAGCGGCAGGATGGCCAGGCCGCGCGGCCTGGCCCCGGCCAGGAACGGGAAGACGACGACGAGCGCCCCGGTGAGGATGGTCAGGATCAGCAGCCCGTCGGGCGGTGTCGCGGCGGCGTCGGCGGTGCGCTGGGCGCGCGCGGCGGCGATGCCCCTGATGTGGTCGAGCACGGCCGCCTTGGCGTCGGACTCCTCGTCGCCCGCCACCTCGAGGGCGTGGACCGCGCCGCGCAGCTGGTCCATCCTGGCGCCGCCGACCGGGTCCATCGCGCCCTCGGCCATGAGCGGCCACTCGTCCCTGACCACGAACGTGACGTAGTCGTGCAGAGCCCTGCGCACGTCCTGGGGCCCCGTGCCCGGCAGCTCGCCGGCGGCCCAGTAGGCGTCGACCGCGGCCTGGCTCTCGGCGTGGGTGTTGAGCCTGGCGGCGTCGGCCGTGGTCCACGGCACGATGATGGCGATGGCGAACACCAGCAGGAACATGGCCGACAACATCGCCCCCGCGTGGGCGGCGGAGGGGCCGCTGGGATCGCGGTCCTCACCCGCCGCCCTGACCCGCCTGAACACCAGCGCGGTGAGCGCCACGGCGCCCACCGCCGCCAGGATGGAGAGTGTGTACGCCACCATGAGGATCTCCCGAACCCTGTCGACTACGCAGTGCGACATTACTATCACATAGGGCAACGATGGCGGCAGGCGGTGATCGGTAAAGTCCCGGGCGGGTTCCGCGCTCGTGAGGGTTCAGCCGAAGTACTCGCCGTACAGGCCGCCGCGCCGGGGCCGGCTGGACGGATTGCCGATCATTGAGGGGCCTTCCTCGCCATATGTCCAATGAGAGGCTGATATTTCGAGACTTGCAGGGAGCATGGGGGCGTGAATCTCAACGGCCGCAAATTCGTGATGGTGAGCTCGACGGCGAGCGAGGTCGACCTGGACAGCCCGACGGAGTTCCAGTACTGGGAGGCGGACGGGGTGGTGTGGGGCCACTACTCCGGCGACACCGTGACCCACGGGCGCTTCGTCGGCACGCGGGACGGCGACCTGGTGTCGATCAGTTACGCACACGCGCTGAAGGCCGGGGGCACGGCGGGCGGGCACAGCAGCAGCCGCGTCGAGGCCGGGGACGACGGGCGGCTTCGCCTGGTGGAGGAGTTCTCGTTCGAGGGGGACGACACCGTGCACGTCAGCGTGTGCGCCGAGGTGTCCTGACCGGCCCTCGTCACGCGGGCAGCCGTAGTGTCCTGATCAGCCCTCGTCATGTGGGCAGTCGGCCGCTCAGCCCTCCTTGTGGAGGGTGGCGCGGCCCTCGGCGGCGCCGACGAAGCGCATCTTGCCGAGCGGCACCTCGCCCTGCGTCTCCTGGGCGGGCCGCCGCGCCGGCCTGGCCCGGTCGCTGGGCAGCACGTACGGCCGCCTGAGCACCTCGTCGAGGATGAACACGGTCTCTGTCGCCTTCACCGCCGGGATGTTCGCCAGCCGGTCGGTCACCATGGTGTGCACCTCGGCCACGTCGGACACGCGTACCTGGATCATCGCGTCGTGCTGGCCGGTGGTGATCGCGCAGTATTCCACCTGCGGCATCCTGGCCAGCTCGGCCCTGAACTGCTTCCACATCTGCTGGCGCACGGTCACGAAGATCAGCGCGGTGATGCCGAGCCCGGCCCGCACGTGGTCGATCTCGGCCGTGAACCGCTTGATCGCGCCGTCGGCGCGCAGCGCCTCGAAGCGGGTGTAGGCGTTGGCCCGGGAGATGCCCACCCGCTCGGCCAGCGCCGCGACCGAGATCCTGCCGTTCTCGCGCAGGACCTCGAGGATCTTCAGGTGGACGTCGTCCAGTTCGAGACCGATGCCGATCCGTCCAGACTGACCGCCGTCGCCGCCACCATTTCTAGAAATTTCACTCATCATTACCTCACCGACCTTTATATACGTCTCGCTGGGCGCACGGCGCCTGGACGTTCTGCCGGACAATCCTCCGCATCCCCTGCTGAACGTCCCATCATGGAGGACCTACATGGCGACCCGCTCGCAGACGGCGGCTGTGCTGCTCGCCGGTGCACTCGCCCTCGCCGCCTGCGGAAGCGGCGGCACGTCCCGGACCCCCGCCTCCGGCGGCGGCGGCAAGACCCTCGTCATCGACACGTCCTTCGACCTCAAGACGGCCGACCCCGGCCGCACGTACGAGCCGACCGGGCTCATCGTCGGCAAGGCGGTCTACGAGACCCTCCTCACGTTCGACGGCGCCGACGTGACCAAGCCGGTGCCCGCCCTCGCCGAGTCGTACGAGCTGGCCGAGGACGGCAGGAAGCTGACGCTGGAGCTCAGGCAGGGCGCCACCTTCGCCGACGGCTCGCCGGTGACGGCCGACGACGTGGTCTTCTCGCTGACGCGGGTGCGTGACATGAAGGGTACGCCGTCGTTCCTGCTCGACGGCGTCGAGGTGGCCAAGACCGGCGACTCCACGATCACGCTGACGTCGAAGGCGCCCAACCCGGCGCTGCCGTACATCCTGCCGAACCCGGCGCTCGGCATCATCAACAGCAAGGTCGCCAAGCAGCACGGCGCGACCGCCGACGCCCAGGACAAGGCCGAGCAGTACCTGAACGCCAACTCGGCCGGCTCGGGCCCGTACCGGATCGAGTCGTTCAACGTCAGCAGCCAGGTCGTGCTCACCTCGAACCCGAAGTACTACGGCGCCAAGCCCGCCTACGACAAGGTCGTCATCCGCAACGTCGAGGCCGCCACCCAGAAGCTGAACGTGCAGCGCGGCGACAGCCAGATCGCGCTGAACCTGTCGGGCGACCAGGTCACCGGCATGCCCTCGACCCTGCAGGTGAAGAAGACCGCCTCGGCCAACGTCATCTTCCTGCTGGCCAACCAGGACTCCGCGATCAGCAGGACCACCACGAACCCCAAGTTCGTCGAGGCGGTGCGCAAGGGCGTCGACTACGCGGGGCTGCTGGAGCTGGCCGGCGAGGGCTCGACGCAGGCGCCGGGGGTCATCCCGTCGCAGCTGCTCGGCGCGCTGCCCGCCGACCAGGGCGCCGAGCGGGACGTCGCCGGCGCCAAGGCGGCACTGGCGGCCGGCGGGCTGTCGAACCCGACCGTGAAGCTGGAGTACCCGACCGAGCTGACCGTGAACGGCCTGTCCTTCCAGCCGCTGGCCGAACGCATCCAGGCCAACCTCAAGGAGGTCGGCATCACGGTGGACCTCCAGCCCGCGCCGGTCAGCACGGCGCTGGACAACTACCGCAACGGCAAGGAGGAGATGGGCCTGTGGTACTGGGGTCCTGACTACCCCGACCCCAGCGACTACCTGGCGTTCCTGCCGGGCAAGACGGTGGGGCTGCGGGCCGGCTGGAAGCCTGGGGCGGCCAAGGAGATCGAGGAGGCCGGGGAGAAGGCGGCCGCGGCGATCGGCGACGGCGCCCGCAAGGAGGCCTTCGCCGACGTGCAGACCAAGCTCAACGCGTCCGGGCCGTTCGTCCCGCTGATCCAGCCGAGCCAGAACATCGTGACGGCCGGGTCGGTGACGGGCCTGGACTACCACCCCGTGTGGACGGTCGACGTCGCCGACCTCGGCGTGAAGTAAGGGATCAGGCAGGTGCCCGACAAGGAGGGTCCGCCCGCCCCGCGACCGCGGCGGACCGCGCATCCGCTGGCCCGCTTCCTGATCCGGCGCCTCCTCCTGGCCGTGCTCATGGCCTGGGGGATCACGCTGGTGACGTTCGTGCTGACCAACCTGGTGCCCGGCGACCCCGTGGCCGCGAACCTCGGCCAGCGGGCGCTCGGCGACCCGGCCATCGTCGCGCAGTGGCGGGCGGAGCACGGTCTGGACAAGCCGCTGTGGCAGCAGTACCTGATCCACCTGCGGGGACTGGTGCAAGGCGACCTGGGCACCAGCCAGCAGAGCCACCGCCCGGTCGCCCAGGACCTCGCCGAGTACGTGCCCGCCACGCTGGAGCTGGCCGGCGCCGCCATCCTGGTCTCCCTGGTGCTGGGCGTGGCGTTCGGCGTGATCGCCGCCCTGCGCAGGGACCGGCTGCCCGACCACGCGCTGCGGGTGCTGAGCCTGGTCGGCATCTCCGTCCCGACGTTCTGGCTGGCGCTGGTGGCGTTCTACGTGTTCTTCTACCGGCTGCAGCTCACCCCGGGCAGCGGCCGGGTGGACGCGGCCCTCGGCTCGGCCCCGCCCGTGACGGGACTGCAGACGGTGGACGCGCTGCTGGCCGGCCGCTGGGACATCTTCTCCTCGGCAGCCGGCCACCTGGTCACGCCCGCCCTCGTGCTGGCCCTGTACACGATCGGCCTGCTCACCCGCTTCACCCGCTCGGCGGTGCTGGAGGTGCTCGGGCAGGACTACGTGCGCGCCGCCCGCGCCAAGGGCCTCCCGGGGCGGACGATCCTCTTCCGGTACGTCCTGCGCTCGGCGCTGGTGCCCATCATCACCGTGGCGGGCCTGGCCTTCGGCAGCCTGCTGTCCGGCACCGTGCTCGTCGAGGCGATCTTCGCCTGGCCCGGCATCGGGCAGTACGCGTACAAGAGCGCCACCACGCTCGACCTGCCCGCCGTCATGGGCGTCGGCCTGGTGGTGGGCGTCGTCTACCTGGTCATCAACCTGATCGTGGACGTCCTGTACGGCGTCATCGACCCCCGAGTGAGGCTCCAGTGACACGGGACCCCCTGGCCCGCCGGGGCCTGCTCAGGCGGCTCCCCGAGGCGTGGCGGCAGCCGCTGGCCGTGGTCGGCGCCGTACTGGCCGTGGCCTGGATCGTGATCGCGCTGGCCGCGCCCGTGCTGGCGCCGCACGATCCGCTGGCCCAGGACCTGCCGCGGCTGGCCGCTCCAGGACCCGGCCACTGGTTCGGCACCGACCAGCTCGGGCGCGACATCCTGAGCCGGGTCCTGCACGGGGCGCGGGTGTCGATACCGCTGACGTTGCTGCTGGTGGCGCTGTCGGTGCTGATCGGCGGGCTGCTCGGGGCGTGTGCCGGATATTTCGGCAGGTGGGTGGATGAGACGATCATGCGGGTGGCGGATCTGGTGTTCGCGTTCCCGACCGTGATCCTGGCCATGGTGGTGGCCGCCGCCCTGGGCGCGAGCCTCGGCAACGCGGTGCTGGCCGTGCTGGTCGTGGCCTGGCCCGCCTACGCCCGGGTGACGCGCGGGCTGGTGCTGGGGATCCGGGAGCGGGAGTTCGTGCTGAGCGGGCGGCTGCTGGGCTTCTCGGTGTGGCGGTCCCTGCGGGTGGACGTCCTGCCGAACGTGACGGGCCCCGTCCTGGTGCTGGCCACGCTCGACATCGGCACCGCCCTGCTGCTGCTGTCGGGGCTGTCGTTCCTCGGCCTGGGTGCCAAGCCGCCGTCCCCCGAGTGGGGGGCGATGGTGGCCTCGGGCGTGGAGGTGTTCGACAGCTGGTGGGTGGCAACGTTCCCGGGCCTGGCGATCTTGACCGTGGTGCTGGCGTTCAACTTCCTGGGTGACACGCTGCGGGACGCGCTCGATCCCCGGACCGCCCGCGCGATCAAGGAGCGTGCCCTTTGAGCGAGCGAACGAGACCGCACGGCGACCTGGCCGCAGGTCCGGAGGAGGACCGTGACCGAGCGGAGCGAGGGAACAAATCAGCACGGCGACCTGTCGCAGGTCCGACGGAGGAGGACCTGTGACGTTGGACATCAGCGGGCTGAAGGTGTCGATCGGCGGCAAGGAGATCCTGCGCGGCGTCGACCTGAACCTGGCCGCGGGCCGGGTGCACGGCCTGGCCGGGGAGAGCGGGTCGGGCAAGACCATGACCGGGCTGGCCGTGCTGGGGCTGCTGCCGCACGGCGCCCGGGCGTCGGGCACGATCCGGCTCGGTGAGCGCGACCTGCTGGCGCTGCCGGCCAAGGAGCTGAACCGGGTGCGCGGCGGCGAGGTCGCCATGGTCTTCCAGGACCCCGCGACCAGCCTGCACCCGATGCTGACCGTCGGCAGGCAGCTCACCGAGCACATGCGGCACCACCTTCGCCTGGGCAGGGCCGAGGCGAAGGAGCGGGCGGTGGAGCTGCTCGGCAAGGTGCGCATCCCCGGGCCCGCGGAGGCGTACGGGCGGTTCCCGCACCAGTTCTCCGGCGGGATGCGGCAGCGCATAGCGATCGCCGTCGCGCTGGCCTGCTCGCCGAAGGTGCTGATCGCCGACGAGCCGACGACGGCGCTGGACGTGACCGTGCAGGCGGGGGTGCTGCGGCTGCTGCGCGGGCTCTGCGACGAGCTGGGGCTGGCCGTGCTGCTGGTCACGCACGATCTGGGGGTGATGTCGGCGGTGGCGGACGAGGTGAGCGTGATGAAGGACGGCCTGGTCGTGGAGTCGGGGCCGCGCGGGCGGGTGCTGCGGGAACCGGCTCACGCCTACACCCGCGCGCTGCTCGGCTCCCTGCCCGGCGCGGGCACAGCCGAACCCGGCGAACAACCCGGCGGGCCCGGCTCCGGTCCCGTCCCGGAGGGGGAACGATGAGCCTGCTGAGCGTGGACGACCTGGTCGTCGAGCACCGCTCCCCCGGCCGTCCCGCGGTGCGCGCCGTGGCGGGGGCGAGCCTGACCGTCGGCGCCGGCGAGGTCGTCGGGCTGGTCGGCGAGTCGGGGTGCGGCAAGTCGACGCTGGCCCGCGCCGTCTGCGGGCTCAACCCGGTCACCGCCGGCTCGATCACGTTCGACGGGCAGCCGGTCACCCCGCTCGGGCTGCGGCGCAGGCGGCTCACCGGGATCCAGATGGTGTTCCAGGACCCGTACGCGTCGCTGAACCCGCGCCGCCGGGTCGGCGACCAGGTCGCCGACGGGCTGCGCACCGCGCGGGACACCGTCACCTCACCCGCCGACCTGCTCGAACGGGTCGGTCTGCCGCGCGAGTTCGCGGGCCGGCACCCGCACGAGTTCTCGGGCGGGCAGCGGCAGCGCATCGCCATCGCCAGGGCGCTGGCCGCACGGCCGCGGCTGCTGATCGGCGACGAGCCCATCTCCGCCCTGGACGCCTCCGCCCAGTCGCAGGTGGCCAGGCTGATGCGGGACCTGGCCGTGGACGCGGGCGCGGGACTGCTGTTCATCAGCCACGACCTGTCCGTGGTGCGGCTGATCGCCGACCGGATCGCCGTCATGTACCTGGGCAGGATCGTCGAGGTGGGCGACACGGCGGAGGTGTGGGCGGAGCCGCGGCACCCGTACACGAAGGCGCTGCTGCAGGCCATCCCGCAGCCGGACGGGAGGGGCGTGCTGCCCGCGGAGCTGCCCGGCGACGTGCCCGATCCGGCGAACCCGCCGCAGGGGTGCCGGTTCCATCCGCGCTGCCTGCACGTGATGGACGTGTGCCGCGGCAAGGAGCCGGACTTCGGGCCGGTGGCCTGCTGGCTGCACGAGCCGCCGCGGTGACGCCCCCACCGCGCTCCCCGCAGGACGCCGCGCCGGGCGGCGGGTCGGCGGTCCGGGCGGAGGTGGAGGAGGCCCAGCTGATGAGCGGGCGGATGAGTGGGCGGATGGTGGCCGTGCGGGAGGCCATGGCCGGCGCCGGGGTGGATGCCCTGGTGTTGCGGCCGTCACCGGACTTCCGGTTCCTCGGCGGCGGGGAGGGGCCGTACCTGGTGGTGACCCGCGACGCCGTCGCCGAGACCGCCGAGCCCGCCCGGCTGGTGCCGGAGGGGGCGCGGCGGGTCGGCGTGGACCCGGAGATGCGGGTGCGCGAGCTGTTCGGGCTCGCCGTGGAGGCCGAGCTGGTGCCCGCCTCCGCCGTGCTGGCGCCGCTGCGGCTGTGTAAGGAGCCGTACGAGATCGAGGCCGTCGCGCGCGCGGTGGCGGCCGCGGAGGAGGTGCTGGGGCAGGCGCGGGAGCTGGCCTGGTTCGGGGCGGGCGAGCGGGCGATGGCCCGCCGGCTGCGGTCGCTGCTGGTGGAGTCGGGCTGCGAGGAGGTGCTGTCGCTGCGGGTGGCGGCGGGCGAGCACACCGCGCGGCCCGCGCACGCGCCGGGCGAGCGGGTGATCAACCCGGGCGACGCGCTGCTGGTCTCGGTGTGCGGGCGGTGGGACGGCTACTGCGCGGAGGTCGCCAGGGTGTTCGCGGTGGCGGAGCCGCCGGAGGACTTCGAGGCGATGTACTCGGTGGTGGCCGCCGCGCACCGGGCGGGCCTGTCGGTGATGCGTCCCGGCGTCCCGGTGGCCGCGGTGTCCAGGGCGGTCGGCGAGGTGATCGACGGCAGCGGGTACGGGCGGTTCGCGGCGGCGCACGCCGGGCGGGGCATCGGGCTCGGGCACGACGAGGGGCCGCGGCCGGGCGAGGACGCCGTGCTGGCGGCGGGCATGACGTTCTGCCTGGAGCCGGCCATCTACGTGCCCGACCTGTTCGGGGCACGGGTGGCGGACGTGGTGGCCTGCACGGACGGCGGGCCGCTGGCGCTGGGCACGAGCCCGCACTCCCTGACCGTTCTGGACCGGTGAGACCGCCCGCACCTCGCACACGGTCCGGTGAGGCGGTCGCGCCGGTCACAGGTGCTCGGACAGCCGGCGGGCCTCGTCCGCCCATCCCGCCAGGTACATCAGGGCCGCGCCGCGTTGGCGGTAGCGGCGGGCGGCGTCCACCGGCCTGCTCCCGCCGTAGTCGAGTTGCTCCTCCCCCGCCCGCGCCAGCATCAGCGGGGCCAGGAAGTCGTACTTGACCGCCGACGCGCAGACCGCCAGCCGTACCAGGCGCTCGTCGCCGCGCCAGCCGGACTCACGCAGCCCTCGCAGGTAGGACCCGTAGACGGCCGCGTCGAGCTCGGGCAGCAGGGCGGCGGGGAGGAACAGGTCGAAGACGCTGTCGGGGATGTGGTTGCCGACGTCCTCCCCGAGCGCGCCGTCGCCGGTGAACGCCCAGTCGAGCAGCACGCTCTCGCCGTCGCCGTCGATGACGTTGCTGGGCCACAGGTCGAGGTGGCACAGCGTCCTCGGCAGCGACTCCGTGATCGACAGGAACTGCTCGCGGTCGCGGTGCAGGCGTACCAGTTCGGCGCGCAGGCCCGGCGGGAAGTTCTCCGCGACCAGGGGGTGCCGCCAGGCTGCGTCGTCGTCGAGCAGTTCGTACGGCACCCGGTGCGTCGCGGTGTAGTCGCGCAGGAACGACCGGCTCAGCCAGGGCCGCTCCACCTCCCCCACCGCCCCCTGCGCCAGGCCGAGCTGGTGCCCGAGGAGGGCGTGGCGGTCGACGCCCCATGAGGTGCCGGGCGGGCCTAACACGTCCTCGGTCCACAGCGCGAGGTCGCCGTCGTGCCGCTCGACCAGGGCGAGCAGCCGCGGCGCGCGCAGACCGGTGCCCGCCCACAGCTGCGGCAGGCCGCCGGCGTAGACGTCGGCCTCCCTGCGCCAGTAGTTCCAGTGGCGCGGGTCGTCGGAGTGCCGCCACCCTTCCGGGGCGTCCTTCCGCCTGGTCAGCACCTTGAGCACGGCCGAGCGCGAGCCCCTGCGGACCCGCCAGATGCCGCCGGTGACACCGTTCTTGGGGTTGTGCGTGAGCGGCTCCATGACGGCGTCGGCGCCGCCGAGCACCCGCGTGAACTCCTCTTCCACCCGGGAAACCCTAGACCGTGACGACGCGCGGGCCACGGCGGGGCCCTGGCGGCCGTCCGGTCGGGCGCGAGGTGCGGGCGAGTTTGAGTACGACGATACAGGCGGGCTCGCGCGTGCCCGCTAGGGCAGCTCGACGAAGGACCGCCGTTCTCTTGGTGGCCGGGCACGAATCCCGGCGGGCGCACCATGGCATACCGTCGCCAGTGAACGCGTCCACGAGGAGGAGCGGCAGGTTGATCGAGGTCAGGGAGCTCCACGAGATGGCGGAGTTCGAGCGGGTCAACGACCTGTTCGAGGACATCTGGCACTTCGGGCCCGGCGACCCGCCCATCACGATGGAGCTGATGCGGGCGCTGTCGCACGCGGGCGGCTACGTCGCCGGCGCCTTCGAGGGCGACCGGCTGGTGGGCGGCTCGGTCGGGTTCCTCGCCGCGGGAGGCGCGCTGCACTCGCACGTCACCGGCACGACGCGGCGCGGCGCCGGGTTCGAGCTGAAGCTGCACCAGCGCCGCTGGGCTCTGGAGCGCGGGATCGAGCGCATCACCTGGACCTACGATCCGCTCGTGCGCCGCAACGCTCACTTCAACCTGGCGAAGCTGGGCGCGCGGCCCCAGGAGTACCTTCCGCGCTTCTACGGCGTCATGGGCGACGCGATCAAC
Organism: Nonomuraea sp. KM88; assembly: GCF_052245635.1. NCBI lineage: Bacteria > Bacillati > Actinomycetota > Actinomycetes > Streptosporangiales > Streptosporangiaceae > Nonomuraea > Nonomuraea sp. KM88. The sequence continues at coordinate 106,329 of NZ_JBQQCC010000005.1, read as the reverse complement.
CAGGGCGACGAGTCCGACCGGCTGCTCGCGGTGTGGCCGCTGACCGCGCCGCACGTGGAGGCGCTGGCCCGGCGCGAGCCCGGCGAGAGCGCGGCGCCGGAGGGCGCGGTGGTCGCGCTGGCCGACGACGGCGGCCGGCCGGTGCAGGGGCCGGTGCAGGGGCCGGTGCAGGGGCCGGCGGGGGCGGGAGCCGTGCTGGTCGCGGTTCCCGCCGACATCGAGGGGTTGCGCGGCAGCGACCCGGGAACGGCCAAGGCGTGGCGCCTCGCCGTGCGCGAGGTGCTGGGTGGCCTGATGGCGGAGGGGCGCACGGTCACGGGGTTCTGCGGTAAGTCCTACTACGTGGTGGAGCAAGCGTGAAGATCACTGGAGTTGAGCTGCGCCGGATCGCGATGCCGCTGGTGGCGCCGTTCCGCACCTCGTTCGGCACCGAGACGTCCCGCGACGTCCTGCTGGTCAGGGTCGTGACGCCGGACGCCGAGGGCTGGGGCGAGTGCGTGGCGATGTCGGAGCCGCTCTATTCCTCCGAGTACGTCGACGGCGCGGCCGAGGTGATCCGCCGTTTCCTGCTGCCCGCGTTGCCGCCGAACGTCGACGCGCAGGGCGTGGCCCGCGCCCTGGAGCCGATCAAGGGTCACCGCATGGCCAAGGCCGCGGTGGAGACGGCGGTGCTGGACGCGCAGCTGAGGGCGGCGGGCGAGTCGTTCGGCCGGTTCCTCGGCGCGTCGCGCACCCGGGTGCCGTGCGGCGTGTCGGTCGGCATCATGGACTCGATCCCGCAGCTCCTCGACGCGGTGGCGGGCTACCTGGACGAGGGGTACGTCCGCATCAAGCTGAAGATCGAGCCCGGCTGGGACATCGAGCCGGTCAGGGCGGTGCGCGAGCGATTCGGCGGCGACGTGCTGCTCCAAGTCGACGCGAACGCCGCCTACTCCCTGACCGACGCCCGGCGGCTGGCCCGGCTCGACGCGTTCGACCTGCTGCTGATCGAGCAGCCGCTGGCCAACGACGACCTGGTGCAGCACGCCAAGCTGGCCGAGCAGCTCGCGACGCCGATCTGCCTGGACGAGTCGATCGAGTCGGCCGAGCACGCCGCGGCGGCGATCACGCTCGGCTCGTGCTCGATCATCAACGTCAAGCCGGGCCGGATCGGCGGCTATCTGGAGGCGCGGCGCATCCACGACCTCTGCCGGGCCAACGGCGTGGCGGTGTGGTGCGGCGGCATGCTGGAGACCGGGCTCGGCCGGGCGGCGAACGTGGCGCTGGCGGCGCTGCCCGGGTTCACCCTGCCGGGTGACACCTCGGGATCGCGCCGCTACTACGCGACCGACATCACCGAACCGTTCGAGCTGGCGGACGGGCACCTCGAGGTGCCGGCCGGGCCGGGTCTCGGCGTCGAGCCGATCCCGGCCGTGCTCGACGAGGTGACCACGGCCACGGAGTGGATCACCCTCTGAGGCGGGGCACCGCGGCCAGGAGGGCGCGCGTGTAGTCGTGCGCGGGCTCGCCGACGACCTGCTCTGCGGGGCCCGCCTCGACCAGCCGGCCCTGGTGCATGACGGCGACCACGTCGGCGACGTACCTGACCACGGCCAGGTTGTGCGAGATGAACAACATCGGCAGGCCCAGCTCGTCGCGGAGCCCGCGGACGAGGTTGAGCACCGCGCCCTGCACCGACACGTCGAGCGAGCTGGTGATCTCGTCGGCGACGAGCAGGCCGGGGTCGCCGCCGAGGGCGCGGGCGATCGCGACGCGCTGCCGCTGCCCGCCGGACAGCTCGCGGGGATAGCGGCCGGCCACCTCCGCGGGCAGCCGCACGAGGTCGAGCAGCCGCTTCACCTCGCTGTCACGGTGAGGGCCCCTGATGCCCTCAGCGACCGTGTCGCCGACGGTCATGCGGGGGTTCAGCGACGCGTACGGGTCCTGGAACACCATCTGCACGCGGCGGGCGCCCTCGATGCTCCCCGTGTACGGCACGAGCCCGCAGACGGCCCTGGCCAGCGACGACTTGCCGGATCCCGACTCGCCGACGAGCCCGACGACACGGCCGTCGGGGATCTCCAGCGTGACGTCGTCGACGGCGGTGAAGCCGCCGAAGCGCACGGTCAGGTTCTTGATGATCATGAGACCTCCCAGCACGCGACCCGCCGGCGGGGACCGTGCGCGACGAGTTCCGGGCGCTGCGTGGCGCACCGCCCGGTGGCCAGGGAGCAGCGGGGGGCGAAGGCGCAGCCGGGACCGACCTGGTCGGGCGCGGGCTGCGTGCCGGGGATGCCGGCCAGCGGCTTGCTCCTGTCGGTGTCCAGGTCGGGCAGGGAGGCGATCAGCGCCCTGGTGTAGGGGTGGGCGGCCCCCTCGGCGAGCCGGTCGGCGGGCAGTTCCTCGACGACGCGGCCGGCGTACATGACGACGACGCGGTCGCACAGCTGGCCCACGACGGCGATGTCGTGCGAGATGAACAGCGTGGCCGCGCCGGTCTCCTCCACGACCTCGCGCAGCAGCCGCAGGATCTGCCGCTGCACGGTCACGTCGAGCGCGGTCGTGGGCTCGTCGGCGATGATCAGGCGGGGCGTGCCCATCAGGCCCATGGCGATCACAGCGCGCTGCCGCATGCCGCCCGACAGCTCGTGCGGGTGCTGGGCGGCGCGCCGTTCCGGCTCGGGCAGGTGCACCTGGCCGAGCCGGTCGACGGCGCGCCGGCGGGCCTCGGCCCGGCTCGCGCCCTCGTGCACGACGGCGACCTCGGCGAGCTGGCCGCCGACCCTGAGCGCGGGGTTGAGCGCGGCGAGCGGGTCCTGGAAGACCATCGCGAGCGAGGTGCCGAGCTCCTTGTCCGACAGCGTGGCGACGTCCTTGCCCCCCAGGTGCAGCCGGCTGTGGGTGACCTTCCCCGGGTAGGGGACGAGCCCGCCGACGGCGGCGGCGGTCAGGCTCTTGCCGCTGCCGGACTCGCCCACGAGCCCGACGACCTCTCCGGGCGCGACGGTCAGCGACAGGCCCCGCACGGGGGTCGCGCCTCCGGGAAAGGTGACGGTCAGGTCCCGCACGTCCAGCACGGCGCCGGGGTCCGGCTCTCCCGGCTCGGGCGGCGGCGCCGGCGGCTCCTCGGCCCTGCGTACGGTCGTGCGCGCGGCGGCCCTGGCCAGGGCGTCCCCCAGCAGGTTGAAGCCGATGCCGGCGAGCGCGACGGCGGCGGCGGGGCCGAGCGCGACCTCGGGCGTCACGTAGATCCGCGAGAACCCGTCGAACAGCAGCCGGCCCCAGTCGAACGAGGGTGGTTGCACGCCGAGCCCCAGGAACGACATGCCGGCCAGGCCGAGCAGGGCGCCGCCGAGCGCCTGGGTGAGGTTGAGGATGAGCGGCTCGGCGATGTTGGGCAGCACGTGCCGGGCGAGGATGCGGCGGCGGGGCACGCCGAGCATGCGGGCGGCGGAGACGTAGTCGGCGCCGGCGACCGTGGCGGCCAGCGTCTGGGTGAGCCGGGCGAAGCCCGGCGCGATGGCGGCGCCGATGCCGAGCACCGCGCCGCGCGCGCCGAGGCCGGCGACGACCGCGGTGAACATGGCCAGCAACAACCCGGGAAAGGCCACCAGCGCGTTGACCGTGCCGGTGGCCAGCCGGGCCGCGCGTCTGGGCAGCACGGACGGGAGCGTGCCGAGCAGGATGCCGGCGACGGCGCCGATGAGGGTGGCGGCCAGCGCCAGCGCCAGCGAGAACCGCCCCGCGACCAGCACCCTGGCCAGCAGGTCGCGGCCGAGGTTGTCGGTGCCGAGCGGGTGCTCGGCCGAGGCGCCCTGGAGGATGGCGCCGGCGTCGATGCGCTCGGCGGCCTCGCCCCAGATGATCGGGCCGGCGACGGCGAGCGCCGCCATGAGCGCGACGATCACGGCTCCGGCCACGGCGGGGCCGCTCCATCGGACGGACATCAGGACTGCTCCCTGATCTCAGAGGTGGGGTCGAGGGCGCCGAGCAGGAGGTCGACGGCCAGGTTCACGACCAGCACGATCGCGCCGTAGACGAGGATCACGCCCTGGGCGACCGGGTAGTCCTTCTGCGTGATCGACTCGACGATCTTCAGCCCGAGCCCTGGCCAGGCGAAGACGTACTCGACGAGCACGCTCCCGGCGATGAGCGAGGTCAGCAGCAGCCCGCACACGGTCAGGGTCGCGGTGAGCGTGTTGGGCAGCACGTGCCGCAGGTGCAGCCGGCGCGCGGGCAGGCGCTTGGCCCTGGCCAGGCGCACGTAGTCCTTGCCCAGCTCGCGCAGGGTCTCCACGCGGGCGATGCGGGCGATCATGGCGACGGGGCCGGCCGCGAGGGCGAGGACGGGCAGCACGTACGTGATCGGCCCGGCCTTGCCGGCGGGCGGGAACCAGCCGAGGCCGATGGCGAAGGCGGACACGAGGCCGATCGCGTACAGGAACTCGGGGACGGCCACGGCGGTGCCGGTGACGGAGCCGAAGGTCAGCTCGGAGCCGCGGTTGCGGCCGTTCTGGGTGCGGACGGCCGCCCACATGCCGAGCGGGACGCCCGCAAGCAGGGCGAGGAGGGTGGCGAGGAGGGCGAGGGCGAGGGTGTTGGGGAGCCGGGCGGCGATGACCTCGCCGACGGGCTCGCTGGTGATGAACGAAGTCCCGAAATTTCCTGACAGGACGTTGGTCGCGTAGGTCACGAACTGCTCCGGGAGCGGGCGGTCGAGGCCGAGCGCCGCCCTGCGCGCCTCCACCAGCTCCACCGGCGCGGTCGGCCCGAGCGCCGTGCGCACGGGATCGCCGGGGATGAGGTGGATCATCGCGAAGGAGGCGGCCAGCAGCACGGCCAGCGACACGGCGAACCGCACCGCCCGCCGCACCGCGACCCGAGCCCTGCGCCGCCCGGCCCCTTTCCCGGCCGCCTCGGGTGCGCGGCCCGGAGGAGGGCCGGGCGGGGAGAGCGGCGGGTCGGTGACGGTCCCGGGCGTCTCGAGACCGCTGGTGTCGCGCACTCAGCCTCCCTGGGTGAGCCTGATCGAGGTGGGCACGAACTCTCCCGCCTGCATGTCGTACGTCGCCCCCTTGGCCGCGTGCAGCACCGTGTTCTCCACCACCGGCACCAGGTCGGCGGCCTCGAACAGGGCGGACTCCGCCTCGAGCCATTGGCCGCAGCCCTCGGCCGACGGCAACTGCCCGGCCTCGGCGATGAGCGACTCGTAGCGCTTGTTGTCCAGGTGGGCGAAGTTGGCCCCCTTGGGCGCGGCCGGGCCGGACAGGAAGCCGATGAGCTGGGAGGGCAGGGTGACCCCGATCGGGAGCCAGACGACGTCCCAGTCCTGCGTGGCGTTGAGCGACTCCGACAGCTTGGCGTCGATGATGCCGTTCAGCTTCACCTCGGCGCCCGCCTTGCGCCAGGCCTGGCCCAGATACTCGACCGCGGCCTGCACCCCGGCCCCGCGCGTGGTGGCGTACATCACCCGCAGCGTCAGCCGCTTGCCGTCCTTGACCCGGACCCCGTCGGGCCCCGCCTTCCAGCCGGCCGCGTCCAGGGCGGCCGCGGCGGCCGCGGCGTCGTGGGCGGGGACGTGCCCGGTGACCGAGTCGCCCTTGCAGGGACGCGGCTCCATGACGAGCCCCGTGGCCGGCCTGCCGGTGCCGCTGGAGGCGATGCCGGCCAGCTCCTTGAGGTTGACGGCCTGGGTGAGCGCCCTGCGCACGTCCGGGTCGTGCGCGGGCCTGTCGTCGCCCTGGTGGTAGAAGTACTGGCCGTTGGTGAAGGGGACGACCTTCTTGACCACGCCCGGCGTGGCCTCCAGGCGGGCCCGGTCGGGGCCGTAGACGGTCGCGCCGTTGATGGTGCCCGAGACGAGCAGGTTGGCGGCGGTCTGCTCGTTCGGCACGACCTTGAGCACGACGGTCTCGGGCAGGTCGGCGGCCGTCGCGCCACCCGGGCCCCAGGCGTACTCCCTGCGTACTTTGAACGTGTAGTGGTCGCTGGGCACCGCCTCGGTCAGCCGGTACGGGCCGGAGCCGGAGGTCCCGCGGGCCAGCAGCGAGCGGTCCTTGACGCCCTTGCCGCACACGATGAACAGCGACCGGGCGCTCTCCAGGATGAAGCTGAACGGCTCCGGCATGGACAACGTCACCGTGCCCGCCGCGTCGTCCGCGGCGGCCTTCATCCCGGTGGGCACCAGCACACCGTAGATGGGCGACTTCGTGGCGGGGTCGGTGATGTGGTTGACGCTGTCGGCGACGTCGGAGGCGGTCAGCGGAGAGCCGTCGGAGCAGGTGACGCCCTTGCGCAGGGTGAACGTGGCCCTGTCGGGCTCGACCTCCCACTTCTCGGCCAGCCTGGGCACGATCTTGCCGTCGTCGGAGGCGGTGACGAGCGTGTCGTACGCGAGCGAGAGCGTGGTGTTCGTGATGGAGAGCACGCCCATGGCGGGGTCGAGGCCGCCGGGGTCGGCCGAGATGGCGTAGGTGAACGTGCCGTCCCTGACCGGCGCGCCGGCACCGGCGCCGTCACCGGCACCGTCACTGGCACCGCCGGTTCCTCCGCAGGCGGCCGCGAGCAGGGCGAGCGAGGTGAGAGCCGCAGCTGCCGGTTTTCTCATGGGGACTCCCGTCGGGCGTGGGGGGTGTGCACCACCTTCGCCCCTCGCCGGGCCCGGTGCTTCGTGCCGGGTGACGAAAAAGCCGGGCGGCCTCGTGCTAGCGGCCGAAGATCCGCATCTGCAACATCACCGTGAGCCGGGCGTCGGGGTCCGACAGGTCGAGGCCGCTGATCTCGACGAGACGCTTGAGCCGGTAGCGGAAGGTGTTGGCGTGCACGTGGACCCGGGCGCAGGCGGCGTTGACGTCGCCGAACGCGTCCAGGTACGCCCGCAGCGTGGCGGTCAGCTCGGTGCCGTGCTCCGCGTCGTGGTCGAGCAGCCGCTGGTAGGGGCCGGTGGGCGTCTGCTCCTCCGCGGCGGCCACGTCGGCGACCTGGAGGAGCAGCGCTTCGAAGTGCACGGAAGTGTATCCGGCGACCTGGCCGGTGACGCCGCGGGCGCGCAGCACGCGCAGCGCGCGGTCGGCGTCCGCGCGCGACCTGGCGACGTGCGCCAGGTTGGGCGCCAGGCGGCCCGCGCCGATGTTGGCGGCGTGCCGGGGCCCGACCCTGGCCAGGAAGCTCTCGGCCACGCGTACGGCCCGGGCCTCCTCCCCGCTGCTGTCGGACCCGCCCGGCTGCAGGGGCAGCACCGCGTACGCGACGGAGCCGACGAGCGCGGCGGCGGCCTTGGGATGGATGGCGCCGACGTGCAGCGCGAGCGCGTCGCAGAAGCGCTGCCGGTCGCTCTCGCCGCGTGCCGGGTCGGCGGCGGAGTCGCCGGTCAGCTGGGCGGCCAGCACGCACAGGCGGGTGGTGGCGATGCCGAGCCGCTCGGCCGCCTCGGCCGCGTCGGTGCCGCCGGCCAGCACGGTGGACAGCAGGTCGGCGCGGAGCCGCCGCCGGGTGTCGGCCCCGGCCCGCTCGCGCAGCAGCTGCAGCGCCACGATCTTGGCGGCGTCGGCGAGCGCGCGCTGCCGCTGCTCGCTGAGCGGCTCGTGCACGGCCACCCAGATGGACCCGAGGATCTCGTCGCCGGTGCGGACCGCGACGGCGACCCGGTTGATGACGTTCTCGTCGTCGAGCTCCATGTAGACGGGCTCGCGGCTCTGGTAGAGCTGCTTGAAGAAGCCGCGTTCGTCGAGCATGCGCAGGTAGCGGTCGGGGACCTGGCGGCCGAGCACGGTCTCGACGCGGCCCTGGTCGGCCTCCTCCTGGCGGCCGGAGTAGGCGAGCACCCGCGACGACCTGTCCTCGATCGTGACGGGCGCGTCCAGCAGCGCGCAGACGGCGTTGGCCAGGGAGAACAGGTCGTCCGGCGGTCCCTCCCCCGGCTCGGCCAGGTCGCCCTCGGCCAGCAGCGAGCGCAGCAGCGCGGCCACCTGCGACCAGGAGGCCGCCCTGGTGAGCCCGAGCACGGCCACGCCGGTCTCCAGCACCACGGCCCGCACCCGCTCGTCCACGTCGACGGGCAGCTTGACGACGACGCCGGCGGCCTGCCCGGCCCGCTCGATCAGGGCGCAGATGTCGTCCGCGCGCTGGACGCCGACGGCCAGCAGGATCCCGCCGGGCGGGACGATCAGCTCGTCGAGCGGGTCGTAGACGTGCACGCCGGTGACCTCGGTGTCGAGGTCACCGGGTGACGCGGCGACGTCGAGCAGCGTGGTGCCGAGATCCTGGAGGATGCGCCCGAGACTGGCACGCGGACGATTCCTCATCCGATCACGATAATCCACGAAAACGGAGTTCACCCGGGCACGCCGCGCGCGCGGGCCGCCTCGCCCGGCCCGTCCCGCAGGTCCACGCCGCCCCTCAGCCGGTCTTCGGGGTGGCGCGGGCGCCCATGTGCACGTACGGGGAGCCGTCGGGCAGCTCGTAGAACACGACGGACGTCCAGTCGGGCGAGCCGGCCATCCGGCAGACGAACGTGACGTCGTCCACGGGCACCAGCTCGCACTCCTCCGGCTCCTTCTGCAGGGCGGCCAGCGCTCCCGTGGCCTCGTACCGCAGCCAGGGTCTTCCGTCGCGCGACGACACCGTGATGCGGGCGCCCACCCGCTCGTAGACGCCGGTGTGGCGGGAGGCGTCCCCGCCCACGTCCACGTCCGCGTCCTGCTCGGGCGGCTCCGGCTGCCGAGGCACGGTGAGACCGTCGAGCTCGGCGAACAGCTCCGCGGCCACGGCGCGGGCGAAGGGGCCCGAGTGGCCGCCGTTGGCGGTGACGCACGCGATGGTGCCGGTGCCGGGCACGGCCCAAAGCATGGCGTGCTGGCCGATGGTGTTGCCGCCGTGGGAGATGACGCGTTGCCCGTCCCACTCGTCCAGGATCCAGCCGATGCCCCATTGCTTGCCGAGGGTGTGCGGGTTGGGGATGTCGATCTGCGGCTCCCACATGGCCCGCGGGTCGTCGAGCAGCCCGCCCTCCCCGGCCGTGCGCAGGTGGGCCTGGGCGAAGGCGACCACGTCGGCGGGGCGGGCGCAGATCAGCCCGGCCGGACCTGCCGAGCGCATGAGCCCCCACGCCGGAGCCGGCGCCCCGCCGTCCACGTGGCCCATCGCGGCGCGGAAGCGCAGCACGTCCTCGGGCAGGGTCCAGGTGTGGGTGAGGCCGAGCGGCTCGACGATCTCCTTCCTGAGCGCGTCGTCCCAGCGGTCGCCGGTCAGCCGCTCCACGACGCGGCCCGCGATGACGAACCCGGAGTTGCAGTAGGACTGGGTGACGCCGAGCGGGTGGTTCTGGGTCAGGTCGGCGCACGCCTCGACGTACTTCTCGACGCAGTCGTCACCGCGGCCGGTGTCGAGGAACAGGTCGCCGTCGATGCCGCTGGTGTGGGAGAGCAGGTGCCTGATGGTGACGGTCTTGGTGACCTCGGCGTCGGCGACCTTGAACTCCGGCAGCACCTCCGCCACCGCCGTGTCCAGCGTCAGGCGGCCCCGCTCGATCAGCCGCATGAGCAGGGTGGCGGTCCACACCTTGGTGACCGAGCCGATCTGGTAGAGCGCGTCCGGGGTCGCCTCGACGCCGGTGGCGGTGTTGAGCGTGCCCGCGGCGAACTCGTGCAGCTCTCCCTCGTGCAGGTACGCCAGCGCCGCGCCGGGCACCTCGTACTGGGCGATCAGCTCGGGGAGCCGCTGACCCATTGCTCCAGCCACGTGATGATCCTTTCGTTGTAGTCGTACCGGTGTGAGGGCCGGCCGTTCAGGATGAACAGGTGGCTGGCGCCGGGGTAACGCACCAGCCGCACGGGCACGCGCCGCTCGCGCAGCGCGGCGAACCACTGCTCCGACTGGCCGACCGGGCAGCGGTCGTCGCTCTCGCCGTGCAGGAGGAGCGTGGGCGTGCCGACCTCGGACACGTACGTGATCGGCGACTGGGCGGCGAGGTCACCGGCCCATTCGTGCACCTTCATCACGTGGCCGAGGTCCGAGGTGCCGGCCAGGCTGGTCAGGTCGCTCACGCACCCGCCCGGGATCGCGGCCTTGAAGCGGCCGGTGTGGCCCGTCAGCCAGCACGTCATGTAGCCGCCGTAGCTGTAGCCGGTGACGGCCAGCCGGTCGGGGTCGGCGACGTTCTCCTCGATCAGAGCGTCGACGGCGGCGAGGAAGTCCTGGGCGTCGGCCAGCCCCCACGCGCCGACGGCGGCGGTGTAGAAGTCCTCGCCGTAACCGTCGCTGGCGCGCGGGTTGAGCGCGAGCACCGTCCAGCCCCTGGCCGCGAGGGCCTGGTGGTAGAGGTGGAAGCCGTCGAGCACGGGGGCCCAGGCGTTGTGCGGGCCGCCGTGCACGTCGAGCAGCAGCGGGCCGGGGGCGGCGGCGTTCTCGTCCCGGAGCACGAAACCCTCGACGAGGGTGCCGTCGGGGGCGGTGAACGTGCGCCGGGCCGGAGTGAACAGGTCGACCCCGTCGAGCGCGTGGTCGGTGAGCCGCTCCGGGGTCTCCCCCGGCCGGCCGAGGTAGACGTCGCCGGCGCTGTGCGGGGTCGCGGCCACGTACGCGATCCGGCCGGCCGCCACGCTCGCCCCCGACACGCTCGCCTCCTCGGGCACCAGCCGCTCGCCGGTGGCGCGGTAGAGGTGGGAGCTGCCGCGGTCGCGCACGCAGAACATCAGGTCGTCGCCGTCATCGGTGAGCGGCGCGGGGGCCGCGCCGGGGTAACCGGGGGCGCCGGTCATGACGTTGCGGTCCAGCCCCGTCGCCACCTCCTCGGGCACACCGCCGGGGGTGAGCGTGAAGAGCCGTACGTGCCCGACCGGGCCGCCCTTCACGCCGGTGACGACCAGCCGCTCGCCCGGCCACCACACGCCGGTGCAGACGAGCTCGGGACCGGTCAGCCGCTGCGGCTTCTCGCCGGGCGCCACGGTGTGGACGGCGCCGCCCGCCTCCAGGTCGCGGTCGGCCTCCATGTTCGCGACGAACGCCAGCCGCGTCCCGCCGGGCTCCCACGACGGCTCCCCCGCGAAGAAGTCACCCTCGGTGACCTGGACCGTCTCCCCGCTCGCCACGTCCACCACGAACAGGTGCGCGCTCATCCCGCGCAGCAGCCCCGTGCCGTCCGCCTTGTACTCCAGCCGGTCGGTCACCACGGGCGCGTCCGGATCGGGGGCCTGCCCGCCGGGCCCCACCGGAGCGCTGAACGCGATGCGGGTGCCGTCCGGCGACCACCGCGGCGCCCCCGCTCCCAGCGCCGCCGAGGTGAGCAGGGCCGGCTCGCCGCCGTCCATGGGGAGCAGGTGGATCTGCGGCCTGCCGTCCACGGGCCGCAGGAACGCCAGCGTCCGCCCGTCCGGCGACCACCGGGCCGCGCTCCCGCCGGCCAGCCTACGCGGAGGGGCGCCGGGAGCGGCGAGCCAGATCTCCGTGCGGTTCTCGTCGGCGTCCCGGTCGACGGTGGTCAGCGTGTACGCGACCGCGCCGCCGTCGGGGCGCAGGCAGGGATCGGAGGGGATCGCGAAGCGGTAGAGATCATCCAGGGTGAGTCGCGCCATATCCGAACCGTAGAGCAGCACCATTCCCCCTTCTTCGGACTATCCGACGAACGGCGGGGGTTCAGTTGTGCCCGGGCCCCAAGCAGAGGGTCCCGTCCGGGATCCCGGCGGCGGTCCACGACGGCCGGGCCGGTGCCGACGGGCGCACGGGAATAATGTGTTGCGGTCCCGTGCTGATCCACGCACTATGTTCCGCATGTTCCCGCGCGCTCACCTGGCGACGCCCGCCCTGCCGGCGGGCGCGTTCGAGCGTGCCTGCGACGGCCTGGAGCGCTGACCTCTTCCCGTTCGTCCTGAAGTGACCCGGCGGGGGGAGGTCGACCGGCCCTGACGGGTCACGAAGCTCGGGAGTCTCAAGAGAGGGAATCATGGCCAAGCAGGCCTATATGCGCAACAAGCCGCACCTCAACATCGGCACGATGGGCCACGTCGACCACGGCAAGACCACGCTGACCGCCGCGATCACCAAGGTGCTCGCCGCGCGGGGGCAGGCGACGTTCACGCCGTTCGAGCGGATCGACAGGACCCCGGAGGAGGCCTCCAGGGGGATCACGATCAACATCTCGCACGTCGAGTACGAGACCGCCACCAGGCACTACGCGCACGTGGACATGCCGGGGCACGCCGACTACGTGAAGAACATGATCACGGGGGCGGCGCAGCTCGACGGCGCGATCCTCGTCGTGTCCGCGCACGACGGGATCATGCCGCAGACCAGGGAGCACGTGCTGCTCGCCAGGCGGGTCGGCGTCGAGCACCTGGTGGTGGCCGTCAACAAGGCCGACGGCGCCGACCCGGAGCTGCTCGACCTGGTGGAGCTGGAGCTGCAGGACCTGCTCACCGGGCAGGGCTACGACGGCGTCCCGATGGTGCGGGTGTCCGGGCTGCGGGCGCTGGAGGGCGACCCGGTCTGGACGGCTTCGGTCGACGCGCTGCTCACGGCGGTGGACGAGCACATCCCCGTGCCGGTGCGCTACGTCGACGCGCCGTTCCTCATGCCGGTGGAGAACGTGCTGACGGTCACCGGCCGCGGCACGGTCGTCACCGGCGCCATCGAGCGTGGCGCAGTGCGCGTCGGCGACGCGGTGGACGCCGTCGGGTTCGGCGAGGGGTTCGGCGCCGTCGTCACGGGCGTGGAGACGTTCGGCAAGACGATGGAGCGGGGCGAGGCCGGCGACAACGCCGCCGTGCTGCTGCGCGGCGTGCGCCGCGAGCAGGTGCGGCGGGGGATGGTGCTGGCCGCGCCGGGCACCCAGCGGGCCCGCTCGTCGTTCACCGCCCGCGTCTACCTCCTGACCGCGGAGGAGGGCGGGCGGCGCAGGCCGGTCGTGTCCGGGTACCGGCCGCAGTTCTACGTGCGCACGACCGACGTGCCCGGCGAGCTGGCGCTGCCCGAGCCGGCGCAGCCGGGCGACACGGTCGAGGTGGCGGTGGAGCTGGGCAAGGCGGTGGCGCTGGAGCCCGGGCTCGGCTTCGCGATCCGCGAGGGCGGGCTGACGGTCGGCGCGGGCACGATCCTCACCGTGCCCGGCTGACGATCCCGCTCCGGACCGGTCAGCCTGGTCAGGCTCGGCCGGTCCGGACGGTCTCGCGGGTGCGCGGCGACGGCGGCCCGGCCTGCCGTCGTCGGGTCCGGGTGCCAGGGCCGGGTCCCGCGGCGCGCGGGGCCCGGCCCGCCGGGGTCAGGTCCGGTCGAAGCGGATCCGGAGCGTCGACCGGCGGGCCCGCAGCTCGTACGCGGGCAGCACCCCGGGGCCGCAGGTGGCGGTGCCGATGCCCTGGTGCGCGAGGTCCAGGTGGAGGTGCACGCGGTCGTCCGCCACCAGGTCGGGCCGGTGGCGGGCGCGGGTCAGCGCGTCGTTGCTCCACGGGCGCGCCGTCATCCCGAACACGGGATCCCCCGTGATCCTGAACCCGCCGAGGTCGGCCCACCGCACCTCGGCGCGGTGGCCGTTCTCCTGCGGCTGGACGTACGGCGTCTGGAGCTCGTCGATCGTGGCCGACCAGCGGCCCACGCGGGCGGCCAGCCCGGTGTCCGGGTACGCCTCGCCGGGCCCCATCCCGAACCACGTGACCCGGTCGAAGGTGCGGGGCAGCGACATGGTGACGCCGAGCCGCGGGATCGGGTCGCTCCAGTCGCCGGTGGGCTCGATGTCGAGGAGCAGCCGGAGCCCGCCGTCGAACGTCCACCGGTACGTCGCCCGGATCCCGTGGTCGGTGGCCGCGGGCGCGACCCGGGTGCGGACGGTCAGCTCGTCGCCCTGTTCGACCGCGTCGACCCGGTGCGTGAGCCGGTGCAGGCCGAGCCCGCGCCAGGCGCCTTCGAGCCCGCCGTACCTGTCGTTGTCGGTGGGCGGCCGCCACAGGTCGAGCCGCGGGCCTTCGACGTCGATCCCGAAGAGCCGGACGAGCCGGCCCGACGCGGCGTCGAACGCGCAGTCGCCGGCGGTGATCTCCGAGCCGCCGCGCACGAGCGCCGCGGCCGGCCGTTCGAAGCGGGCGGGATGCCGGACGAGCAGCGCCTGCCCCCACGCGACCTCGTGGCCGGCCCGCGCCCACGGCTCGTCGCGGGCGAGCACGGCGCGCACGGTCAGCCACCGTTCGCCGTCGGGGCCGCTCGCGCCGGGCACCTTGCACTCGCCGCCGCCGGCGGGCACGTCGAGCCGGTGCTCGGCGACGGTCTCGCCCTCCACCTCCACCGAGGCGACGAACTCCAGGTGGGACAGGTCCCGGAAGCCGTGTCCGTTGACGATGCGCACGACCCCGTCGCCGAACTCGAACCGGACCGGCTCGAACACCTTCTTCAGGTCGAGCAGCCCGGGGGACGGCGTGCGGTCGGGGAACACGAGCCCGTCGATCACGAAGTTGGAGTCGTGCACGGGCTCGCCGTAGTCGCCGCCGTAGGCGTACTCGTGGTCGGGGTGCTCGAGCCCGTGGTCGATCCACTCCCAGACGAACCCGCCGGCCAGCCGCGGGTAACGCTCGAACAACTCCTGGTACTCGGCCAGCCCGCCGGGCCCGTTGCCCATGGCGTGGGCGTACTCGCACTGCAGGAACGGCATCGCCCGCCGCCGCGCGTCCTGGCCGGGGTCGTCGAGCGCCTCCTCCTCGTAACGGCCGATGGCCTCGACCTCGGCGTGGGAGGCGTACATCCGCGAGTAGACGTCGGTGTGCGCGCAGGAACGGTCGCCCTCGTAGTGCAGCGGGCGGGACGGGTCGCGCTCGCGGGTCCAGGCGGACATGACGGCCAGATTCCTGCCGACGCCCGCCTCGTTGCCGAGCGACCACATGATGACGCTGGGGTGGTTCTTGTCGCGTTCGACCATGCGGCGCATGCGGTCGAGCAGCGCGTCGGCGTAGCGGGGGTCGTCGGTGGGGTTGCCGTACCAGCCGACCTGGCCGAATCCGTGGGTCTCGAGGTCGCACTCGTCGATCACCCACAGGCCCAGCTCGTCGCACAGGTCGAGGAAGGCGGGGTGCGGCGGGTAGTGGCTGGTCCTGACGGCGTTGACGTTGTGCCGCTTCATCAGCAGCACGTCCTCGCGCATCGTCTCGTAGGTGACCGCGCGGCCGTGCCGGGGGTGGAACTCGTGCCGGTTGACGCCCTTGAGCAGCAGCGGGCGCCCGTTGGCGAGGAGCACGCCGTCCGCGATGGAGATCGTCCGGAAGCCGACGCGCAGGTGCACGGCCTCGCCCGGACAGGCCAGCACGGCGTCGTACAGGCGGGGGGTCTCGGCCGTCCACGGCTCCGCCTCGACCGTGATCTCGGCGCCCGGCTCCAGCCCGGCGACGCCGAGTTCGGGGACGCTCAGGGTGCCCTCGCCGTCGAAGCGGAGCGTGCCGCGCCCGTCGGCGTAGGACGCGTGCACGAAGACGTCGGCGGTGGAGCGGGTGAGCGTGACGTCGCGGAAGATGCCCGGCAGCCACCACATGTCCTGGTCTTCCAGGTAGCTCGCGGCCGACCACTGGTGCACGCGCACGGCGAGCACGTTGTGTCCCGGCCGCAGCCACGGGCCGGCGTCGAACTCGGCCGGCACCCTGCTTCCGGTCCAGAAGCCCAGCTCGTGGCCGTTGAGCCAGACCCTGGCGAAGGATTCGGCGCCGTCGAACCGCAGGCGGCCGCCCGTCCACCCCTCGGGTAGGTCGAACGCGCGGCGGTAGTCGCCCGTGGGGTTCTCCCCTGGCACATGGGGCGGGTCGACGGGGAACGGGTAGGAGACGTTGGTGTAGGCGGGGGCGCCGTGGCCGTGCAGCGGCCAGTGGCTGGGGACGGGCAGGTCGTGCCAGCCGGCGTCGTCGTAGTCGGGCCGGGCGAAGTCGTCGGGGACGCCGGCCACGGGCGAGAGGCGGAAGCGCCACGTGCCGTTGAGGTCGATGGCGGGGGCGTCGGAACGGAGGGCCGCGCGGGGTTCGAGCAGGCCGGAACCGGGGCGGAAGCTTTCGAGGTCCATCGCCGCCGAGCCTAAGGCTTCGCGGCGGTTTCGTCATGGTCGCGTTGTCTGTCCGGTGCTCCGTTCACGTGCCGGGGCCCAGGTCGTAGACGCGGCGGGCGTTCTCGACGCCGATCATCGAGGCCACCCGCGCCGCCTGGGCGGCCGACCACTCCCCCTCGGCCACGAACCCGCCGAGCACGCGCGCCATCGCCCGCCGCCACAACAGGGCTCCGAGAAGGTGCAGTTCGGCCGGGCCCCAGGCGTCGGAGGAGAAGAGCACCTTCGAGAACGGCGCCACCTCGAGGCTCTCGGCCACCAGCGCCGTGCTCCGCGCCCCCGTGTGGGGGACCCCGAGCCCCACGTCGAAGAAGACGTTCGGGTACGCCTCCGCCAGCAGCCCCGCGTGCCGGTGGTAGGGGTAGCAGTGCAGCAGCACCAGCGGCACCCCGGTGGGCTCGGCCCGCTCGATGAGGCCGCGCAGCAGCAGCGGGTCGGAGCGGCGCAGGTCGATGTCGGGGTCGCCGTAGCCGATGTGGAACTGCAGGGGCAGCCCCCGGTCGAGCCCGGCCCAGATCAGGTGCCGCAGCAACACGGGATCGTCCAGCCGCCCGCCTCCCCCGGCCAGCCAGCGCCCGGCGGCCTCGGCGACCTCTGCCGCCGGGGGCGGCTCGGGGTCGAAGTCGAGGCCGTGCCGGTAGGCGACGATGGTCTTGAGCCCGCGCGCCGTGCGGGCGCGCTCCCACAGGGCCTCCGCGAACCGGCCGGCGAACGCGCCCGCCTCGCATCCGGCGGCGGCGACCTGCTCGGCCACGGTCTCCAGCCGCACCACCTCGTCGGCGGGCGAGCCGCTGGCCTCGGCCATGCCGGCCGGCCCGAGGAGCTCGTCGCCGCGGTAGCCGGTCTCGACGAGGAAGTGCCCGGCGCCGCAGGCCGTCAGCAGCAGCCGGTTGACCTCGCCGGTGCCGAGCCTGGCCCGCCTGGCCAGGTATTCCTCCGGCGCGCAGTGCGGGGCGAGGCCGAGCACGGGCGCGCAGTGGCGCAGGATCGCGTAACCGAGCTGGGAGTCGAAGCGGGTCATCCACTCGGGCACCGGCCGGTCGGACTCGCCGATCATCTCCTCGAACGCCCTGCGCGGCAGGTCGCGGGTGGTGGCGCCGTGCACGTGGTGGTCGACCAGCGGCAGCTCGTCGATGACCCGCGCGAGGCCGCTGGGCACGAGGTCGAGCTCCATGGACATCGGCGATGTCTCCCAAGGTCAGCGTAGGCGACCAGGATAGGCGAAGCACCGCGCCCGCCGGGGTTCACGCGCCGCCGCCCGGCGGACGGCCCACGCAAAAGGTCCGGGACGTCCATATATGTCCGGCTTTGTTTGTGGATAAGGTAGAAGATCTTCAATGACAGCAGCGACGTGCCAGGGCAGGGTTGTGAGCCAGGAGACGGGGATGACACCACCGGCGGAGCCTCTCGACGCAGCAGGAGATCAGGAGCTCGGAAGGCTGCTCAAGGGCTACCACGAGGACGTGGCGGCGCTGGAGCGGCTGAACGAGCAGGTCACCGCGGTCAAGGGCCGCGGCGAGGCGGCGCAGGGACGCGTGGTCGCCGAGACCTCACAGACCGGCGGGCTCACTGGGCTCACCATCGACCCGCGTGCCATGCGCCTCGGCTCGGAGGCGCTTGCCGAAGCCATCCTGGAGGCGGCGGGCGAGGCGGCGCGCGACGCCGGGCAGGCGGCGGCCGACCTGGTGACTCCGTTCCTCGCCGGAACACCGCTGGACGACGGCATGCAGGACGACCCCCGCGGGGGTCGCAGACGTTGAAGTTCAACTTCGGCCGCGCGGGCATCCTCGGTTTCGGGACCCTCGGACTGGCCGGCTTCGTCTTCCAGATGCTCGCCGTCGACTATCCGAAAGGGGATCCCGCCAAGGCCCGCCAGGCCGCCGGCGTCTGGAGACGGCTCGCCGACCGCATCGAGCAGAGCCCGCGCCACACGTTCCCCGCGGCCGAGGCCGTCTGGCGGCGCAACGGCGGCGACGGGGTGGACGCCTACAAGCGCGCCGTCGCCGCCGATCTGTATCCCGCGGACGAGGGCGCGGGGTACGCCGCCAGGCTCGCCCGCCGCTGCCGGCAGAACGCCGCGGCCTGCGAGGAGTTCGCCGACGTGATCGACGCGGCGCGGCGCACGTACGAGACGCTCGCCATGGCCAACTTCGCCAGCTTCGTCTACATCGCCACCTTTCCCTGGCAGGCGGGAGCGGCGTACCAGGTCACCCAGTTCCTCATGCGCCGGGCGCAGGCGGGCATGCTGGCGAAGCTGCTGGAGCACAGCATCGCCAGGATCGTGCTGAGCAAGCTGACGGAGTACTCCCTCGGCAGCGCCATCTTCGCGGTCGGCGACGTGTCGGTGATGGCGGGGGTCAAGGCGCTGCGGGGCGAGGACGTCGGGTCGTTCGAGGAGAACGCGACGCGCGCGATGAAGGAGTTCGCCGCGTCGGTCGCCTTCTACGGCGTGTTCGACGCCGCGGCGCCCCTGGTGAAGAGGGTGAGCGCCAACCCTGACGTGCAGTACTACCTGAGCCGGCTGGCCGGCGGATCGATCGGCTACGGCCCCACGTACGACGCCCTGAGCGGGGAGACGGGCGCCGAGCTCGTCCCCACCTGGAAGGAGACCCTCGGCAGGACGCTGGTGTATTTCGCCATGGCTCACAAACCCGCGCAATGAAGGGACCCACATGGAGATCGACCGACCAGGGATCGAATCGTCGGCGGAGGCGTTCGAGATCGAGGCCGGCGAGTTAGCCGCGTTCGTCACGCTGATGGGGGAGGAACTCGACGCCATCGGCGACTTCTGGGGCGACGGCAAGGAGGGCGTGACCTTCTTCAAGGGCCAGGACGGCGGCATGGGGTACGAAGCGGTCACCGGCCAGGTCATGGAGGGCATCGACGTGTTCCACTCCGCGCACCAGGAGATCGCCACCCGGCTGCGGGCGATGTCCGGCAGCGTCGCGGTGGCCGACTGGGAGAGCGTGCTGGCCATCCTCGAGACCCTTCCTCCGCCCGACCCCGGCACGCCGGTCTGGGGCACGATATAGCCGCGTGGACGTGCCGATACCCGGGCCCGGTGAAAAGTTGTGGCCATGGGTGACAAGAAGGGCGAAAACTGTTTTAATCCCGCCTAGATGACAAAGGGGCTACATAGCCCCGTGTGACCGTTTTCCTCGAGCGGGAAAGGCGGGTCCGTGCGAGCACCAGGTGGCGAAGTCGTCATCACCGGCGGTCTCGGTTTCATCGGCTCTCATCTCGTGGACGCCTACCTCGCGGCCGGCCACCGCGTACGGATCATCGACTCGAACGCCGGCGCGGTCATCGACGGCGAGGACTACGACGCCGACCCCCGATGCGCCGTCATCAGGGAGCGCGTCGAGGACTACCTGGCCGCGGGCGGCGACTTCGCGGGCGTGGACCGGGTCATCCACGCCGCCTCCTACGTGGGCCCGGCCAGCATCCTGTCACGGGCGGGACGGCTCGGCCACGACATCATCGGGAGCACCGCGCCGGTCATCGAAGCATGCATGAACGCGGGGACGCCGCTGTGCGTGTTCAGCTCCGCCGAGGTGTACGGCCGCAGCGGCGTCCTGGACGAGAAGGACGACATCGTCGTCCCGACGCAGTACAACACGCGCATCGAGTACGCGGTCGCCAAGACCCTCGCCGAGGCGATGGTCTGCAACAGCCGCCGGCACGGGTTGCGCGGGATCGTCATCCGGCCGTTCAACGTGGCCGGGACGCGGCAGTCTCGGGCCGGCGGGTTCGTGATGCCGACGTTCGTGCAGCAAGCGCTGGCCGGGCGGCCCATCACCGTCTTCGCGGGCGGTGACCAGATCAGGGCGTTCATCGCGGCGGGCGACCTGACGGGCTTCCTCACCGGCTACATGGACCTGGCGCTGCAGGGCGACGAGGTCATCATCAACGTCGGCAACCCCGCCAACGCCGTCACCATCATGGACCTGGCGCAACGCGTCAAGAGCCTGCTCGCCAGCCCCTCCCCCATCGTCAGGGTGGACGGCAGGAGCGTGCACGGCCCCCACTACGCGGAGGCCGAGTCGTTCCACAAGATCCCCGCGCTCAGGGCGGCCACCGACCTGGGCTGGCGGCCCCGGATCCCGCTCGACGAGCTGATCCTGAGCACCGCCGACTACTACCGTGCCAGAGAGGACCGAAGGGCAGTGAATGCGCCGCTTTGACCGCGTCTTGGTGATCTCCCCCCACGCCGACGACGAGGTTCTGGGCTGCGGCGGCCTGATGGCGGCGCAGGCCGACGCCGGAGCCGAGGTGCACGTCCTGTACCTGGCCGTGGACGGCATGCGCCACTACGGGCTCGACGGGGCCACCACCTACCGCCAGCGCCTGGACGAGATCGAGAACGTGCGCGACGTGCTCGGCTTCACGTACGAGATCGCGTACGGGGACCGCGGGCTGACCGAACGGCTCGACACGCTGCCGCGCAGGGAACTGGTCGACCTGTTCGAGCAGGCGCTCAACGAGCGGCGGCCCGACCTGCTGCTGCTGCCCAGCTTCGCCGACTACGACCAGGACCACTGCGCGGTGTTCCACGCCGCCTTCGCCGCGGCCCGGCCGATCGCGCCGCAGTTCGGCAAGTGGCTGGTGCCCAACGTGTTCATGTACGAGATGTCGAAGATCCAGTGGGCCTCGGAGCCGATCCCGCGCTCGACGGCGTACTGCGACATCGGCCCCCACCTGCGGCGCAAGCTCGACGCGTTGCGCGGCTACAAGAGCCAGCACCGGCCCTCGCCGCACATCAGGAGCGAGGAGTCGGTGACGGCGCTGGCCACGCTGCGCGGGGCGGAGATCGGCGTCGCCCACGCCGAGGCGTTCGGGGTGCTGAGGGAGGTCCTGTGAAGACGTTCGCGTTCGCCACCGGCATGGAGTTCGCCGCCCCGGCCGTGGACGTGCTGGTCGCGCAGGGCACGCCGCCGTCGCTGCTGATCGGCTACCCGCCGCGGCTCAGCCACCGCTCCGGATACGCGCCGCTGCGCGAGGCGTCGGACAAGCACGGCATCCCGCTCCTGGAGACGGACGACATCAACGACGGGCAGGCCTACGAGCGGGTCAAGGACATGGACCTGTTCGTCATCGCCGGATGGTCGCAGCTCGTCCGCGAGCCGCTGCTGTCGGCCTGCCCGAGGGGGTCGATCGGCCTGCACCCCACCCGGCTGCCCGAGGGGCGGGGACGGGCCGCGCTGCCCTGGACGATCATCAAGCGGCTCACCACGAGCGCAGTCAGCCTCTTCTTCCTGGACGAGGGCGCCGACACCGGTGACCTGATCGCGCAGCGGGAGTTCACCGTCAGCCGGCGCGACGACGTCACCGCGGTGTACCGCAAGGTCACCGAGATCAACATCGACCTGCTGGCGACGTACATCCCGCTGCTGCTGGACGGGCGGGTGGTGGCGCGGCCGCAGGAGCCCGGCGGGTCGTGGTGGGAGAAACGGCGGCCGGACGACGGGGTGATCGACTGGTCGCGGCCCGCCTCCGACCTCTACGACTGGGTGCGCGCGCTGGCCGCCCCCTATCCGGGCGCGTTCACGTCCGTGGCGGGGCGGCGGCTGTACGTGCACAGCGCCGACCTCATCGAGCACGGCGGGCCGGGAGCGGGGGCGGAGCACCCGGGCACGGTGCTCGCGCCCGTCTGGTCGACCGGCACCGGCGGGATGCTGGTGGCGTGCGGGTCGGGGCTGCTGGTGGTACGCGAGGTCCAGTGGGAGGGCGGCGACCGGCGCGACGCCCTCGGCCTGCTGGAGTCGGACGAGCTCGCGGTCGGCACATGCCTGGGCACCTGAAGCCGTCCACGGTGCGGCTGACCGGTGCGGTGATGGCGCATCCCCGGCGCAGGGAGGCGGCCGCCCGGCTGGCCGGGGACGTCCTGGACGTCGTGACCGACCCCGATCCCGCGGGCACGCCCTCGGCGTTCCGCACCTCCCTGCTGGCCTGGTCGAGCATCCCCGAGCACGCCACCCACCACGTGCTGCTGCACGACGACATGGCCCTGTCCGACCGGTTCTTCGAGCGCGCCGAGCGCGCCGCGCGCGCCATGCCGGGCGCCGCGCTGGCCCTGTTCGCGTTCTGGAACTCGCGCAACGGCGCCGCCGTGCGGATGGGCGCGCTGGCCGGGGCACGCTGGGTGCGCGGGGCGGGCGAGTACACACCGGTGGCCGCGCTGCTGCTGCCCAGGCACGTCGCCGCGGGATACGTGGAATGGGCCGGGGACCGGGGCGGGACCTGGCCGGACGACGTGCTCATGGGCCGCTACCTGCGCCAGGCCGGCGTGCCGGTGTACGTGGCGGTGCCGAGCCTGGCCGAGCACGAGGACCTGGCCAGCCTGGTGGAGAACGACTTCCAGGGGGTGCGCCGCTCCCCGTGCTTCTTCGCCGACGACCCGCCGGCCGGCGCGGGCGAGGAGCGGGTGCTCGACCGGCTGCCGGTGATCCCGTTCTTCAAGCGCGGCGTGGCCCAGTGCGCGGTACGCGTGCCGGAGACCGGCCGGTGGCGGGACCTACGCTGCGACGACTACCTGGCGGGCCTCGGGATCGACGCGGGCCCGCTGCGGAACCAGGCAGGTGCCGGGCCGCACTTCCCGCTGTGGCTGGCGGCGTACACGATGGGGGTCGTCCACCGCGGGCCGCGCGGGGACGCGCGGGTCGTGGACGAGGCGCTGGCCACCATGGGCCCCGGCGGGCTCTGCCACGAGCTCGGGGCGCGCGAGCTCGCCCGGCTGTGGCCGGAGATGCATGACGTCGCCCGGGCGGGCCTCGAAGCGGGGCTTTCCCGCGCGCCGGCCGCGCGCGGACCCCGGCCGCTCCCGGCCACCGCCCGCACACCGCCCGCCGCCCTGGAGCGCGTCGGGGTGGCCGTGAGCGGCGCGGCGACGTTCGTCCGGCAGCACGTGGCGGACGCGCTGGCCGACCGGGGCTTCCGCCTGTCCGGGGGCGGCGGGGGCGACGCCGGCGTCGTGGTGCACGTCTGCGCGCTCGGCTGGGACGCGGACGCGGACCCCGAGGAGGAGGTACGGCTGGCCCGCGCCGCCTTCGCGGGCGGCCGTGGCGGGGTGCTGCTGAGCTCGTGCCGCGTCTATCCGGCGCGGAAGTGGGTGGACGAGGAGACGCCTGTCGACCCGGCGGCCACACCCCTGGCCCGGGCCCTCAGCGCCGTCGAGTCGGCCGCCCCGGGCTCCGTGGTGCTGCGGCTCGGCGAGCCGTACGGGCCCGGCATGCCCCAGCGAGGGGCCGTGGCGGAGCTGGTGCTGCGCTCGTCGCTCAACCGTCCGGCGCCCGTCGACGGCCCTCCCGTGCAGCTCGTGCACGTCCGGGACGTGGCTCAGGCGGTCCTTGCGGCGCTGGAGAACGGGGTCGCGGGGCGGGTGTACAACGTCGCGGGGCGGCGGCGGTGGCGCATGCGGGAACTGGCCGAGGCGGTGTCCAAGGCGGTGCGGCCGGTCCGCATGGAGACGTCGGAGAGTCCCGGCGGGCCGCTGGTCAACGTGGAGCGGGCAGGTGTGGAGCTGGGCTGGCGGGCCGAGGTGACGCTGGACTACGGGCTGCACACCTTCGCGCAGTGGCTGGCGTACGAGAGCGACCGCGCCTGACCCGGCCCCGCAGAGCACCCGCGCCCGGCCGTCACCCGCGGACCACCACCGGCCGCGCGCCCGGTCCCGTTCATGCGATCGGCCGCCAGCGGAGAGTGCCGCCGGGGCCCGTGCCGATGAGGCGGCCGGACGCGGCGGCGAGGACGGTCTGTCCGGCCGCGGGGCCGAGATCCGCCCATGGGGTTTCGTGGCGGCTCACCGATCTGGTGAGGACACGGTCGCCGGCGACGCCGAACAACCTGCCGTTCATCGCGGCCAGGGTTGCCGAACCGACCACTGTGCCGCTCTCCGGGCCGCTCTCCGGGCCGCTCTCCGGGCCGCTCTCTGCGCCGATCTCTGCGCCGATCTCCGGGCCGATCGTTGCGCCGGGTGCCGGGCCGATCAGGGTCCAGTCGTGTGCGGGGAGCCGCCGGATGGGGAGGTGCCAGAGCTCGTTCGCGGTGGTGACGGCGAACAACGCTTCGTCGGCGGCGGCGAGTCCGGTGGTGCCCTCAGGTGCCCGGCCGACGTCCTGCCAGGGTGCGGGACCCGGCACGGGGTCTCGGTAGCGGATCGTCGCGTCGGGGGCGACGCCGTAGAGACCGGCGGGCGGGCCGCCGTGCGCCTCCCTCGGAGCGGCCAGGGCGATCGCGTCCGTCTCGTCGATCGTTCGCCACGGAAGGTTCTGGCCGGAGATGTCCCGGTACGCGAGCGTGCCGTCCGCGCAGGCGGCGAAAAGCCGGCCCTCACAACACACCAGCGCCCGGACGCCACCGGCGCGCGGGGCGGGCACGGCGGGGGTGGGGCCGATCGGTTCCCAGGTGGGTCCGGGCGGAGGTTGGGAGAGGCGGTCGAGGACGTTGCGGGTGATCCGGG
This sequence comes from Nonomuraea sp. KM88, assembly GCF_052245635.1. Classification (NCBI taxonomy): domain Bacteria; kingdom Bacillati; phylum Actinomycetota; class Actinomycetes; order Streptosporangiales; family Streptosporangiaceae; genus Nonomuraea; species Nonomuraea sp. KM88. The sequence continues at coordinate 81,832 of NZ_JBQQCC010000005.1, read as the reverse complement.
CCAGTGCCGGGTCGTGCAGGGTGTTGCCCCAGTTGATGGTGCCCGCGTTGAAGACGGTGCCCGCGCCGAGGCGGTGCACGCTCATGGTGGCCGCCCCGGCCCTGCCGTAGCGGCGCCAGTGGGCGAGGTCGGCGGTGGCGAGCACGACGAGCGACGCAGGCGCGCCGTCGCGGCCGGAGGCCCGGGGGACGCCGTCCACCCAGTCGAGGTCGGCGGCGTCCGTCTCGTAACCGATCGCCCCCCGCCCGAACGTGTCGCCGTCGGCCAGCCCGGCGCCCTCGAACACCCAGTGCCCGGCGAAGCGGACGGTGTAGGACTCCTCGGCCATGACGCGCGAGTCGACCCAGCAGCCGGCGCCGTTCCTGAAGGACAGGCCGGTCAGGAGGTTCTCCGGGCGGTTGACGGGCTCGCTGGGCCATTCGACGGTGACGCGGCCAGGGTCGGTGGCGGCCATCGGGTCGGCGACGGCGTCGCGGTAGCAGACCATGGTCCGCAGGTCGTCCTCGAAACGGACCTGCCACCAGCAGGTGTTGCCGGAGAAGATGGCGATGTTGCCGCCGCGGCGGGCGAACTCCTCGGCCGCGTCCCGCATCTCCCACGACCAGTACTCGTCGTGCCCGTTGACGACCAGCAGCCGGTAGCGGCTCAGCAGGTCAGGACCCCCATGCGGGCCGGGGCCCTCGCGAGGGGCGAGGTCAGGGCGGTCGAGGGCAGGACGGGCGGGGGCGCCGTGCAGGTCGAGGGCCGAGCAGTAGTCGACGGTGTAGCCGGCCGGCGCGAGCCAGCGGAGCAGGCCCAGCTCCCACTCCTCGATCTGCGGCCCGGCTCCCGGCCGGTCGAAGGTGACCTTGACGGCGCGGTCGGGCTGCTCCGACTGGTAGAGGCCCTCGCCGGGGACGCCGGGCCGGTTGTACGCCTCCCAGGTGGGGAACGGGATCGACACCAGAATCGGCGAAGCGGGCATAACACTGCGTACGACGAAATATGCTGGAGTTTCATGGTAGACGGCTCGGTAGAGCGAGCTGGGCCAGTCCGCCCCCACCTTCAGCGTCCAGCCCGGCCCGGGCGCGGCGGCGCCTTCCAGGACGGTCCGCCCGGACGGCACGTCCTCCACCCTGATCGGCCCGCCGCCCTCGTCGAGCAGGCGGAAACGCAGTGCCTCGCCCTGCGCGCACGACGTCGCCGTGGCGTACAGGCTCATGAGCGGGCCTCCCCCACGACCAGCTTCTCCAGGTCGAGCAGATAGCGCTCGGCCCCCGGCGGCGGCAGCAGCGCGGTGTCGGCGTAGCACGACACCTCCATCCGGCCTGGCTCGCCGCCGACGTGCACGCGGAAGTCGCAGATGTTGCGGTCCATCGCGTCCGTCCTGGCCACCTCCGCCACTCCTGGTACGGGCTCGCGCGGCGCGCCGTCCTCCTGCACGAGCCGCTGGTCGTTGAAGCAGCCGAACGACCTGATCCCCGGCCCGGCGGCGCCGACCGCCTCCGCCATCGCGCACGGGTCGTACTGGGCCAGCCGGTAGGCGCGCAGCGCGCTCCCCCACGCCTGGCGTACCAGCGCGTCGAACGACTCCGTACGGAGGTCGAGCACCACGAGCGCCTCCTGCGAGATCGTGCCCACCACGTCGCGGCGGCCGGCCGCGAACCGGTTGTTCACGATCACCCGCATCCCGTGGAACCGCTGCCCGGTGAGCCCGCCGGCCAGCCGCATCACGGCCGCCAGCAGCACGGTCGAGGAGCTGACCCGGTTGCGGGCGGCGACGTCCTGCGCGGCGGCGTCGAGGGCGGGCGAGCGGAGGGTGACCTCCACGAACCGGGGCCGGCCTGGCGGGTGGGACGGCGGCGGGACCGGGTCGAGGCGGGCGTGCTCGGCGAGCCAGGCGGCGATGGTCTCGCGCGACAGACGCAGGCCCTCGGCCGAGCCCTGCCAGGCGGCCAGTTCCCTGGGGGTCGGGCCCTGCGGGGGCGGCAGGGAGTCGCGCAGCAGGAGCAGCCGGAAGTCCTTGACGACGAGGTCGGCCGCGTGGCCGTCGGCGGCGAGGTGGCTGAGGACCAGGACGACCTGGCGTACGTGTGCTCCCTCCGTCACGAACGCCACCCGCAGCGGCCACTCCTGCTCGTACCGGAACGGCACGGCGGCCAGCCGGTCGCACACCTGCTGGGCCGGCTCGTCCCCGGTCACCTCGAAGGCGGGCCGCGCCTCGGGGAAGATCCGCTGCAGCGGCGCGTCGCGCGGTCCGGCGAGCCGGGTGCGCAGGGACTCGTGCCGGGCGACCAGCCGGTCGAGGGCCTGGGCGGCGCGCTCCACGGTGACGGGCCGCTTCCTGGGCGCGTCGAACACGCGGCCGATGGTCAGGTAGTGGTCCTGCGGCTCGGCCGCGCGGACGGCCCGCCAGATGTCCTGCTGGCCCCAGGTGAGCGGCACGGTCAACGGCGCGGCGAGGGGCGCGGTGAGCGGCGCGCCGACCGGTTCAGCCATGCCCGGGCGGGTCAGCCGTGCAGCCGTACGTAGTCCACCAGCTCGTCGAGGCCGTCCAGGGTGGCGGGTTCGAGCTGCACCCCGAACTCGGCCTCCACCGCGTCGATCAGCCGCAGGTAGGCGAGCGAGGTGACGCCGAGATCGCTCAGCCGGGTCCGCCCGGCCATCACCTCGGCCGGGTCGACGGCGCCGTCCGTGGCCTTGACGATCATGCCGGCGAGCCGCTCGCGGAGCTCTCCATCCATCTGCACCTGGCGAACCCTCCGTGATCGGGGAATCCGCGGCGAGTGTGTCACGCGTGACCAGATGTCGGCAAGCGCCAGAAGGTGAGGGCTTGACGCCTTTGTGCATTTTTTCTAGCGTCAAGCGGCACGACGAAAAAAATTCTGGGGGTGGTTCCGTCGGCCCTTCCAGTCCCCGAACTCCTGTCGTCCCGAGCAGCCACCGAACCCGAGCACGAAGCGCTCGTCGTCGCCGGCCAGGGAGCCCTGACCCTGCGCGAATGGGACGAGCGCTCCACCGCCGCCGCCCGCGGGCTGCCGGGGCCCCTCCAGGGTGATCGGGTGGCGCTGGTGTTCGGCGGCCAGGACTGGCTGGACTACGCGGTGAGTTGGATGGCCGTGCTGAAAGCGGGCGGCGTGGCGGTGCCGCTGCCGGACCGGGCGGCCCCTCCCGAGCAGGCGTACATGATCGGGCACTGCGGCGCCGCCGCGGTGGTGCACGGCCGCGACGCGCTGCGCGAGCCGCCGGCGGGGCCCGCCGTCATCGCCTTCGAGCAGCTGTCACGCCCCTCGGAAGCGCCGCCTCCGCCCGCGCTCGACCCGCTCTCGCTCGCCCAGATCCTCTACACCTCCGGCACCACCGGCCGGCCCAAGGGCGTGGCCGCAACCCACGCCAACCTGACCTCACCGACGGTGCACCCCAAGCGCCGCCCGTTCGCCCATTCCCGGCATCTGGTGCACGCCTTCCCGATCGGTACGAACGCCGGCCAGGTGATGTTGCTCCACGCGCTCACCGCGGCCCCCACGGTGGTCACGCTGCCGGTGTTCACCCCGTCCCGTTTCGCCGCCCTGATCGAGGAGCACGCGGCCGGCACCTGCTTCGTGGTGCCCGCGATGGCGATCGAACTGCTCAACGCCCGCGTGCAGGACCGCCACGACCTGTCGAGCGTGCTGCTGCTCGGCTCGGCCGCCGCCGCGCTCCCGCCGGCCGTGGCCGCCGAGCTCACCAGCGCGTTCCCCAACGCGACCGTGGCCAACTACTACACCTCCACGGAGGCGGCGCCCGCCCAGACCATCATGATCTACGACGGCGACCGGCCCGGCTCCCTCGGCCGCGCCGCGGGCGGGTCGCGGCTCAGGATCGCCGGCCCTGCGGGCGAACCCGTACCCGCCGGGACCACCGGCGAGGTGTGGCTGCGCGCGGCCGACCACCCCCGCGCCTACTACGGCGAGCGGGACGACGCCTTCCAGGACGGCTGGGTGCGCATGGGCGACTTGGGCTACCTCGACGACGAGGGCTACCTGTACCTCGTCGACCGCGACGGCGACGTGATCAAGTCGGGCGCGTTCAAGGTCTCGACGCTGCAGGTCGAGACCGCGCTGCACGAGCATCCCGCGGTGGCGGACGCGTCGGTCTTCGGCGTGCCGCACCCGGTGATGGGCACGGCGGTGGCCGCGGCGGTGGTGGCCCGCGAGCCGCTGGCGCTCAGCGACGTGCGGTCCTTCCTCGGCGGCCGGTTGGCCGGGCACGCGCTGCCGTCGAAGCTGCTCTGCCTCGACGTCCTGCCGAGGAACGCCGCGGGCAAGGTCATCAAGCGGGAACTGCGCCGTCTGGCAGAGGAGTGAACATGGTCCTGGCATCGCAGGCGCAGCACGGCATGTGGATCACCGAGGTGCTGCACGGCACCGGGACGGCGTACCACATGCCGTTCGCCCTCTGGTTCGACGGGCCGCTCGACCGGGAGGCGATGGTGCGGGCGTGCGAGGCGGTCGTCGACCGCCATCCGGTGCTGAGGTGCGCGTTCGAGCAGCGCGACGGCGAGCTGCACCTCGTGCCGGCCGCCGGTCGGCCGCCCGTGGTGTTCACGACCGCGCCGGATCCGGGGCACCTGCTGCGCACCGAGATCGCGCGGCCGTTCGACCTCGGGCGCGGGCCGCTGGCGCGGTTCACGCTGGCCGAGGTGAGCAGGGAACGGCACGTGCTGCTGTTCGTCGGGCACCACCTGGTGTTCGACGGCATGTCCAAGGACCTGCTGACGCGCGACCTGGCGGCCGCCTACGCGGGCGAGGCGCCGCCGCCGCTGCCCATGCCGTACGGTGCGCCGCCCGCGATCCCGCCGGAGGCCTCCGCGTACTGGCGGGCCCGCTGGCGGGACGCGTCCGAGGTGGTGATCGGCGGGACGGTCAGGACCGTGGGGACGGCGGGCCGCGCCGAGGAGGTCCTGCTCGACCTGACCGGCGAGATGGCCGCGGCGCAGGCGGCCGGGGTCACGCGGTTCGAGGCGTTCCTCGCCGCCGTGCACGGCCTGCTGTACTCCTACGGCAACGCGGAGGTCGCGGTCGCCATCGCCATGTCCACCCGGCAGGCGGGGACGCGGGACCACATCGGTCTGTTCGCCACCGAGCTGCCCGTCTACTCCGCCCCCAAGCCGGACACCACGTTCAGGGAGCTCGCCCACGCCCTCAGGGCGGAGGTGCGCGAGCTGAACCGCTTCCGCGACGTCCCCGCGGCCCGCGCCGCGGGCGGGGTGAGGCCGCGGCCCGCGCTGGCGCCGGTGTCGATCAGTTTCCGGCGGCGGGCGGCGAACGTGGTCTTCCCCGGCCTGCGGACGTCGGCCGAGTGGAAGATGTCGAGCCGCACGGTCAGGAACGTGCTGCACCTGCAGGCCGTGGACGGCGACGACGGGCTCCGGCTCACCCTGCACTACAGCCCGGACCTCGTGTCCGCGCGGGACGTGGAGGCGGCGGGCGAGGACCTGAGGGCCGTGCTGGCCGCCGCGAGCGCCGGCCCCGACGTGCCCCTGACAGCTCTGGCGCCGGCTCGCGCGCGGCCCGCCGCCCCGCCGCCGGTCGCCGCCGGCTCCGGCGGCCCGCCCGCGCCGGCGCGGGAGACGGAGGCGGTGGACGGCGAACTGGTCGAGCAGGTACGGCTCATCTGGATGGAGGTCCTGCGGATCGACGACGTCGCCCCCGACGAGGACCTGTACGACCTGGGCGGCCACTCGCTCACCATCACCCAGATCAGCGCCAGGATCAGGAAACGGCTCGGCGTGGAGGTGCCGTTCGACGTGTTCCTCGACGATCCCACGGTCACCGGGGTGGCGGCGGCGGTGAGCGAGCTGCGCGCATGATCTCTTTCGGGCAGGAGCGGCTCTGGTTCCTGCAGCGGCTCGACCCGGCCGACCCCGCCTACCGGGTGGTCGTCGCGCGCCGGCTGCGCGGCCCGCTCGACGCCGGGGCGCTGACCGGCGCGTTCGCCGACGTGGCGGCCAGGCACGAGGCGCTGCGCACCAGGTTCCCCGAGGCCGACGGGCAGCCTGTCGCCGTGGTCGACCCGCCGGGTCGCGTACCCGTCGAGCTGGTCGAGCTCGCGACGCCCGAGCAGGCCGAGCGGCTGTGCGAGGAACGCGCGAACACCCCTTTCGAGCTGGGCGCCGCGCCGCCCCTGCGGATCACGCTGATCCGGCTGGCCGGCGGCGACCACGTGCTCTGCGTCGTGCTGCACCACATCATCGGCGACGGCTGGTCGCTCAACGTGCTCATGGACGACCTGGCCAGGTGCTACGCCGCCCGGGTCCACGGCACGCCGGCCGCGCTGCCCGAGCTACCGGTGACGTACGCCGGGTACGCCGGCGCGCAGCGGGCCGCGGACGCCGACGTCGGCTACTGGACGGGCAAGCTCGCCGGCGCCACCCCGCTGGACCTGCCCGCCGACCGCCCGCGCCCGGCCCGTCGCGGCAGCAGGGGCGGCGAGTCGCACTTCGACCTCGACCCGGCGCTGATGGGTGGGCTGCGGCGGCTGGCGCGGGCCGGGCGCTGCACGCTGTTCATGGTGCTGCTGGCCGCCTACCAGGCGCTGCTGGCCCGGCACACCGGGCAGGAGGACATCCTGGTCGGCACGCCCACCGCCGGGCGGGCCCGGCCGGAGCTGGAGCCGATGGTGGGGCTGTTCGCCTCCACTCTGGTGCTCCGGGGCGATGTGTCGGGCGATCCGCCGTTCACCGAGCTGCTGCGCAGGACCCGGCGTACCGTGCTGGAGGCGATGGCGCACGGCGAGACGCCCGTCGAGCGGGTGCTGTCCGCGCTCGACATCGACCGCGACCTCAGCCGCACGCCGCTGTTCCAGACCATGTTCGGGCTGCACAACGCGGCGGTCGGCTACGGCGAGGCGGCGACGTTCGCGGGCCTGGAGAGCACGCCGTTCCCGCACGGGGTGCCGCCCGCCATGGTGGACCTGCGGGTGGACCTGTGGCCCGACGGCGACGGGCTGCACGGCGCGTTCGTCTACAGCGCGGACCTGTTCGACCAGGCGTCCGCCGACCGGCTGGCCGCCCGTTTCCGCACGCTGCTCGCCTCGGTCGCGGGCCGCCCGGAGGCGCGGCTGTCCGAGCTCGACGTGCTGCCGTCCGGAGAGCGCGAGCTGGTCGTCACGACCTGGAACGCCACCGCGCTCGCCGTGCCTGACGGCACCGTGGTGGACCTCTTCCTGCGGCAGGCGCGGGCGCGGCCGGACGCGGTGGCCGTCGAGTGCGACGGGGAACACAGCGGGGAGCACGGCGGGGTGCGGCGCACGTACGCCGAGGTCGCGGCGCGGGCGCGGGCGGTCGCCGGGGAGTTGCGGGCGTGCGGGGCCGGGCCGGGGTCGGTGGTGGCGGTGTGCCTGCCCCGCACCGCCGACCTGCCGGGGACGCTCCTCGGCGTCATGCTGGCGGGGGCCGCCTACCTGCCGGTGGACCCGGCGCTGCCGGCGGCGCGGGTCGCCGGGATGCTGGATCGGGCGGGGGTACGCGTGGCGCTCGCCGGCCCGTCGGCCCCGCTCCCCGAGCACATCAGGACGCTGCCCCTGACCGCGCCGGCCGGCACGATGCCGGGCGGCGCTCCGGCCGGGACGGGGCCGGGCGGCGGAGCGCCGGAGGCCGGTCCCGGGCCTGGCGCGGCCGCCTACGTGTTGCACACGTCGGGGTCCACCGGGGTGCCGAAGGGGGTGGCCGTGCCGCATTCCGCGCTGGTCAACCTGCTGGCCGGGATGGCGGACCTGCTCGGATCCGGCCCGGGGGACGCGTGGCTGGGCAGCACGTCGCTGTCGTTCGACATCGCGGGACTGGAGCTGTACCTGCCGCTGGTGACGGGCGGGCGGCTGGTGCTGGCCGGCGACGCCGCCGCGCGGGACGGCGTGGCGCTGGCCGGGCTGGTCGCCCGGTCCGGGGTGACGCACGTGCAGGCGACGCCGTCCGGGTGGAGCATGTTGCTGGCCGGCGGCCTGGACCCGGCCGGGCTGGTCGCGCTGGCCGGAGGCGAGGCGCTGCCGCTCGCGCTGGCCGGAAGGCTGCGGCGGCGGGCGCGGCGGCTGTTCAACATGTACGGGCCGACGGAGACCACGATCTGGTCGACCGCCTGGGAGGTGCCCGAGTCACCCGGGCGAATCAGCATCGGCAGGCCCCTGGCCAACACGACCGTCCAGGTGCTCGACCGGTGGGGGTCGCCGGCGCCGGTCGGCGTGCCGGGAGAGCTCGTCATCGGCGGGGCGGGGGTCGCCCTCGGCTACCTGCGCGGGCCCGGGGAGCCGCCGGAGCCGTTCGAGGGCGGCCGGTACCGGACGGGCGACCGGGTCCGGTGGCTCGGCGACGGCACCCTCGAGTTCCTCGGACGGGACGACGGCCAGGTCAAGGTGCGGGGCCACCGCGTCGAACCCGGCGAGATCGAGGCCACGCTGCTGCGGCATCCGCGGGTGCGCGAGGCCGCCGTGGTGGCGCGGGACGACGTGCTCGTGGCCTACGTCGCGCCCGGCGCTCCCGGCGACCTGCTGGATCGGGCGGCGGAGTGGCTGCCGGCGTACATGGTGCCTTCGGCGGTCGTGGCGCTGGACGCGCTGCCGCTGACCCCGAACGGCAAGGTGGACCGGCAGGCGCTGCCCGCCCCGTCGCGTCCCGCGGCGGGGCGGGGCAGGCGGCCGGCCACCGCCAGGGAACGGCAGGTGGCGCGGATCTTCGCCGAGGTGCTCGGCACCGGCGACCTCGGCGCCGGCGACGACTTCTTCGCGCTCGGCGGCCACTCGCTGCTGGCGACCCGGGTCATCGCCCGGCTGGCGGCCGCGGGCACGCCCGCGCCGCTGCGGGCATTGTTCGCGCACCCGACCGTGGCCGGGTTCGCCGCGACGCTGGACGAACAGCAGGACGCGCCGGGCAGGCCGCTGCTGCCCCGCCCCGCGGGCACGCTGCCGCCGCTCTCCCCCGCCCAGGAACGCCTGTGGTTCCTGCACCGGCTCGATCCCGGCGACGCCTCGTACAACATGTACGTCGTGCGCAGGCTCCGGGGCCCGCTCCACGAGGAGGCGCTGCGGCGGGCGCTGACCGGGGTGGTCGCCAGGCACGAGTCGCTGCGAACCCGCTTCCCCGAGGTGGACGGCCGGCCGGTGGCCGTCGTCGAGCGCCCCTCGCCCGTCCGCGTCGAACGGCTCGGCGCCCGCGACGAGGACGAGGCCCGCGCGCTGGTCGCCGCCCGCACCAACGCGCCGCTGGATCTCGGTGCGGCGCCGCCGCTGCGCGTCTCCCTGATCCGGCTCGGCCCCGACGACCATGTGCTGTGCGTGGTGCTCCACCACATCGTCGCGGACGGCTGGTCGATCACCGTCCTCCTGGACGACCTCGCGGCCCTGTACGAAGCGGCCCTCCACGAAACGGCCCCGTCCGGAGCGGCCCCGTCCGGAGGGTCGGGCACCGTCAGGTCGGGCCCGCCGGGGCTGCCCGCCCTGGCCGTGCAGCACGGGGACGTGGCCCTCTGGCAGCGGGAGCAGGACACCGGGGAGGCGCTGGAGTACTGGCGGGCCCAGCTCGCCGACCCGACGGCGCTGGACCTGCCCACCGACCGGCCGCACGGCGCGGAGCCCTCGCGCGGCGGCGTCCACCTGCTGGACGTGCCCGGCGACCTGCTGGCCGCGCTGGAGGCGACGGCGCGCCGGCATCAGGTCACGTTGTTCATGGTGCTGCTGGCCACGTACCAGCTCCTGCTGTCGCGGCACACCAGGCAGGACGACGTGCTGGTGGGCTCGCCCACGGCGGGGCGGAACCGGGTGGAGCTGGAGCCGCTCGTCGGTTACCTCAGCACCACGCTGGTGCTGAGGGGCGACCTGTCGGGTGACCCGACGCTGGAGGAGCTGCTGGCCCGCACGCGCGGCACGGTCCTGGACGCGATGGCGTACCAGGACGTGCCCTTCGAGCAGCTGCTGGCGGAGCTGGACGTGGAGCGGGACATCACCAGGAAGCCGATGTTCCAGACCCTGTTCGCGCTGAACGGCCAGGCGGCCGACCTCGCCGGTCGCGACGGGGCGCGGGACCGGCTGGGCGACCTGCGGATGTCGTTCTTCGACGACGGGTACCGGCAGGCGAAGTTCGACCTGACCGTGGAGGCGTGGCGGGCGCCCGGGCGGTTGCGGGTGGCGTTCGGGTACGACGCCGGGCTGTTCGACGCGGCGACGGTGGCCGGGCTGGCGGCGCGGTTCGAGGTGCTGCTGCGCGGGGTGGCCGACGCCCGCAACCGGCACGCGCCGCTGTCGCGCCTGCCGGTGCTCACGGCCGCCGACGAGGCGCTGATCGAGACGGCGAGCTGCCCTCCGCCCGGCTGGGCGGCCGCGGGCGGGGACGGCCCCGATCCCGCGGCCCGGGTGCCGGAGTTGATCGCGCAGGCGGTGGCGGCGTACCCGGACCGGGTGGCCCTGAGCTGCGGCCAGGCCGCCGTCACGTACGCCGGCCTGGAACGGCGCGTGGCCCGGCTGGCCGGGCAGCTGGCCGGGCGGGGGGCGGGGGGCGCGGTGGGGCTGCGGATGGCCGGCGGCTCCGTCGACGCGGTCGTGGCCATGCTGGCGATATGGCGGGCCGGCGCCGCCTACCTCCCGCTGGATCCCGCCTGCCCGGAGGAGCGCCTACGCGCCATGGCCTCCGTGGCGTCCCTCGTCGTCACGGACGGCCTCGTCATCGAGGACGGCCCCGCGCGAGGACCCCACGTCGCGCCGCGGGGTGAAGCGGGCGGGGCGGTGCACGAAACCTCCGGCGGCCCGGCCCGCGACCACCGCGACGGGGCGGCGTGCGAACACTGCGGCGGGGCCGCGTACGTCCTCTACACCTCGGGATCGACCGGCGCGCCGAAGGGCGTCGTGGTCGAGCACGCCGGGCTGGCCGAGCGGGTCCGGTGGATGCGGGCCGTCTACGGCCTGCGTCCCGGTGACCGCGTCGTCCAGCTGGCCGCGCTCGGCTTCGACACCCACGCGGAGGAGATCTACCCGGCGCTGGCGGCGGGCGCCACGGTCGAGCTGCTGCCCGGTGGCGGAGCCGCCCTGCCGGAGCTGCTCGCCGGACGGCCCGACGTCACCGTGCTCGACCTGCCGACCGCCTACTTCCACCACCTGGTGGGCATGATCGACGAGGTGTCCTGGCCCGAACGGCTGCGCCTGGTGATCCTCGGCGGCGAGCAGGTGCGGGCCGGGGCGGTGGAGCGCTGGCGGGAGCGGTTCGGCGACCGGGTGCGGCTGGTCAACACGTACGGGCCGACCGAGACGACGATCATCGCCACGGCCGCGGAGTTGCGCGGCGGCGACCCGCGCCCGCCCATCGGCCGGCCGGTCCGGGCGACCACGGTCAGGGTGCTCGACGCGTACGGAAGCCCGGTGCCTCCTGGCGCGCCGGGCGAGCTGCACGTCGGCGGGCCCGGCGTGGCCCGCGGCTACCTCGGTGGGTACGACCCGCGTTTCGCCGGCGGGCCGGGCGGCCGCGTTTTCAGGACCGGCGACCGGGTGCGCCTGCGGCGGGACGGGCAGCTGGAGTTCCTCGGGCGGCTGGACGACCAGGTGAAGGTGCGCGGGTTCCGGATCGAGCCCGGCGAGGTCGAGCACTGCCTCCTCGGCCATCCGGACGTGCGCCAGGCCGCGGTGCTGGCCAGGGACGGCGACCTCGTCGCCTACGTCGTCCCCGGCACGTCCTGCGGGTACGCGCCCGAGCCCGCCGAGTACGTCGCCCGCAGGCTTCCCCCGCACCTCGTCCCCACCCGCTGGGTCGTGCTGGACGCCCTCCCCCTCACCCGCAACGGCAAGCTGGACAGGCGCGCGCTGCCCCTGCCAGGGCCTGCCGAGGGCGGCGGCGTGCCGCCGCGCACCGACGCGGAGGAGCTGGTCGCGGACGTGTGGGCGGAGGTGCTCGGCGCCGGCAAGATCGGTGCCTTCGACGACTTCTTCGCGCTCGGCGGCCACTCGCTGCTCGCGATCAGGGTGGCCGCCAGGCTGCGCGCCCTGGCGGGCGTGGACCTGCCGATCCGCACCCTGTTCGACCGCCGTACCGTGGCCGCGCTGGCCGTCGCCGTCGAGGAGGCGCTGGCCGCCGAGGTGGCGGTGCTGTCCGACGAGCAGGCGAGGAGCCTGCTGGATCGGGAGGGTCCATGACGGAACTGAGCGAGGCGCAGCGGGCGCTGCTGACCCAGCGGCTGCGCAGGCGCCGCCCGCCGGCCGGGCCGTCGATCCCCGCGCTGCCGCCCGGGCAGGCGCCGCCGCTGTCGTACGCGCAGGAGCGGCTGTGGTTCATGGAGCAGTACGCCCCCGGCAGCCCGGCGCACACCATCCCCCTGGTGCGGCGGGTGCGCGGCCCGCTCACCGCGGACGCGCTGGAGGCGGCGCTGGAGCGGATCGTGTCCCGGCACCAGCCGCTGCGCACGACGTTCCCCACGGGCCCTGACGGGGAGCCGTCCGTGCTGGTCGCGCGGGAGGCGGCGGCGCCCCTGGCCGTCGCGGACGCGGAGTCGGCCGCGGCCGCCAGGGAACTGGTGGGCCCGTTCCTGGCCGAGCCGTTCGACCTGGCGTCGGGGCCGGTCATCAGGGCGCTGCTGGTGCGGCTGGCCGCCGACGACCACGTGCTGGCCATCGCCGTGCACCACATCGCGGCCGACGGCTGGTCGGCGAACGTGCTGCTGCGCGAGATCGTGGCGCTCTGCGGCGGGGAGCCGGTGCCCGGCCTGCCCGTGAGCTACGGGGACTTCGCCGCCTGGCAGCGGGACCGGCCCGGCGGCGACGTGGAGTACTGGCGGGAGCGGCTGGCCGGGCTGGAGCCGCTGGAGCTGCCCACCGACGCGCCGCGCCCTCCCGAGCTGACCCACGCGGGGGCGGCGCACCATTTCTCCGTCGGCGCGGAGCTGGCCGGGCGGCTCGACCGGGTGGGGCGCGAGCACGGCGCGACGCCGTACATGGTGCTGCTGGCGGCGTTCGCGGTGCTGCTCGGCCGGTACGCGGGCCAGCGGGACGTGACGATCGGCTCTCCCGTCGCCGGCCGGATGGTGCCGGAGCTGGAGGGGCTGATCGGGTGCTTCGTCAACATGCTGGCGATGCGGGTGGACCTGTCGGGCGAGCCGACGTTCGCGGAACTGCTGCGCCGGGTGCGCGACACGGCCACCGACGCGTACACGCACCAGGAGGTGCCGTTCGAGCGGCTGGTGTCGGAGCTGAACGTGGCGCGGGAGCCGTCGCGCCCGCCGGTGTTCCAGGTGATCCTCGCCATGCAGAACTACGGCGGCGAGCCGGAGGCGGGGGCGCTGGCGCTGGAGGGGTTCGAGCCGGGACGCTGGGCGACCCGGTTCGACCTGGAGCTCTACACCGGAGGCGACGGGTCGTTCCTGTTCGTCTACAACACCGCGCTGTTCTCGGCCTGGCGGGTCGAGCGCATGGCGGGGCACCTGGCCACGCTGCTGGCCCAGGTGGCCGACGCACCGGAGACGCCGGTGGCGGAGCTCGACCTGCTGACCGCCGCCGAGCGGGAGGAGCGGCGGCGCTGGAACGACACCGCGGCCGACCTGGGCCCGCCCGGGCTGCTGACGGACCCGGCCCGTGACTGCGGCGCCGTCGCCGTGGTCCACCCCGGCGGCGCGCTGACCTACGCCGAGCTGCTCGGGCGGGCCCGCGCGCTGGCCGCCGAGCTGGTGAGCGCCGGCGCCGGCCCCGGGCGGCTCGTGGCGGTGGTGATGGAGCGCGGCTGGGAGCAGGTCGCCGCCGTCCTGGCGATCAACCTGGCCGGGGCCGCGTACCTGCCGGTCGACGCCGACCTGCCCGACCAGCGGCGGTTCGAGCTCATCGAGCGCGGCGGGTGCGAGATCGCCGTCACCCAGCCGTGGCTCGGCCTCGCCTGGCCGGCCGGCCTGACCCGCCTCACCGTCCCGGACGCCTGCGGCGACCCGCTGGACAACCCGGCCACGCCCGGCGACCTCGCGTACGTGATCTTCACCTCGGGCTCGACCGGCGCCCCCAAGGGCGTGGTGATCGAGCACCAGGCCGCCGTCAACACCGTGCGCGACCTCAACCACCGCTACCGGATCGGCCCCGCCGACCGGTTCCTCGCCCTGTCGGCGCTCAGCTTCGACCTGTCCGTGTACGACGTCTACGGCGCCCTCGCGGCCGGAGCCACCCTCGTGATGGGCGACCCGTCGGGCGACAAGGACCCGGCCGCGTGGGCCCGCCTGGTCGCCGAGGAGCGCGTCACCGTCTGGAACTCCGTGCCCGCCCTGATGGAGCTGCTCGTCGACCACGCCGAGCACGAGGGGACCGACCTCGGCTCGCTGCGCCTGGTGCTGCTCTCGGGCGACTGGATCCCGCTGACCCTGCCGGACCGCATCCGCGCGCTCGCCCCTGACGCGGAGGTCGTCAGCCTGGGCGGCGCCACCGAGGGCTCGATCTGGTCCATCTCCTACCCGATCGGCGCGGTGGACCCGTCCTGGACGTCCATCCCGTACGGCCGCCCGCTGGCCAACCAGACCTTCCACATCCTCAGCCCCGGCCTGCGGGACGTCCCCGTGGGCGTGCCCGGCGAGCTGTACATCGGCGGCGCGGGCGTCGCCACCGGCTACTGGCGCGACCCGGACAGGACGGCCGCCTCCTTCGTCACCCTTCCGCGCACCGGCGAGCGCCTCTACCGGACCGGCGACCTGGGCCGCTACACCGGCGACGGCACCATCGAGTTCCTCGGCAGGGCCGACGCCCAGGTCAAGATCCGCGGCTACCGGATCGAGCTCGGCGAGATCGAGACCCACCTCGCCCGTCACCCGGACGTCGCCGAGTGCGTGGTGACCACCGACGGGGAGGGCAACGGCGCGCAGCTCGTCGCGTACGTGGTCGGCGCCGGCCCCGACCCGGTGCGGCTGCGGACGCACCTCGTCGAGACCCTGCCCGCGTACATGATCCCCACCCGTTTCATCCCGCTCGACCGGCTGCCCCTCACGGCCAACGGCAAGGTGGACCGCCGCCGCCTGCCCGCGCCGCCGCCTGCCCGCGCCGCCGCCCGCGAGTGTGGCAACGGCGCGGGCGGCGCACGCGCCGAGCCGGGCACCGGCACCGAGCGCCTGGTGCACACCGTCTGGGCGGACGTGCTCGGCGGCGCGGACTTCGGCATCGACGACGACTTCTTCGACGCCGGCGGGCACTCGCTGCTCGCCATCAAGGTCGTGGCACGGTTACGCAGGGAGCTGCCGCGGGGCTCGGCGCCGGTCGCCGTGGTGGACCTGTTCAAGCACCCGACCGTCAGGGAACTGGCCGCCCACGCCGACAGCGGAGCCACCGGGCCGCGCCCCCTCCTGCACGAGCTGACGCCGCGCCGGGCCGGGCCCGCCGACCTCACGTACGTGTGCGTCCCGTACGGCGGCGGCGCGGCGGTGGCGTACCAGCCGCTGGCGGACGCCCTGCCGGCGACGCACGCGTTGTGGGCGGTGTCCATCCCCGGGCACGACGTGGGCCTGGACGAGGACCCGCAGCCCCTGGAGGAGGTGGCGGAGCGCTGCGTGGAGGAGATCCTGCGGAACGTACGGGGACCGCTGGCCCTGTACGGTCACTGCGGGGTCGGGTCGGCGCTGACCGTGGCCATCGCGCGGCGGCTGGAGGCGGCGGGGCGGTCGCTCGAAGCGGTGTACATCGGGGCGATCTTCCCGTTCGCCCAGCCGGGGAACCGGGTGCTGGCGGCCCTGTCGCGGCTGGCCAGGCGCGAGTACATGCGCAGCGACCGCAGCTACGCCAACTGGCTGACGTCGATGGGGCTCGACATGAGCGACCTCGACCCGGGCCAGGCGCGGCACATCATCAGGAACATGCGCGAGGACACGGAGGCTGCAGAGGAGTATTTCACCGGCCTGTTCCGGAGCTCCGTGACGCCGCTGCGGGCGCCGATCATCAGCGTCGCGGGTGAGCGGGACCCGGCGACCGAGTACTTCGAGGAACGGTTCAGGGAGTGGCACTTCCTGACGCCGGTGGCGGCCGTGGTGGAGCTGGACGAGGCTGGCCACTTTTTCCTGAAATATCGGGCGGAAGAGCTCGCCGAGATCGTCACCAGCGTCCACGGGGCCGTGGCCTCGGGAGGCGAGACGTCAGGACCCAACTGGCGCCTGCGCGAGGTGTCCAGGACGGACCCCGGCCACCGGCCCGCGGCCCGCGAGCACTCCGGCGAGCACCCTGGCGAGCAGGCCGGCGGGCGGTCCTGTGAGCGGTCCGGCGGCGCAGGCGGGCGGTCCGGAGTGGCGGGCCGCCCCGGCGGGCGGGCGGTGGCTCCGGAGCCGAGTATGCGGCGCTTCCTCGGCGTCGTGAGCGGGCAGCTCATCTCGATCATGGGGTCGGCCCTGACCGAGTTCGCCATCCCCATCTGGATCTACCTGACGACGGGCTCACTCGCCCAGTTCGCCCTGCTCGCCGTCATCGGCCTGGTGCCGGGGATGCTGGTGGCGCCGCTGGCGGGAGCCGTGGTCGACAGGAACGACCGCCGCACCGTCATGCTCGCCGGCGACTACGCCGCCATGGGCACCCAGCTCATGCTGGGCGTCCTGCTCTGGACGGGCAACCTGCAGACCTGGCACGTCTACCCGCTGCTGGCGGTGTTGTCCGTGGCGCTCACCTTCCAGCGCCTCGCGTACAGCTCCGCCATCCCGCAGCTCGTCCCCAAGCGATACCTCGGCCACGCGAACGGCATCGTGCAGATGGCCGGGGGCATGACGCAGCTGCTCGTGCCGCTGGCCGCCGTCGGGCTGATGGCCGTCATCGGGCTGGAGGGCATCCTGATCCTGGACGTGGCAGGATACGCGTTCGCGATCGTGGTGACGTCGCTGGTGCGCTTCCCCGCGAGGCTGGCGTGGCGGCGCAAGGAACCGGTCGTGGCCGAGCTGGTCGCCGGGTTCCGTTACTCCTGGGGCCACCACGGCTTCCGGCGGATGTTGCTGTTCTTCGCGGCGCTGAACATCTTCCTGTCGCCGCTCTTCCTCATGCTCTCGCCGCTGGTGCTCTCGTTCGCCGAACTGCAGGACGTGGGACGCATCTCCTTCCTGTCGGGGCTCGGGGTGCTGATCGGCGGCCTGGCCATGACGGTGTGGGGCGGGCCGGGGCGGCACCGCATGCGGGCGGTGCTCTGGTGCACGCTCGCGCTGGCGGCGTTCTGCCTGGTCACGGGTTTGCGCGCGGATCTCGTGACGATCGGCGTCGGCGCGTTCGGGATGTCGTTGTGGCTGACGCTGCTCAACGGCATCTACGCCACGATCGTGCAGGTGAAGGTGCCGCAGCGGTTCCACGGCCGGGTCTTCGCGCTGAACACGCTGATCGCCTGGTCGACGCTGCCGCTCGGGTTCGGGCTCGTGGCGCCGTACGGGGCGGCGGTGTTCGACCCGCTGGTGGCCCCGGACGGGCCGCTCGCGTCCACGGCCGGCGCGCTGGTGGGCACCGGGGAGGGGCGCGGCGTCGGGCTGATGTACGTGCTGTTCGCGGTGGCGATGGCGGGGCTGGCGCTGGCCGCGCTGCGCTCCCGGCTGCCGTCGCTGGTCGACGACGGCGCCGACGCCCTGCCCGACGACCTGGTGGGCCTACAGGCCCTCGGCCGGCGTCCCCTCTAACGTCTCCTGGAGCGCCTGGAGGAACAGCACGGCGTCCCTGCCGTTGATCAGCCGGTGGTCGTACGAGAGGCCGACCACGGCCACCGTGCGCCCTCCCTCCGGCTGCGGGGAGGTGAGGGCGACGGCGCACGCCTGGCCGGGGAAGATGATCGGCACGGCCATGACGACGCCGGCGTCGTGGTGCAGGGTGACGACGATGTTGCCGCCCGCCAGCTGCTCCTCCCTGAACCCGCCGCGCTGCGCCAGCCTGCGGTACGCGCCCAGCTCCCCGGCGATCTCGGTCACGGACTTCGTGTTCGCGTCCCGGATGACGGGGACGTACAGGCCGGTGCCGAGGTCGATCGTGACGCCCACGTGCGGCGCGTCCGGGACCCTCGCGGTGCCCTCGTCCACGAGGGTGGCGAAGAACAGCGGGAAGTCGTGGTGCAGGCGGGCGACGGCGGAGATCAGCAGGTCGGGCAGCCCGACCAGCATGCGCAGCCGCCGGGTGAGGTCGCGGGCCGCGGCGGCGGCCGCCCCCACGTCCACCTTGACGGCGGCGAACGCGGCGGGCACGGTCCGGTGCGAGAGGCTCACGGTCCTGCCCACGGCCCGCTGGTTCGCGCTCAACGACCGCGGGCTCCCACCGCCGGTCGTGGGCGCGCCCCGGTCGACGGTCACCGGCCCGGGCTCGCCGCCGCCGAGACCACCTTCACGGCCTGGCGGGCTCGCGTGCGGGCCGGCGGCGGCCAGGCGTTCGACGTCGGCGCGGCGCACCACCTTCACCGGGAGCGCGCGTACCCGCTCCGGGTCGATGCCCAGCTCGTCGATGAGCGCCTGGGCGGGCGCGGTGACCAGCGGCCCGCCACCGGTCCCCGCGCCCACCGGAACGGCGGCGGGCACGGCGGCGGGCACGGCGGACGCGGCGGCGGACGCGGGCGGGTGGCGAGGAGGCGGGCCAGGGGCTTCGGCCGGGGAGGTGAGGCGGGCGATGGGGTCGCCGGGGGCGATGTCGCGGCCCGCCGGCGCCAGGTGGGTCAGAACGCCGTCGTGCTCGCAGACCAGCTCCTCCACCGTCTTCGACGTCTCCACCTCGGCCACCACCTCGCCCGCGCGCACCGCCGCCCCGTCGGGTGCCAGCCAGGCGACCAGCACGTACGCCGAGTCGTTGGAGTTCAGCTTGGGCACCCGGATCTCAACCATCGAGCCCTTCCAGTACGGCGCGGCGGATCGTGCTGTCCTGCACCAGCACGTCCCGTTCCAGGTGGGCGGCCGTGGGGATGACGCTGTCGGCCGAGCTGACCAGCTTGACCGGCCGCCGGAGCCGCCCCCAGAGCCGGGTGTGCAGGTCGGCGGCGACGTGGCCGCCCCAGGTGCCGCCCGCGCTGCCGTCCTCGGCGACGCAGATCAGCGGCGCCCGCCCGAGCAGGTCGAGAAGGGGCGCCGGGTCGAAGGGGTACAGGCGTGAGGGGACCAGGATCACGCCGGCCAGGTCGTGGCCGAGCAGCAGGGCTCGCATGGCCGCCAGCGCCCGGTGGGCCAGCCCTCCGGGAACGATGACGACGTAGTCGAGGTCGCCGGGAGGGATCTCCGGAGCACCGGCGAGCGGCGGTGAACCGGGGCCGGTCACCGGGCCGGTCACCGGGCCGGTCACCGGCGGGTCGAGGCGCACCACCGCCACATCGCCCACGAGATCCCATCGGAACAGTTCCTCCGCCACTCCCGGCGGATACATGCGCCGCGTGTAGAGCACCTTGTCCTCGAAGAGCAGGCACGGCTCCCCCAGCGCGAGCATGCGGTCGAGGACGGCCCGGTTGTCGTGGAACGGCGACATCTCGAACAGCGACAGGCCGGGGATGCCGATGAAGTGCTTCTGCGGGCTCTGGCTGTGCGTGGGGCCGTAACCGCGGTGGCCTCCGGAGGGGCAGCGGACCACCAGCGGCATGGGGACGCGGGCGCCGTACATGGTGACGGACTTGCTGGCGAAGTTGAGGATCTGGTCGAAGGCGAGCGCGGCGAAGTCGGCGAACATGATCTCAGCGATCGCCTTGCCGCCCGCGAGGGCCAGCCCGGAGGCCGCCCCCACGATGGTCCCCTCGCTGAGCGGGGTGGTCAGGACGCGGTCGGGGAAACGCGTCGACAGGCCCTTGGTGATCTTGAAGGCGCCTCCGTAGGGGTCGAGCAGGTCCTCGCCGAGGACGTACACAGAGGGGTCGTCCTCCAGAAGGCCGTGGAGGGCGCGGTTGAGGTCCTCCCCCACCCGGGCGCCGCCACGGTCCGCGACCGGCTGGACGGCGGGCCCCGGACGCCCGGCGGGCTCCCCCGGGCTCACGCCGCCGTCCAGGCCGCCGGTGGGCGGGCGGTCACCTCGGCGGCGACCTCGTCGACGCGGGCGCGGGCCTCGGCTTCGACCCGGGCCGCCTGGCCGGGGTGGGCGGCCCGGTAGGCGGCGTACCAGTCGGTGCGGGGGAAGCCGGGCGGGCGGGTGTCGTCGCCCTTGCTGTGGGGGCCGAGGCGGTGGGTGGCGAACTCGACGACCAGGGGCCGGGGGTCGGCGCGCACGGACTCGATCAGGGGCGCCAGGCCGTCCCGGATGCGGGGGATCTCGAACCGGTCCACGCGGTGGTGGCCGATGCCGAACGCCCGTGCCCGGCCCTCGATCGTCCCCGCCATCTGGAGGGCCGTCGGCGTGGACTGGGCGATGCCGTTGTGCTCGACCACGACGAGCAGCGGCAGGCGCCACAGTTGCGCCAGGTTCATGGCCTCGTACACGGAGCCCTCGCCCCACGTGCCGTCACCGATGTACACGCACGTCAGCGCGCCCGGCTCGTGCCGCTTCAGCCGCAGCGCCACCCCCGCGGCGACGGGCAGGCTCTGGCCCTGCACCCCGGTCGACAGGTAACGGTCCCGCCGCAGGTGCTGGCTGCCGCCGACGCCCTCGCAGACCGCGCCCTTCCTGCCCATGATCTCGGCGAGCAGCCCTTCGGGGTCGCCGAACCTGGCCAGGTAGTGCCCGTGACCGCGGTGGTTGCTGAACACCCAGTCGGGTTCGCGCAGGAGCGGGCGCAGGGACACGGGGACGTACTCCTGCCCCAGACAGGTGTGGGTGGTGCCGTCGAGCTCGCCCCGCTCGAAGAGCTCGAGGAGTTTCAGCTCGAAGGACCGGATGAGGAGCAGCAGCGCCAGGTCGTCGTCAGAGAGTCTGTCCATAGGCTCCTCGAGCACCAGGAAAACCTCCTGAAAGCGTATACAACACCCGCATATCGCGTCCAGGACGGGGATGCCGCCGGGGCCGCGCCGCGTCTCGACGACGCGGCCCGGCCCCGGCGTGGAGCGGCCCGGCCGGAACGGGATCAGGCGGGAATCAGGCAGGGCTCAGGCGGCGGCCTTGGCGGTGGCCGCCACCGACGCCCGCTCGGTGACGCCGTTGACGGTCACCGCGACCGTCACCTTCCCCTCGCGCAGCGCCGTGAGCGTGCCCTTCTCCGGGTCGAGCACGGCGACGTGCCAGGGTTTGGCCGTCTTGCGGCTGCCGACGTGCAGGTTGGGCGAGCCCGACCACGCCGCCGAGACGGGGTAGGCGGCGGGCACCGTCCTGTCGTCCTGCCTGACGGCGGCGCTCACCTCGGCGGGCGCGCCGACGGCGACGGTGGCCGGGGCGGTCAGCGTGAGCGCGTCCACGTGCGGGCGCACCTGGGTGCCGATCCAGTCGGGCGCGTCGGCGAACCAGTTCCGCCTGACGTGCTCGGCCTCGGCCGGCGTGACCGGGTCGACGCCCCACAGCGACCAGCCGGTGAACCCGCCGTCCTCGGGTGCGGTGGCGGGGTTCTTGCCGGAGTTGCCGTTGATGAAGTACGGCACCGCGTCCACGTGGGCGGCGTGGAACGTCCCCACGTGCGCCCCGATGTGGGCGGCGCCCTTGCCGGTGGTGCGCTGGAAGTCGGCCAGCCAGCCCTCCACGAGCGCCGCCTCCTTCCGGTCGCCGAGCTGGCTGCCCTTGCCCGGTGTCGGGTCGCGCGGCGGCACGTGGAACAGGACGGTGACCGACCCGATCGAGGCGTCCTTCGCCGCCTTGTCCAGCTCGGACCTGAGCATGGCCACCTGCTCGAAGCCGCCGCCCCGCAGGCTCAGGCGGGAGGTGTCGAGCGTGATGAAGCGGGTGCCCTTGTGGTCGAAGGTCCGGTACGTGTCGCCGAAGGCGGCCTTGAAGTTGTCGATCGCTCCGCCCATGACCTCATGGTTACCGGGGATGTAGTGATATTTCAGCTCTCCGCCCAGTTCCTCGTCGAGGATCCGCTTGGCCAGCGCGAAGTCCTCGGGCGACGCCTCGTCCACCAGGTCACCGTTGATGACCAGGAAGTCGGGCCTGGCCGCCTTGATCTCGCGCAGCGTGCGGCGGGCGTTCTTGACGAGGTCGCTGTCCGGCTCCCTGGCCACGAACTGCGCGTCCGACATGACCGCGAACCGCCACGGCATCGTCGCCACGTCGTCCCTGACCACCGGGTCGGCGACCTCGGGCACGGGCGGCGCGTCGACCGGCGGCGGCACCTTGGCCACCAGGCCGTCGATCATGATCTCGTTGGTGTACCGCACGTCGGCCTTGGTCTCGGCCACGTAGAAGCGCCGCAGCCGCAGCGGGTGGTTGACGCCGGGCGGCACGGCGAACTCGACGTACTTCCAGCCGGTCCACGTCATGTACGGCCCGCGCAGGATCTGAGACTGCCCGAGCGCGTCGTAGAACTCCAGGCTCGGCCACTCCCCCTTGCCGGTGGAGTGGATCCAGAGCCCGAACGCCTGCGGCTGCCCCTCCACCACGATCTCCTCCGGCGGGCTGGCGTACGCGGCCCGGGTGGCGGTCGAGGTGCTGAAGTCGTATGACAGCTTGAGCCCGCCGCCGTCGTGACCGGGTGCGGCCGACAGCGAGCCGGTGGCGCGGGCGGCGGCGAACTTCCAGGTGGCCGCGTCCTCGAAGTCGGCGACCGCTTTCTCCTCGAACCCCACGGTGACGGGCACGGCGGTGGTGAGCTTGCCGACCTTGGCGGTGATCAGCCCCGCGCCCGAGGCCTGCTTGGCCTTGACGGTGAAGGAGCCGTGCTCGGCGGCGGTCACCTCGAAGAGGTTCCCGTCGTAGTCGAGCTCGAGGTCGGCGGGCTCGATGGGCGCGGAGTTGCCGTTGCGGTCGTAGCCGACCACGCCGAACGTGGCCGCGCCGTCCGCGCCGGCGATGGCGAGCCGGTCGGCGGTGGCGCCGAGCCGCTGGAGCGGCTGCAGGACGGTCAGCTCGATCTCGCCCTTGGCGCGGCCGCGGGAGGCGGTGACGGTGGTCTGGCCGGGCACCAGGGCGTGGAACCTGCCGTCGCGGACGACGCCGTGCACGGCGGGCTTCGCTCGCCAGGAGGGCTCGCCCTTGGCGGGACCGTATGTCTCGTCGTACCCGGCGGCGGTCAGGCGCCTGGTGAGGCCGGGGAAGACCCGGTCGGGGCGGCCGCCGGCGACGGGCGCGACGCCGGGCGCCTTGGACGGGTCGCTCGCGGTCTCCAGCCAGAAGCCCTTCAGCTTGCCGCTGCCTTCGGGCGCGTAGAGCGCCAGGCCGTTGGGGACGTGCCGCTCGCCGCCGTCGGAAGGGCTGTTCTCCACCTGGACGTCGGCGGAGCCGGGCTCGCGGGCGAGCATGGTGGAGGAGCCGCCGCCGTCCAGGTTGAGCGCGTTGGCCGCGCCCAGCTCGACCATCATGGCCGCGAGCTCGTTGAGCGTGACGCCGCGGCTGTCGGCCTGGCGGCCGTCCACGGTCAGCAGGTACATCTTCCTGCCGTCGGCCGAGAACCCGACGGCCGTGCGCGGGTGGGCGCTGGTGTCGGTCGAGTTCTGTACGGCGCCGTCCTTGACCAGCACCCAGTTGCCGCCGACGGCCGCCTTGACCGTGCTGCCGTCCGACGCCTTGGGCTGGTACTTCACGTCGATCCGGTCGCCCTGCTCCAGCGCGGACAGCGCCTCGGCGCCGGCGTCGCGGCCGAGCAGGATCGAGGTGCCCGCCGGGATCGGTCCGGTGCCCGCGGAGGTGCGCACCTCGGTGACCACGCCGTCTTTCATGACGACCTCGGCGACGGAGGTGGCGCCCTCGACGGCGCGGGCCCGGTTGTAGGAGCCCCACAGCGGCGTGAAGAGCCCCACGCCGCCGTCCTGCACGATCTGGTTGAACTGGGTGAGCGTGATCGGCGAGCCGCCGTCAGGCGTGGCGGTGCCCTCGAAGTACATCTTGAGCACGCGTCCGACACCGTCGCCGGTGATCGCGACCGCGTTCTCGTGCCCGGCGACGGGCGACTGGACGAGCGTGCCGTCCTGGACGCCGATGCCCTGGGCGGCGCCGGAGTTGTTGATGTCGAAGAAGTCGCCGTTGACGGCGGCGACGGCGTGGGAGCGCTTGGCGGGCCCGGACAGCGGCTCGGTCTTGGACACCTCGCCGGAGAACACGTAGTCGGCCTTGGCTCCGTGCTGTCCTGCCAGGTCTGCGGTGATCGCGTCGGCGCGCAGCCAGCCGAGCGGGTCGTAGGTGTCGAACGAGGTCAGCGAGATCCCCGGCGCGACCGGCCGGGTCCTCTTGTCCGTCTCCAGCCGCTGCCGCCCTTCGGTGGCCCGGGTGACCAGCGTGGACGGCGGCGGGTAGGACGACGCCTGGGGAGCGTCCTCCGCGGGGGGTGCGGCATCGGCCTGCGCGGGCACGCTCAGGGCCACGGGGGCTAACACAAGCGCGGCGGCGGCCAGCAATCTGAGGGTCTGCACGACCGAACTCAATCGTTCATGGATATAACTTTCAAGGCTTACACATGAACCAAAAGAAAATTTCAGATCTTGTACGCCCCCCGCGGGGCCCACCACGATGGAAGGTGTGGATCGAGAGGCCTTCTACCGCGACCCGTACCCCGTCTACGCCCGCGCCCGCGCCGCCCCCGGGCTGACCTTCACCGGCGAGCTGGACGCCTGGCTCGTGGCCCGGCACGCGGACGTGCGCGAGGTGCTGGCCCGGCCGGCCGACTTCTCCTCCCAGGGCGCCTTCCGCGGAGACGTGACGCCGAGCCCGCGCGCGTTCGCCGAACTGGCCGGCGCGCCCGGCAACGCCCCCGTGGTGCTCAGCTCCGACGGCGAGGCCCACCAGCGTTACCGCAGGCCGCTCACCCGCGGCCTGTCGGCCGCCCGGGTGGCCGCCGCACGCCCGTTCATCCAGGCCACGGCGGCGGAGCTGCTCGCGTCGTTCGCGGCCGCGGGCCGGGTGGAATGGATGGGCGGCTACGCCAGGCCGCTGCCCGCCACCGTCATCGGCCACCTGCTCGGCCTCGACCCGGCCGACGTGCCCGCCGCCGTCCGGGCGGGTGACCGCGCCGAGGACCTGATCTTCACGCCCATGCCGGAGGACGAGCAGATCGCCGCCGCCCGAGAGGTGTCCGCGCTGCGGCACCTCCTGGTCGCGCACGCCGCCCGTTCGCGCGACCAGGAGAGCCTGACCGGCGAGCTGGTCCGCGGCCTGGCCCCCGGACCCGGCGAACCGACCGACCGGCAGCGCGACGAGATCGTCTCCAACACCCAGAACCTCATGCTGGCCGGCCACCTGACCACCACGGCGCTGCTCGGCACCGCCGTGCACCGCCTGCTGCGCGACCGCCGCCAGTGGGAGCTGCTGTGCCGGCGGCCCGAGCTGATCCCGGCGGCGATCGAGGAGGCCGCCAGGTTCGAGGCGCCCGTGCAGGGCTTCCGCCGCCGGGTCACCAGGCCGCTCACGCTGGGCGGCACGGAGCTCGCCGAGGGCGACACGGTGTTCGTGTCGTTCGCCTCGGCGGGCCGGGACGAGGCCGTGCACGTGGACCCCGACGTGTTCGACATCGCGCGGGAGCCGGCGCGTCACCTGTCGTTCGGGCACGGCGTGCACGGCTGCCCCGGCGCGCTCCTGGCCCGCGAGCAACTCCGCATCACGCTGGAGCTGCTCGTACGCGAACTGCCCGGCCTGCGCCTGGCCGAACCCGAGGTCACCATGGCGGCCACCCTGATCCACCGCGCCCCCGAGAAGCTCGTCCTGTCGTGGTGATCCGCGCCCGTTCACGGGCCCCTACAGGGCCGTACGCTCGGGCGGCAGGCTCGGGGTGATCAACCGGTCCAGCTCGTCGCGGTAGGGCGGGTCGAGCCAGTAGCCCGAGTGCCAGCGCGCCTCGGGCAGCGGCTCGCCCGGCGCCGGCCGGAGCGGATCCCAGCAGAACCGGTCCACCGTGTTGCCGCGATCGGGTTCGGCGGCGAGGGGGTCGACGCGGCGGAACGCGGGCCCGCCGATGGGATCGCTCAGGCGGTACAGGTTGCGCCACGCGACCGCGTCACGCAGGACCGGCAGGCCACGGCCGGCGAAGTACGCGGGGAAGAACGGGGCGTACAGGCGGCGCAGCGGCGACCCGTGGGTGAGCAGCCTGACCTGCCGGCGCACGTCAGGGTCGAGCTGCAGGACCAGGGCGGCCGCGATGACGCTGCCCTGGCTGTGCCCGGACAGGACGACGGTGTCCCGATCGGTCGCGGCCAGCCGGCCGAGGCGGGCCATCAGCTCGGGGATGACGCGCTCGGTGTAGCAGGGCGGGGCCAGCGGGTGGATGGCCCTGGGCCAGAAGGTGGACACGTCCCAGACGATCCCGACGGTCCTGCGCAACCGCGAGCTGCCGTACGTGCGGCGGCCGAGCAGCACCAGGCCGACGACGGCGGCCGCCGTGGCCCAGCTCCCGATCGAGGCGAGCAGCCCCGCGAACCCCGCCGTCGGCGTGTACAGCCGCAGCTGGTGGATCACGGTCACCACGGCGAACCCGGCCACTCCGATGCCGGTGAGCAGGCCCAGCACCAGCCCGGCCCGGTCGGTGAGCGCGGCCAGCGCCCACTTCCGCGCGACCTTGGCGCCGCCGCGCTCCCCGTAGTGCTCCTCCAGCTCGGGCGCCAGCCTGCCCGCCTCGGCGCGGCGGACCAGCCAGAGGGCGATCGCCACCCCGGCCGACGCCGCCCCCAGCAGCGGCACCAGGGCGGCCGTCCACCAGACCGGGTCGTCGATGAAGAGCTTCCTGCCGGGCGGCCCCGGGTCGGCCAGGCTGCCGGGGACGCCGAAGAACGTGGCGGTCCAGAACAGCACGCCGAGCGCCAGCACGTTCGCGCAGCCCGCGGCCACCATCAGCATGAACCACGCGGCGAGCCCGCCCATCGCCGGCCGGTCGAGCGGGTCCCGGCCGCCGCCTCGCCGGTCCATGCGGGCCAGCACCCACGTGGCGGCCAGGATGAACGCCCCGAGCCCCAGCATGAGCGCGAACTGCACCGGACCCGCGCCCACGCTGGGCAGCACGAGCCCCTCCACGCCCGCCGGCAGACCGGCCAGCGCCGCCCAGAACGTGGCCAGGAACACCAGCGGCGCGGCCACCCGCAGCACGTGGCACGCGACCTTGAGCCAGGTGGGCTCGCGCCCGCCGGAGTGCGGGTCCAGCCGCCGGCCGGTCCACGGCAGGACGACCAGCACGGCGGCGGCGAGCTCGACGCCCGCGTTCGCCGAGGTGAGCGCCAGCCCCAGCGGGGTGGCGGCGAAGGGCGCGGCGACGGCCATCCCGATCGAGGCGATCGCGAAGGCGACGTGCACGATGCGCAGGCGCCACACCGGCGCGCCGCCGTGCCACAGCCGCGCCCGCGCCAGCAGCAGCCGCTCACCAGCAGGCCCGTCCTCAGGTCCCTCGGTGGCGCCGCCGGGACCGCCGCCCGGATCGCCGCCCGGATCGCCGCCCGGATCGCCGCGGGGACCGCTGCCCGGATCGCTGCCGGAAGCGGCGGGGACGACCTTGCTCTCGTCGCGGCGCCAGGTGCGGCGGGCGAGCCACCACAGCAGGACGACCACCAGCAGCGGCGCCAGGGCGGTGACGGCCAGGCGCTTGGACGGCTCGTGCCCCCACATCTCGCCCATCCACCGCAGCCAGACGGGCGCGAGCACATCGGTGCAGGCCCGTCCCGCGGCCGTGCACTGCCAGCCGACGAGGTCCACGCAGGCCCTGGTCACGGCGCCGACGAGGGTGCCGGTGAGGAGCAGGGCGAACAGCCGCTGCGCCGCCTCCGTCACGTGCCGCAGCCGGTCGCCGCCCCGCGGCCTGGGCAGCATGAAGTAGGACAGGTTCGCGAGTGAGAACGGCAGCAGGAGCAACCACAGCGCGATCGTCCGCCCGCCGGAGGTGAGGCCGCCCCACGCGTACGCCTCCCGCCGGCGGACGCCCGGCACGTCGGCCCGGTCGCCCACCGGCTGCCCCGCCGTCCACCAGCGCCGGTAGAACCCGGTGGTGCCGTCGCCCGCGACCAGCCGGGGATGGGGGTGGTTGAGCATGCCCGCCGGCGGCGTGCCGGAGACACCGTGGACGCGCAGCTCCGTCACCCCGCCGCAGGTCTCGTCGAGGAATCCGTCCATGTGGACAAGGATCCTGCGACAATCCCGTCACGTACAGTTATCGGCCGAATACTTTACGCTTTGGTCGCGCCGGCGGTGAGCCCGGTGACCAGGTGGCGCTGCACGAGGAGGAAGACCGCGCCCGCCGGGATGGCGATGAGCACGGCGGAGGCGGTCATCAGCCCCCAGTCCGACCAGTGCTGGCCGACGAACTGCTGCAGGCCCACCCCCAGCGTGCGTTTGTCCTCCTGCGACATGAACACCGTGGCGTAGCCGACCTCGCCCCAGGCGGTCATGAAGCAGTAGAACGCGGTCACCGCGATGCCCGGACGGGCCAGCGGCAGCACGACCCGCCAGAACGTGCCGAACGGCGTCAGCCCGTCCACCATCGCGGCCTGGTCGATCTCCACCGGCACGGTGTCGAAGTAGCTCTTCATCATCCAGGCGCAGAACGGCACCGCGATCGTCATGTAGGCGATCACCAGGCCGGGGATCTGGTTGAGCAGGCCGAGCCCGGCCATCAGGTTGTACAGGGGGACGATGAGGATGGCCACCGGGAACATCTGGGTGATCAGCAGCAGCCACATGACCGAGCGGTGACCGGGGAAGCGGAAGCGGCTGACGGCGTAGCCGGTGGTGGCGGCGAGGAACACGCCGAGCACCATGGTCAGCCCCGCCGTCAGCACGCTGTTGAGCAGCCACTGCGGGAACGCGGTGGCGGTCAGCACGCGGGTGTAGTTGTCCAGCGAGGAGTCGTCGAACAGCCGGAGCTCGGCCGACAGCCAGCTGTCGCGCGGCTTGAGCGAGGTGAGCACCAGCCACACCACCGGGAACAGCGAGATCGCCACGGCGACGAGCAGGCCGGCGTGCAGGCCGATGGAGGCCAGCGGTCCCCGCTCGCCGCGGGGCCGGGTCGCGCGGGTCACCAGGGGCCTCCTTGACTGCGCAGGGTGCGGCGGTAGCCGATGGCCAGCACGACCAGCATGGCGAGGATGATCACGCCCCACGCGGCCGAGCCGGAGTAGTTGCGGATGCCGGTGAAGGCCTCGCGGAAGGCGTAGGTGACGAGGATCTCGGTCTCGCTGCCCGGCCCGCCCCGCGTGACCAGGAAGATGATGGGGAACATGTTGAACGTCCAGATCGTGCCGAGCAGGACCACGGTCGTGGAGACCTGCCGCAGCCCGGGCAGCGTGATCGCCTTGAAGCGCTGCCACGGGGAGGCGCCGTCGACCTCGGCCGCTTCGTACAGCTCGGCGGGGATCGACTGCAGGCCGCCGAGCATGGCGACCATCATGAACGGCACCCCGATCCACACGTTGACCGCGATCACCGCGATCCTGGCGGTGACCGGGTCGTCCAGCCAGCCCACGCCGGACAGCCCGGCGACCTCGAGGAAGCCGTTGATCACGCCGTAGTCGCTGTTGTAGAGGTAGCGCCAGATGAACGCGGCCACGAACGCCGGCACCGCCCACGGCAGGATCAGCAGCACCCGGTAGACCGACCGCAGGCGCAGCTTGCGGTTGAGCATCACGGCCAGGCCGAGCCCGATGCCGTAGTGGAGGCCGACGCACACCACCGTCCACGTCACGGTCCAGAGCACCTTGTCCCAGAACAGGCTGCTGGTCAGGATCTGGAGGTAGTTGTCCAGGCCGACGAACTCGTACGTGGACGGGATCACGTTGACCCCGATGGTGCGGCCCATGTTGGCCTCGGTCGCGTCGGTCAGCGACAGGTAGACGCCCCTGGCCAGCGGCCAGCCGATCAGCACCAGCATCACGACCGCCACCGGCGCGATCATCGCCCAGGCGTACCAGTGGGCCGACAGGGCGCGTCTCAGCCGTCCGGGGCTGTCATGGCGGCGGCTCCGGCCGCGGGCGGACTCGCCCGCGGCCGGAGCCCGTCCGGTCGAGACTGCCACCGGTCAGCTCCAGTCCTTCATGATCCCGTGGTACTGCTCATCGACCTTCTTGAGCATGTCGGCGGGCGTGACCTGGCCGCCCACGAGCGACTGGTAGCCCTCCAGCAGCGGCTGGAACAGCTGCCCGCCCTCGGGGATCCACGGGCGCGGCACGGCGGTGTCCATGATCGGCTTGAACACCGCGACGTCCGGGTTGCCCTGAACGTCGGGGTCGGCGTAGGCGGAGGTGCGGGTGGGCAGCAGGCTGATCTCCTTGGCGATCTTCGCCTGGGCCTTGGCCGTGGTCATGAACCGTACGAACTCGTACGCGGCCGGGATGTTCTTCGACCCGGCGTAGATCGCGAGGTTCCAGCCTCCCGTCGGAGCCCCTGCCTTGACCGAGCCGGCCGGGACGGGGGCGATGCCGAGGTTGGACTTGTCCTTGAACTCCTTGCCCTGGTAGATCTCCGACAGCGCCCACGGCCCGTTGTAGATCATGGCCGCCTTGCCCTCCTTGAGGGCCGTCATGGCGTTGGCGTAGCTGTCGGTCGTGGCCGGCTTGGGCGCGGCGCCGGAGTTGATCAGGTCGGCCACCGTCTCGATGGCCTTCACGTTGGCCGGCGAGTTGACCACGATCTTCTTGCTCTGCACGTCGAGCAGGTCGCCGCCCTCGCCGTACATGAACGGCAGCAGGAAGTAGGAGTCGACGTTGAGCGCCAGGCCGTCGGCGTCGGTCTTGTCCTTGACGTCGAGGGCGGCCTGCTTCAGCTCGGCGATCGTCCTGGGCGGCTCCTCGTGGCCGGCCTCCTTCAGCAGCCGCTTGTTGTAGATCAACGCCAGCGTGTCGGTGACCTGCGGCACGGCGTAGGTCTTGCCGGTGTACTTGGTGCTGCTCAGCGGCCCGGGCAGGAAGTCGGACCCGTCCTCCACCGCCCGGGTGCCGTCAAGGGGCTGCAGATAGCCCAGCGAGGCGAACTGCGGTGTCCACGCCACCTCGGAGCGGATCACGTCGGGCGCGCCGGTGCCGGCCTGCGCGGCCGTCTGGAACTGGTTCTGGGCCTGGTCGGACGGCACGTTCACATATTTGACCTTGATGCCGGGGTATTGCGCCTCGAACTCCTTGATCAACGCCTGGAACGTCGGGCCCTCGCTGTCGGGCCTGGTCGTGTCCCACCAGGTCAGCTCGCCGGTGATCTTCGATGGGTCGGTGACGGAGGCGGTGGGAGCGGCGGCCTCACCACCCCCGCCGCCGCAGGCGGTGGCCGTCAGGGTGAGCGCCGCCACGGCCGAGGCCGCTAAGAGTCGTCGCATGTCCTTGTCCTCACAGCTGTCTGTATCAGAGGTCGGGGTACGCCGGAGGTTACGCCGAGGCGGCGTTCTCGGATAGATGGGGACGCAAGATTTCTGCAAGTTGTTACATTGATCCGCACGCGCGGCCTCGGGCCCGCCATTCGCCGCACCCGCAGGCGTTTCCGCAGGTGCAGGCAGAGCCGTTTCCCCATGGCGGACGGCCGGACGGCGTGCCACCGCCGCCGGACGAGCAGGGAACCGGGCGTGGCGTTGCAGAAATTTCCAGAAATGATTGCAAGCGACGCCGGCCGCCAGGTCGCTCAGGTGCTCCGCCCGAGCCCGACATGAATGGTAATCTCACGATTGCACAGGGTGAACATCGGGAGTGGGGATGCGGGGTTCCGCGTGATCCGCCGTCGGCCGGCTCGCACCGGCGCCGAAGGCGACCGGCCACGATCCCCGCGCGCGGACGTCGACCTGACCGGGGCGAGAGCCTGCTGGATCGACCGAGACACGGTGGCCTGGCGCGTCGAGCCGTCGCTGCGGCACGCGCTCGCCTGCAGCGCCGGCGGCGACATCGCCCTCGACGAGGGCGAGCTGACCGGCGACCCGCGGCTCATCCGGCTCGCGCCCGGCACGATGAGCGAGGAGCAGCGACGCCGCTGGCCCCACCTGGCCTCCTTCACCGCGCTGAAGGTGGACCCTCGCGACGCCGGCCTGGTGAAGGACTCTCTGCGCGGCCAGATCGTGGCCGTGGAACGCGACGCCGCGGGCGAGCTGCTGGCGGCGACCGGCGTGCAGCTGCCCGGAGTGCTCGACGACGTCTACGCCGAGGCCGCCACCGCCAGGCTGGGCCCTGCGGGGCGGATGATCCCGTCGTTGTCGTTGTGGGCGCCGACCGCCCGCACGGTCGAGCTGGCGCTCTACGCGCCCGGTACCGACCGGCGCCGCGTGCGCCGGATGCGGCGCGACGACCGGACCGGCGTCTGGTCGGTGCGCGGGCTGCCGACGTGGCTGGGCCGCGAGTACACATTCCTCGTCACGGTCTACTCCCCCAGGGAGGGCAGGATCGTGACGAACGAGGTCACCGACCCGTACGGCCTGGCCGTCGCCCCCGACGGCGGGCGCAGCAGGCTCGTCAGCCTGGAACGCGCCGCGCACAAGCCGCGCGGCTGGGACCGGCTGGTCAAGCCCGCGGCCGTGCCGCAGCACCGGGCGTCCATCTACGAGCTGCACGTACGCGACTTCTCCGCCTCCGACGCCACCGTCCCCGCCGCGCTGCGCGGCACGTACGCGGCCTTCGGCGGCGACGGCGCCGGGATGCGGGAGCTGCGTGCGCTGGCCGCGGACGGGCTGACCCACGTGCACCTGCTGCCGGTCTTCGACTTCGCCACCGTGCCCGAGCGGAGGGCCGACCGCACCGAGCCCGGCTGCGACCTGGCCGCGTTCCCGCCGGCGTCCGAGCGGCAGCAGGAGGGCGTGGCGAGGACCGCGGCGAAAGACTCCTTCAACTGGGGGTACGACCCGCTGCACTACACGGTGCCCGAGGGCTCGTACGCGACGGACCCCGACGAGCGCACGAGAGAGTTCCGCGGCATGGTCGCCGGGCTCAACCGGGCCGGGCTGCGCGTGGTGATGGACGTCGTCTACAACCACACCCACTCCACCGAGGTGCTCGACCCGATCGTGCCCGGCTACTACCACCGGCTGCTCGACGACGGCACGGTCGCCACCTCCACGTGCTGCCCCGGCACCGCGCCCGAGCACACCATGATGGGCAGGCTGGTCGTCGACTCCGTCGTCACGTGGGCCACCCGGTACAAGATCGACGGTTTCCGCTTCGACCTGATGGGCCACCACCCGAAGGCCGGCATGCTCGCCGTCCGCGCGGCCCTCGACCGGCTGACCCCCGGGAGGGACGGCGTCGACGGAAAGTCGATCATCCTGTACGGCGAGGGCTGGAACTTCGGCGAGGTGGCCTACGACGCCAGGTTCGAGCAGGCCACACAGGCGAATCTGGCCGGCACCGGCATCGGCACGTTCAGCGACCGGCTGCGCGACGCGGTGCGCGGCGGCGGCCCGTTCGACGCCGACCCGCGCGTGCAGGGCTTCGGCTCCGGCCTCGCGGGCGCGCCCAACGGCGCACCGGCCAACGGCACCGAGGAGGAGCAGCGGGCCAGGCTGGCCGCCTGCACGGAACTGGTCAAGGTGGGGCTGAGCGGCAGCCTGCGCGACTACGTCCTGCCCTCGGGCAGGAAGGGCTCCGAGGTCGACTACAACGGCTCGCCCGCCGGCTACACCGCCGCGCCGGGCGAGGCGGTGGCGTACGTCGACGCGCACGACAACGAGACGCTGTTCGACGCGCTGGCGTACAAGCTGCCGCAGCGGACGCCGATGGCCGACCGGGTGCGCATGCAGGTGCTCTCGCTGGCCACCGTGGTGCTGGCGCAGGGGACGGCGTTCGTGCACGCGGGCAGCGAGCGGCTGCGGTCGAAGTCGCTTGACCGCAACTCCTACGACTCGGGCGACTGGTTCAACCGGCTGTTGTGGGACTGCTCTGCGGGCAACGGCTTCGGCGCCGGCCTGCCGCCCAGGGCGGCCAACGAGGCCGCGTGGCCGTACGCGAGACCCCTGCTCGAAGACCCGGCGCTGCGCCCTGACTGCGCGGCCGTCAACGCCTGCCGGGCCGGGTTCGGCGAGCTGCTGCGGATCAGGGCGTCGTCACCGGCGTTCGCCCTGGGCTCGGCGGCCGAGGTGCGGCGGCGGTTGACGTTCCCCGCCTCGGCGGAGGGCGTGATCGCCATGCACATCGACACGACGGGCCTCGACCCGCGCTGGACGTCCGTCACCGTCGTGTTCAACGCGACGCCGTACACGCACGCGCAGGCGATGCCCGGCCTGGCGGGACAGGCCGTGTCGCTCCATCCCGTGCAGGGGTGCTCCGGCGACGCGGTGGTGCGGAGCTCGGCGTTCGACCCGGCCACCGCGACCCTGTCGGTCCCGGCCCGCACGGTCGCGGTCTTCGTCACGGCCCGGTGAACGAAGCCGGTAGACGGCGGGCGTGCTGGGTAGGGGAACCGAAGGTCGAAAACCCATGGCTTTCAGCCGCACGACAACGCAGACTGGATAGACGGCGATCGCGTGGAGCAGTGGAGCACCCGTGGACTATCACCTTGATCACATGCCGGTTCTGTCCCGAGGCAGACATCGCAACCCGAAACGCGGTGCCTGTTTCATGGAGCTGGCCTCATATCTGGCCGGAGAGCGCTGGAGCGACCATCCGGCCTGCACACACCCGTTGCTGGCCGCGCTCGCCCGCCTGGTCAACGACAACACCAGCGACGAGAGCCGGGCCGGGCTCGTCCACCTGGTTCCGTCCATCATCGGCCTGGCCAGCGACGACCTGCGCGTGGACGCGCGGATCGCGCTGCGCTGCGCCACCACGGCGCTGCCGGTGGCGGCGGCCGAGCGCCAGCTCGCGCTGGCGGTGTCGGTGCTGGCGGCCGAGGAGATGCTGGCCAGGCTCGACGGCGCCCCGTCGGGGCGGCTCAGCGAGTCGAGCGTGCGGGTGATGGAGGATGTCCCGCACGCGGCCGAGCAGGCGCGCCGCTTCAGCCGCGCGGCCAGGATCACGCAGAAGGGCTTTCGCCGGTACGCCGCGCCCAACGCGGTGCAACTGTCGGTGGTCGGCATCGTGCAGGCCTGCATCCCCGACCCGGACGCGCTGCTGCGCCGGCTCCTGGAGGAGACCATCGCCGACTGCGACGCCATGATCCACGGCCGGCAGGCCGACACCTCCGGCGCCATCACCACCCCGGCCCACGCCTGAAAGGGCGCGGCGTCCCCTGCGTCCGCCGGGGACGCCCCCAGCAGCCCGCCGGTAGCGGCGCGTGTCCTCGAACGCGCCGCTACCGGAGGACGTCCGCGCCGCGCACCGCGGGCTACGGCTCGAGCGGGCGCACGCGTTCGCGATAGCGCTCGTACAGCGCGGCGTTGTGGTCGTCGCCGCTCGCCAGGTTCGCCGAGACGAACACCGGGAGCTCGGCTCCTCGTTCGAGCAGCTTCCTGCAGACGAGCTCGGCGAGCACCTGCGCTATGAGCACCCCCGTGAAGGAGGAGACCGCGCCGACGCGCGCCCCGGGGCCGAGCTCGACCGTGGCGTCGCCGGCCGGGGCACAGTTGTCGATCACGACGTCCGCGAGATCGGCCAGGCGTGCTCCCCCCGCCTTTCGCGCGAACGACGAGCGGGTGTGTTCGAGCGACGTGAGCGCGATCACGCGATGGCCGTTGCCGCGGGCGAGCTTCGCCATCTCGACGACCGCCGCGTTGAGGCCGGAGTTCGACACGATCAGGAACACGTCGGCCGGTTCCGGCCGCGCCAGCGTGTAGATCCGCTCGGCGAGGCCGGGCGTGCGCTCGTACGTCGGATCCAGGATGAGCGCCGGGTCCACGCCCCCGAACATCACCAGGTCCTTGACCGCGAGCATGCTCACGGCCGCCAGGCCGCCGGCGCGACCGGTGAGCTCCAGCGCGACCGCCCGCGAGTGCCCGGTGGCGAACGCCTGGAGCACCCCGCCGGCGGCCATCGAGCCGGCGACGAGCTCGGCCGCCTGGTGAATGGCGGTCATCTGCGTCGTCAGCACCTGCTCGACGAGTGACCCGGCACGGGCTGCGAACTGTGATTCGGCCATGGAGCGTCCCTTCCTTCCCGATGTCTCGACGGCATGGACCGCGGCCGCCACGACGCGCTCGCCGCTGCCCTCCGCGACCGGGCTGACGAGGGTCTCGTACGTGGCCGGAGTGCCGCGGCTGGGCAGGTACCCCAGGTAGCCGTTGGCGTAGCCGAGGACGACGGGTGAAGCGTGCGCAGGGAACTCCGCGCGGACGGCCTCGCCCAGGTCGAGGAAGAGCTCGCCCGGCACGGCCACGAGGGTGACGTCGCCGAGCCGGATCGCCTGGACCTCGATCTCGTAGGGTCGTGTGCGCCCCTGGCTCTGGAGATCACGCGCGATTCGCCGGCCCTGGTGGACCACGCTCCGGTGGCGTTCGCCGGCGCCCTGGGCGTCCGCCGCCGCGGCGATGGCGGCGGCGAACTCCTCGGGCCGCTTGGGCGCGAGCTCGACCCGGACGGAAGCCGGTGCGAGGACGGGCGCCTCCCCCGGCTCGCCTGTAGGGGGCGCCGCGACGGGGAGCCGCTCGGCCACCAGCATGCCGAGCCGATCGATCTCCGCTCGGTCCCGCGCCTGCCGCGTGTGCCGCGTGCTGATGTCGCCCGCGGCGCCGGTCGCCACCACGATCCACCGGTCACCGGCCTGGAGGGCACGGCGGATGCCGCCGGTGAGGTCCGCGCCGGCGCCGCTGTTGCCCGCCGGGAGCACCGTGGGATGCACGGGCGAGACCACGATGACGCCGACGGTCTCTCCCGCGGGGGACGAGACGACGAGCGCGTCGACCGGCAGGTCGGCGGCGTGGCGGTCCGGGAACGCGCGCCGCCCGCCCAGGTTCGGGACATCCGCCCGTACGGTGTGGAGCCGCGCGTCCCGCTCGTCGGCGAGCGCGGCCCTGACGGCCTGGAGCGACGCGCGGACCAGGCGTTCGGCCAGCGAGGCAGGGGTCGGTGCGCCCCCGGGGACGCATCCGGCCTCCGGGCTCGCGTGGGTGTGCGTCGCCGCCACCCAGCAGGAGTCGACGCCCAGGTCACCGACGGCGGCCCGGATCCGCTCCACCACATCCGTGTTCACGCACACGAGGTCGGCGACGATCAACGCGAACCGGTGCCCGCCGTCGGTGAAGGTGACGGCGTGGACCTCCAGCGGGTCGAGGGTGGCGGTGATGCCCTCCGTCCGGTCGGCGTACCCGCCCATGGCCTCGCCCACGACGACGTCGAGTCGCTCGGCGCCGTGTCCGGCCCTCACGCCTGGCCTCCCGGCTGGGTGGTGAGCCGCCGCAGCAGGCCTCGATACGGTTCTTGCGAACGGAGCAAGGTCAATCCACCTTCCAGAGATGTGGCGAGCGGCGCGGCCAGGTCCAGCCCGCGGCCGGACAGACTCGCGACCAGAGCAGTGTGCAGGAGGTTGCCGGGAGCCAGGAGGCGCCCGTTGTAGGAGACCCGCCGGCCCGCGTCCGGCAGGCGGGACACCGCCGCCGCCGCGGCGGCGGCGAGGGCCTCGGCCGCCTCGACGCAGATGCCGCGGGCCACCGCGTCGCGTTCCGCGGCCTCCAGGACGGCACGCGCGAAGGCGGCGGTCCGCGCGACCAGCGCGGCGTCCCGGTAGAAGCGCTGCAGGCCGGCCAGATCCGTGCCGCCCAGTTCCGCGACGAGCCGGTCGGCCAGCTCGGTCGCCGGCCCCACGCCGTCGTGCGCCGCCGTGGCGGCGCGCAGCCCGGCCAGGCCGATGGCGTGGGCGCTGCCGCGGTCTCCCAGCAGCGGCCCCCAGCCGTCGATCCTGACGCTGCGCCCGGAGTCGCCGACCGCGAGAACGGTGGTCCCGGTGCCCACGCACAACACCGTGCCCGCGCCCTCCAGGGCCCCGGCGTGGGCGAGCAGGCTGTCCTCCACGACGAGGGCCGGGCATCCGAAGAACTCCTCGAGGAGGGAGACCAGCCGGCGCCTCGCCGCCGGGTCGCCGGGGACCCCGGTGAGGCCGGCGGCCACGCCTGCCGCCTCCGCGGGCAGGCGGACCGCCTCGGCGGCGGCCCGGACGCTGCCGAGGATGCGGGCGACGCCGTCCTCGCCCGGCTCGTACGACATGCCAGGCCCGACGCCGTACTGCCGGTCCCGGCCGGTGCTCACGAGCAGGCGAAGCTCGGACTTGCCGCCGTCGATGCTGATGCGGGCCTTGTGATCCGCCGTCAACGGGACATCCCTGCCGTCAGCCCGGCGATGATCTGCTTGGTCGCGAGCGCGAACACCAGGGCCAGCGGCACGAGGGCGATCACCAGCCCGGCGAAGAGCGTCGCCCGGTCGGTGGCGAACTCGCCGAAGAAGCGGGTCAGGCCGACGGGGACGGTGTACTTGGAGTCGCTGCGCAACAGGACGAGCGGGTAGAAGAAGTCGTTCCACGTGGGCGCGAACTGGAAGACGGTGACCACGGCCAGGGCCGGTCGCATGAGCGGCAGCGCGATCGACACGAAGAGCCGTCCCTCGTTCGCGCCGTCCAGGCGGGCGGCCTCTTCGAGTCCGGTGGGCAGCCCCCGCATGAAACCCATGATCACGAAGATCGAGAAGGGCACGCCGCTCGCCGCGTACAGCAGCATCAGGCCGGGCCGCGTGTCGATCAGCCCCATGGACAGGTACATGTAGAAGACCGGGAGCAGCCCGAGTTTGGCCGGGATCATCAGCCCTGACAGGAAGAAAGCGGCCAGGAGCGCGCGCCCGCGAAACCGCCAGCGCGACAGCGCGTAGGCGGCCGTGGCCGACACCGCCACGCACAGCGTGACGGCGCCGACGGTGACCAGGAGCGAGTTGGCGAAGTACGTGGAGATCGACGCGGTCTCCCAGGCCCGCAGGTAGTTGTCGAGGGTGAGCGACTCCGGCAGCCCGACCGGCTGCCGCAGGATGTCGGCGTTGGTGCGGAACGAGCCGATCGCCACCAGGAGGAGCGGGCCGAACGCGACCGCGGCGTAGGACCACAGCAGGGCGTGGACGACCAGGACCCGTACGCCCCGGCGTCTCGTGGTCACGAGGTCACCTCCCGGCGCCGCAGGAAGCGCTCCAGGACCGCGGAGGCGCCGAAGACGAGGATGAAGATCATGATGGCGAGCGCGGAGGACTCCCCGATCGCGTTCGTGCCGCCCTCGAAGGCCGTGCGGTAGTAGAGCAGGCCCAGCACGTCCATCGCGCCGCCAGGGCCGCCGTCCGATCCGCCGAGCGCGTAGACCAGGTCGAAGAGGTTGAAGCAGCCGATGAAGGTCAGCACGGTGATGACCCCGACCGCGGGCATGAGGAGCGGGAACCGCACGCTCCAGAAGGCCCGGAACGGGGAGGCGCCGTCCATCGCGGCGGCCTCCTCCAGTTCCCTGGGGATGCCGCCCAGCGCGGCGAGAAAGATCAGCATCGGGCCGCCGATCCACTGCCAGGCGTTCACCAGGACCAGGACGGGGAGCGCCGTGTCGGGATCGCCGAGCCACGGCCGGGCCCACGCGTCCAGGCCGGCCGCCCGCAGCAGGAAGTTGATCGGCCCGAACGTGGGGCTCAGCAGCAGGGACCAGACGTATCCGACGATCAGCGGGCTGATGAGGTACGGCAGGGAGAAGATCGTCTGGAGGAAGCGCTTGCCGCGGGGGTTGCGGTACAGCAGCACCGCGAGGCCGAGACCGACGGTGTTCTGGATGGCCATCGTGCCGGCGAAGAACAGCACGTTGTGCCAGAGCGCGGCGGGAATCTCCTGGTTGAGCGGATACCTGGTCAGCACCTCGAGATAGTTGCCGAGCCCGGCGAACTCCCCCTGGCGGATGCCTTCCCACCGGAACAGGCCGTAGTAGAAGGCCGTGACCAGCGGGACGACGACGAACATGCCGTAGAGCACGAGGGCCGGCAGGCAGAACGCCGCGATCCAGGCCGGGGAGGTGCGGCCGGCCCGGTAGGCGGCCCGGTAGCCGGCCCGGTAGCCGGCCGGGTGGCCGGTACGGTGGCGCGCCGGCTCGGGACGCTCGGCGGTCACTGGGTCGGCTCGAACCACTGGTCCACACCCTGCTGTACGTGTTCGGCGGCGTCCTCGGCGCCGGAGCGCCCGGTGACGAACGTCGAGAACGCCTCCGAGGCCAGGTCCCAGGCGGTCGGCGAGCCGCCGGAGAAGTACGCGTAGGTGACGTACGGGCTGGGGTCGGCCTGGTAGGCGGCCAGCGCCTGGGCGAGCAGCGGGTCCTGGGGCCGCACGCCCGGCACCGCCGAGATCTGCCGGAGCTCGGTGGAGAACGCCTGGCCGAACTCGGGGGAGGCCATCCAGCGCACCAGGTCCATGGCCGCCTTCTGGTGGGGGGACTTGGCCGAGACGCCGAACGAGCCGTCGACGTAGCCGGGGACGAGCGTCCGGGTGGCCGCCGCGCCCGGCGGCGGTGGGACGTTGAAGATGCCCAGCTCGAGTTCCGGGTTGGTTTTCTCGAAGACCGCCAGCTCCCAGACCCCTCCGGGGAACATCGCCGCCCGCCCGGAGGTGAACAGCGCCTGGGCGTCGACGTAGCTCACGCCCTCGTACTGCTCGGGCCAGTACTTGCTCGTGCTCTTCCACTTCGTCAGCGAGTCCACCCAGGGCCGGTCGGTGAACGCGGCCTGCCCGGCCAGCATCTTGCTGAGGTAGTCGTGGCCGCCGTAGCTCGTCGCGCCGAAGATCTCCTGCTGGATGGGGAGCATCCACGTGTCGGTCACCGTCGTCGCGAGCGGGACGAGGCCGGCCGCCGCCAGCTTGTCGAAGGCCGCGATCATCTCGTCCCAGGTCTTCGGCGGGGTCAGCCCGTGCTTGCCGAAGAGGGCTTTGTCGTAGATGACGTGCAGGGTCTGGATGGCGAACGGCACGCCGTACACCCGCTTGTCGCGCTCGCCGCGGGCGCCGTCGAGGACCGGCTCGGGGAAGCCGGCCAGTTCCTGGACCTGGCCGTCCAGGGGGACCAGGCTCTTGGCGGCGACGAGCGGCTGGAGCAACCCGTACGAGCGCAGCTGGGCGACGTCGGGGCCGTTGGCGTCGCTGAGCCCTGTCCGCAGGATGGTGTCGTACTCGTCGGCCTTGTAGGGCACGTACTTCACCTTCACGCCCGGATGGGCGTCTTCGTAGATCTTGAAGATCTTCTCGTAGGCGGCGACGTCCTCCTGGCGCCATCCCCAGACGTCGAGAGTGACCTGTTCGGAGGTGGTGCCTGAGCTCGTCTGCCCTTCGGGGGCGCTCGGGGCGCAGGCCGACAGAGTCATGGCCAGCATCCCGGCAGCCGCGATCAAGCCGCGCCGTGTACGAAACATACGCATTTCTCCATATCGGGCGCTCATGCGATGGTCTGGAACGTAATACTGGTATAGACCGTAAGTCAACAGGCGCGAGGCCATAAGATGGTGCGCCGACAGGACTGGGAGGGAGCCGGCGGTGGCGAGGCCGCGACACGAACCGCGTGATGTCGCACCAGAGGTGTTCTCGGCGGGAGAGGGAGGCCCGAAGGGCAAGCACATCCAGGACGTCCTCACCGCGCTGGTGCTCGACATGCGCGACGGCGCCCTGCTCCCCTCCGAACGCGTCCTCGCCGAGCGGTTCGGCGTGGCCAGGATGACGGTCCGCGGAGTGATCAACGACCTGGAGGCGCGCGGGCTGGTCAGGCGCGTGGCGGGGCGGGGCACGTTCGTGCAGCAGCCCACCCTCACCCACTCGGAGAACTTCCGCTCCTTCAGCGAGGACATGCGGATGCGCGGGATGGTTCCCGGCGCCAAGAGCTACCGCGGCCGCACCCGGCCCGCGCCGCGCGACATCGCGTCCCGCCTCGGCCTCGCCACCGGCGATCCGGTCCACTCCATCGAGCGGGTGCGGACCGCCGACGGCGTCCCCATGGCGCTTGAGCGCACGAACCTGTCCGCCGCGCGGTTCCCTGGCCTGCTCTCCGAGATGGGACGGGACGACTCGCTCTTCGAGCTCCTGGGACGCCTGTTCGGCGTGCGGCTTGAGACCGCGGAGCAGACCGTCTCCATCGCCCGGCTGAGCCGGTCGGAGGCCAGACGGCTGGAGGTGCCGGACTATGACCCGGCGTTCCTCGTGGAGCGGGTCGCCGTGGACAACATGGGCAACGTGGTCGAGTTCGGCCGCTCGCTCTACCGCGGCGATCGCTACGTCATCCAGATGCACGTCAGCCGGCCTCCGGCCGCCGGCTGACCCCGGCCCGGCGGGCCCGCACCGCGAGCTGCCCGGCGCCTTTCCTGCACACGCCTCCCCCTTGTCACTCCCGCCACGCGGTGTTACGTTTCCGCCAAATACTGGTCTAGACAGGAATGTTCGAGCGGAACTCACCCCCCGGGAGACGCACCATGAGATTCGGACTCATCGCGATCGTGGCAACTGCCGCATTACTCCTGGCGACGCCCGCCGTC
Organism: Nonomuraea sp. KM88; assembly: GCF_052245635.1. Classification (NCBI taxonomy): domain Bacteria; kingdom Bacillati; phylum Actinomycetota; class Actinomycetes; order Streptosporangiales; family Streptosporangiaceae; genus Nonomuraea; species Nonomuraea sp. KM88. The sequence goes on along the minus strand of NZ_JBQQCC010000005.1, from coordinate 39,590 downwards.
GCCGCCGCGGAACCGTCGGACGCCGCTCCGGCCGGCAAGGCCGAGCGCAGGATCCGGATGCTGGACTTCAACTTCGCCGGAAACGGCTTCAACGGCGGGAGCACGGGCGCCCCGGTCGACGACGCCGTGACGAAGATCTACGAGCAGGGCGCCGAGATCATCTCTCTCAACGAGATGTGCTACACGCAGTGGGTCGCGTTGCGGGACCGGCTGAAGGCGAAGCCGGGCTACGGCGGCCTCACCGAGCAGGTCGTCGTGACGAACCACGACATCCCCAACTGCCACGACCCGGACGTCAATCCCGGTGGCTGGTACGTCATGGGACTGCTGAGCAAGCACCCGTCCGACCGGGTGATGTTCGGTGACACGCCGTACCTGGATCTCGGCTACCACTATCGCCAGCGGTTCCGCAAGCTCGTCTGCGGCGACGTCCACGTGCCCCGCGCGGCGGCCGTGCGCGCGTGCGTGACCCATACCGAGGTGCCCCTGGTCATCATCAACGAGGACTCCTTCCCCGACGACCCGGACATCGCCGCCGACCCCCATTACGGCCGCTCCATCAACTACGCCCAGTCGAAGCTGATCGCCGACACCATCACGCCGATGGCCGCCCGGATGCCGGTCGCCCTGCTCGGCGACCTGAACGAGTTGCCGTTCCTGCCCTCGCTCTCCCACTTCTACGCCAGGTGCGGCGGGACCGGGGTCTTCGACGAGGTCGACGGAGCGGACCCGCGCTGGCGCGGCAACATCAGGCGATGGCACCTCGGGACGGAGGCGTGCCCCCACCGCCAGGGCGAGTGGACCATGGGCGCCGAAGGCCTGCCCGACGACTACCACCAGCCCTACGAGAGCAACCGGAAGATCGACTACATCTTCGTGGACCGCCGTCACTTCAGGGTCGGCCCCACGTCCGGCTGGGTCGTCTCGACACCGTACTCCGACCACCGCATCGTCGTCGGCGACGTCGCGCTGAAGCACTGAAAGGTCCGCACATGCTCAGGCGAACGAGACTGTGCGCCGCGGCGCTGACCGCGGCGCTCCTTCCGGCGGGGACCCTGACCGGTCAGGCCACGGCGGCCACCCGGCAGGCGGACTTCCGCATCCTTCCGTATCTGCAGAGCCCGAGTTCCTCGGGCATCACCATCACCTGGTTCACCGAGGACGGCGAGCCGGGCCGGTTGACCGTCCGCGGGCCGGGCCTCCCGGGCCGCCAGGTCGCGCGGGTCGCCGGCGAGCCGCAGCCGGACCTGGCCTACACGGCCGCCGAGCTCACCCAGGAGATCCCCGGGCTGGAGCAGGGATCATGGCTCGGAGGGCCGGACAGCTACAAGCACTCCAGGCAGGTGAGCGGCCTGCGACCGGGCGCCCAGTACCACTACACGGTGGAACAGGGCGGGAAGACCTTCCGCGGCCGCTTCCGCACCGCCCCGGCCGCCGACCGCTGGCAGCACATCAGGCTGATCGCCATGTCCGACTCCGAGACCGAGCCGCGCGGGCGCGTCCAGCGCCGGGAGTGGGCGCCGGGCGCCGGCGCCGCCGGCCGGCCCCCGGCCGATGCTGACGCGCTCTGGGACCGAACGTACGGCACCACGGTCCTGTCCGGGACGCGCGTCCTGCGCTATCCGCTCACCGAGGACGAGGGCCTGCGCCGCAACCTCGCCGTCGTGCGCGGCAGATCGCCCGACGCGGTGCTCTTCACCGGAGACCTCGTCCAGGGCGGCGGTTACCAGCCCGGCTGGGACGAGTTCTTCCGTCACACCGCCGGCGCCTCCGGCGACCTGCTGACCGGCGTGCCCATCATCCCCGCGTTCGGGAACTGGGAGAGCTTCGGGGCGATCAACGGCGGGTACGGCACGCCGGAGGACCGCACGCCGGTCGTACGATCGCGCGCCAAGTTCCACGCCTACTTCGACGCGCCGCCCAACGGAACGCCGGAGCACCGCGACAACTACCACCGCATCGACTACGGGCCGGTCACCGTGCTGACGCTCGACAGCAACAACGGCGAACCGGATGACAGCGCGGCGAGCTACCCGCCCGAGGAGAAGCTGACCGGCCGCGAGTACACCGGACCGGGCACCGACACCCAGGAGAACTTCACGCGCTCGGAGTACGAGGCGGCCGGCGGCCGTGACCTGTCGGACTACAGCCCGGGCGGCCGGCAATGGACGTGGGTGGAGCAGCAGCTCCGCGATGCCAGGGCAGCGGGTCAGATCGTGCTCGTGCAGTTCCACCACGTCCCCTACAGCAGCGGGGAACACGGCCTGCCCATGAACCACGCGCTGACCTCGGGCCAGGGCGGCACCCCGATGCGGGTCTACCAACCCCTGTTCGAACGGTACGGGGTGAGCGCCGTCATCTCCGGGCACAGCGAGATGTTCGAGCGGAGTTTCGTCGACACGGACGGCGACGGCACCGGTGTGCACTACTACGACGTGGGTGTCTCGGGCGACGGCCTGCGGGGCGTGCGCAGGGACGGCCCCACGCTCGACAGCCCGCCCCTGGCGTACAACGCGTTCAGCCGGTGGACGGCTGACCAGGGCGAGCCCGAGGCGTGGGACGTCGCCGGCGAGACGCCGCGGCTGCTCTCGGGCGGCAAGCACTACGGCCATCTCGAGATCGACGTCGACCGGGTCCGGGGAAAGGGCGGCCGGAAGGCGCGGATCACCCTGACACCCGTCCATGTCTTCCCGGTCATGGACGACAAGCTGGCGGTGCTCCGTACCGAGCGGCGAACCTACTCCGACCGCGTGGTGATCGACGTCGACGCCGGCGGGAGGCCCGCGCGCTAGCCGCGACGCCGGCCGCGCGGCTGCCGCGCGGCCGGCGGAGGCCGGCGAGCACCGCCGGACCGCGCCCGCCGAGCCGTTCTGGCGGCGGAATGCCTGGCCAGGGAAGGCTTTCCTTCGTTGCGGATCTTGGCGACATATGCCTACATTTCCGGATAAGGCACCCGAAAGCGGAGGAATTGCATGACCGTCGAGCTCGCCCGGCCGTACTCGCCCGAGAAGCATCACAGCCACCGGGACGTCACCGGCGGCTGGCTGCGGCCGGCCGTGTTCGGGGCGATGGACGGGCTCGTGTCCAATTTCGCGTTGATCTCCGGGGTCGTGGGCGCGGCGGGCGCCGGGCGCGGCGCGGTGCTGGCGGGGTTCGCCGGCCTCGTCGCCGGCGCGTGTTCCATGGCGGCCGGGGAGTACACGTCCGTGAAGTCCCAGACCGAGCTGATGCGGGCGGAGATCGCCGTCGAGCGGCAGGAGCTGGTCAGGAACCCCAAGGGCGAGCTGGCCGAGCTGGCGGCTCTCTACCAGGCGCGCGGGCTCGACCCCGCGCTGGCGCACCGGGTGGCCGAGGGGCTGTCCGCCGATCCCGAGCAGGCGTTGCGGGTGCACGTCCGCGAGGAGCTGGGCGTGGATCCCGACGACCTGCCCTCGCCGTACGTGGCCGCGGGGTCCTCGTTCTGCGCGTTCGCGACCGGGGCGCTGGTGCCGCTGGCGCCCTTCCTCTTCGGAGCGTCAGGGCTGGCGGTGGCCGTGGTGCTGAGCGTGCTGGCGTTGTTCGGGTTCGGGGCGGCGGTGGCGCGGATGACGGCGCGGCCGTGGTGGCTGGGCGGGCTGCGCCAGCTCGTGCTGGGCGTGGGGGCGGCGTCCGTCACCTTCGGGCTGGGCCACCTGCTCGGGGTGGCCGTCTCCTGATCGCGGGCGACCGCGCGGGAAGTTCCCAGGTACGTTTCCGGAGTATGAGCATGAGCAGTCCCCGCGAGCACACCTTCCGCCCGGCCCGCCGTTCCGACGTCCCCGCGCTGGTCGACCTGGTGCAGTCGGCGTACCGGGGAGAGACGAGCAGGAGCGGGTGGACCGGTGAGGCGGACCTCCTCCAGGGACAGCGCGTGGACGCGGCGATGGTGACCGAGATGATCGACGATCCGTCCACGACCGTGATCGTCGCCGAGGCCGACGGCGTCATGGTGGGGTGCTGCCAGCTCGAACGCCATGACGGCCACGCCTACTTCGGGACGTTCGCCGTCGCGCCCGATCTGCAGGGCGCGGGCACGGGGCGGGCGCTGCTCGCCGAGGCCGAGCGGCTCGCCCGCGACGAGTGGGGCGCCGGCGAGCTGCGGATGACGGTGATCGTCCAGCGCGAGGACCTCATCGCCTGGTACGTGCGCCGCGGCTACGTCCGCACCGGCGAGCTGTCGCCCTTCCCGTACGGCGACGAGCGGTTCGGAGTGCCCATGCGTGACGACCTGGCGTTCGAGACCCTGGCGAAGAAGCTCGGCTGACGCCGCGTCCGGCGGTCAGCACATGGTCCACGAGGTGGACCGGCTCTTCCGCACCGGCGACGTGAGCTGGAAGACGACCGTGTGCTCGGTCCCGAGGTCGGGGCTGATCTGCTTCTTCGAACCGAAATAGTCGGACCTGGCGTGGGACGGGATGCGCCTGGAGCCGCTCTCCACCACCTGGCCGTCGACCACCCACTGGTAGGAGAACGGGGCTCCCGTCTCGGACGCGTCCAGCCCGATGCCGAAGCCCAGCGAGCCCGTGTAACAGGTGACACCCTCGCTGTTGATCTTGGACGAGCCGGCGACCCGGACGTAGGCGAGGGTGAACGACGCGGCCTTCGCGCGCTGCTTGCTCGGGGTGGGCGACGGCCGCCTGGTCGCCGGCCTCCTCGTCGGCCCCGGCGTGCTCGTGGGCGTTCGCCGGGCGGCGGTGCGCTCCCGCGACGGCTGCGTGGCGGTGCGCTCCCGCGACGGCTGCGTGGCGGTGCGCTCCCGTGACGGCTGCTTGGCGGTGCGCGAGCGCGTGGTCTCGGGAGCGGCCGATGGAGTACGCGCCTTTCTTCTGGGCGGGGCGGTCCTCTCGCGCCGGGGCGTGGTGGTGGCGGAGGGGGACGGCTCGCTGGAGCCGGCGGCCAGCACCGGCGGGGCGGGACTCCTGTCCGCCGAGGCGGTGTACACGACGGCGCCGGCCGCCAGGCACACGGCGACCGCCCCGGAAACGGCGGCTACCAACGGCACCCGCGCTCGTGCGCGCCGCGGCGAAAGCGTGCGGCGCGGATCGCCGCCCTCCGCCGGACGGCCGGGCCGTGACCCGCCGAGCAGGTGCAGCAGGACGTCCCGCATCCGCGGGCGGGCGTCCGGGTCCTTGGCCAGGCAGGCGTACACGACCTGGCGCAGCGGCTCCGGCAGGTCGCCGAGGAACGGTTCCTGGTTGAGCACCCGGTTGATGACCGCGGGCAGCGAGTCCTCGCCGAACGGCGGCGTGCCCGTCCCCGCGAACACCATGACCGCCGCCCAGGCGAAGACGTCCGCAGCCGGTCCGACGTACGCGCCCGCCAGTTGCTCGGGGGCCATGTACGCGGGCGTCCCGACCACGCTGCTGGTCACGGTGACCGCGGAGTCGGCGAGCCGGGCGATGCCGAAGTCGACGACGCGCGGCCCGTCCCGTCCGAGCAGCACGTTGGAGGGCTTGAAGTCGCGGTGGACGACCCCGGCCTCGTGGATGGCGGCCAGCGCCGTGGCCGTGCTGACCGCCAGGCGCTGCAGATCGGCGCCGCGATGGGGGCCCGCGTCCTGCAGGGATGGGCCTTCGACGTACTCGCTGACGATGTACGGACGCCCGCTCATGGAGGCGTCGAGCACCTGCGCGATGCAGAACGGCTCCACGCGCCGGGCCGCGGCGATCTCCTTGGCGAAGCCGTTGCCCCCGGCGACGGACTGGCGCAGCACCTTGACGGCCACCGGCCGGCCGTCGGGAGCCTGTCCGAGGTAGACGGTGCCCTGGCCGCCCTCGCCGAGCCGCCCGACGAGCCGGTAGGCCGCGATCGCCTCTGGATCGTCTGGGCGCAGCGGCTCGGCGTTCGGCATGAGGGGGATGACTCCTGTGACGGCTGGGACGGACCTCATGCACATTAACGGGATATATCCCGACGCGTGGGCGTGTTACGTGATCGACGCGCTCATCTGCCGGCGCACCGGCTCAGTAGCTGGGCGGAGTGGCGACGATCAGGAAGTCGACCGGCTCTTCCCCGGTGTTGAGATACCGGTGCGGCAGCGACGAGTCGAAGGAGCAGCTGTCCCCCGCCTCCAGCACGTGCTCGGCCCCGGACACCTCGACGACGAGCCGGCCCCGCAGCACGAGCACGCACTCCTCGGACGGGTGCGACCACGGCTGGGTGGCCGACGATCCGCCGGGCAGCAGGTGCCCTTCCAGCACCTCCAGCCGCCCGCGCCCGGGCGACACGCGGGTGTAGGTGATCCCGCCCGCGGGGGACCTGACCAGCATCCGCCCCTCGCGCCTGACCACGGCCACGGTGGCCGCGTCGGGCTCCTGGAACAGGCTGAACAGCGGCAGGTCGAGCACCTTCGCGATCTTCCTGAGCGTTTCCAGGCTGGGGTCGGCCAGATCGCGCTCGACCTGGCTGATCAGCCCGCTCGACACGCCCGCCTCCGCGGCCAGCTGGGCGAGGGTCAGCCCGCGTACGGTGCGGAGCTCACGGATCCTGGCGCCAATCACGCGCAGATCCTATCGGGCATTAATACCGTTGAAGGTGTATTGACCTGGTTAAAACAGTCCGGATAAGGTGCCCGAAATGTCGCATCTGCTGAACGCCACTCAGTTCCGGGCCGAGTTCCCCTCCCTGACCGACTCCGTGCACCTGGCGAGCTGCAGCCAGGGCGCCCTGTCGTCGCGGCTGGCGTACGCGCTCCAGGAGATCGGCCACACGCTGCGCGACGCGGGTGCCCCCTGGGAGGTGTGGATGGGCGAGGTCGACCGTGCCAGGGAGCGGTTCGCCCGGCTCATCGGCGCCGAGCCCGGCGAGGTGGCCGTGCTGTCGTGCGCCTCCGAGGCGGCCTTCCAGGCCGCCTCGTCACTCGACTGGTCGCGCCGCCCCCGCATCGTCACCACCGACCTGGAGTTCCCGTCCATCGCCCACGTGTGGCTGGCCCAGCGCGGGCGCGGCGCCACGGTCAGGATGGCCGCGGACACCGGAGAGAACGTCACGGCCGAGGCGTACGAGCAGGTCGTCGACGAGAGTGCCAACCTGGTGTCGGTGCCGCTGCACACCTACCGCAACGGCGCCCGCCTCCCGGTCGAGGACGTCGTCCGCCTGGCGCACGAGAAGGGCGCGCGCGTGTTCGTGGACGCCTACCAGGGCGCCGGCGTCACCCCGATCGACGTGAAACGGCTCGGCTGCGACTACCTGGCGGCCGGGTCGCTCAAATACCTGCTCGGCCTGCCCGGCATCGCGTTCCTCTACGTACGCGGCGGCATGGAGCAGCAGCGCGAACCCGAGCTCACCGGCTGGTTCGGCCGCACCGACCCCTTCGCCTTCGATCCCCGGCTGCTCGACTTCCCCGCCGGCGCCCGGCGCTTCGAGACCGGCACGCCGCCCGTCCCGTCCGCCTACGCGGCCAACGCCGGGTTCGACCTCATCGAACGGGTCGGCATGGACGCCGTGCACGAGCACGTGTCCGCCCTGGTCGAGGAGGCGGCGGAGCGGCTGGCAGCGGCCGGCGAGCGCGTGGCGAGCCCGGCGGGCGCCCGCGGCCCGCAGGTGGCCATCGCCGACGACGACCCGGCCCGGCTGGCGGCCCGGCTGGCCGAACAGCGCATCTGGACCGCGCCGCGGGGCGACCTGCTGCGGCTGTCCTTCCACTACTACAACGACCGGTCCGACGTGGACGCGGCCGTCGAAGCCATCAGCACCTCCCGCCGGGCCTGCAGCCGGGCCTGATCACCCCGAAAGGTCTCTTGTGGACAACGCATCCGGACTGCGACGCAGGCTGACCGGGCGCCAGCTCACCATGATCGGGCTGGGCGGCGCGATCGGCACCGGGCTCTTCCTCGGCTCCAGCCTGGCGATCTCCCAGGCCGGCCCGGCGACCATCGTCGCCTACATCATCTGCGCGGGCGTCGCCCTGGTGATCGGCTGGTCGCTGGCGGAGATGGTCGTCGTCCACCCCGAGGCCGGCGCCTTCGGCGTCATCGCGCACCGGTACCTCGGCCCGTGGGCCGGATTCGTGGTCCGCTGGACGTACTGGACGATCCAGGTCATCGCCATCGGCGGCGAGGTCATCGCGGCCGGGATCTACGTGCAGTTCTGGTGGCCGTCGCTGCCGCTGTGGTTGCCCGTCACCGTCTTCTCGGCCGTGGTGCTCGTCGTGAACACCGCCGCGGTCAAGCTGTTCGGCGAGGTCGAGTACTGGTTCGCCATGATCAAGGTCGTGGCGATCATCGTGTTCATCCTGCTCGGCGTGCTGCTCGTCACCGTCGGCCTGCCCGGCGCGGAGGCCACCGGGGTCTCGAACCTCACCGCGCACGACGGATTCCTGCCCAACGGGATGAGCGGCCTGTTCCTCGCCATGGTGTTCGTGCTGTTCAGCTACATCGGCACCGAGGTCGTCTCGGTCACCGCCGCCGAGTCGGAGAACCCGGTGCGCGACATCCCGCGCGCCGCCCGCCGCATGGTCACCCGGCTGGCCCTGTTCTACGTGCTGGCCATCGCGGTCGTGCTCACGGTGGTGCCGTGGACCACCACCGCGCAGGGCGGCTCCGTGACCGAGAGCCCGTTCGTCAGCGTGTTCTCCGCCGCGGGCATCCCGGCCGCGGCGACCGTCATGAACTTCGTCGTGCTCACCGCCGCGCTGTCCAGCGCCAACACGAACCTCTACCTGACCACCAGGATGATGCACTCGCTGGCCGCCAACAGGTACGCCCCCGCCTGGACCGGGCGGCTCAGCGCCGCCGGCGTGCCGCGCAACGCGCTCGCCCTGTCGGCGCTCGGCCTCGCGCTCGCCGCGGTCGTGTCGGCGGCCAGCGAGAGCGACGCCTACCTGGCGCTCTTCGGCGTGTCGGTGTTCGGCGCGCTGGTCGTGTGGCTGCTGATCCTCCTCACCCACCACGCCTTCCGGCGCACCCGCGCCGCGCAGGGGCTGCCGCCCTCACCGGTCCGGCTCTGGGGCGCGCCCGTCACGTCGGGCGTCGTGATGCTCTTCCTCGCCGCGGTGCTCGTCTCGACGTTGTTCATCGAGTCGCTGCGGCCGGCGTGGTGGGCGGGCGTGCCGTTCTTCGTGATCGTCAGCCTGGCGTACGCCGTCGTCTCCCGCCGCTCGGCGTCATCGGTGTAGCTAGGGGTTGCCGGAGCCGGCCAGCTTGACGCCGAGGGCGATCAGGGCGGCGCCCGTCAGGCCGTCCACGGTCCTGCGTACGGCGGGCCTGGCGAAGACCTTGCGCAGGGTCCCCACGATGGTGGCCACCACCAGGAACCACGCGGCCGAGCCCGTCAGCGCGATCATCGACAGCACCAGGATGTCCGGCAGCGAGGCGCCGGAGCTGACGAACTGCGGCACGAGGGCCACCAGGAACACGGCGGCCTTGGGGTTGAGCACGTTGGTGAGCAGCCCTTCCGCGAACGCCGCCCACGCGCCCTGCATTCCCGGGTCCGGCGCGTCGAACGTCAGGTCGCCGCCCCGGCGCAGGGCGGCGCGCAGCGCCCTGACCCCGAGGTAGAGCAGGTAGGCCGCGCCGGCCACCTTCACCACGGTGAACGCCATGGCCGAGGCGGCCAGCAGCGCCGCGACGCCGGTGGCCGCGGCCACCACCCAGGCGAAGACGCCCACGGAGATCCCCGTCGCCGCCGCCATGCCGTGCCCGCGCCCGGAGACGGCCGAGCGGCGTACGACGACCGCGAAGTCAGGGCCCGGCGACATCGCGCCGAGCAGCACCACCCCACCGAAAGCGACAAGCTGCGTCACAGAGGTCATGGCGTCAACTCTAGCTTGATCTTCAACCTTGGTGGTCTGGGAGACGACCCGCATACTTTCGTCGTCGAGTCGGCGAACGTAGGGAGCCGAATGTGTACGACATGGAGTTCCCAACCACGAGCGCTCTGTTTATCGACCACATGACTGGACAGGAAATGGGCGGACCGCGCACATGGAATCCCATATCGCCCGAGCAAGGGATACGCATATGCCCATAGGTCCTTCCGTCCCAGGCTGGCAAAACATACGGGAGGCTGAGGCCAATGCCAGAATCGTTCGGAACCGCACCCACCGAGGATGGAGCGGTTGCGTTCACCGTCGCGGGACGTTTTATCGGCGACGCCGTCGTCACAGAAAATCTGTTCGTCCAGAACGTCAACATTCTGCAGCGGCTCATCGAACTCGAACAAAAGATTACTGCCGCATCTCAAGTCCAGCAGCAGATATCTCAGCTCACTGGGAAACTCAACACGCTGCAAGACCAGGTAAATACAGCCGTCTCGAACCTGACGAACCGGATCTCTGCGGTTGAGTTCCAGGTCGCCGGCCTGCAAACGACCGCCCACACGCATAGCGGATAACAAAATCCATCGCGATGAATGTACAGCCGGAGCTACCGCACACCCGGCGAGTTCAGCTGCGGCAACGAGGGGGCGCGGACCGTCACTACGGCCCGCGCCCCCCATCCGCAACAACGGTTACGGCTGACGCCTGGCCACCTCCGATGACGTAGCCGAGCACCGCGGTCAGCGCCTTCGCCGGCAGGCCCCTCGCCTGAGCAACGTCCGTCTTCAGCGCCCTCTCGATTGCCGGGACCACGTGTCCGTCCCGGCGGCGGGGCGGCGGTCAGTGCCTGCGCCGCCGGCGCCGCCAGAGGATGGAGCGCACGGTCAGCAGGAGCGCGACGGCCACGATCTGGCCGCCGATGACGATGCGGTTGACGTCGACGGCGGGCCGCCACTGGGCCTCGCCGTTCTTGAGCACGAACACGCCCGCGGGAGTGGCGCTGAACCCGAAGCCGCCGCCGCTGCCCTCCCCCTTCTCGTCCTTCTCCTTCGTGCCCCGCCCCTGGCCGCCGCCGCCTCCCTGGGCGACCCTGGCGACGGGGATGACGACGATGTCACCGTGGTGAATGGGCTCGCCGAACACGCGGTTGACGGTCGCCGCGTCCTTGGACTGCTCCACCAGCTGCATGATGTCCATGCCCCCATCGTGGCCCCGCGCCGCCGGCCTGGCCAGCGACGCGGGGCGGAGCCTCAGACGCGGCGGCCGCGCAGCTCGCGGTATCGGCGTACGAGCCGCTCGGTGGAGGGGTCGGGCAGCGCGGCGCCGCTCACCTGCGGCGGCTCGCCGGAGGTGAGCGCGGGCGCCAGGTCGAGCGCCATCTTCTTGCCCAGCTCCACGCCCCACTGGTCGAAGGAGTCGACGCCCCAGACGGCGCCCTCGACGAAGACGATGTGCTCGTACAGGGCGACGAGCTGGCCCAGCGTGGACGGGGTCAGCTTGGGCACGAGGATGGTCGAGGAGGGGCGGTTGCCCGGCATGACCTTGTGGGGGACGATCCCGGCCGCGGTGCCCTCACCCGCGATCTCCTCGGCCGTCTTGCCGAACGCCAGCGCCGAGGTCTGCGCGAGCAGGTTGGCGACGAGCTGGTCGTGCATGCCCTCACGGTCCTCGAAGGGTTCGGCGAATCCGATGAAGTCGGCGGGCACCAGCCGGGTGCCCTGGTGGAGCAGCTGGTAGAAGGCGTGCTGGCCGTTGGTGCCCGGCTCGCCCCAGAAGATCTCGCCGGTGGCGGCGGTCACGGGAGCGCCGTCGGCGCGCACGGACTTGCCGTTGGACTCCATCGTGAGCTGCTGCAGGTAGGCCGGGAAGCGGTGCAGCCGCTGGCTGTAGGGCAGCACGGCGCGGGTCTCCGCGCCGAAGAAGTCGTTGTACCAGATGCCGAGCAGGGCCATCAGCACCGGCAGGTTGGCCTCGAATGGCGCCGTGCGGAAGTGCTCGTCGATGGCGTGGAAACCGGCCAGCATCTCGCGGAACCGCTCGGGCCCGATCGCGATCATCAGCGAGAGGCCGATGGCGCCGTCGAAGGAGTAGCGGCCGCCGACCCAGTCCCAGAAGCCGAACATGTTGTCGGTGTCGATGCCGAACTCGGCGACCTTCGCGGCGTTGGTGGAGACGGCCACGAAGTGCCGGGACACCGCGTCCTCGCCCAGCGCGTCGACCAGCCAGCGGCGCGCGACCCTGGCGTTGGTCAGCGTCTCCAGCGTGGTGAACGTCTTGGAGCTGATCACGAAGAGCGTGGTCGCGGGGTCGAGCCCGGCGAGGGCGCCGGTGATGTCGGCCGGGTCGATGTTGGAGACGAACCTGGCGGCGATGCCCGCGTCGGCGTAGTCGCGCAGCGCTTCGTAGGCCATGGCGGGGCCCAGGTCGGAGCCGCCGATGCCGATGTTGACGACGGTCTCGATGGGCCTGCCCGTGGCGCCCTTCCACTCCCGCGAGCGGATCCGGCCGGAGAAGGCGCTCATCTTGTCGAGCACGGCGTGCACGTCGGCCACGACGTCCTGGCCGTCGACCACCAGCCGCCTGTCGCGGGGCAGGCGCAGCGCGACGTGCAGCACGGCGCGGTCCTCGCTGACGTTGATGTGCTCGCCGCCGAACATGGCCGCGATCCGCTCGCGCAGCCCGGCCCGCTCGGCCAGGGCCAGCAGCAGGTCGATCGTCTCGCGCGTGGCGCGGTGCTTGGAGTAGTCGAGGTAGAGGTCGCCGGCGGCCGCCGTCATGCGCTCGGCGCGGCCCGGGTCGTCCGCGAACAGCTCGCGCAACTGCTTGCCGGCCAGCTCGCCGTGGTGCTTGTCGAGGGCCGCCCACTCCTGGCTCCGGGTGATGTCGCCGTTCACGCTCTTCCTCCTCGCGTCGCCAAACCGATCACCATCGTCCCGTAACCACGTACCCTCCGGGATTGATTCCGCGCGTGGCGGAGGAGACCTTTTGCGTACGCGGGACTCCCGCACCTTGCCCGGCGAAAGTGGATTCAGCTCGCTCTCCAGAGGAAGCAGCAGAGCATGGAGCATATAGACGCATACTGGCGGGCGGCCAACTACCTGTCCGTCGGACAGATCTACCTGCTGGACAACCCGCTGCTGAGCGAGCCGCTGCGGCCGGAGCACATCAAGCCGCGCCTGCTCGGCCACTGGGGCACCACGCCGGGCCTGAACTTCTGCTTCGCCCACCTCAACCGGGTGATCAACGAGCGCGACCAGGACATGATCTACATCGCCGGTCCCGGGCACGGCGGCCCGGCGGCGGTCGCGCACGCCTGGCTGGAGGGCACCTACACCGAGCGCTACCCCGACGTCTCGCAGGACGTCGCGGGCATGCGGCGGTTGTTCCGCCAGTTCTCCTTCCCGGGTGGCGTGCCCAGTCACGTCGCGCCCGAGACGCCCGGCTCCATCCACGAGGGCGGCGAGCTGGGCTACTCGCTCGCGCACGCCTACGGCGCCGCCTTCGACAACCCGGACCTGGTCGTGGCCTGCGTCATCGGCGACGGCGAGGCCGAGACCGGCCCTCTGGCCGCCGGCTGGCACGCCAACAAGTTCGCCGACCGCCGGCGCGACGGCGTGGTGCTGCCCATCCTGCACCTGAACGGATACAAGATCGCCAACCCGACCGTGCTCGCCCGCATCCCCGAGCACGAGCTGATCAAACTCATGGAGGGGTACGGCCACCGCCCCCATCTGGTCGGCCCCGACCACGCCGAGATGGCCGGGACGCTCGACACCGTCTGGGACGAGATGGCCGCGTACAAAGCCGGCGACGCCGACCGCCTCCCCATGATCATCCTGCGCACCCCGAAGGGGTGGACCGGGCCGCGCGAGGTGGACGGCAAGCCCGTCGAGGGCACCTGGCGGGCCCACCAGGTGCCGCTGGCGAAGGTACGCGAGAACTCCGCCCACCTGGCCATGCTGGAGGAGTGGATGCGCTCCTACCGCCCCGAGGAGTTGTTCGACGCCGACGGGCGCCCGGCCGCGGAGGTCGCGGACACCGTGCCGGCCGGGCCGCGCAGGATGAGCGCCAACCCGCACGCCAACGGCGGCGAGCTGCTGGAGCCGCTGCGGCTGCCGGACTTCCGCACCCACGCGGTCGAGGTCAAGTCGCCCGCCGTGCAGGAGACCGAGCCGACGCGGGTGTTCGGCGGGCTGCTGCGCGACGTGATCGCCAGGAATCCGCGCACATTCCGGCTGATGGGGCCCGACGAGACCGCCTCCAACCGGCTGCAGGAGGTGTTCGAGGTCACCGACCGGGCCTGGGACGCCGAGTTGCTGCCCACCGACGAGAACCTGGGCGCCGGCGGGCGCGTCATGGAAGTGCTCAGCGAGCACCTGTGCCAGGGCTGGCTGGAGGGCTATCTGCTGACCGGCCGCCACGGGCTGTTCAACTGCTACGAGGCATTCATCCACATCGTGGACTCCATGTTCAACCAGCACGCCAAGTGGCTGGAGTCGTCGCAGAAGATCCCGTGGCGGCGGCCGGTCGCGTCGCTGACGTACCTGCTGTCGTCGCACGTGTGGCGCCAGGACCACAACGGCTTCAGCCACCAGGACCCCGGCTTCCTCGACGTCGTGGTCAACAAGAAGGCCTCAGTGGTGCGGGTCTACCTGCCGCCGGACGCCAACACGCTGCTCTCGGTCGGCGACCACTGCCTGCGCTCCCGTGACTACGTCAACGTCGTGGTCGCCGGCAAGCAGCCCGTGCTCGACCTGTTCACCATGGACGAGGCCATCGCCCACTGCACGCGCGGCCTCGGCATCCTGCCCTGGGCCTCCACCGACCAGGGGGGCGAGCCGGACGTCGTGCTCGCCTGCGCCGGCGACGTGCCCACCCTGGAGACGCTCGCCGCCGCCGCGCTGCTGCGCGAGCACCTGCACGAGCTGAAGGTACGCGTGGTCAACGTCGTCGACCTCATGCGCCTCCAGCCCCGGTCGGAGCACCCGCACGGCATGTCCGACGCCGAGTTCGACACGCTCTTCACGACAGGCAGGCCGGTCATCTTCAACTTCCACGGCTACCCCTCGCTCATCCACCAGCTCACCTACCGGCGGAACGGCCACGACAACATCCACGTGAGGGGGTACAAGGAGGAGGGCACCACGACCACACCCTTCGACATGTGCATGCTCAACGACATCGACCGCTACCACCTGGTCATGGACGTCATCGACCGTGTCCCCGGGCTCGGCGCCACCCAGGCGCACCTGCGCCAGCACATGAGCGACGAACGGCTGCGCGCCCGCGCCCACACGCGCGAGCACGGCGAGGACCCCGCCGACATAAGGTCGTGGACGTGGCCGGCCGCATCCTCGTCCTGAACACCGGCTCCTCGTCCATCAAGTACGAGCTCATCGACGTCCGCACCCGCGAGCGCCCCGCCAGGGGCCTGGTCGAGCGCATCGGCGAGGACGAGGGGCGCCTGACGCACCATTGCGGTGACGGGCCCGCCCACGAGAGGCGGGCCCGCTTCCCCGGGCACGCCGAGGGCCTGGACGCGGTCATGAAGGCGTTCGAGACGGCCGGGCCCGAGCTGAGCCCGGTCGCGGTCGGGCACCGGGTCGTGCACGGCGGCACCACGTTCACCCGGGCCGTGCTCATCGACGACGCCGTGATCGCCGCCATCGAACGGCTGGCGCCGCTCGCGCCCCTGCACAACCCGGTCAACCTGACCGGCGTCCGGGTCGCGCGCGCGGCCTTCCCCGGGGTGCCCCAGGTGGCCGTGTTCGACACCGCCTTCCAGCTGACGCTGCCGCCGGCGGCGCACACGTACGCGGTGCCGCGCGACTGGCGCGAGCGGCTGGGCGTGCGGCGCTTCGGCTTCCACGGCACCTCCTGCGCCTACGTCTCGCGCCGCGCCGCCGCCCTGCTCGGCCGCGACCTGGCCGGGCTCGACCTCATCGTGCTGCACCTGGGCAACGGCGCCAGCGCCACCGCCGTCTCCGGCGGCCGCAGCGTCGACACCTCCATGGGCCTGACCCCGCTGGAGGGCCTGGTCATGGGAACGCGGTCGGGCGACGTCGACCCGGCGGTCAGCGGCTATCTCGCCCGGGTGAACGGGATGGACGCCGAGCAGGTGGAGGAGGCGCTCGGGCGCCAGGGCGGCCTGCTCGGCCTCACCGGCAGCGGCGACATGCGCGAGGTGCGGGCCCGCGACGACGACGAGGCGCGGCTGGCCCTGGAGATCTACACCCGGCGCATCCGCAAGTACGTCGGCGCCTACTACGCGCTGCTGGGCCGGGTGGACGCGATCGTGTTCACCGGCGGGGTCGGCGAGCACGACGCCGCCACCCGCGCCGAGTCGCTGGCCGGGCTCGGCCGGCTCGGCATCGCGGTCGATCCGGCGCTCAACCGGGCCGCGTCGGCCGGGGAGCGCGCGGTGTCCCCGCCCGGCGCCGAGGTGGCCGTGCTCGTCGTCCCCACCGACGAGGAGTGGGAGATCGCCCGGGAGGCCCTCGCCCTGATCGGCACGGGACCCGAGCAGGACACCGCGCCGGATCCCTGACGACCGGCCCCTGACAACCGGCCCGGATCGTCCGGGCCGCATCGTCCGGGCCGCATCGTCCGGCACGGATCGTTGACCGGCCGCACGTACGGACGGGTCACGTCACCGGCGGGCGGATCAGAGCTCCGCCGGGCTCCGGGTGAGGTCGGCGGTGAGCTCGCACCACACCGTCTTGCCGTCCTCGGCCGGCGCGATGCCCCACCCGGTGGACAGCAGCCTGACGACGTGCAGCCCCCAGCCGTCGCCGGGGCCGGGCTCGCGGGGCCGGGGCAGCTCGGCGCCGGCGTCGCCCACCTCGATCCGCACGTCAGACGCGTCGGCCCGCATGCGCAGCGAGGGCGGGCCGTCGCCGTGCACGAGCGCGTTGGTGACCAGCTCGGACACCACCAGGAGGACGTCCTCGTGCCGCCCCTGGTAGCCACGGGCGGCCAGGGCCTCACCGACGATCTGCCGCGACGCCGTGATGCTGCCCATCTCCTCCGGCAACCGGGTGTCCACGGTGTACGGCTGCGCCTCCTTGCTGCCCATTCCTCTGCTCTCGGGGGGTCTCGTGCGGCCGGTCGGCCGTCCGTCGAACGGGTTCGTCACGTTGCGCCGTTGAGCAGTCTCCCACGAGTCACCATCCAGCGCGCGGCGGGGGGCGCGACCGGCCGCGAACCGGCCCGCGCAGGTGTGGCCGGCGGGTTCGGTAAGCGTGTGTATAGCGCGGGTAATGCATTGGTAGGGTTGTCCGGAAAAATACGGATTTGAACAGGTGGGACAGGTGGAGGTCGAACAAACAGCACTGCCCGGCATCGGTCTGCGGCACGATTTCACGACGCGCAAAGGACAGCGGGTCGGCATCGTGTCCCACCGCACCGGGCGCCGGGACCTCGTGATCTACGACAAAGAGGACCCCGACGCCGTCTGCCATACGGTCAAGCTCAATGACGAGGAGGCGGACACCCTCGCCGAGCTCCTGGGGGCGCCCCGCATCGTGCAGCGGCTCAACCAGCTGCACGAGCAGGTCGAGGGCCTGGTCAGCGTGCAACTGCCGATTCCGGCGGACTCCCCGTACGTGGGACGCCCCATGGGGGACGCGCGTGTGCGCACGCGTACGAGCGCCTCCATCGTGGCCGTCGTGCGCAGCGGCAAGGTCGTCGCCAGTCCGGGACCCGACTTCGTCTTCACCGGTGGCGACGTCGTGGTCGTCGTCGGCAGCGAGGACACCACCGCCGAGGTCGCCGGCATTTTGGCAGAAGGGTAGGGCCGCGGGTGCACCATACCGCGATCCTTTTCCTCGAATTCGGTGCTGTACTGCTGGGTCTCGGGGTGCTGGGCGCGCTGGCGTTGCGCGGCGGCATCTCCCCCATCCCCCTCTACCTGATAGCCGGGCTGGCGTTCGGCACCGGCGGCGTGCTGCCGCTGGCCACCAGCGAGGAGTTCATCTCCGTCGGAGCGGAGCTGGGCGTGGTCCTGCTGCTGCTGACGCTGGGCCTGGAGTACAACGCCGACGAGCTCGTCACCAGCCTCACGAGCAACGCCCGCGCGGGCATCGTCGACCTGGTGCTCAACGCGGCGCCCGGCGCGATCATCGCGCTGCTGCTGGGCTGGGGCCCGGTCGCGGCGGTGGCCATGGCCGGCGTCACCTACGCCACCTCGTCCGGCATCACCGCCAAGGTGCTGTCGGACCTCGGGTGGATCGGTAACCGGGAGACGCCGACGGTCCTGTCGCTGCTGGTGTTCGAAGACCTCACGATGGCGGTCTACCTGCCGATCCTGACGACCATGCTGGCCGGGCTGAGCCTGGTGAGCGGGGCGATCTCGGTGGGCATCGCGCTGCTCACGGTCAGCATCGTCCTGGTCGTGGCGCTGCGGTTCGGGCGCTTCATCGAGGCGTTCGTGTCCAGCCCCAACTCCGAGGTGTTATTGCTCAAGGTCGTCGGCCTGGCCCTGCTGGTCGCCGGCCTCGCCCAGCAGCTGCAGGTGTCGGCGGCGGTCGGCGCGTTCCTGGTGGGCATCGCGCTCTCCGGCGAGCTGGCCGAGGACGCGCAGGCGCTGCTGGCACCGCTGCGCGACCTGTTCGCCGCGGTGTTCTTCGTGTTCTTCGGCTTCCAGACCGACCCGGCGAAGATCCTGCCGGTGGCCGGGCTGGCCGCGCTGCTGGCCCTGGTCAGCATGGTCACGAAACTGCTCACGGGCATGTACGCGGCCAAACGGGCGGGCATCGCCAGGGCCGGTCAGACACGAGCGGGCATCGCGCTCATCCCGCGCGGCGAGTTCAACATCGTCATCGCCGGTCTGGCGGTCGGCGCGGGCGCGCATCCCGACCTGGGAGCGCTGGCGGCGGCGTACGTGCTGATCCTGGCCGCGTTCGGGCCCCTGGCGGCCAAGGCCGTGCAGCCCTTCATCACCGCCATCGCGAAGCGGGCCTGATCCGCTAGCTTGTTCGCATGGCACACCCCACAGAGAAGACGGTCTGGTCCACGGACTGGGACACGCTCGAGATCTCCGGCGAGAGCCATCGCCGGGTTCTCTTCCAGGACGTGGACATGACCGAGCTGGTCGACCATGGATCCTCGTTCGAGGAGTGCCATTTCAGCAACGTGCGGTTCAACGTGTCGGAGCACACCGACGCGAAGTTCCTCAACTGCACGTTCACGCGGTGCTCGCTGTTCGACGCCACGTTCACCGGGTGCAAGCTCACCGGGAGCGTGTTCGACGGCTGCACGTACGGCCTGCTGAAGGTCGAGGGCGGCGACTGGTCCTACACCGGCCTGGCCGGGGCCGATCTGCGAGGCAGCACCTTCCACGGCACCCGGCTGCGCGAGGCCGACCTGGCGGGCGCCCGGCTGGAGCGGGCCGAGCTGCGGCGGGCCGACCTGACGGGGGCGTCGCTGCGCGGCGCCGACCTGACCGGGTGCGACCTTCGCGGCAGCGACCTCAGCACGCTCGACCCGCGCGCGGTCACGATGACCGGCGCGGTCATCGACCCGTTCCAGGCCACGGTCGTGGCCGCCGCGCTGGGCTTCGACGTCCGCGAGTGAGCGGCCGCGAGGTCAGCCGCTCACCGCGTGCAGGGCCCCCGGGACGCGGCCCGTGAGGCGGTCGAGCGCGCCCGCGGCGTCGGCGCCGGCCGGCAGGTGGACGACGATGCTCTGCTCGCCGTCCGGCAGGTCGAGCGTCTCGCGCGACAGCCGCAGCTCGCCGACGCCGGGATGGGCCACCCGCTCCACCGGCACCGTCGGCGGCGTCAGCGGCGCGGCGGCGAACCACGACGTGAACGCCTCCCCCGCCGCGAACGACAGCTCGGAGACCAGGTCGTCGACATAGAGGTCGTCGTAGCCGCTGACCAGCTTCAGCCGGGCGGCGTGCTCGGCCGCGACGCGCTCCCACTCCGGGTAGGCGTCCCTGGCCCGCTCGTCCCCGAACACGAATCTGTGCACGTTGGGCGGGTCTCCGTCCAGGAGGCCGAGGGGCTCGAAGAGCCGCGCGTACCCCTCGGTGTGGGCGATCACGTCGCCCAGCCTGTTGAGCACCGCGGCGGGGGCGGGCTCCAGGCGGTCGAGCAGGGCGCGCACGGTGGGACGCACGTCGCGGGAGGGCTCCTGCCCTGCCGACATGCACAGCGCGACGCCGCCGCCGGCCATCTTGGCCAGGTTGCGCAGGTGCAGGCGCTCCTCCTGTGTCATGCGCAGGGCGTCGGCGAGCGTGACGAGCACCTGCGTGGACGGGTTGCGGTCCCGCCCCTGCTCCAGCCTGGTCAGATATTCGACGCTGATGCCGGCCACCGTGGCCAGCTCGGACCTGCGCAGCCCCGGCGTGCGCCGCCGCGTGCCGTCGGGAAGCCCCACGTCGGCGGGCTTGACGGCCTCGCGGCGGGAGCGCAGGAAGGCGCCCAGCTCGTTGTCGCTCACGTGCCCGAGTGTACGGAACATCCGCCTCGCCCTATCGTGGCCCCGGCAGGGCCAGTCCCGGCGGGGTCTCCCTCGACCGCGCGGTTCCCGGGAGGGTGGTGCGCATGACGTCCACGACTCGATCGCAGGCCGGAGCACCGGCCGTCCGTGCCAGGAGGGTGCTCCCATGATGCGTTACCGTCTGCTGGGCCGTACCGGGCTCAGGGTATCCCAGCTCTTCCTCGGCGCGATGACCTACCGCGAGGCGTCCCCGGAGGTGCGGCGCACCTTCGACCTGTACTCCGACGCCGGCGGCAACGTCGTGGACACGGCCTCCATGTACGGCGAGAGCGAGAACGTCGTCGGCCAGGTGCTCCAGGGCCGCCGCGACCGTTACGTCCTGGCCACGAAGTACACCGGCACCATCGACGGAACCGACCCGAACGCCGCGGGCAACCACCGCAAGAGCCTCGTCCGGTCGCTGGAGCAGAGCCTGCGGCGGCTGCGCACCGACTACATCGACCTCTACTGGGTGCACGTCTGGGACCGGCACACCCCGGTCGAGGAGACGATGCGGGCGCTGGACGACGCGGTCAGCGCGGGCAAGGTGCTCTACGCCGGCATCTCCGACGCCCCCGCCTGGGTGGCGAGCCGGGCCAACACGCTGGCCGAGTGGCGCGGGTGGACGCCGTTCGCCGGGTTGCAGGTGCCGTACAGCCTGCTGTCGCGGGACGTGGAGCGGGAGCTGCTGCCGATGGCGCAGGCGTGCGGGATGAGCGTGGCGGCGTGGGGGGTGCTCGCGAGCGGCGTGCTGTCGGGCCGCTACAACGCGCCGGACGCGGCGGCGTCGCGGCTGTCGCCCGGCTCCCTCACCGAGCGGGACCGTACGGCGGCGCGGGCCGTGACGGAGGTGGCCGCCGAGCTGGGCGTCACCGCCTCTCAGGTGGCCATCGCGTGGGTGCTGCGGCGCGGGGTGCACCCGATCCTCGGCGCGAGCAGCGCCGAGCAGCTCAAGGACAACCTGGGGGCGACCGAGGTGGAGCTGCCCGGCGAGGCGGTGCGACGGCTGGAGTCGGCGGTCGGCTTCGAGCTGGGCTTCCCCGGCGACTTCATCGGCGAGGTGGACCGCAGCCCCGGCGTCTACGGCGACGCCGTCGACCGCCTCGACGGCCGGTGACCCCCGGTCAGCACAGCGACATGGCCGTCTCCGCTCCCCGCGCCTGCGCCCGCTTGGGCGGGCACCGCACGGCGGCTGCCGTGTCGAACACCGTCTCCAGCGCCGCCGGGTGGCGCTCCACCCGGGCCGGTCCGGGACCGGCGCAGCCGAGCCCGTCGAGCAGGCTCTCGTGGACGTCCAGCCGGCCGTGCGCGGCGAGCAGCGAGTCCGGCCTGTTCATTGAGCATCCGGCTCCTCTCCTCCTGGGCGGCGGCGGGCGGCCCTGAGCGCGACGACCGCGCCGAGCACGACGAGCACGGCCAGCGCGCCCCAGATCCACGCGGGCACGCCGGACGGCGCCGTCTCCGAGGAGGCGGCCGCCGAGGCGGCGGCGTCCTGCCCGCTCGCGGTGGCGGGCGCGGAAGGGGCCGGCTCGGCGGAAGCGGGCGGTGCGGACGAGGAGGCCGTGCCCTTCACGGTGAACGGGATCTCCCCCTCGATGGGGTGGCCGTCGGAGGAGACGACCCGCCAGGCGATCACGTACGGGCCGGGGTCGAGCGGCTGCGGCACGGCGGCGGACACCTTCGGCCCGTCGAGCCGGGGCTCGCCGAGCGCGACCTGCTCGCCCGCCGCGTCGCGCAGCACGACGAACGGGAACTTGACCGTCGCGGTGTACTCGAGCTCGATCTCCTCGACCGCGGACACCTCGGCGTCCTTGGCTGGAGAGCTGCTCTTGAGCTTGTCATGGGCGTGGGCGGGCGCGGCGGGAAGGGCGAGAGTGAGCATGCAGGCGAGCGCCGCGAGCGCCGCCGTGCGGATGCGTGTCGTGCGGATCATGCGGATGGTGGATGGCAGGAATGCCATGAAAGGTCTCCAGAAGGGTCTCCCGGACGACCGCGCCCGTGGCGCCGGCGTCCGGATGCTGGCAGGGCGGCGAGCTTCAGCGCGAACGCTGGACCTTTCCTGGCGGGCCGCGCCTGCTGACCATTCCGGAGACGATCTCTCCCGCGTACGCGGGGACGTCGGGAGTGGAGGGCCGCCATGACGGCAGGGCGACCTCGACGGGGGCGGCGACGAGCAGCCGGATGACCGGCGGCGGCGTGGCGTACAGGCGGATCATGAGCCACAACGCGCGCTCGCCGCGGTGCAGCCACCACGCCGTCAGCGCCGCAACCGTGAGATGGACCAGCACCATGCCCGGCCCCGGGTGCGCGTGCGCGAGCTCGGGAGTGGGGACGGGGGCCAGCCGCTCGAAGAGCTGGTGCAGCAGCGTTTGAGTGCCCGTGGTCGCGGCGAGCACCGCCACGGGCCCGCGCTCGCGCCCGTCGATCAGGTAGGCCAGGCCGAGCGCCGCCAGCACCGCGGCGGCGTAGACCGGGAGCGGCACCGGCCCGCCGCCCGCCAGCGCGTGCCCGCCCGCCGACACCGCGCCGCAGGCGGCCGCGAACACGACGGCCCGCGCGAGCCGCAGCCCGGACGCCGCCGGGAGCGCGGATGATGGCGGAAGGGACACAGCGCCATCCTGACACAGGGGGCGGCCGGTCCCGCGTCCTCACCACCCGCGGCACATCGCCGGGCGGGCCGTCAGGCCCTGGCTGTCCCGCCTTCCACCACCCGGCGCCTCGCGGGACCCGGCCGTCAGGCCCTGGCGGTCGCGCGCAGGGGCCGGCCCACCTCGTGCAGGTGGCGCAGTGCCTGCCCCCAGGACCGGAAGAGGCCGCATTCGACGTAGTCGATGCCGAGCGACTCGCAGTAGTCCCTGACGATGGGCTGCGCCTTGCGCAGGTTCGCGGTGGGCATGCTCGGGAACAGGTGGTGCTCGATCTGGTAGTTCAGGCCGCCGAGCGCGGTGTTGACCAGGCGGCCGCCGCGGACGTTTCGAGAGGTCAGCACCTGGCGCCGGAGGAAGTCGAGCTCGTCCTCGGCGGTGAGCACCGGCATGCCCTTGTGGTTGGGCGCGAACGTGCAGCCGAGGTAGACGCCGTAGCACGCCTGGTGCACGGCGAGGAAGGCCAGCGCCAGGCCGGGCGGCAGCACCAGGAGCAGCGCGCCCGCGTAGGCCAGCACGTGGCCGGTGAGCAGCAGCCCTTCGAGTCTCCTGTTCTTCAGCGACTTCCTGCGCAGCGCGCGGAAGCTCGACACCTTCAGGTTCAGCCCTTCGAGGGTGAGCAGCGGGAAGAACAGGAACGCCTGCCAGCGGCCCACGAGCCTGGGCAGCCCCCGGCTGGCCTCGGCCTGCTTCTCCGACCAGAGGAGGAAGTCGGGCGAGACGTCGGGGTCGTGGTCCTCGTGGTTGGGGTTGGCGTGGTGGCGGGTGTGCTTGTCCATCCACCAGCCGTAGCTGAGCCCGATGGCCAGGTTGCCGGTGATCAGCCCGGCGATCCTGCTGGTGCGCCGCGAGCGGGAGATCTGCCCGTGCGCCAGGTCGTGGGCCAGCAGGGTGACCTGCCCGAACGCCACGGCCATGAGGACCGCGACGGCGAGCTGCCACCACGAGTCGCCGACCCAGGCGAACAGCGCCCAGCTTCCCGCGAACAGGCCGGCGACGAGGGTGATCCTGGCGGCGTAGTAGCCTGGCCGCTTGTCCAGCAGGCCCTCCTGCGCCATACGGCGCGCCAGCTTGGCGAAGTCGCTTCCTCTCTCTCCTGATGGCCGGGCACGGGACGTGTCCACCACGGTCAAAGTCTTCTCCGATGCTGATGCGTCGTACGGGGAATACGTACAGCATCGCTGACGATGCGACCTGGTGTGACCCCGCTGCCACCCTTTCCCGTGGTGGGGCAGGCCCTACCACGGGTGCCGGGACGACGCCCCCGCCGCCCGGGCCTGGGCTGCCGTACCCTCCGGGTGGGGCGGGCGGCGGGGACGCCCGGCTCGGATCGGCCGCTCGGATCGACGGCTCAGATCGATGGCAGGGCCGGCACCTCCTCGGGCGCGGCGGCGTCGCCGTGGACGTGCAGGTCGGGGCGGAAGGCCCCGAGATAGGCGGCCCGGTCGCGGAAGGTGGCGGCCAGCGCGTCTCCGTAGTCGATGAGCTCCCTGTGCGCGTGCCTGCGGGGCTCGTAGCGGGCGTAGAGCAGCCGGTCGAGCAGGTCGTGGTCGCCGCCGGCCGTGCAGATGACGTCGGCCAGAATCTCGGCGTCGTGCAGGGTGTAGCTCATGCCCATGCCCGTCATCGGGTGGCAGGCGAAGGCGGCGGATCCGAGCAGCGCGGCGTTACCCTTGTGGTAGGCGGCCACGCGCAGCGACGAGACCTTGATCCGCTGCCAGGTGGCGGGCTGCAGGGCGTTGAAGGCGTCCGAGCTGTCGGTGACGAACTTCTTCAACGTGTCGATGAGGACGGGGATGCCGTCCTGGAAGATCTCCTTGTCGTCCTCCGGCGGCAGGCCGACGAACACCCTGGCCTGGTCCCTGTTGAGCGGGTAGAGGTAGGCGAGCCAGCCTTCGGAGCTGAAGTAGAGCCGGTTGAGCCGGGCGACGCTGGCGGTCAGCGGCACGGTGGCCACCCGCATGAGCAGCCGCTCGTACGGCATCGTCTGCTGCTCGATGTCGAGCGCCCGGCGTACGGCGGACTTGGTGCCGTCGGCGCCGATCACGACGCCGGCCCTGAGCGTGCGGCCGTCGGAGAGCGTCAGCTCCTCCACCCGGCCGTCGCCGATCGCGATGTCGTCGATGCTCGTGTCGAACCAGAACTCGACGCCCTCCATGGCGCAGGAGGTGTAGATGAGCTCGACCAGCTCGCGGTAGGGGCGGATGAGGAAGCCGCCGTCGGGGAAGCGGCATTCCCTGATCGGGTCGCCGTCGTGGTAGTAGCGGATGGTGTCACGCCTGAGGCCATGGCGTTCGACGAGGTCCGCCAGCCCGTGACGGGCGAGCACGCGCTGGCCCGGAGGCTTGAGGAAGTCGGCGCCCGCGCTGGGGACCGAGGGTCCCTGCTCGATGACGACGACGCGCTGTCCGCGGCGGCCCAGTAACAGGGCCAGGAAGCAGCCGCCGAGCCCAGCGCCGACGATGGCCACGTCGCACGATGTGGTTGCCATGACGAGAGCCCTTCTGAAGGTTGAACTAGTTCGCAGGCCCGCGGGTGCCGGCGAGCGGGCCTGTTCCGGCCGCCCGCGGCAGTGGGACCCGGCCCATCCGGGTGTCCGCGGGGGAAACCGGCTGGGCGTCCGGCCGCAGGGCCGGTGGGGTGGTCGTGGGGGGTGTGCGGGTCTCGACCGGCAGCAGAGCGTCCGCCTCCGCCGCGACGGTGGCGAGGGTCGTGCGCAGTTCGAGCAGGAGCTTGCGCGGCACCTTGACCATGACGTCGCCCGGGTCGGGGCGCATCTTGGTGATCTTGGTGAGGGCCAGCGCGCCGATCAGCACGGAGATGGCCACGCACAGCGCCAGCGCGCCCGCGAGGCCGGCGAAGGGGCCGGTCATGAACGGGTGGTCGATGACGACCGACACCACGGCGACCCCCACGGCGCCGCCGACCATGCGCGCCATGGTCGCCGAGCCGACGGCGGAGGCGTACTGGTGAGGGCTGGCGGCGAGGGTCGTGGCGACGGAGGTGCCGGGCGCGAGCGCGCCGACGCCTACCCCGACCACGACGCTGGCGATCAGGCCCCACACGGTGGGCCCCGACTGCACCAGTACGAGCACGCAGGCGCCGCCGCAGAGCAGGGAGCCCGCGTAGATCAGCCCGTACGGGCCGACGCGCTTGATGAGCCGCCCGGCCAGGAAGCTGGACACGACGACGGCCACCGACGTGGGCGTCAGCCACATGGCCACTTCGAGCATGGGGTAGCCGAGGTGCAGCAGGTAGAGCGGCTGCACGGTCAGCAGCCCGTACGACAGCGCGCCGAAGCCCCAGGTCGCCAGCCAGCCCCAGACGAAGCGGGGCCGCCGCCACAGGGCCAGGTCGATCGCGGGGAGCCGGTGGTGCCTGGCCTGCGCGAGCGCGCCGCCCAGCAGGGCCAGCGCGGCGAGCGCGAGCCACAACACGTCCGTGCCCCAGGCCATCGCCTTGGAGATGGCCAGCACGATGATGGCGATGCCGGCCGCGAGCAGCCAGGCGCCCAGCACGTCGGGGACGCCCCTGGCGCCGCCCCGCCTGCCGGACGGGAGCCAGGCGCAGGCGATCAGCAGCGCGACGCCGATGACGACGTCGGGGATGAACAGCGCCCGCCATCCGACGGAGGCGGCCAGCCAGCCGCCGCCCGCCTGCATGAGCAGGCAGCCGAGGCCGGACGCGGAGCTCCACAACGCGATCGCGCCGCGCCGTTCCGACTCCGGCAGCTCTCCCAGCAGCAGCCCGAGGCTGGCCGGGATCATCGCGGCCGCTCCCGCTCCCTGGACCGCCCGCGCCGCCAGCACGTACGACCAGGGCTCCACGGCGACGGCGGCGATCCCGCCGAGCACGAACACCACGAGGCCGACGGCCAGCACCCGCCGGCGGCCGAACAGGTCGGCCCACCGGCCCGCGGTGGCCAGCAGCGCCGCGATCGGGATGAACGCCGCGCTGGTCAGCCAGACGAGGTCACCGAGCGGCATGCCCGCGCCGGCGGGCGTGTACCGCAGCACTCCGACTGCCAGGGTGGTGGCCGTGGTGTCGGCCATCACCGTCAACATGACACCCGCACCGACCAGCCGCAGCATCACGCCGTGTCGGCGGTCTGCGCCGGCCGTGCTCGTTCCCCGGACGGCCGCTGGTGACGAACGCACGTGGTCCCTCCATCTTCGCTGTCGATCTCAGGTCGCCCCGCCGCCTGGCACACTCCGGCTGTGCGGACGGCGGAGCCGGACGGGTGGGGTCAGGCGCCGTACCGGCCGGGCGAGAGCAGGCCGTCCGGGTCGAGCGCCGTCTTGAGCCGGTGCAGCATGCCGAGGCTGGCGGTGCTGGTCTCGGACCAGACGTCGGCGGCCGCGTGGTCGATGTCGGAGCGGTAGATGGCGCAGCCGTTGGCGCGCAGGACGCAGCTGCCGTCGTTGCGGAGCTGGTGCGCCCGGTGGGCGGCGTCGGGCGCCCCGCGGTCGAAGAAGATCTGCATGACGCCGTTGGCCATGTGCCTGCTGACCAGGTTCCACTCGACCATGAGGGCGGTGGTGTGCGCGTCGACGGCCGTCTGCAGGGCGGCCAGGACGTGCTCGGTCTTCCGCGCTTGCATGGGCATCAGCGGCAGCAGCGCGAGGAAGCCCATCGGGCCCTCGTCGATCTGGTCGCACGAGGTCACGCCGAGCGCGTTGTGCACGCCCATGCAGGTGGGGATGCCCTGCGACATGAGCGCTCTGGGGTAGAGCGGGTCGCCGGCGTCGACCTCGGCGGCGTCGACCACGCGCAGCGCCTCGGCGCCCTCGACCTCGATCAGCGCCTTGCGCAGCAGTTCCTCGGCCAGCTCGACCGTGGCGTCGCTGCCCATGAGCGGCCCGAGGATGGTGAACAGCGAGGGGTCGACCCCGGCGGGCAGCACCCAGTCGCCGTGGCCGGGCGTGAGCGACAGCTCGCGCACCCGCATCAGCCCTTCCGCCGGGTTGCCGCGGCGCAGGAACCCGGTCATCGCGCCGACCGCGACGCCGGCCTGGTCGCGCGGGATGCGGCCGTGCACCAGGGCGACGGTCTGCGGGCGCGGCACGAGGGAGACGGCCATGGCGGTGACGATGCCCAGGTTGTGCTGGACGAACGAGGACGTCAGGTCCGGGCCGGCGACCCGCCCGTGGTAGCGCCCCGCGGGGTCGAGCCCGCCCGTGGTGACGACGCTGCCGTCGGCCAGCACGGCCTCGATCCCGGCGACGTCGTGGACGCGGGAGCGGATGCAGCCGTCGCCGCGGTCGAGCGCGTTGCCGATGACGGAGGTGTCGGCGCACGAGGCGGTGACGTTCAGCATCCAGGGGGTGCCGCGCAGCACTTCGGCGAGCTGTGCCTGGGTCACTCCCGGCTCGATGACCGCGAAGCCGGCCTCGAGGTCGAGGCTGCGTACGCGGTTCATGCCGCCGAGGTCGACGACCAGGTTGTCGTCGGTGACCGGCATGGCCGAGCCCATGCCCCAGTTCCTGCCGGTGCTGATCGGGTAGAGGCGGCGCCTGGCCGTCATGGCCTGGCGGACGAGCGCGCGTACCTCGTCGAGCGTGCGCGGCGTCTCGATGCCCGCCAGGGAGCGTGGCTGGTGTCCCCCGACGTCACGCGACCTCAGCTCCGGTCGCGACAGATCCTGCATGACTCTCCTCAAAGATCAGATATCGCTCGATGGGGGCACACTTCAGGCAGTGTGCTGGAGCAGGTCGTCGATGGAGCCGATGGCCTGGTTGGACATCTCCCTGATCTCGAGCAGCCGCTGCTCGACGTACTCGTCGGGCTCGTCGGAGGGGAGGGTGTCGGGGAGGGCGAGCGTGTCGCGCGGTCCGGCCTGCGCGGGGATCTCGTGCAGGCCGTAGGGGTGACGCCGGACGTGCCCGGCGTCTCGGTGCTCGGTGTCTCGGTGCTCGCGCCTGGCGCGGGCGGGCAGGTGCGGGGGGGTTCGCATGACGGGAGCTCTCCTACCGGACTCGGATGGGGTTTTCCGGGTGACCGCTCGCCCTTGAGCGGATCGGGGTCAGCGTGCGTCCTCCGTACGGCCGAGGTGTTCGGCCCGCGGGGCGGCGGCCGCGCGGATCACGCGTGGCACGCCGTGGTTGATGACGCTCGCGGCGATGCGGCGTTCGGCCAGCCCCATGTGCGGACGGCCGATGCCTGGAGCGCTCGGCCGGGCGCCGGCCGAGCCACGGATCATGGTGCTGGCGTGCACCCAGCGGCGCGACTCCGCCAGCACGTCCCGCTGCGCGCGGGGCAGGTCGCGGTGCCGCGCGTACTGCTCGCAGACGGCCCGGGCGAGCACCCGCGCCATGACGAGGTGCTCCTCGCAGGCCCGGGCGACCTTCGCCTCCAGGCCGGCGACCTGCGCGAGGAGCAGCTGCAGGTGCGGCAGCTCGGAGCTGCGCTCGTACCCGGCGAGCTCGGCCAGCCGCTCCGGCCAGCGCAGCCGCCGCTCGATCGAGGCGCAGACGGTCGTGGCCACCAGCGCGGGCGGCTCGCCGTCCGGGTCCTGCCCGTCGAGCTGCACGGCCCGCTGCGCGGTGTGCTCGAAGTCGGCCAGGCGGCGCAGCCCGCTCTGCAGCAGGCGTACGCGGTTGTGCAGGCAGGCGGCGCTCCAGCCGAGGACCAGCAGGCGGTCGGCGTCCGCCTCGCAGTGCCAGCCGACCAGCGCCACTTCGCGTGCCATGCGGTGGTGCAGCACCCACGGCTCCGGCGCGGCGCCGGCGTCCACCGTTGTCTCGATCCACACCTGCAGCCCGCCGGGCGGCAGGTCGCCGACGCCGATCTCCATGCCCCCGGGGGCCACCCTGGCGCAGATCCGCTGGACCACGCGCTGCTGCGCGGCCGCCTCCGGCGCCACGGGCACCGGGCCTGGCAGCACGCGCTCTGGGGCCACTTGCGCCCTGGGCTCGATGCTCATCTGGGGCCACCTCCCGACCCGCGGTCTTTCGACCTACGTAAATTCACACTTAATGGTGCCGCCTCGATCGTCGTCAGACATCGGTTCTCTGTCAACTGTCAGTTTACGAATGGCATGAATCATCGGCCGCCCGGACGTGTACCTGCGACTCCCCGCAGGTGAATGCCGGGTTGGCGGCGCGGGGTGATCTAGAGTCCGTACCGTTGGCGTACGGGGGAAAGGCGGGGCCGGTGCTGGTGCACGCAACCGTGGTCACGGCCCTGTCGGTGACCTTGACGCTGCCCGCCGCGCCCGCGACGGCACGGGCGCCGGCCGGCTACTGCCTGCTGCCCGACCAGCCCGCCGCGGGCGAGGGTTACCTGATCGCCAGTGCTTCCTCACCCGATCTCGTCCATCCCTTCCCGCGGCCGCCCGCGCGGGAGCCGACGGCCTCCGAGCGGCTCGACTTCGCCGGCTTCCCGAACGTGTCGGTGCTCGACGTGACCGGGCGCGGGGGCGCTCCGGAGCGGAAGGTGATCGTCACCTACACCACGAACGTCGACGAGGTCGTCACCCTCACCAACGCGGCCGCGGTCTCGGACGACGGCGGCGCCACGTTCGGCCCGCCGAGCCGGACGCCGCTGCGCGAGTCGCCCGTCGAGCTGCACGACGGGCGCTTCTTCGCCACCGAGTACTACCCGGCCAGGACGGGCCCGCACACGGCCGCTCTCGGTGTGCTCACCTCGTCCTCGCTGGACGACGCCGAGAGCTGGCTGCGTTCCGAGGCGACCCTGACCACGCCGGACGACCTGCTGCCGGGCGGGGCCGTGCACGGGACGCCGATCCAGCTGGCCGGCGGCACGATCCTGATCACGCTCTACGCCCGTTACAGCGGCACGGGGGCGTACCAGGCCGAGGTGTACGCCAGCGAGGACGGCGGGACGACGTTCTCGCGGCGCGGCGTGATCGCCACGCCGGCCGAGGGGTTCGCCTACACCGAAGCGGCCCTCGCGCAGACCGTGGACGGCAGCCTGCTGGCCGTGCTGCGCCACG
Organism: Nonomuraea sp. KM88; assembly: GCF_052245635.1. Classification (NCBI taxonomy): domain Bacteria; kingdom Bacillati; phylum Actinomycetota; class Actinomycetes; order Streptosporangiales; family Streptosporangiaceae; genus Nonomuraea; species Nonomuraea sp. KM88. The sequence continues at coordinate 8,734 of NZ_JBQQCC010000005.1, read as the reverse complement.
ACGGCGGGAAATACTCCACGCTGCGCCAGAGCCGCTCGGTGGACGGCGGCCGCACCTGGTCGCCGGCGCGCGAGCTGCGCTTCACCGGCTCTTTCGCCGGCCCGTCCACTGAAGGTGGCTGCGTGGTACGCGGAGTGGCGCCGAGACTGCTGCTGACCCCGGCGGGCGTCCTCGTGCTGAGCGCGGGGCGGCCGGACAACTGGCTGGCCGTCTCCCCCGACGGGCGTGGCGAGGCGTGGCAGGAGCCGCGGGTGACCTACCACAACCGCGACGGCATCTGGGACACGCACGGATCGTCCGGCTACACCGGCCTGGCCGCCGTCGGCCCGCACCGGCTGATCCAGGTCTTCGACAACTGCAAGCTCCCGGGCGTGCGGCCCGACGGGCTGCTCAACGAGACGGCGTGCCCGGCGCACGGCCGGTTCGAGCACGGCGGCTGGTACGCGATCAAGCGCCGCCTGTTCACCGTGGCCCCGCCCGGCCCCGGCCTGCTGGACCTGGCGGCGATGCGCCGGCGCGGCGACCTCACGATCGACACCACCATGACGTGGACCGGCCGCTACCGCCCCAGGACCCGGCCCGCCGCGGCCTTCGACGGCAGCACGTCCTACTGGTCGGGCGCGGTCGCCGCCGGCCGCGGCCGCTACGTCCTGCGTCTGGACCGGCCGTACGCCTTCACCCGGATCGGCCTCAGCCTGCGCCCCGGGCATCCGGCCGGAGCCCGCGTGTACATCTCACGGGACGGCCGCTCCTGGGGCGAGCCGGCGCTCACTGTCACCGGCAGGACCGACTACGCGATGCGCTACTCGGAGGTCGAGCACACCGGACGGCACGTCAAGATCGTCCTCACGCCCACGCGTGACTGCGACCCCGAGATCGGCCGTTCCTGCAGCATGCTGAACGAGGTCGAGCTGTACGCGGGGGCCGGGCCTGGACGGCGCGCGCCCGGCCGCTGAGGCCGCCACCGGCAGCGCGGAGACCCCGGGCGCCGAGGCCCGCCACGCGGCCCGGCAAAGCCCGGGCGCTGATGCCTCTCACCAGCGACCGGGGCTTTTGCCTGCGAGGTCCGCAGCGGCGCGTCCGGCGCCACTGCCCCGTATGTCACCGCTCGGGGGGAAGGTCACTCCCGCCGCGGCCGAACATGCCGTCGTCCCTGCCGATGGTCACCCCGTCCTCGTCGATCTCCAGCCGCTCCTTCCGGATCTGGCCCTCGACGGTCTCCTCGTGCTGCACGTCCCGCTTGCGGACGTGGATCCGCTCGACCGGCCTGCTCTCCTTGCCGACGACCGGACGCTCCTCGTGCAGGATCATCTCGCGATCTTCCTCGCCGATCTCCTGCACCGCCGTCGCGTCCCCTTCGCTGATGGGCTCGCGCTCGATCACGACCTCCTCGCGCGAGAGCGGCACCGTCTCGTGGACGGTCTCGGTGTCGACGTACTTGTGGAGGCGGACGCGGCCGGTCTCCCTCGTCTCCTTGCCGATGCGCAGCCGCTCTTCCGACCTGGTCATGGAGATGTCGTCGACGTCGGCGAGGTCGCCGGTGACGCCGTGACCGGCCGTCCTGCCGGCGAAGTCCCGGCGGCCCGTCTCCCCCGCGGCGCCTTCTCCGGCCATCCCCTTGCCCGCCGTGCCACCCGCTGGGCCGCCCGCCGTGCCTCCTGTGATGAGGTCGTCGCGGGGCGCGCCCGCGGGCCTGTCGGGCCGCTCCCCCGTCACGGGGGTCTTCTCCGTACGCGGTTCGCCGGCGCGCTGCTGCGGGACACTCGTCGGCCGCATGCCGTAGTAGCGGTAGAGGTTGGCCTCCTCGTCGATCGTGAGGCGGTCGTCGACGTCGATGTTCGGCGCGCCCTTGATCATCTCCTTGTCGAAGGGGACCCGGATCTCCTCTCCCGAGCGACGGGCGTTGGCCAGAGGCACGAAGGTCTGCTTCATACCGAAGAGCCCCGTGCGTACGGTCACCCACTCCGGCTCGCCCGAGCGATCATTGAGGTAGACCTGGCCCACCTTGCCGATCGACTGGCCGTCCGACCCCACCACGTGGCAGTCGAGCAGGTTGCGGATCTCTGTTTCCATTGCCACGACGATCCCCCAATGCGCTCGTCCTGGTGTCAAACAGAACAAATACCCCATATCGCCATAAATTCACGTTCTTTCCGGCAGTTTCTGGCCTGGTCCGGGCGGCACGCACGCTGTCCAGGGGACGGCGCGCCACCCGCACGCTCCCTGAGAATTCGGTAAAGAAAGGGTCACGAAGGGTTGAGCCCGAGCGAGGAGGGAAGGGCAGGCAACTCGTGAACGTCGAACGTGAGGAGGAGCCGTAGTGCTCACCCTGACAGCCAACGCAGCCCAGGCGATCCGCGACCTGACCGCGGCCGCGCCCGAGCCCTCCCAGAGCGGGATCCGCATCTCGTCTCAGGGCGAGGGCGCGAGCTCGCTCACCCTTTCCCTGGCCACCGCCCCCGAACCGGCGGACGCGGTGGTCGAGTCGGAAGGAGCTCGGGTCTACCTCGACCCTGTGGCTGCCACTGTGCTGGAGGACAAGTCTCTGGACGCCGGTGCCGACGACCAGGGGAGCGTGTCCTTCCTGGTCACCGAGCAGAGCGCCTGACGCGGCCTCCGCCGTGCCGGACCCGATCGGCGGTCCGGCACGGCGGGCGTCCGCTCAGCCGTCGCCGAGCAGCTTGTCCAGATAGCGCAGCTGCTCCTCGGACTGGAAGCCGCCGCCGCCCTCGTGGTTGTTCCAGGGCCACACCGTGATCTCCTTGGGCCCCTGCCAGTGGTTGTAGGCGGCGAACACCGTGGACGGCGGGCACACGTCGTCCATCAACGCCACCGAGTACAACGCCGGGACCCGCCCGCGCGCCGCGAAGTTGAGGCCGTCGAAGTACGACAGCGTGCGGAACACCTGGTCCGCCGTGTCGCGCCGGGTGGCGAGGAAACGCACCAGCTCCTGGTACGGGTCGCGCCCGGTGATCTCCACCGCGCGCCTGAAGTGGGTCAGGAACGGCACGTCGATGAGCGCGGCCTTGACCGACGGGTGCAGCGCGGCGGTGGCCTGCGCGATGCCGCCGCCCTGGCTGCCGCCCGAGACGACGATGCGCGCGGCGTCGACCGCCGGGTGCTCGATCGCCGCGTCCACGGCTCTGACGGCATCGGTGAAGACGCGCCGGTAGTAGTAGTCGTCGGGGTCGAGGATGCCGCGGGTCATCATGCCGGGCGCCTGCGGTCCCGCGCTGCCGTGCGGGTCTCCGGTGGCGCCGGGACTGCCCACGTTGGCGCCGCCGTGGCCGCGTGTCTCCATCACGAACACCGCGTACCCGGCGGCCGGCCACATCAGATGGTCCTTGGGAAACCCGCGCCCGCCGCTGTAGCCGATGTAGTGCATCACGCACGGCACCGGGCCGTCCGTGCCCTTCGGCAGCAGGAACCAGCCGTTGATCCGGTGACCGCCCCAGCCGGCGAACGAGACGTCGAACACGTCCACGGAGGCGAAGGGCAGGTCGTACGGGACGTACTCGGCGGCCGGGCCGGACTCCCTGGCCTCGGCCAGGGTGCGGGACCAGAACGCGTCGAAGTCGGCGGGCTCGTCGCGGTCGGGAAGGTAGCCGCGGAGTTGCTCAAGGGGCATGTCGAACAGGGGCACGAGGTCTCCAACCTGTAGCGGGAACAATGACATTTCATCGCATAGCACTGGAAAGCGCTATCCCGCCCCTGGATCGGACCGGCCGTTCGAACCCGTCCCCGCCGGGTAGGCGATCACCCGTGACTGAACACGTTGTCGAGGTTCCCTACTCGCACCTCTATCCCGGCCTGGTCCTGGACGCCCCCGCGGGCGCCTTCGACTTCCTCGTGCTGTTCGGCGACGACTCCGAGTCGCGGGCGCAACTGGTGAGCGACGACACCGGGCGCCCGGTGCTCAGGATGGGCGGCTACATGACGGCCAGGGGCACCGTCATCGACGAGCGCGTGTGGACCGTGCGCGAGAGCGTGCGGCACGGGGACCGCGTCCGGCTGCGCCTGGGCCGCTCCCTCCCCTGACCGCCCGCTCCTGACAGCAGCAGCCTCCGACAGCGCCGTCCTGACAGCACCGCTCCGTGACCGGGCCGCCGCGCGACCCCGCCGTCAGCGGGATTCCGGTCGCGAGGAGTCGCCGCCGGCGTCGCAGGCGCCCGCCTTGGTGTTCGCCACCTTCCACTCCGCGCCCGGGAACGGGCTCATGAAGTGCGTCAGCAGGTCCACCGCGTAGTCCGGCACCTGGCCGCCGGGGTCGAGCAGCGAGACCATCTGGGGCCCGTCGGCGCCGCGCAGGGTGATGGAGTTCTTGGCGCCCCCGGCGACGAATCCCGGCTTGGCGTCCACCGTCAGGCAGGCCACGCTGAACCCGGCGGCCTTGATCTCCTGCTTGGCCCCGATGCGCCTCATCCGCTGGTCGTAGCGGCGCATGGCGAGCGACTTGGTGCCGCCGATCCGTACCGACTCGTGGAAGAGGTCGTTGCCGATGTCCCTGCTCAGCCTGACGTCCAGGGAGACGTCCGGCCGCAGGTCGACACCGTCGGCGGACAGCTTCAGCCGTCCGTAGTTCCCCTCGAAGGAGGGCGCCACGTAGCCGAGGGCGGGCGGCGCCTTCATGCCGAACGGGATCTTGCCCGGCCTGATCCGCAACCACGACATGCCCTGCACCGACAGCCCGACGTCCTCGACCGAGCTCTTGCCGAGCCCGAACTGGCCGGCCACCTGGTAGGTGAGGAAGCCCTTGGTGTGCGGGACCTCCTTGCTCACCGCGATGCGCTGCTTGGCGACCGGGTCCATCCGCAGCCCGGCGCGCAGCGTGATGCGGCCGGTGGCGACGGGTTTCGAGACGAGGTTGAGCGACCGGTCGGGATTCATCCGGATGGTGGTGTCCGAGGCCAGGTTCCTGACCGCGACCGCCACGTCCCCGAGGCGGCCCTTCGGGTCGATCAGACCGCCTTCCACGCCCAGATAGCCGTCGAGGGTGTTGACGCCGCCCAGCGCCTTGTACGTGACGGCCGGCACGCTGAACCCGGCGCCCGAGGCGTCGGCGTCCACCCCGAAACGGGCGGGCACGTCGGAGAAACGCAGCTCGCCGGTGCCCTTGCCGGGCAGGGTGACCTTGGCGCTGAGGCGCTTGACGGCGGCGGAGTTCGTCACGCGGATGCGGGTCTTGGCGCCGTACGTGCCCTGGACGGCCACGGCGGCGGGGACCGGATCGACCGCGACCCTGCCGCGCACCCCTCCCGACTCCGCGTGCACGTCGAGGCTGCCCAGGGTGGCGGCGGGCTCGATGCGGTAGCCGGCGTTCACGGCGTTGCCCTTGGTCACGTCAAACGGCCCCAGCGACATGCTGGTGATCTTGGAGGGCAGCCCGGTCAGGGTGGCCCTGGCCTTGATCGGGACGGGCGCCAGCACGCTGCTGGCCAGGTAGACGCCCAGGCTCTCGCGCTTGGGGTTGAACCCGGAGAACCCGAACGTCTTGCCCGCCGGGTCGACCGAGACCCGCTCGGGCAGGCCGGTCACGTCCAGGAAGCCCTGGAGCCCGTAGCAGCCGCGCTGCGGCGTGCAGAAGGGCCCTGGCGAGCAGCCCTTCGACCCGGCGGCGCAGCCTCCGTCCACCAGGGACACGCCGCCGCCGGGCAGGGCGGGGGCGGCTCGCATGCGGTCGAGCGCCGCGACCTTGCCCAGCCAGGCGCGGGCGCGCACGTCGAGCCGGGAGCCCTCGTACGTGAGCTTGCCGCCGGCCGAGGTGACGGCCAGGCGGCCGGGCGCGGGGCCGAGCGTGCCGATCAGGCCGAAGCGGGTGTCGCCCCGGGTGACGTCGGCGTCGACGGCGAGGGTCTGCTTGGCCGAGCGGAAGTCGGCGGTGAAGCCTTCGGCGGCCGGGGTGAACTCGACGTGTTCGAGCCCGTTGACCAGCACGCTGCCGTCCATGTCGCCGGAGGCCTCGTCGTAGTGCGCGGCCAGGTGGGGGCCGGTGGGCGACTTGGCGCCGTCGTGGTTGGTGAAGGCCAGCTCGGCCGTCCCGACGGGGCCCGACTGGCCGCGGAAGCGGGAGGACGTGGCGTTCCACGAGGCGTCGAAGCGGGCCGGCACGTCGCGCACGTCGGCGGCGGCCCTGACGTAGCGGTCGCCGAGCTTGACCCTGGCCAGCGCCGTCACCTTGTCGATCGGGCCGGCGGCGGTCCAGGCGAGCGTTCCCGCCTTGGTGTCGGCGACGAGCTCGGCCTGCTTGCTCAGGCCCTTGGCGGTCACCTGCAGGTCCTCGCCGGTCGGCTGCTTCACGTACGCTTTATTGGCATAAATCCGCACTTCGTCGAGCTTTCTGGGCGCGGCGATCCGCATCGTGGACCGCTCGCCCAGCTCCCATGACGCCTTCACGTCGTCGCGCACGCCCATGAGCGTCCCGTCCACGGTGGGCCCGGACTTCAGGTTGGCGTAGGCGGCGTGGATGCGCTTGATCTCGCCGCTGGCCCGGAAGGCCGCCTTCCTGGCGGCGGGGTCGAGCGTAACGTCGACGGTGGCGGGCGTGTTCGAGATCTCCATCCTGGCCACGTGGGTGCCGTCGAGGCTGGCCGCGCCGGTGAACGAGCGGCCGCTGGAGTCGACCTCCAGGTGGGCGTGCGGCTTGCCGCCGTACGTGACGTCGAACTCGGACAGGCCCGACAGCAGCGCGGAGACACCGACCGCGGCGCCGTTCTTGATCATGGTGACGTGGCCGCCGCGCGGGCTGGCGATGGCGCCCCCGTTACGCTGCAGCACCGCCTCGAACGTGCCGACCGGCGAGCTCGTCCTGTGCGTGACGCGATGCTTGGTCAGGTCGTTGACCAGGCGCAGCTTGGCCGGCAGGGCGCTCAGCTCCGTCCTGACCACGGTCTGGGACGCGTTCCTGTCGTAATAGAGCAGGCTGGCGGCGCCGGCCCGCGACCGGCCCGAGCCGGCGTTGACCGACACGGTCTGCTTGCTCTTGCCGGAGCCGTACTTCGCCACGAAGGAGCGCGGAACGCGTTCGAGCTCGGCGCTGACCACCTTCGACAGCCGCCCGTCGCGGTAGGTGAAGGAGTTCAGGCGGGCGCGCGGGACGCTCGACGAGCTGGTGAAGCGGATCTGGCCGCCGGACAGGCGCACCTCGGCGCGGGCGGCCATCTTGTCGAGCACCGCGTGGACGAAGCGGTGGCCGTTCACGGCGAGCGCGTCCAGCGTGGCGGGCGAGGAGGCGGCGACGTCCAGCGTGGGCGTGTCGAGCGCGGCGTTGACGGTCAGCTTCTCGGTGGCGGGCGTCTGGCGCAGGCTCACCGCGCTGCGCCCGGTCATTCCGGCGATCATGGCCGCGGACTCGCCGGGCTCCTTGCGGGTGATGCTCGCCTTGACCCGCCTGCCCTCCATGTCGACGGTGAAGTTCCCCCAGTCGCTGGCCGAGAGGGAGGATCCGCGCTTCAACCCGTCGAACCCGACCGACACCTTGCCGTCGTACTCGGCCCAGACGCGGGCCCTGAGGTTCTCCTGCGACAGCCGCTTGACGGCGAACCCGAGCCCGACGGAGCCCCCCGCGGGGCTGGCGGTGGGTACGAGGTCGGCGGCCAGGTCGGGCTTGACGTCCCCCGTGACGTCGGCGGCGACCGGCACGCCGACGGGCTTGGAGATCGAGCAGGACACCGGCACGCTCTCGCTCTCGACGCAGAGCCGGTACGTCAGCCCCGGCACGGCCTTGCCGAGATTGCCGAACGTCTTGAGCACGGACGCCAGCGGCTTGATGAGCGTGAGCGTCTCGGCCTGGGAGGTGTCGGGCAGCACGTCACGCGTGTCGGGCGCCTTGGCGCCGAGACCCTGCTCCTTCTGGACGGCCGCGGCCTCGGCGGTGATCTCCTGGACGAGCCCGGGGCCGGCGGAGGTGGTCACCTCGGGCGCCTGGGGCCCCACCTTGTCGTCGCCGGCGGGCCGGAGCGCCAGCGACTCGCGGGTGGGCAGGGTGACCGTGGCGGGCGCCGGCTCCTCCACGGCGGGCACGGGACGGACCTTCGCCGCTTCCCTCTGGACTGCGGCTGATGCGACCCCAGCTGGGGTGATCTCGGCTTCTGCGACGGCCGGCGGCGCGGCCACCAGGGCCGCGGCACTTGCGATGGACGTCGAGACGAGCACGCGCAGGAAGGCGTGCGGCATGTAGCGTTCTCCCCGTACCGGTCTAATTCATCCCATCAGAAACATAGGTCACGAGCCGACCACATCCCCTCACTGGCCGTCAAACTGGTTCCGACATTGGAACTCCAGTTTTCTTATGCGGACGATCACTCACGGTCATCGCCGCAGCGCCAGGGAAGGCGTGTCCGCGCTGGTGGGGGGTGGAGCCGCGGCCACCGCCGGGACGATGCGAACGGTGACGGGCGCCTTCAGGCGACGCCGGTGTCCCTGCCGACGACGGTGAACCTCTCGGCCACCAGGCCAACGGTGGCGCCGGTGGACAGGGGGCGGCGGTGCTCGAAGGCGAGCCGCTCCCCTCCGGGCAGCTCGGCGACCGACTCCCTGGTGCCGCCCTGGAAGCTGCTGCGCACGACCTTGCCGGTGAACTGGGCCTGACCGCTCTCGACGATGCGCAGGTCCTCGGGACGCAGTGCCACGTGCACGGCGGCCCCGGCCGGGCCGAGCGGCCGGCCGAGGCCGCCCTTGCCGCCGCTGTCGAGTGCGAGCTCGCCGTCGGCGGTGACCTGGCCGCGCAGCGGGGTGA
>NZ_JBQQCC010000049.1:0-5185 GCF_052245635.1 Nonomuraea sp. KM88 | reverse complement strand
GCCCCCGCCGTGTTGCCAGGGTTCCCTACCAGGTGACCGGCAGCCGCTCCGGCCGGGCGAACGACGTGCCCGTACGCCACTCCAGCTCCTCCTCGGGCACCGCCGGCCGCAGACCGGGGAAGCGGCCCAGCACCGTCTCCAGCACGATCCGCAGCTCGATCCTGCTGAGCTGCGCGCCCAGGCAGTAGTGGATGCCGTGGCCGAAGGTGATGTGGTGGTTGTGCTCCCGCGCCGGGTCGTAGGCGTCGGGGTCGGAGAAGACCCCCGGGTCGCGGTTGGCGGCCGTCGTGGACGGCAGCACCGCGTCACCCGCCCTGATGAGGACGCCGCCCAACTCGACGTCCTGGGTGGCGATGCGCAGCGCGCCCACCCCGCCGCCGGCCTGCGACAACCGCAGGAGCTCCTCGCCCGCCTCCGGCAGCAGCTCGGGCTTGTCGCGCAGCGCCCGCATCTGCTCGGGATGGCGCAGCAGCCGCAGCATCACGTGCGTCATCGCGGCGGTGGTGGCGTGGTAGCCGGCGCCGAGCAGCGTGAACGCGAACGCCACCAGCTCCTCCTCCGACAGCCGGTCGCCCTCGTCCCTGGCGTTGATCAGCACCATGAGCAGGTCGTCGGTCGGCCGGGTGCGCTTGGCGGCGATGAGCTCGGCCAGGTAGGCGTTGAGCCGGTCGCGGGCCTCGATGACCTCGTCGCGACGGCCGGCGTCGAAGCTGAGCATGAGGTCGGTCCACGTCCTGAACTGGTCCACCTCCTCGTACGGCACGCCGAGCATCTCGCAGATGACCATGATGGGCAGCGGCTGGGTGACGCCGGCCACGAGGTCGGCGGGCGGTCCCGCCTTCTCCATCGCCGTCACCAGCCCCTGGGCGATGTCCTCCACGCGCGGGCGCAGCTGCTCCATGCGCCGCACGGAGAACGCGTACGACACCAGGCGGCGCAGCCTGCTGTGCTCCGGCGGGTCCATCACGATGATGGACTTGGCGCCCCTGGCGATCGGGAACACCTTGGGCGCGCCGGGCGCGGTGATCGCCTCCCGGCTGAAGCGCGGGTCGGCGAGCACGACGCGCACGTCCTCGTACCGCGTCGCCAGCCAGGCCGGGTCGCCCGACGGGAGGGTGATGCGGGTGGGGGCGCCGTCCGCGCGCATCCGCACGTACTCCCCAGGCGGCTCCAGCGGGTCGGCGGCGGTGAACGGGAAGCTCGGGGGTGGTGCTTCTGTCGTCATGGCGTCTCCTTCGCGGCGACGTTCACCGGTTCACCGTGTCGGTCCGGTCATCGTCCGGGTCGGGGCGGTCGTCCCAGATGTGGGGCTGGTAGAAGATCAGGGGCGGATGCTCCGCCCAGGCGCGGGCGTAGGCGCGCAGCCATTCGCCTAAGGGCAACCTCATGGTGCCGACCGTGACCGCGCCGTCTGTGGTCTCGCTCGAGCCCGGCTGGAGCGCGGGCGCGCGGCCCGTCGAGCCGCCGTCCAACGTCCGTCGAGCGCGCCGTACGACAGTGCTCGCCACAGACAGCTCTCCGTGAGACAAGGGGCGAAGATGCGGGAGATCACTATCGGCACGCTGGTGCGGCTGCTCCGCGAGAGCGCCGGCGAGGACGAGACGGTCCAGCTGGACGGCGACATCCTCGACACGACCTTCGAAGCCCTCGGCTACGACTCGCTGGCTCTGTTCAACACGGTCAGCGCCATCGAGCGGGAGTACGCGCTCGAGATCTCGGAGGAGGAGGTCGGCGGCGCCAAGACGCCCGCGGACCTGCTCAAGACGGTCAACCAGGCCCTGGCGGGCACGTCCTGAGGAGCACGCATGTGCGGAATCGCCGGCTGGGTGGACTTCTCGCGTGACCTGACCCGCCACACGGCGACGGCCAGGGCGATGACGGCCACGATGAGCCGCAGAGGCCCCGACGACGAGGGCCTGTGGCAGGACCGCCACGCCCTGCTCGGGCACCGCCGCCTGTCGGTCATCGACCTGGCCGGCGGCCACCAGCCCATGTCGGCCGAGGAGGACGGCAGGACCCTGGCGGCGGTGACGTTCTGCGGGGAGATCTACAACTACCGGGAGCTGCGCGCCGAGCTGGCCTCGTACGGCCACCGGTTCCGCACGAGCAGCGACACCGAGGTGGTGCTCCAGGCCTACCTGCGGTGGGGCGCCGGCTTCGCGCAGCGGCTGAACGGCATGTTCGCCCTGGCCGTGTGGGACGTTCGCACGCAGGAGCTGGTCCTGCTGCGCGACCGGATGGGCGTCAAACCCCTCTACTACCATCCGACCCGCTCCGGGCTGCTGTTCGGCTCGGAGCCCAAGGCCGTGCTCGCCCACCCCGAGGTGCCGCGGCGCGTCGGGCTCGACGGCCTGCGCGAGGTCTTCGACATGGTCAAGACGCCCGAGCGGGCGGTCCTGTCCGGCATGTACGAAGTCCGCCCCGGCCACCTGGTACGCCTGCGCAGGAGCGGCCTGACCAAGCACCGCTACTGGTCGATCGAGGCCCGCGAGCACACCGACGACCTCGACACCACGGTCACCACGGTGCGCGGGCTGCTGGAGGACATCGTCGGCCGGCAGCTCCAGGCCGACGTGCCCGTCTGCACGCTGCTGTCGGGCGGCCTCGACTCGTCCGCGCTGACGGCGCTGGCCGCCGACCGGCTGGCGGCTTCGGGGCGAGGCCCCGTGCGGTCGTTCTCGGTCGCCTTCTCCGGCGCCGAGGACACGTTCCAGGCGGACGCGGTACGCGGCGCGCCCGACGCCCCGTTCGCCCGCGCGCTGGCGGCGCACGTCGGAGCGGAGCACAGCGAGGTGCGGCTGAACAGCGACGAGCTGGTGGCCGAGCCGGTGCGGGCGGCGGTGCTGCGGGCCAACGACCAGCCGCCCGCGTTCTGGGGCGACATGTGGCCGTCGTTGTACCTGCTCTGCCGCGCGGTGCGCGAGCGCTCCACGGTCGCACTGTCAGGCGAGGGCGCCGACGAGCTGTTCGGCGGCTACCGCTGGTTCTCCAACCCGGCGGCCGTGCACGCCGACACCTTCCCCTGGCTCACGCCGGGCTCGGCGCGGTATTTCGGCGGGCTGTCGCTGCTGGCCGACGAGCTGAAGGAGAAGCTCGACATCCAGCAGCACCGGCTGGCCCGCTACCACGAGGCGCTGGCCGAGGTGCCCGTGCTGCCGGGCGAGGACCGGCTGGAACGGCGCATGCGGGAGGTGACCTACCTCAACCTCACCCGGTTCCTGCAGACGCTGCTGGACCGCAAGGACCGCATGAGCATGGCCAACGCCCTGGAGGTGCGGGTGCCCTTCCTGGACCACCGCCTGGTCGAGTACGTCTTCAACGTGCCGTGGGAGATGCGGGCGTTCGACGGCAGGGAGAAGAGCCTGCTGCGGGCGGCCGTCGGCGACCTGCTGCCGGAGGTCGTACGGGACCGGGTGAAGACGCCGTACCCGGCGACGCAGGATCCCGCGTACGAGCAGGCCCTGCGCGACGAGCTCGGCGAGCTGACCGCGGGCGGCGAGCGCCCGGTGGCCGGGCTGCTCGACCCGGACCGCGTCAAGCAGGCGGTCCGGCGCCCGGCCGGCCACGTCAGCCGGCCCTACGACCGGGGCAGCCTGGAGATGGCGCTCTGGCTGACCAGGTGGTTCACCGAATATGACGTCACCCTCGACTACTGAGAGGCGCACATGCCCGAGCCGAGTCGCCCGGTGGTGCTGCTGTTCCCCGGCCAGGGGGCGCAGCACCCCGGCATGGCGGTGGAACTGTACGGCGCCGAACCGGAGTTCACCGCCGCCATGGACGAGTTCTTCGCTCTCATGGGAGAGGAGGGGGGCCGGTTGCGCGCCGACTGGCTCGGCGACGACCCCCGGGTCCCCCTCGACGACGCCTCGCGCGCCCAGCCGCTGCTGTTCGCCATCGGGTACGCCCTCGGCACGGCGCTGCTGGCCCGCGGGGTGAGACCGGCCGCGCTGCTCGGCCACAGCGTCGGGGAGCTGGCGGCGGCCTGCCTGGCCGGGGTGTTCGACCTGGCGGGCGCGGCGCGGCTGATGGCGGCGCGCAGCCGGGCGATGGCGGCGACCGGCGCCGGCGGCATGCTCGGCGCCGGCGTGGCCGCCGACGACCTGGAGGCCAGGATCGGCCCGCGGTACCGGGCGGCGGGCGTGGCCGTGGCCGCGGTCAACGGGCCCCGTCACACCGTCGTGGCCGGGCCGGAGCCGTGGTTGTCGGAGCTGGCGGGCGAGCTGGCGGAAGGCGGCGTGACGACGCGGCGGGTGCCGTCGCGTCAGGCCTTCCACTGCCCGGCGGTGCTGGGCGCGGCGGAGCGGTTCGCCGAAGGGTTCGCCGGGGTGCCGCTGGCGCCGCCTCGGGTGCCGATCAGGTCCACCGCGACGGGCCTGCCCGTGACCCGGGCCCAGGCGCTCTCCCCCGGCTTCTGGGCCGGGCAGCTCGCCCGGCCCGTGCTGTTCTGGGCGGCGCTCGACGGGCTGCTGGCCGGCGGCGACCACACGCTGGTGGAGGCCGGTCCCGGGCGGAGCCTGTCGATGCCGGCGCGCCGGCACGCGGCCGTGCGCTCGGGCCGCAGCACCGTGCTGGCGCCGCTGCCCGCATCCGCCGACGGGACGCTCGCAGGCTGGAAGGCGGCGATGGAGGAGCTGGACGTACTGGTGGGCGAAGGAGTGTGATGACCGATGCTGATCTCCCCTCTGGCCGTGACGGTGCTGGTGGGCAGCGGGATGGTGGCGGGGGTGCTGTTCGCCGTGGCGCTGAGCGTGGTGCCGGCGCTGATGGCGATGCCCGCCGACCGCTACCTCTACACGACGGGCCTGCTCGGGCGTAACTGGGACCCGGTCATGCCGATCCTGGTGCTGGGCACGGCGGCCGGCGACCTGGCCCTGGCGCTGCTGCCGGGGCCGCCCGTCGCGCGGGCGCTGTTCGGCGTCACGTTCGTGCTGATGCTGGGGGTCGCGGGCGTCTCGCACCTGTGCAACGTGCCGATCAACCGGGTGCTGAAGCAGATGGACCCTGAGGCCGTCCCGGCCGACTGGGCCGATCCGCGGCCGCGCTGGCGGGCCTTCCACCTCCTGCGGACCACGCTGGCCGTGGCCGCCCTGACGGCCAACAGCGTGGGCGTCGCGCTCACCTGACCGCGCCGCCCTCGACCGGCCGGGCTCTGACCGGACCGTCCACGGCGCCGACCGGCCCGGCT
>NZ_JBQQCC010000048.1:0-5451 GCF_052245635.1 Nonomuraea sp. KM88 | reverse complement strand
CCTGGCCAGGGCGATCGGATATCGCACGGTCGCCTGCGACGGCCCGCACGACATCATGGTCACCCACCCCGAACCACTGGCCCGGCTGCTGCTCGACGCGGTGACGCTTCAAGAAACGGAAGCGTGAGGACCGGAATGCTGCGCAAGCTCCCCGCCTGTTTCGCCGGCCCTCGCCTGTGCCGCGCCACGGTTGACCGCCGTGCCCTGTGGTGCCGCATGCGGATTGTTCAGTTGACGGATTCGGGGCACAGCTCGCGCCGCCCTACGGTCGAGTCGCCGTTCACGACGCTCATGAGGAGGCATGTAGCGAGCGAGGATTTCCCATGCCGCGCACCTGCCAATTCGGGCAGAACCTCAAGGGCTCGACCCTGACCATGCGCGGCCCGGAGCACAACACGCACCGGCGCATGGTCACCACCGAGTTCACGGTCGAGCGGGTGCGGCAGATGCGCAGCGGGCGCTGTCCCTGCCGGTCCCGTCGCTGGTGATCTGCGAACTGCTCGAAGGCCCGTACGGCGAGCGGGGCACGGAGGCAATGGGCGAGATACGCCGCTTCCTGTACCGCCTGGTCGTCACGTACCAGGAAGCAGACATGTTCGACCACGAGGCGATGTCCGGGATGGCGCTCACTTCGAGGATCCCGACCTGCTGGATGTGCACCGCTCCGCGCGCGGGCATCTCGCCTTCGGCTTCGGCATTCACCAGTGCCTGGGGGCAGGATCTGGCCCGGTTGGAGCTGGAGATCGTCTACACCACGCTGTTCCGGCGCGTCCAAGGAGGATGCGAAGGTGTACGGGCTGCATCGCCTCCCGGTGACGTGGTGACCCTCGGTGGTGCACGAGATCATCAAAGCGACCCGTCGCCGGACAGCCGGTACGAGCCCGGCCATGGCGAACGTGGCCCGCCTGCCGGCGATGACGCCGTTGTCCTTATGCGGGAAACTGGCCTTCAGGGCGTGAACACCGTCGCCAAGGTCACGTGCAGAAGCTCAAGACCGGTCGTTCCGTGATCTCGCGATCGAGAAGGTGTCTCGTCAGGTCGGACGTCTCGTCTCCTGTTCTCCACCGTGAGACGCCGTGTGGCACCGGTACTTTCCTGGATGCAAACGAACGCATGCAAACGATTGGCTGCTGTCAACGCCCCATGGCGTGAGCCGGTCGTCTGACGGATTCGGGTGCGGGCCGCGCGCTCGTAGCGTCCGGAGGCACGATGACCGACGAACCCGAAGGAGACCCCACCGTGATCCTGGTCACCGGCGGCACCGGCAATGTCGGCGCCAATATCGTCCGCCAACTGCTTGACGCGGGCGAGCAGGTCCGCGTCGTCACCCGCGCCCCCGACGAGCACTCGCTTCCCGGCGAGACCGAGGTCGTGCGGGGCGATCTGAGCCGGCCGGAAACCCTGCCCGCCGCGCTGGCCGGGATCGAGCGGGTATTCCTGTTCCCCGTCTTCGACGCGATCGCCGGCTTCCTCCGCGCGGGGCGGCAGGCAGGGCTGCGGCACGTCGTCCTGCTGTCCTCCGCCGCTGCCGGCTTTCCCTCGCGCGGCTGGATCGGCGAACAGCACCTGCGCGCCGAGCAGGCCGTGGCCTCCTCCGGGCTGCCCTGGACCTTCGTGCGGCCGGACGCGTTCATGACCAACGATCTCGCCTGGGCACCCCAGATCGCCGGCGGCGGAGTCGTTCGCGGCGCGTACGGCGAGGCCGCGCTGGCCCCGGTCGACCCGCGCGACATCGCCGCGGTCGCCGTCCACGCCCTCCTCAAGGAGCGCGTCGGCGAGACGTACACCGTCACGGGACCGCAGTCGCTCACCCACCTCGACCGGGTGCGGATCATCGGGGAAGCGATCGGCCGGCCGGTCCGGTTCGAGGAACTGCCCCGGGACACGGTCAGGCAGCAGATGGTCCAGCACGGCATGCCGGCGCCGGCCGCCGACGAACTCCTCGACGGGCTCGCGGCCAGAGTCGGCGAGCCCGCTGCCACGCTGCCCACGGTCGAGGAGCTCACCGGACGGCGTGCGTCCACCTATGCCGAATGGGTCTCCCTGCATCGGGCGGCATTCACTCCCACGGTGACCTCATGACCGAGCTCCCCGAGGCCGTCGGTGGACACAGCACCCGCCTCCATGTCGGCTATCTGCTGCCGACCCGCGACCACATCCTCGCCGGCGGGGGCACCCTCGAACCGCTGCTCGACCAAGCCCGCCGGGCCGAGACGCTCGGGTTCGACTCCGTGTGGGCCGGCGAAAGCCCGCTCACCAGACCGCGCCCCGATCCCCTGCTCGTCCTCTCCGCGGTCGCGGCGGTCACCACCCGGCTGACGCTCGGCACCGCCGTGCTCCTGCCCGCACTGCGCCACCCGATCCTGCTGGCCCATCAGCTCGCCACACTGGACCGGCTCTGCGAAGGCCGGCTGGTCGCCGGCATGGGAGCCGGGTTCCCCAACAGCGCCACCAAGGCGCAGTTCGCCGCCCTGGACGTGACGTTCAGCCGCCGGGTCAGCCGGCTGGAGGAATCGATCGAGGCGATGCGGCTGCTGTGGAGCGGATGTCCCGTGTCCTTCCGAGGAGAGCACTTCTCCTTCGACGAGATCGTCCTGGCCCCTGCGCCGGCCCGCCGCGGCGGGCCGGCGATCTGGCTAGCGGGCGGCGGTCCAGGACTCGGCCGGGTGGCGCGCCTGGCCGACGGCTGGCTGCCGTACCCGCCGCTGGTCGCCGACTACGCCCGGGATCTGGCCGTCATCAGGGAGCATGCCGTACGGCCGGTCACCCCTGCCCTGTACTCCACGCTGTGCCTGGACGAGGATCCCGAGCGGGCACGGCAGAGGTTGCGGGCGAGTATCGAGCGCTATTACAACGCCCCGCTGGAAGCCGTCGAGAAGGTTCAGGCCATGTTCGCCGGGCGGGCGGACGACGCCGTGCGCTGGCTGCAGTCGTATGTCGCGGCCGGTGCCAGGCAGTTGGTCCTCCGCCTGGCCTCGGACGACCACGCCGCGGCCCTGGCCGAGGTCGCCGACCGGGTCCTGCCTGCGCTCCGGCGAACCGCCGCACCGGAGCGGTGACCTCAACACCGGCCGGTCAACACTGGTCACCTTGCGGATTCACCGGTCGATCCGGCCGATCTAGCGTTCCTTGTCCGCCATGACGCGCAATGGGGAAGGGCCTCATGATCTTCAAGGATCACCAGCACTGTGCGAAGAACTGGCCCGCCCTCGATCCGAAGCGGGACGGCGTAACCCACCCAGAGAACCTGAGGAAGCGGTTCGCGGCTCTGGCCGGGTTGCTCGAGGAAAGGCTTCATGAGCTTGCCGGTGAAGCCGAGGGCTCCGCCTTCGACCTGCAGGCGAAGGGGGACCTGTCGATGCTCCAGGCCCAGTTCGAGAGCATCGAGCGCTGGGGAGGCGGGCAGGATTTCAGCGACACGCTCCGGGCCGGCCATCGCGAGCTGACCACGATCTACCACCAGGTGAACCAGCGGCTCCGCGACACCATCGCGCTGATCGGATCGGCCGGCGGCGTCTATCAATACGCCACGGATGCCGCCCTCGACGACGGAAGGCCCGTGTAACTGGGTCATGGCCGATTCGTCGAAGAAGACACACTGGATCCGGCACGGCCTCGGCGACTTCACGGTCGACGACGACGGCCGGAGCGTGGCCGAGATCAGGACCTTCATCATGTCGCTCGACCCCGACGGGGTGAAGACCGCCGCGACCGCCTATCGGTCGGCCGCGAGCGTACTGGCCCGCACGCTCGACACGATCGACGACGTGAGCGCGGAGCTCGCCCGGATCTAGGAAGGCGACGCCTCGGTACGCACGCAGCGGGCGCTGCGGCTCCTGCACGTGACGATCAGAAACCTGTGCGGCGGCATTGACCGCATGGACGGCCCGCTCGACGCGCTCGGAGAGACGCTGCGCCACCACAAGAACGTCGTGGAGAACACCAGCGGATCCTGGAGCAAGGTCACATTCGACCTGCTGGGCAGCATCAACGACTCAGTTCCCGACTTCTCCCGAACCATCGACCACGGCTGGGAATTCGGATCGCAGGACGAGCTGGCCGGCCGGCACCTGCGCGCGCTCAACAACGACCTCGCCGAGATCTTCCCGCGGTTCCCCGATTCCGTGGAGAAGGAACTACCCAGGATCAACCCCCAGGCGGGCCCCGAGATCGACCTCACAGACGTCGATCTCTCACCCGACCGCGGTCTCCCCGAGTCCTGGCCGTCGTCCCCACGGGCCGGCCGGCAAGGTGGTGTGCCGACCGGCCTGGACCTCGGCGATCAGCCTGACTTCCACCCACCGGATCTTTCGGACACCGCCGGCGATCGCGGCGCCGAGCCTGCCGGGCCGGACCCGAGTCCGCACCGCCGGGACGACGACCTGGCTCCCGGCCACGGGCGGGACGGCGACGTCACGGGCCGGCCGACTCCCTCGGCCACGGTGATCACAACAGGTCCGCGGGCGAGGACTCCGCCGCGCTCTCGTTCTACCGGCCGGCCGTCCAGTACGGCGGGACCAACGTGGCCAGCCACCAGGTCGGCGGCGAGTGGGTCACCTCGCTCCTCCAGCCGCAGCATGGATAAGAGCTCCGAAAAACTGACATTCTAATGACATTTGACATGGATGTGACATAATGGCGGCATGATGGAGACCATGCCACGGCTGCTGCTCGACGCCGGCCGTACCAGAAGGAATCGCGCGTGGGTCGCGGTCCAGCGGCGGCGGCTGCGCGAGAGCGTCGCCCACGCCCGCGCCCACTCGCCCTACTACCGCGACCTCTACCGAGGGCTGCCGGACGGAGTCGACGACCCGGCCGCACTGCCGGTCACCGACAAGAAGGCGCTGATGGCCGACTACGACCGGTGGGCCAGTGACCGAGAGGTGACACTGGAGCGCGCTCGCGCCTTCGTGGCGGATCCCGAGCTGATCGGCGCCCGCTTCCTCGGCCGCTACCTGGTGGTGACCACGTCGGGGACTACCGGAAATCCGGCGATCTTCGTCAAGGACGAGAGAGACATCGCGGTCAACTACGCCATGAGCGCCCGGATGATGGGCTCCTGGCTCAACGCCCGCGACATCACCCGCATCTTGGCCGGCGGCGGGCGGATGGCCATCGTGGCCGCGCGGAACGGGCATTTCATGGTCTCCGCCGGCGCCGCCCGCATGCGCGCGCACCGGCTGCAGCGCAAGGCGATCCGGCTGTTCTCCGTGCACGCCCCGCTGGCCGAGCTGGTCGCCGAGCTCAACGCGTTCCGTCCTGCCCTGCTGCTGGGATACGGCAGCGTGCTGCGTATGCTCGCCGCGGAGCAGGAGGCTGGCCGTCTGCGCGTCGCGCCGGTCCTGGTGGAGCCGGCCGGCGAAACCCTGACCGAGGACGACTACGCGCTGCTGGGCCGCGCGTTCGGCGCCAAGGTGCGCGACACTTACGGTGCCAGCGAGTGCCCCTTCC
>NZ_JBQQCC010000047.1:0-7364 GCF_052245635.1 Nonomuraea sp. KM88 | reverse complement strand
GGCCGCTGGCGGGTCCTCCAGCACATCACCGTCAGCCCCAGCCGAATCGGCGACATCGCCCGCGCGGCACTTGTCCTCACCCATTTCGAGCACGACTACCTGCCGGCAATTCGCTGAGATCACGTCAGTGAGACAGGAGGCAATCGATGATTCGACGGCCATCGTACTGGCCGTGGCCGCCCTGACGGCGTCCATTCTGCTCTTGACCTTGTCCGGCACCGCCCATGCGGCCGAGAAGCTGGAGCGGTTCGCCACGAAGTCCGCCTGCATGGACGCCCTGTACGATCTCAAGCCCAGCGGGCCTGACGTGCCGTTGAGCTGCAAGTACGAACCCTGCTGCGAAGCGGGTTCCAGCGTCTTTCCCTGGGTGCTGTACGCCGGTTACTGATTCGGCGCTCCGGACGAACCGCGGGCCGCCCGCTCTCGACATGGTGATGAGGGCGGGAAAGGCCCGGGTGACCTTTTGTTTCCGGTGTTCGGCGCCCGCCGTCGTGTGGTGCGAGCCCGGGCCGGGAAGCCGCCGATCCTTTCTTGGGACATGGCTTCTGATCGCTCTCCGCGGGTTGCCTATATTGAGAATGGCCCTTTGTCAATATGCCCTTCGCCGACCGGAATCGGCCTCCGTTCGCGTTGAGCAAGCTCGCCGAGTTGCTCCGGTCCGAATTCGGCTCTGCGATCGAGGTAAGTGTGCACGGGCGAGCCCCATGCTCTTCTTCGAGACCTCTCGGCCGAGGTGAGGGTGCGGGCACGCTGGAGTTCCCCGAGGCCGTGGAAGAACGGCTGATCGAGCCGGCAGGGCGGCGCACGGGAAGGCGCGTACCCCCTGATCAGGCAGATCACCGATGGTCACTGGATGGCCCGCCATCTGGACCAGCGGGACTCCGCGCGCCCTTCTCCTCGGCTCCGGTGAGGACAGGTGTGGAGGATGGGGACTCGTGCCGCCGCCGGCGACGGCCTGACAGCGCCAGGATGCCGTGGACGATGAAGTATTCGGCCACGACGACGTTGATCAGGATGGATGCCCACACGCTGGCGGTGTAGATGTCCTCGAATGTCAGCCAGGTGAACTGCTTCCGCGCCACCATGCCGATGACCAGGTAGATGCGCAGGGTCACCGCGGCGAACGTCAGGGCGTAGTTGCGGATCATCCAGATCTGGTGGAGCCGCACCTCACCGCGGCGGACGCACCGGTAGGCCTGGGCCAGCGTGTACAACCAGGCTGCCGTGAGCACGTAGAACGCGACTTTGGCGGGGAAACCGCTGACCGAGAACGTGGCGGCGAAGAAGGCGGCGATCGAGGCGATCAGCACCGAGATCATGTAGACGCGGCCCGCGACCCGGTGCGCCTTGAGGTGACGGTTGCGCAGGGGAGCCAGGAACTGCAAAGGGCCGATGACCAGTGCCAGGCCGGACGGAACGGCGTGCACGACGAGCGACAGGAAGTGGTGCGCCGCGTCCGGGTTGATCGGGAGATTGCTGTTGGCCGGGTCACCGCTCAGGTACGGCGGTACGGCGAAGGCGGCGATGGCGATCGCGGAGACGGCCATCAACCCCCACAAGGTCCACCGCCGGCGGCTGCCCGTGGCCGGAGAAGTGATGGTAATTTGACTGATCTCCTCTTCAATCGTCAGGGTCAGGTACATGCGCTGGCCAAGGTCATGGCCGACTGCGGAGTTTGACAGTGTTATGGGAGCGCCAAACCGAGTTGAGCTCAGTTGGCTTCCCGGTGTGCCGATTTGCAGGAGCCCAGCGCCGTGGACGGCGCCTTAGCTGTTCGCCTTGGCCGTGGTGCGACTGGTTTCCTGGGCGGGGTTCTTGGTGGTTGCCATACGCGCTCCCAAGCGGTCCCTTAGTTGTCAGCCCGTGACGGCGTTTCGATTGGCGTATCTCAGGGCGGTGGCAGATCTTCATCTGAGACCGCTGACCAGCCGCCCGGGGCATTATCGCGACTCGATTCACTGCATCCAGCCCGAATGGAACCACCTTCTCGGGGCCCGCGGGCGTTCGTGCGCTCGCGGGCCCCGAGCGCACTACCCAGCATGGCGAGAACGAGTGGAGCGAGGGCCAATACCACTCGGACGCGGAGCGACTATAAGGACGTTCTGCCCTGGAGGCATAATGGTGAATGGGATTGGACCAGCACAACGCCTCTTCTTGACTAACGGTTACATCGTATGTCAGACATATTATCAGCGGTTTCGAAACTCCGATCCCTCCGCGGCGAACTCAAAGCGGCGCATGGCCTGGGCCTTGCAGCCGCGGCGCGTCGACGTCGTCGAGGAGTTCGCTGGTTCTCCGGTCCGTCAGCGGCAGGCCCCATACGGCGAGCACGGCGGCTTCCACGACGCGGGCCGGGATGTGGTGCAGCCGGTTCAGGCGTCGGGCCACGGCCGCATCTGCTCGCCGGTTCATCGCGCCTGTCGTGCGGACCTTGGCGCCGCTCGCTGACGAAGCCGAGCGGCGCTCGCGCAATCACCCGTGTGGCGGCTATCGGGTGACGCTCAGTACTCGCACGTCGTGGTGCGCTTTCGCGGGCGGGAAGAGACCCCGCCAAGCCGATCGACGGTGTAGGTGTCTAGGCCTGCCTCGCGCGGCCGGTCAGTGCAGCGGCAGGTCCCGTTGCTGCTGGGGAACGCCCACGGCAGAGACGTGGTGATGGTGCCGTTGTCGTGCGTTTGAAGCTGCACGCAGGAGGCGCGACCGATCGAGCCGGAGCCGATGGAGGCAGCGCGGCAGTCACCAGCAGGCATCGGCCAATATCTTGATATGGTCGACAATATGAAGATATGGTTAGCAGTATGTCAATACCGTCAAGTGCCGGAGACCGTCCGAAGGAAGACCTGACCGCGCGCGCTCGCATCCGAGACGCCGCGCTGGCCCAGTTCGCCGCTCGGGGCGTCAAGGCCGCCACGCTGAAGAACATCGCCGACGCTGCGGGCGTCTCCGTCGGCCTGGTGCAGCACCATTTCGGCTCCAAGGACGGGCTGCGGGAGGCCTGCGACCAGCATGTCCGCGACGCCATCCTGGGTGCCGCCAGCCAGATCCAGGAAGAGACCGACGTCGACCCCGAATTTCTGCGGGGGATGTACGAGGCGAGCGAGCTCAGCGTCCGCTACCTCGCGCGGGCCCTGGTCGAGGGCTCCCCGGTGGCGGCTGCGGTGTTCGACGAAGGCGCCGAGGTCGCCGAGCGGTTCTTCACGGCCACCTGGCCCGATGACTTCCCTCCCGGCCAAGCGAAGGTTCGCGAACGGGCCGTCGTGATGGCGGCGATGCATCTGGGCACGATCGTGCTGCACGAGCATCTGTCCCGGCGGCTCGGCGTCGACGTGTTGCAGCGCGCGCACTCCAGCCTGATCGGCATCGCCCTGGCCGATGTCTACGCGCACATGGGTGAGTGGTTCGCCATGGAGCAGGGAAGCCGGCTCCGTCAGGCCGTCACCGACTTTCACATGAAGGAGCACCCCGATGCCTGATGTGATCGAGATCCGCCGCCTGATCAAGGACTTCGGCCGGGTCCGTGCGCTGGACGGCCTGGACATGACCGTGCGGGAAGGAGAGGTGCACGGCTTCCTCGGCCCCAACGGCGCCGGCAAGTCCACGACCCTGCGCATCCTCCTCGGCCTGCTGCGCAAGGGCGCAGGCGAGGTCCGGCTGCTGGGCGGCGATCCCTGGTCCGAGGCCGTCGAGCTGCACCGGCGGCTCGCGTACGTCCCCGGCGACGTCACCCTGTGGCCGAGCCTGTCCGGTGGCGAGGTGATCGACCTGCTCGCCCGCCTGCGCGGCGGCACCGACGCCAAGCGGCGCGACGAGCTGATCGAGCGCTTCGCCCTGGATCCGCGCAAGAAGGCCCGGACCTATTCCAAGGGCAACCGGCAGAAGGTCGCGCTGATCGCCGCACTCGCCTCCGAGGTCGAGTTACTGCTGCTGGACGAGCCGACCTCCGGTCTCGACCCGCTGATGGAAGCGGTCTTCCGCGAGGTCATCACCGAGGAGCGGCGCGCCGGCCGTACGGTCCTGCTCTCCAGCCACATCCTCGCCGAGGTCGAGGCGCTCTGCGACCGGGTGAGCATCATCCGGGACGGCCGGATCGTGGAGACCGGCACGCTCGCGCAGCTGCGCCATCTCACGCGCATCTCGGTCACGGCGGAGCTGGACACGGCGCCGGATGACGGCCTGCCCCATGTCCACGACCTCCGCATGGACGGTGGCCGCGTACGCTTCCAGGCCGACACCGACCACATCGGCGAGGTGCTGGCCCGGCTGGCGCAGTACGGCGTGCGCGACATCTCCGCCCAGCCCCCCACCCTCGAAGAGTTGTTCATGAGGCACTACCGATGAACACGCCGACACTGATCAGGCTGATCCTGCGCCGCGACCGCGTCTGGCAGCCGCTGTGGCTCCTGCTGGTCGCCCTCTTCGTCACCACCACGGTGGCCACCATCCGCCAGTTGCTCCCGACTCCCGAAGCGCGCCTGCACTACGCGAACGAGATCGCGGCCAACCCCGTGATCCTTCTGATGCAGGGGCCGGCGTACGGCGACAGCCTGGGCGCGGCCGCCGCTCAGCAGCGGGGCGCCGCCACCATGATCTTCGCTGCCCTGGCCAGTGTCATCCTGCTGGTCAAGCACACCCGCTCCGACGAGGAGCAGGGGCGGCGCGAGCTCGTCGGCTCGGCCGCCGTGGGACGGCACGCGCCGCTGACCGCTGCTCTCGCCGTCGTGCTGTGTGCGAACCTGGTGCTGGCCGTGCTGATCGCCGTGGTCGGCGTGAGCGCCGGGCTTCCCCTGGCCGGCTCCCTCGCCTGGGGGCTCATGGCCGCGTCGGGCGGCTGGGTGGGGGCCGCGCTGGCCGCGGTGGCCGTGCAGGTGACTCAGAGCGCTCGGGTGGCCGGAGCCGCGGCCTTCACCGTGTTCTTCGGGGCTTACCTGGTCCGCGGCGTCAGTGACGTGGGCGGCCCGAGCATGGAATGGCTGGGGTGGCTCATGCCGAGCGGGTGGATCCTGCGCGCCCACGCCTTCGGCGGCGAGCGGTGGTGGGTGTTCCTGCTGGTCGCGGTGTTCGTCGCGGCCTTGACCGGGTTGGCCTACGCGCTGTCGGCCAGTCGGGACGTCGGCGCCGGCGTCGTGCCGCCGCGTCTCGGTCCCGCCCATGCGCCGAACGGCCTGCGCGGGCCGCTCGGGCTGGCGTGGCGGATGCACCGGGGCATGGCGCTGGGGTGGGTCGCGGGTGCCGCCTTCATCGGTGCGGCGGTCGGGCTGGGCGGGCAGACCGCCATCGAGACGTTCGCCCAGAGCGGCGCGCTGGATTTCTGGGCCGAGCGGACGGGAACCGACGATCCCACGGAGATCTTCTTCCGCCTCGTCGTGTACAAGCTGGCGATGTACTCCGTCTCCCTGTACTCGATCATGACGGTGCTCCGCCTGCGCGGCGAGGAGGCCACGGAACTCTTCCTGTCCTTTCCCGTGAGCCGGACGCGCTGGGTGGTCAGCCATCTCGTGTTCGCGGTTGCGGTGCCTGCCGCCGTTCTGGTGATCGCCGGCCTCGCGCTGGGCCTTGGCAGCGGTGACTTCGCCGGTGGCCTGGCCATCACCACGACCCTCCTGCCCGGCGTCTGGGTGATGGCCGGGATCGCCGTGGCGGCCTTCGGGCTGTTCCGGCGAGCCGGAGCGGTCGTGGGGTGGACCGCCTTGGTGCTGGCCATCGCCGTGGAGGTCGGCTGGGAGGTCGGGCTGGTGAGCGACTCGTTCTTCATGGTCTCCCCGTTCGCGCACGTCCATTACTCCACGCTGGCCAGCCCGGGAACGGGCACGCTGCTCGGGCTCACGCTCGTGGCCGCCGGCTTCACCGTGGCGGGCCTGTACGGGCTCCGCCGCCGCGATCTGGCTGTGTGACTCCGGCCGTCCAGCAGGAGGGGTACCGGAGCCGCTTCCGACGACACCGGCAAGGCTCGGCTCGACCACCGCGCTGCTTGGCCGCGATCACGCGGCGGGAATCAGCGGGGTAGTGCAGGTGAACGCAGCCCAGTCGCGCACCAGGCGCCCAGTGTCGGGATGGCGCCGCAGCAGCTCGTCCCGTTCGGCGCCGCCAGTGGCGTCGTCGTGCGGGCCGGTCACATGCCGCTCGATCGCCCCCTGCACCTGGGCGGCGAACTCGGGCGGCCAGGACGTCAGACCGTGCGCGCGTACGCGCCAGGAGCGCGAGTCAGCGAGGTGGATGTGGATGGAGAATCTCTCAGCGGCGGGAAGCCCAGGCGGGTAGAGAGTCCGGATCGTCCTGCCACGGCTGCAACCCCCAGCCGCTGGTGCCGAATCAAGCAGCAGGGCCTCGCGGTCGAGGAGAGCGGCGACCTCCTCCAGGAACGCGCCGCTTTCCTCTGACTACGGTGGAGGAGCTGATCGTCTTGAGTGAGGGGCGCGAAGACGTGGATGTGTATGAGGCCGTGGACAGTCGCCGGGCCGTGCGGGCGTTCAGCGATGAGCCGGTGCCCAAGGAGATACTCGAACGAGTGCTGACGACAGCGACGCGAGCTCCGTCGAGTGGGAATCTCCAGCCGTGGCATGTGTACGTTGTGACCGGCGAGCCCTTGGCCGAACTCAAAAGGCGCGCGACGGCCAGGGCTCGGGCGGGAGACCCGGGTGATGAGCGGGAGTATCCGATGTACCCGGCCGAACTGACCTCGCCGTATCTGGACCGCTTTTCCGCCGCGGCCGCGCAGCGGTACGAAGCGCTGGGAATCGAGCGTGACGACCCCGACAGGCCCAAGAAGATCGCTGCCTTGAACTCGGAGGCGTTCGGGGCGCCAGTCGTACTGTTCTGCTACCTCGATCGGACGATGGGGCCCGGACAGTGGGGGGACGCAGGGATGTACCTGCAGACGGTCATGCTGTTGCTGAGAGCGGAAGGGTTGCACAGTTGCCCCCAGGTGATGTGGACGATGTATCGCAAGACTGTCAGCCAGATGGTCGGAGCCGATGACGGGCTCGTACTGTTCTGCGGTGTCTCAGCGGGGTTCGAGAAGGAAGGCGTGCCACGGCTGCGTACAGGGCGGGCGGACATGATGGAGACAGTGAGCTTCATCGGGGTGTGATCGCCAGGCAGTGAAGATCCACAGGGTCGGACCCTTGTAACGCGGTGCAAGGGGCGGATGGGCGGGTCAGTCCTGGGCGTCCTCTTTGACATCCGCCTCCGCCGGGTCGCGCGGCGTGGCCTTCTGACTGGGGGCGCACCGGGACATGGCGAGCAATCGTCAAGACCTGTGGATCAAGATTTTTTAGGCGGCTCTCGACTGGTCCTCGGTGACGGGTGATTCCTCGGGCCGCTCGACCAGCTTGCCGTTGATGAACGTCGCCCCGGCACGGACCAGG
>NZ_JBQQCC010000046.1:0-7962 GCF_052245635.1 Nonomuraea sp. KM88 | reverse complement strand
CCGGCTGGACGGGTGCGAGGATCTTGACCGCCACCGTCTTCTGGGCGGGCTTGAGGGTCGGGTCACCGTCCATGACCGCGACCTGCCAGACCAGCTCTGCGGTCTGCTTGTCGCGGGCCTGCACGAAGCGACCGTTGGACGAGGCGTCGAAGTCCTTGACGGGCTCGACCTCGCCGACGATGTAGCAGCCGTGCGGGAAGACCATGTTGTAGGTGACGGGGATGGGTCCCTGGATTGCCATGTTGTTCCTCTCGATAGCGGTGGAGAGCCCTTCGTTCGCTCGTCCACTTGTCCGCATGAGTTGAGAGTAGGGATTGCAACTCGTCCGCACAAGTGGATGAGCGGTAAAGGCGGGGTAAGAGTTAGCTCACCTTGAAGACACCTTCGAGCACGTGCAGGCTCCCTGGCAGAGCGAGGCTCACCACCATCAGCACGTTGCCGGCCGGATCATGCGCAGTGGCCAGCACGCCAAGAACCGGGTTGGACGACCCGAGCAGCTCGGCTTCCTCCTGAGTAGGCGTGCGCGCGCTGACTCGCTCGGTGATGTGGTCGAAGCGCAGGTGCTTGACCGCCTGGAGGTGTTGACGGATGCCGCGCCGCAAGGGCTCAGTCTTGTCCAGGTCGGTGCCGATGGCGTGCTCCAGCGGCACCCAAATGGTCTCCACCGCCGAGATGACGTCAGCACTCCGGGTTACCCGTCTCCGGGCGATCACTGGGGTTCCCTCGGCGACACCCAGCAGGCGCGCGACATGACGGGGTGCCGGGACGCGACCGGCCTCTAGCACGGCGTCGGCGCTCTCGCCCTGCTCGGCAGTGGCCAGACTCGGGCGTACGCGATCGGCCGCACTCTGGGGGCGACCTTTGACGAACGACCCGCGGCCGTGTTCGCGTTCGATCCATCCCTGCATGGCTAGGGTCTGAAGGGCACGCACAACCGTGGTCCGGCCTACTCCGAGTTCGCGCACCAGTTGGGTCTCGGACGGCAGCATGTCACCTGGGGCGTACTCGCCTGACTCGATCCGCTCTTGGATCGCTCGCATGACCTGCGCGTATTTAGGTGGGGCGAAATCCATGCCCATCTCAACCGCCCGTTCACTCTTCCACTTGTGCGCATAAGCACAGTACCGGCTGAGGCAACGTCTGTCAGTGGCCCTCGTCCAAAGGGCAGCAGGATGTAACCAGCTCAAGAGCCATTAATCAGAGCGACGCACTTGGGGCATGCTCTGGACGCATTCGGAGAGAAGGTCACCGACCAACCGCACATCGGCAGCGGCCCGACCGGCGATGAGCACACGGCCACCTTGGTGCCCGGGTCCACGGCGTGCAGCTCGATCGATCGCCCTGTCTTCGTCCACCCGGTCACGTACGCCGGGGGAGGAGTCACCTCGATCGGCTCTTTCAGGTCCAGGTCGTCCCATTCCAGTGGCCAGCGCTGTACGCCGCCGGGCAGCTCATAGGGATCGTCGTCGAGCTTGACCAATGCTGTCGTGCCGTTGCGCAGCACCGCCACCACCACGCCCTCACGGCCGATCAACGCCGAGCTATGGGCACGCGTACGCGCATGACTGTGGAAGGTGCCCACGATCGTCGCCTTCCAACCGATACGCGAACTCGCCCGGCTCACAACGGCTCCGCGGAGGTGGCGGAACGGATCGAGGTCTGCCGGGAGCGGAGTTCGGCATAACGCATCGCGATCCGGCGGGCCGCCCTGAAAGGATCACTCGCCGGATGCCAGGCATAAATGACTCGGTGGTGATCGACATTCCATCCGGTACGCCACCAAAAGCGCTCGCCATCGCACCAGACGACTAGACCGACCCAGACCGAAACCAAAGCCAGTCCATAACCATCATGGACATCGGAATTGATTCCGTCTCGCCGCAAAGCGTCCTGAAGCAGCTCGGCCGACCGGCACGGATCCACGCTGATCGTAATGGTGGAGATCATTAGCTTACCCGCTCAAACCTTACGGCCCCGGCCGGATCCACGTACGCGAGGAAAATCTCGCGTTGCGCCCAGGCGTTCTCACCGGCCCCGAAGTCGTAGAACTTGTGCCGGATGCTGCCCTTGATCGAGATCTCTCGCGGCATGCCGCGCATCGCCGTGCGCAGTTGGTCCATCGAGGTCGCCTGGAACGCGCTCCAACCGCCCGGACCAGGCATTTCGCCGCCCTCGCCCAGAATGCGGATTTCCCACTCGAAACCCTCTTGCGGCGTATCAGCAGGACCGGCGCAGTAAAGGCAGTCCTCCTGAGCGGACGCAGCCAGGCCCAGCCCGGAGGCCGCCACGTGGCCGCGGCGAGTGACGATCTTCCAGCCTCGCCCCTCGCACTCTGTACATCTGACTGGCGTTGTCATGCCGGACAGCATGAATGCCCATACTTTTCAGACCTATCTCACGCTGATATAGCACGAGCGCATATAGGATCAGCCGCAGAGCACGACATCATCCCGGCATCGGAAGCCGGAGGTCTGAGAATGCAAAATGGCGCGTTCGACCCAATTGAGCTACCTACGGCAGTCTGGGATCGGGACGAAACCCGGGAAATACTCAAGAACCGCGACATCGCCGGACTTTTCAGTCTTGCCAACAAATACGGTGCCAGCCAGGTCCGAATAGGCACCGCCACCGGTCTCGGCCAGCCTCGCGTCAACAAGATCCTCAACGGCGGCGGGACCGTCAAAGAGCTCGCCGTCATCGAACGCGTCGCCACCGGCCTGCGCCTGCCTGACCACGCCCGCATGCTTCTCGGCCTGGCGCCGCTCAACGGAGCATCCCACAGCAGTGATGACGACGATGAGCAGGAGCAGCAGGCCCGCGAACTCGCCGAACTGCTGGACACCGCAGCCACCATCGACCCGACCACGGTCATGATCCTGCGCACCGACACCAACAACCCCAGATCGAGCGCGCCCACCGCCACGCTGTACGCCCTGGCATGCGCGCTGAGCTCGCTCATCTGCTCGCCGAAACCGCCTCATTGGCTGGCTGGCAGGCCATCAACACCTTGGCTCTCAACGACGCCTGGCACCACTACGAGCACGCCAAGGCCGCCGCCTACGAAGCAGACGATCCCGCCGTCCTCGCCTACGTCTCCGGCGAACAGGCTTATGTCCTCATGGAACTCGGCCGCCCCGCCGAGGCCACCGAACTCCTCCAGCACGTCCACGCCCAGCACCACGACCGAGTACCCGCCCGTCTCAGGACCTGGCTCTCCGCCGCCGAAGCCGAGGCCGCCGCCGTTCTGGGCGATGAGACCACCTGCCGTCGTGCCCTGGATCAAGCCGTCTCCCTGCTTCCGGATGGAGATGCCGACCCGAACATGCCCTATCTCGCGATCAACACCCATCATCTGGCCCGCTGGCGCGGCAACTGCCTCGTCCGCTTCGGCGACCCCGCGACCGTCGAGGACCTCCGCTCAGCACTGGCCGGGATGGACGGCACCTACAACCGCGCCGAGTCCGGCGTCCGCTGCGACCTCGGCCACGCCCTGCTCGCGGTCGGAGATCCTGAAGCCGCCCAGCCCCACATCCACCGCGCCCAGCACTTGGCCACCATGACCGGCAGTCGCCGTCAACGGCACCGCATCGACGAACTGGCCAGAGCCGTCAACCGCGCGCTCGGCCGTTGAGCCACACCTGAGCCTGTAGCAGCCCGATCAACGTCCCGGACGTCCAGATGTCCCCGCGGGCGATCATGCCGGGGAACTCACTCATGGGGATCCACTCGATCCGATCGGCCTCCACTTCGCCCTCAGGTTTGCCCACCAGCTCGGCTCCACGCCCAACGAAAAGGATGTGCTCGGAGTCGACCATGCCAGCCATCGGCTGGTACGAGACCAGGAGCTCAAGGCTCGTCGGCCGATACCCGGTCTCCTCCTCCACTTCCCGCAGAGCGGTGACCATCGGCTCCTCGCCGGCCTCGATCAGCCCGCCGGGAAGCTCCCACCCCCATCGATCGAACATGAAACGATGCCGCCACATCAGCAGGACGCGGTCTTGCTCATCCAGCACGGCAGCGATCGCGGCCCGATCCAGATGCACCACATGATGCTCGAACCGTTCCCCGCCCGGGATCTCCACATCGGCCAGCCCCAACCGGATCCACCGGTCGTCATAGATCAGCCGTTCCCCATGCACGACCCAGCGCGTCTGCTCAGCGTCATCACCCACACTGCGAAGCTACCGTCTCGACCATTCTTGGTACATGACTTCTTGGCGGAGCCAAGACACAATCACCACACCGCGGAGGTGCATGTACACGATGGCCCATGCACCGACATCTCGACAGCAAGCCGCCTCTGAACACCGGCTGCCCTAGCGACCAAGGATCGCTAGCCCCGCCGTGTTTGCCTCAGAGTCGTCCAGACGGCTACGGCTTGGATCATCCCGGCGCAGAGCGACTCCAATACCAAGATTCTGTGATCCACCGTGACGGTGAACAGGGCCGTGATCGAGGTCAGCAGCATGGAGGTGGGGAACGCGGCGTAGAAGCTGAGGGGCCAGAAATCAGGATGATCGCCACTGACCCACGGCTCAGTGGGCCTGTCGGGCATGGTGAGCAGACTCAGCAGAGCGAGTGACACAACTATTCCGATATATATCAGGGTCACCCTCGGCAAAACCCTGTCTGCTCTGCCGATGGCAGGAGGATTACGCGCTTCCGGTGTTCTCTTGCCGCGGATGATTCGCCATATCGCCAGGGATTGTACCAACCCGGTAATGGTCAGGAATCCAACGTGCGCGTTGAGCCTGGACCCCCCGAATAAGCCCTCGGGGACGATCGAATTCAGCCCTGCCGACCAGGCCCACTCTGCGACAATGCTCAGGGGAAAGCTTGCCAGGAACGGCCAGAGCAGCTCCATTCCACCTCTGTGGCCACCCTGTCTGGCGAAATCGAGCGTGGCTGCCATGACAAAAATGAGTGAAGCCGAGGCCAGGAGTGTTGCGTATTTGTTGCGCATCGTGCTGTGTCCTTGGTTCTGCGTCTCCGCCTGAGGTTGATACGGGCATGGGGTCCCTGATGTGCCATCAGGGACCCCGCGCAGCGTCAACTCAGTACCTGACTGGACTATCCTTCCGGATTCATCTCTCCGCCGCCACCGTAGTACACCGCCTGGTAGTAGATCCAGGCCCACGATGCGCACTGGCCCCAGTTGGTGGTGGGGAACTTCTTGTAATAATTGCAGGTGCCGTTCTTCAGGATGTTGTAGAACACGGCGTCGACGGCGGTCTTCCGGGGCTTCAGGAAGTTGCTGAACTTGTGTGAGTAGATAATCCCATATCCGTAGTCGTGGCTGTCACAGGCCGCGGCGAACGAGATTCCCGCGGGGTTGTCCTTCACGATTTTCGGCAGCGCTGGATTGGTGCAGTGGTCCCAGGGGACGCCTACGACTGACCAGCCGCCGGGCGTCTTCACCCACTCGGGGGAGATCTTGGTGTTTCCCGCTTCTTCGGGCTCGTTGTCCATGTAGACGGGGTCGACCCAGCAGCCGGCTCTCTTACCCAGCATGAAGTCCGAGGCGTAGCAGGGTGTGGTGGCCTTGATACCAAGAGCTGGTTCGGCCTCGGTTAGGCGGCCAGGGCCGTCGTAGGTGAGGTTCCACGTGCCGTCGCCAGGGGTGGTCAGCTGGGTGACGTTGCCTGCTGAATCGTAGGCGTAGCTGCTCTTCAGCGGGTCGGCGGCCACGCTCGCGGAGCCCGATTCATAGTCGCGCAGGTCGTAGACCTCGCGCAGCCGCTTTTCCGTGTCGTAGGTGTAGCGGACGATCGCGGCCGTGGAGCCCTCCGGAGTACCGTAGGCGATCTCCTTCAGCTGGCCTTCCTGATCTCCGAATGCCGCCGCGGATGCCGTGGTTTGGGTGGCGTAGGAGAAGGTTGCCGAGTGGCACCCCGATGTGGATGCGGATGAACAGACAGTGCCGGGTTTGTCCGGGCTGACGATTCTGGCCACGCGTCCCTGGGTGTCGTAGTCGACGTGCTCGGTGCCCGTGTCCTCGCTGCCCAGCTCGACGATGATGCCCTCATTGCCGTTTAACCGCCAGGTGGCGATGATGCCCGGCTCTCCGCCGCGCTGGGTGTAGGTGCCATCGGCGTTCTTGACGATCGTCTCCCCGTCGGACGCCTTCCAGGTATCGGGCGTGCCCGGGACCGGGCCGAAGGACTTTCCTGTGCTGCCGTTGGGGTAATCGATCCACAGGGTGCCGTCTCGATTGGTGAGCCGGTTCGAGAGCATGCCGCCCAGTGGAGTGAGCTGCCAATTGGGGCCGAGGACTTGCTCGTTGGGCTTGGCCGCTTCGCCGCGCGGCCCTGCGCTGTGGCTGCGCATGGTGACCATGCCGCCCTCATAAAGGTCGATGCCCTCGATGACGTACGACCCCGTCTCCGGGTCCGTGCGACCGGTGCCGTCCAAACTCGGTACCGGTTCGTACGTCACCGTGAGCGTCGGTGCGTCCTGAGCGCTGCCGTATTCGGACGACGCCAGGACGCGGTAGTTGTCATCTTCGGAAGCCTCGTCCGGGGCCTGGAGGACGACGCCGTAATTCGGCTGGCCGGTCGTCCATGTCGTGACGATGTGGTTCAGCGGCCACTCAAGAGTGCCCTCTCCGCAGTCGGAAGCGTACGACTTGGTAACGGTGGTGGATCCATCGGTCGTGGCGGCGGGCTTGTTGGCCCAGGTGAGGTTGTTCGCATCCCAATCGCTAGTTATCCGCCGTACTTGGATCCCATCCCCGATCTCCTCCCCGCACCCGGGGCCGTCGGTGTTTAGGAGCGAGAGGCGGGCGTCGATGATCTTCTGCTAGGCGAGGGCTGCCGTGTCGAAACGCAAGTGGGTACGGTTCCGGATGCCGAAGATGTTCCCCGCCGTAAGGAAGGGAAGTGACGGGTCGGCCAGACTTCCATCGTCGGCGACGTCCACGTCGGCGCTGCCTGGGATCGTGTACGAGCCGCTCAGCGTCACAGGAAAGGACGCCTGGTCGACGGACGTCAGATCGGATGTCAGGTGAAGAACGTCTCCTGCGTGCTCCGCCTTGACGGCGGCCTTCTTCGACGTCGAACGACCCTGCGCTGCCAGGCGTGGGGTCGAGGCGAAGAGCGCGGGCTTGCCGGCGGCGTCGGCGAACTTCCCTGTTGCTCGACTCGTGGGAGTGAGCCCCTGGAACGCGATGGGAAGTGTGAGATCGAGAGCCTTGGCTGCCGGGGGCCGTCGTATCACGAACTCATACCGAAGACCCGTCGCCAGGGCTGTCACGACGATGTCCGTCCCGGGTTCGGCTCCGTCTTTGTATATTGCTTTGTTTCCGGAAACGGTGGGGCGCGGTAGCGGCGACGGCCAGTTCAGAATGAGCGAATCGCCATCTGGGGTGGATATCTGTGCCAACGGCTTCGCGTCGCCCCCGGCGGATAAGGCGAGGGGCGCTTTGGATAATTTCGGCTGAAGAGTTCCATTGCTTTCGACAAGCGTAGTGTCGATCGGCTGCCAGGAGCCGTCTCTCTGCATCCGGATGGGGCTCGCGTGCAGTTCGGCGAGGAGGGTCGTGCCGTCGGGATTGGCGTAATAGGTCGCGGTCTCGCTGCGCAGCGACTCGATTTCGATCCGCTTGTTCTGGGCTTTGGCCTGGCTCCTCGCCTGGTCGAGGAGGGCAATTGATGATGGCGTGGGTGGCGGTGCCGAATCTGCGGCTGCCGAATCGGCGACCAGGGTCGGCATAGCGGAGACAAGTGCTGCCGCGGTAGCGAGTTTTACCGTGTGCCGGAGTCTGTCGAGCGTTCTCAACCAAAACCTCAATCGATGCATTTGTGCGAACGGCTCTATTTCTATAACAAGTTCACCTGGAGTCACAAGAGTTGCAAAGGTGGCTGGATTGTGCATGTGTCGCTGTGGGCGGCCATTCGTGCAGTTCATGGTGCGTCTGCGTGCTCGCGGACAACCCCGTGAATCCGCCGTTCGGAGGTGGAGGGG
>NZ_JBQQCC010000045.1:0-9290 GCF_052245635.1 Nonomuraea sp. KM88 | reverse complement strand
TGTGCCTGAACGTCGAGGTGCTTTCCAGCGACGGCATGTCCATCGAGATGCGTGACACCGACGAGGACGTCTTCCGCGCCGCGGAGGAGCTCGGAATCGACCTGTCCCGGCGCGAGCCGAGCAGCGTGGAAGAAGTCTGAGGGGGAGATCGCACAAATGCTAGACGTCAACTTCTTCGACGAGCTTCGGATCGGGCTGGCGACGGCCGACGACATCCGTCAGTGGTCGCACGGCGAGGTCAAGAAGCCGGAGACCATCAACTACCGCACGCTCAAGCCGGAAAAGGACGGGCTCTTCTGCGAGAAGATCTTCGGCCCGACCCGTGACTGGGAGTGCTACTGCGGCAAGTACAAGCGCGTCCGGTTCAAGGGCATCATCTGTGAGCGCTGCGGCGTCGAGGTGACCCGTGCCAAGGTGCGTCGTGAGCGGATGGGCCACATCGAGCTGGCCGCTCCGGTCACGCACATCTGGTACTTCAAGGGCGTTCCGTCGCGCCTCGGCTACCTGCTCGACCTGGCCCCGAAGGACCTGGAGAAGGTCATCTACTTCGCGGCCTACATGATCACGCATGTCGACACCGAGATGCGTGAGCGTGACCTGCCCTCGCTGGAGGCGAAGATCTCCGTCGAGCGGCAGCACATCGAGCAGCGCCGCGACGCCGACGTCGAGACCAGGCAGAAGAAGCTCGAGAGCGACCTGGCCGAGCTCGAGGCCGCCGGCGCCAAGGGCGACCAGCGCCGCAAGGTCCGTGAGGGCGCCGAGCGCGAGATGCGCCAGCTGCGCGACCGCGCCCAGCGCGAGATCGACCGGCTCGACGAGGTCTGGAGCCGCTTCAAGAACCTCAAGGTCCAGGACCTCGAGGGCGACGAGCTGCTCTACCGCGAGATGCGCGACCGCTTCGGCCGCTACTTCAAGGGCGGCATGGGCGCCCAGGCGATCCAGGAGCGCCTGGTCAGTTTCGACCTCGACGCCGAGGCCGAGAACCTGCGCGAGACCATCCGCAGCGGCAAGGGCCAGAAGAAGGCCCGCGCGCTCAAGCGGCTCAAGGTCGTGTCGGCGTTCCTCAACACGACCAACTCGCCGCGCGGCATGGTGCTCGACTGCATCCCGGTCATCCCGCCGGACCTGCGCCCGATGGTGCAGCTCGACGGTGGCCGGTTCGCGACCTCCGACCTCAACGACCTCTACCGCCGGGTCATCAACCGCAACAACCGGCTCAAGCGTCTGCTCGACCTCGGCGCGCCCGAGATCATCGTGAACAACGAGAAGCGGATGCTGCAGGAGGCCGTCGACGCGCTGTTCGACAACGGCCGTCGCGGTCGCCCGGTCACCGGGCCCGGCAACCGTCCGCTGAAGTCCCTGAGCGACATGCTCAAGGGCAAGCAGGGCCGGTTCCGCCAGAACCTGCTGGGCAAGCGCGTCGACTACTCCGGCCGTTCGGTCATCGTCGTCGGCCCGCAGCTCAAGCTGCACCAGTGCGGCCTGCCCAAGCAGATGGCGCTGGAGCTGTTCAAGCCGTTCGTGATGAAGCGGCTGGTCGACCTCAACCACGCCCAGAACATCAAGTCGGCCAAGCGGATGGTCGAGCGGGCGCGTCCCGTGGTGTGGGACGTCCTCGAAGAGGTCATCACCGAGCACCCCGTGCTGCTCAACCGCGCGCCGACGCTCCACCGCCTGGGCATCCAGGCGTTCGAGCCGCAGCTGGTCGAGGGCAAGGCCATCCAGATCCACCCGCTCGTCTGCACCGCGTTCAACGCGGACTTCGACGGCGACCAGATGGCCGTGCACCTGCCGCTGTCGGCTGAGGCCCAGGCCGAGGCACGCATCCTGATGCTCTCGACCAACAACATCCTCAAGCCGGCCGACGGCAAGCCCGTGACGATGCCCACCCAGGACATGGTCATCGGCCTCTACTGGCTGACCACCCAGAAGGACGGCGCGCTGGGCGAGGGCCGCGTGTTCGGCTCGATCGCCGAGGCGCAGATGGCCTTCGACCGCCGCGAGCTGGAAATCCAGGCGAAGATCCACATCCGGCTGAAGGACGTCCTGCCGCCGCGTGACTGGGTCGCGCCCGAAGGCTGGGAGCAGGGCGACCCGATCCGGCTGGAGACGACGTTCGGGCGGTGCCTGTTCAACCAGACGCTGCCCGGCAGCTACCCGTTCGTCGACTTCCAGGTCGGCAAGAAGCAGCTGTCCACGATCGTGAACGAGCTGGCGGAGACCTACCCCAAGATCGAGGTCGCCAACGCGCTCGACGCGCTCAAGGACGCCGGCTTCCGCTGGGCGACGCGCTCCGGCGTCACGATCTCGATCGAGGACGTCGTCGCGCCGCCCAACAAGACCGACATCATGGAGAGTTACGAGCGCCGGGCCGACAAGGTCCAGCGCGAGTACGAGCGCGGTCTGATCACCGACGAGGAGCGCCGTCAGGAGCTCATCGAGATCTGGACGCACGCGACGGCCGACGTCGAGACCGACATGGTCACCGCCTTCCCGGCGACCAACCCGGTCTGGATGATGGTCAACTCCGGCGCCCGCGGTAACAAGATGCAGGTCCGGCAGATCGCCGGCATCCGCGGCCTGGTGTCCAACACCAAGGGTGAGACGATCCCGCGGCCGATCAAGGCCTCGTTCCGCGAGGGCCTGTCGGTGCTGGAATACTTCATCTCCACCCACGGCCAGCGGAAGGGTCTCGCCGACACCGCCCTGCGCACCGCCGACTCGGGCTACCTGACCCGTCGTCTGGTGGACGTCGCCCAGGACGTCATCGTGCGCGAGATCGACTGCGGCACCGACCGCGCCGTCCCGCTGCACGTCGGCGAGCGCGACGCGGTCGGCAACCTGGTCAAGGCCGAGAACGCCGAGTCCAACGTGCACGGCCGCATCCTGGCCGAGGACGTCGAGGTCGACGGCAAGGTCATCGTCCCCGCGGGTGTCGACATCAACGACAACCACGTCGCGGCCCTGGTCGAGGCGGGCGTCGAGACGGTCCGCACCCGCAGCGCGCTCGTCTGCGAGGCCAAGATCGGTGTCTGCGCGACCTGCTATGGCCGCTCGCTGGCCACCGGCAAGCTCGTGGACGTCGGCGAGGCGGTCGGCATCATCGCCGCACAGTCGATCGGTGAGCCCGGCACGCAGCTGACGATGCGTACGTTCCACACCGGTGGTGTGGCCGGCGCCGACATCACCCACGGTCTGCCCCGTGTCACGGAGCTGTTCGAGGCGCGCATCCCCAAGGGTGTCGCCCCGATCTCCGAGGCCGAGGGCCGGGCCCGGATCGACGAGACCGACAAGACCAGGAAGGTCGTGATCACTCCCGACGACGGCTCGGAGGAGATCGCCTACCCGGTGTCGATGCGCTCGCGCCTGCTCGTGCAGGACGGCCAGCGTGTCACGGTCGGTCAGCAGCTGGTCGCCGGTGCGGTCAACCCCAACGAGGTGCTGCGCATCCTCGGCCCGCGGGCCGTGCAGCTGCACCTGGTGGCGGAGGTCCAGCAGGTCTACCGCTCGCAGGGTGTGTCGATCCACGACAAGCACATCGAGATCATCGTGCGGCAGATGCTCAAGCGCGTGAACGTGCTGGAGTCCGGTGACACCGACCTGCTGCCCGGCGAGCTCGTCGAGCGTCCGCGCTTCGAGCAGATGAACCGCGAGACGGTGGCGGAGAGCGGCTCCCCGGCCGCCGGCCGTCCAGTGCTCATGGGCATCACGAAGGCGTCGCTCGCCACCGAGTCGTGGCTGTCGGCGGCCTCCTTCCAGGAGACGACCAGGGTCCTGACGGACGCGGCGATCCACGCCAAGTCCGACTCGCTCCTGGGCCTGAAGGAGAACGTCATCATCGGTAAGCTCATCCCTGCGGGCACCGGCATGCCGCAATACCGCAACATCCGGGTGGAGCCGACCGAAGAGGCCAAGGCGGCCATGTACACCGTCGGCGGTTACGACGGCTCGGCGGCCGACTACACCTTCGGCACCGGCAGCGGCGAGGCCGTGCCGCTGGAGGAATACGACTTCGGCCAGTACAACCGGTGATTTCTTAGTCAACGGCAGCTGAACGCGCCCGGGTTTCCGATCAGGAGACCCGGGCGCTTCGCGTTCGCACCCGCGCGTGCCCGGTGTGGCTTTCGGCTCTCTGCGTGTCCGGGGCTCGACGTGGGGTGACCGACGGGGGCGTGCCGGGTGCCCGACCGACCACGGAGACGGTCCACAGGGCGCCGTGGCGGCGCTGCGCCACGTGCGGGGTCAGAGGCGTCTCCCTGGAGGTCCCCGGCCCTGTACGGCGTCTGGGTGACGTCGGCGCCGCCGTACCGGAAGGAAGGGGTTGATCGTGAGCGCGTGTGGCGACGAACACGCCGGTCCGGGGGACGAGAGGGTCTGCGGGCCTATATCATGGTCGCGGAGCTGTAGATGGGCTGGATGAAATAGGCCCCGGCGATCCGGAGTGGCACGGCTTGCCCGCCTTGTCGCGCCGTTTTGACGTGTCGCATGGGTCTGGGTAGTCTTGGACATCGTGCCCGTCTCTATGCGGGCTCTCGACCGTGCGCTCAATTGCGAGCGTGGGACGGCTTCCTGGCTCGTAATCCTCGCGGATGTGTCTGTGTGAATAGCGCGACACGCCCGAGCGCGGGGGCACCGGGACAGCGAAAGACAGCAGGTCATGACACCGGCAGAACCTGCACATGCACCACAACTGACGTAACACCGGCCAAGGCACGAAACGGAGTGGCAGTGCCCACTATTCAGCAGTTGGTCCGCAAGGGCCGGCAGGACAAGGTCGCCAAGACCAAGACTCCTGCCCTCAAGGGGAGCCCCCAGCGGCGCGGCGTGTGCCAGCGCGTCTACACCACCACCCCGAAGAAGCCCAACTCGGCACTGCGCAAGGTGGCCCGCGTTCGGCTCACGAACGGCATCGAGGTCACGGCCTACATCCCCGGTGTGGGTCACAACCTGCAGGAGCACTCCATCGTGCTCGTGCGTGGCGGTCGTGTGAAGGACCTGCCTGGTGTTCGCTACAAGATCATCCGCGGTTCGCTCGACACCCAGGGTGTCCGCAACCGCAAGCAGGCCCGTAGCCGCTACGGCGCGAAGAAGGAGAAGAGCTAATGCCTCGTAAGGGTTCTCCTGGCCGTCGTCAGCTCATGGCTGACCCGGTTTACAGCTCGCCGCTGGTGACCGCACTGATCAACAAGGTGCTCCTGGACGGCAAGCGCTCCATCGCGCAGTCCATCGTCTACGGCGCCCTCGAGGGCTGCAGGGAGAAGACGGGCAACGACCCGGTCGTCACCCTGAAGCGCGCGCTCGACAACGTCAAGCCGACCCTCGAGGTTCGCAGCCGTCGCGTCGGTGGCGCCACCTACCAGGTGCCGGTCGAGGTGCGCGCGGCGCGCAGCACCACCCTGGCCCTGCGCTGGCTGGTGCAGTACTCCCGCGCCCGCCGCGAGAAGACCATGACCGAGCGCCTCATGAACGAGCTCCTCGACGCCAGCAACGGCCTCGGGGCGAGCGTCAAGAAGCGCGAGGACACGCACAAGATGGCCGAGTCCAACAAGGCCTTCGCTCACTACCGCTGGTAGGCAGCGCGGCGCGCTGGTTGCCGGCCTGGAGCCGTCACCCTGGTGGCGACTCGCCGAAGGACAACCGTAGGCCCTTGCAACTGAGGGGGCGGGGAAGCTGGCTTCCCCGCGGATAAACGACCGTAGGCCCTAGCAGTTGTAGGGGGCGTGCGGGGGGCCCGGCCCCCCGCAGGAGAGGACGCGAGAGAAGTGGCCACCACGACCGCTCTTGACCTGGCCAAGGTCCGCAACATCGGGATCATGGCCCATATCGACGCGGGCAAGACCACCACGACTGAGCGCATCCTGTTCTACACCGGCATCAACTACAAGCTCGGTGAAGTCCACGAGGGCGCAGCCACGATGGACTGGATGGAGCAGGAGCAGGAGCGCGGCATCACGATCACGTCCGCCGCGACGACCTGTGAGTGGCTCAGTCACACCATCAACATCATTGACACCCCCGGGCACGTCGACTTCACCATCGAGGTGGAGCGTTCGCTGCGTGTCCTCGACGGCGCCGTCGCCGTGTTCGACGGTGTCGCCGGTGTCGAGCCGCAGTCAGAGACGGTGTGGCGACAGGCGGACCGCTACAACGTCCCGCGCATCTGTTTCGTCAACAAGATGGACCGCGTCGGCGCCGAGTTCCACCGCTGCGTCGACATGATGATCAGTCGTCTGGGCGCCACCCCGGCCGTCATCCAGCTCCCCTGGGGCGTTGAGGCCGACTTCAAGGGCGTCATCGACCTCATCACGATGAAGGCCCTCATCTGGAGCGCCGAGGCGGCCAAGGGCGAGATGTACGACACCGTCGACATCCCGGCCGACCACGCCGAGGCCGCCCGTGAGTGGCGCGACAAGCTGGTCGAGACCGTCGCCGAGAACGACGACGAGCTGATGGAGCTCTTCCTCGAGGGCACCGAGCCCACCGAGGAGCAGCTGGTCGCGGCCCTGCGCCGCGCGACGCTGGCGAGCGCCATCAACCCGGTCCTGTGTGGCACCGCGTTCAAGAACAAGGGCGTGCAGCCCCTGCTCGACGCGATCGTCGCCTACCTCCCCGCCCCGACCGACATCCCGGCCTTCAAGGGCCACGCGGTCGGCAACGAGGAGAAGGTCATCGAGCGGCACGCGGACCCGACCGAGCCGTTCTCCGCCCTGGCCTTCAAGATCGCCAGCGACCCGCACCTGGGCAAGATCACCTACCTCCGCATCTACTCGGGCACGCTCGAGGCCGGTTCACAGGTCGTCAACTCTGTGAAGGGCAAGAAGGAGCGGATCGGCAAGATCTACCAGATGCACGCCAACAAGCGCGAGGAGCGCCCGTCGGCGATCGCCGGCCAGATCGTCGCGGTCATGGGTCTGAAGGACACCACGACCGGAGACACCCTGTCCGACCCGGCGAACCAGGTCGTGCTCGAGTCGATGACGTTCCCGGCTCCGGTCATCAACGTCGCCATCGAGCCCAAGACCAAGGGCGACCAGGAGAAGCTGTCCACCGCCATCCAGCGGCTGGCCGAGGAGGACCCGTCCTTCCAGGTCCGCCGTGACGAGGAGACCGGTCAGACGGTCATCTGGGGCATGGGCGAGCTGCACCTGGAGGTCCTCGTCGACCGCATGCGGCGCGAGTTCAAGGTCGAGGCCAACGTGGGCCGCCCGCAGGTGGCCTACCGCGAGACCATCCGCCGCAAGATCGAGAAGGTCGACTACACCCACAAGAAGCAGACCGGTGGTTCCGGTCAGTTCGCGCGGGTGATCATCAACCTCGAGCCGCTGGGCGAGGGCAACGACGGCTACGAGTTCGAGAACAAGGTCACCGGTGGCCGCGTCCCGAGGGAGTACATCCCATCGGTCGACGCCGGCGCCCAGGAGGCCGCCGAGTTCGGCGTGCTGGCCGGTTACCCGATGGTCGGCGTGAAGGTTACGCTGACCGACGGCGCCGCCCATGACGTCGACTCCTCGGAAATGGCCTTCAAGATCGCCGGATCGATGGCCTTCAAGGAGGCCGCGCGCAAGGCGGACGCCGTGCTTCTCGAGCCGATGATGGCCGTCGAGGTCACCACGCCCGAGGACTACATGGGTGACGTCATCGGTGACCTCAACGGTCGCCGCGGGCAGATCCAGGCGATGGACGAGCGGGCCGGCGCCCGTGTCGTCGAGGCGCTCGTGCCGCTGTCTGAGATGTTCGGCTACGTGGGTGACCTGCGTAGCAAGACGCAGGGGCGCGCGAGCTACAGCATGCAGTTCGACTCCTACGCGGAGGTGCCTCCGGGCATCGCCAAGGAGATCGTCGCGAAGGCCCGGGGCGAATAACCCCTGGTCCCGAGGTGGTTGAGGCGGCGGAGATCGTCGCCCCGCCGCCGAGGGGCCCGGGGCGAACAAGTTCCTGGTCCCTGGCAGGGTGGTGAGAGCCACCCCGCCGCCAAGGGGTTCGGGAGTTCCCGGGCCCAAGTGTGCAGACGAAAGTCAGTCAGATTCTCAAGGAGAGAACCAGTGGGCAAGGCCAAGTTCGAGCGGAACAAGCCGCACATGAACATCGGCACCATTGGGCATATCGACCACGGTAAGACCACACTGACCGCGGCGATCACCAAGGTGCTCCACGACCGTTTCCCCGAGCTGAACGCCGCGACGCCGTTCGACAAGATCGACAAGGCGCCGGAGGAGAAGGCTCGCGGCATCACGATCTCGATCGCGCACGTCGAGTACCAGACGGAGAAGCGTCACTACGCGCACGTTGACTGCCCGGGTCACGCCGACTACGTCAAGAACATGATCACCGGTGCCGCCCAGATGGACGGCGCCATCCTCGTGGTCGCCGCCACCGACGGCCCGATGCCGCAGACGAAGGAGCACGTCCTCCTGGCCCGCCAGGTCGGCGTCCCCTACATCGTCGTGGCCCTCAACAAGTCCGACATGGTCGACGACGAGGAGATCCTGGAGCTGGTCGAGCTCGAGGTTCGTGAGCTTCTCTCCGCTCAGGAGTTCCCCGGCGACGACCTGCCCGTCGTCCGCGTCTCCGCGCTCAAGGCTCTTGAGGGCGACGAGAAGTGGGCCGACAGCATCGTCGAGCTGATGAACGCCGTCGACGAGAACGTCCCCGAGCCCCCGCGTGAGACGGACAAGCCGTTCCTCATGCCGGTCGAGGACGTCTTCTCGATCACCGGTCGCGGCACGGTCGTCACCGGCCGTATCGAGCGCGGCATCGTCAAGGTCAACGAGCAGGTCGACATCGTCGGCATCAAGCCGGAGAAGACGACCACCACCGTCACCAGCATCGAGATGTTCAACAAGATGCTCGACGAGGGTCACGCCGGCGACAACGCCGCGCTGCTGCTGCGCGGCATCAAGCGCGACGACGTCGAGCGCGGCCAGTGCATCATCAAGCCGGGCACGACCACCCCGCACACC
This sequence comes from Nonomuraea sp. KM88, assembly GCF_052245635.1. Taxonomy (NCBI): domain Bacteria; kingdom Bacillati; phylum Actinomycetota; class Actinomycetes; order Streptosporangiales; family Streptosporangiaceae; genus Nonomuraea; species Nonomuraea sp. KM88. The sequence goes on along the minus strand of NZ_JBQQCC010000045.1, from coordinate 330 downwards.
GAGTTCACCGGCCAGGTCTACATCCTGTCCAAGGACGAGGGCGGCCGGCACACGCCGTTCTTCAACAACTACCGTCCGCAGTTCTACTTCCGTACGACTGACGTGACCGGTGTGGTGAACCTCCCCGAGGGCACCGAGATGGTCATGCCGGGCGACAACACCGAGATGCGCGTTGAGCTGATCCAGCCCATCGCCATGGAGGAAGGCCTCAAGTTCGCGATCCGTGAAGGTGGCCGCACCGTCGGCGCCGGTCGGGTCGTCAAGGTCATCAAGTAGCTTGACCGCTGGGGCGGCGGTTCGTCCCACGGCCTGGAACAAACAACCGGACAA
>NZ_JBQQCC010000044.1:0-15504 GCF_052245635.1 Nonomuraea sp. KM88 | reverse complement strand
ACTCATCTACCGGAGGCTCCACGCCCGTCTCCGGCCTTCGATGACTCCTCCCGATAGGCCCGATACGTCACCGCCTGCGTCCTAGAAATCCCCAATCGTCCTAAATTATTTCGCTGAGATCACCTCAGTGACGCGGCCTGGAACAAGCGGCACATGCTGCTCAAGAAGGCGCTGCCCGTCTCCGCATTCATAGATATGGCCGAGTTTCACCAGGTCATCGACATGCCAATGCTGCGGAGACCTTATTTCTCCGTCCTCAAGGAAGGGGTGTGGGCTGATCCCGACCGCGTCACCCGCACCGAGTGCGTCAACGGCTACGAGATCACCGGGCTGGCGAACGCCGCGGGAATCCGTGCGGCTCTGGCCGAGGGCGGGACGGTCAAGCTGAACCAGATGGAGGACTGGCACAAGCCCAGCCGTGATCTGGTGGCCGAGCTGGGCAAGCGGATTCCGGCGGAGGTCAAGTCGTACGTCTTCTTCACCCCGAGGCAGAGCAGGGGGACACGTCCGCACCGGGACGCCTCCCACGTGCTCGTGGTGCAGCTCGCCGGGATCAAGGAGTGGCGGCTGTACGCGACGCCAGAGTTCATCGGCGCGGAGTCGGGCCTGATAGACGTCCAGCTGGACGCATGCACTCACCGGTTCACGATGGAGCCCGGCGACCTGCTCTACCTGCCGCATGGCTGGCCGCACGTCCCGCACACCCACGACCAGGACTCGCTCCATCTCACCCTGACGCTCACCGAGCCAGGGCCGCTCGACCTGGTGGAGGCGCTGCTGGCGACGTTCCGCGAGGACAACCAGGGCCTGATGCGGCAGCAGGCGCGCATGTACGTGGAGGACAAGGCGGAGGCCGTGGCGAAGGCGCTCAGCCTTCACACGCAGGCTGTCACGGACGAGCGGATCCTCACGGCAGCGCTGAGCAGGATGCGTAGGAGGATCGCATGACGAGCACCGACCAGCAGCCGCGCTCCGCGCCGGCGACCCTGAAGGACCTGGTCGGCGAGCCGAAGGACTTCTTCGACGACATCTGGAACGTGTTCCCCTACCAGTACCGGGTCGAGAACCTGCCCGGGCTCCTGTCGCCCGGCGAACTGTGGGACGAGTTCGCCTGCAGCCTGATCGTCCGCCCCTGGGTAAGCCTGACGTACCCGCGCGGGCTGGCGGTGGCCGAGCAGAACGCGGCCTTCAACACGCGCGTCGTCGTCAACAACGACCTGGTGGGCTATCCCGATCCCGATGCGTTCCGCAGCGCCTACGAGAGCGGGGCCAGCATCACCCTGGACCGTCCCGAACTGTGGAACCCGCGGATCGCGAGCCTCGTCGGCAACCTCGGGGCCGGCTTCCGCGGCGACGTCTGGTCAACGCTGGTGCTGGCCCCGCCGCAGGCGAGCACGGCCGGGCTGGACACGACGCCGACTGCCGATCACTCAGCCGAGCATGCGTTCGTCCTTCAGCTGGCAGGCCGCTGCACCTGGTCCGCGGGAGAGCGGCAAGCGCCCGGCTCATTCACGGCGGACCTGGACGCCGGCGGGCTGCTGTACCTGCCACCGGGCTGCGAGCGCTCGGTGCGCATCGGTGAGGACGGGGCGCTCCTGCTCGTCATCAGCGTGGCGGAGACCTCGGCCGAACGGCTCGCGGAGATCATGGGCGCGCTGTTCCTGCGGAGCGCCGCCGCCCGGGCGATCGAGGGCTGCCACCACGAGATGACCCGCGGCGAGAAGATCGCGTGGCTGCGTGACGCGCTCAGCAGGCACCTCGCCAAGCAGGACCCGCAGGAGGCCCTCAAGATTGCGCTGCGGAGCCGATGACGAGGCCGATGACGAGAACGACGTTGAAGAGCGCCCGCCGGCACGCGGTGCCCGCGAGCGACGTCACACCGGGTGAGCGGGTGCTGGAGGCCATCCTCGCGCAGCGGCGCGTGCGCGTGGCCCACCGGTGCGGCCGGCACATCCTCGTGGAGGCGGACGTGCCACGGCCGGGCCGGCCCGTGCCCGTGCCGTTCGTCCTGAACTATCTCATCGACGCCGGCGGCAACTGGGAACTCGCCCGCGCGGACGGGCACGCCGCCGCAGTCTGCGTTCTCGATGACGAGACGTACCTGCACCTCGGGGCCGCTCCCCAGGCCACGGGCGGTCACGCGATCTGGCAGGTCCGCGGTGACGTCTCCAGCCTGGTCCTGGAGACCCGTCGCGGCATCGTCTCGTTCGCCGCGGGTGGGCCCTTCGCGGTCGCCGCCCTGTGGACCGGCCCCGGGGCGCGTTCCCTGACAGCCGACGATGAGGCCGCCGACGCGTGGCGGGCGTCCGGCGAGAGCGCGGCCTTCCCCACCGGGGACGTGTGGCCATTGCTCGGCCATCGGGTGGACGGGTCCGTCCTGCGGCTGGCGCGCGTCCGGCTCGACGGTCACGGCGGCGCGCCCGCGGCGTGCCTTCTGGACATCCCTCTCCCAGCGGACACCGAACTCACTGGCCAGGTGGCCGTCACTCCCGACGGCCGGCGTTGCGCGGCCGGCGTGGTCCGCTTCGCCGCCGATGGCCACCGGCGCTTCGGGCTGTACGTGTTCCCCGTCGCCGAGCCCGGAACCGGCCGCCATGTCTGGGTGGACGACACGGACCTGACCGTTCCGGTCGCATCGCCCGACGGCGCCTGGTTCGCGTGTACCGGCGAGCTGGTGTCCACACCCCGCTCTGCCCCTCATCAGTACGTGGTGTTCGTGGCCGGCGATGGGGAGCGGATCGAAACGGCAGACCATGACGACTGGCTCGTCCCGCATGCCTGGCACGGCGACGGCACCGTCCTGTGCCTGGGCGAGCATGACGGCCGCAGGCTACTGCGCCGGGTGGGCCTGGACGGGGACGTCTCGCCCGCGCTGGAGGTCCCCGGCTCGGTGAGCGCGGTGACCGTCACCGAGGGCGAGGCGCTCGTGGTCAGCTCGGCCATCTCCCGTCCCCCAGAGGTCGTGCCCTTGCCGCTCGACGGGAGGCCCGCCTCCGTGGCCGGGTACGCACCGGCGACGCTGGACTGCCTGGAGGGCCGGATCAGCCGCCGTGTCTTCTCTGCGGCCGACGGCTCATCCTGGAGCAGCTGGCTCTGCCTGCCGCCGGACGACTCCGCCGGCCCGTACCCCATGCTCGTCTGGTGCCACGGCGGTCCCGTGGTGAGCTGGACCGACTGGTCGTGGCGGTGGAATCCCTGGCCGTTCGTGGCCGAGGGTTACGCGGTGCTGATGATCGACCCGCCGCTCTCCGCCGGCTACGGCCGCGACGCCGTGAGCCGGGGCTGGGGCCGCTGGCTCACCGAGGTCGCCCGCGTCGCCGCCGAACAGGTGCGGGGCGTCGTCGGCGCCGACCCGATGCTCGACGGCACGAGGCTCGCCGTGATGGGCGCGAGCCTCGGCGGGTGGCTCTCCATCGCCCTGGCCACGATCATGCCGGAGGTCCGGCTGGTCGCCAGCCACGCCGGGTGGGTGGACCTCGCCGCCGTCGCCCGCACCTGCGACCTGCACTGGCACTGGCTGCGCGAGTACGGGCCGGTCGACGGCCCGGCGTATGCCCGCGAGACCGCGCGCCTTTCCGACCTCGCTAAGTCCGTACGCGTGCTGCTGTCCCACGGTGTCCAGGACGGGCACGTGCCCGTCTACGAGGCCCTCGGCATCCATCGCACGCTACGGGCCGGCGGCGTCGATGTCCGGCTCATGATCATGCCTGATGAGGGACACACCATCAGGCGGCCGGCGAACGCGGCGGCCTGGTTCCGCTGGGTCCGTGACTCCTGCGCCGAGACGCTGAAGGGGCCACGGTGAGGACCGCGAGCATCACCACGGGAGCGAGGACCGAGGCGAGCAGGAAGTCCCGCGATTACTGGCTGGAGTCACCCACTTGGGAGGGCCGGGCCACCGCCACCTCGCTCCGCGCGCGCTCCCTGCGGGAGACCGAAGCCCTCGCACGGGATTGCCTCGGCCCCTGTGGCATCACCCGGATCGCCGACGTGACCGACCTGGACACCGTGGGCATCCCCGTCTATCACAGCATGCGGCCGACGGCCGCGCCCGGACTGAACACCGTCACCAGTGGCAAGGGCACGACCAGGGAGGCCGCCCGCGTCTCCGCGATGATGGAGGCGATCGAGCGGACCTGGTGCGAGCTGTACCAGGACGTGCCAGTCCGAGCGTCCTACCGGGACTTCCTCGACAGCGGCACTCCGGTGCTCGACCCGAGGCGCCTGATCCTCCGCCGCGACCACACCTGGACCGAGGACGCGCCGATGGGCTGGTGGCCGGCCCGTGAGCTGGCGAGCGACGAGGAGGTCCTGGTGCCCGCTCTGTCCGTCTTTACTCCCTATCCTCGTGAGCACGGCATGTTCAGCTCCAACACGATCGGCCTCGCCGCGGGCAACACCCCCCAGGAAGCCCTCCTGCACGGGCTGCTGGAGGTGATCGAGCACGACTCCTCGGCATCCGGGGAGTCGCTCCGCCAGGGCTACCGGGTCCGCCCCGAGTCGCTCCCGAAGGAGCCCGCTCGGCTGGTCGCGCTGTTCGCACGGGCGGGTGTCGAGGTCCAGATCTACCTCTACCTGACGGAGATCGGGGTGCCCACGGTCCACGTCTCGACCGAGGACGTCCACGCCGGCGACGGGATGCTCTTCAACGGAGGCGTCGGCTGCCACCTTGCCCCGCGGATCGCCGCCGTCCGGGCGCTCACCGAGGCGGCGCAGTCCAGGCTCAACGTGATCGCGGGAGCCCGGGAGGACTTCGACCGTCAGGCGTACCGCCGGCACACGTCCTACGAGGAGCTCAGGGAGATGTACCGCGCGTGGGCGGCCGGCCGCGAGGAGATCGACTTCGCCGACATCCCGTCCCGGACGACGGGAACCACCGGCGGTGACCTCGACCTGGTGCTGGCCGGCCTGCTCAATGCCGGCGTCGGCGCGATCCTGGCCACGGAGCTGGCCCCCGGTGGCTTCCCGTTCTCGGTGACCAAGGTGATCGTGCCGGGCCTGGAGGTCTACCACGAGGACCAGAAGCGGCTCGGCCCCCGCCTGCGCGCGAGGATGCGGGAGCTGGCCTCCGGCGAGCAGCCGGGAAGGGCCCGGTGACGAACACCACCGTCTTCGTCGGCCCGTCACTGCGCCTGGCCGACATCGACACCCTCAGGGAGCACGCGCGGGCTAACGGCGCCGAGCTCGACGTACGCCCTCCGGCGTGCCGTGGCGACCTCGTCGATCTGGGGGACGCGGGCAGCCCCGGTACCGTCCTGCTGCTCGACGGGGAGTTCGGCCAGAACCTCGCCGTCAGCATCGCCGAGGTGCGCGCCGTGCTGGAGACGGGAATGCGCCTGCACGGGGCCTCGTCCATGGGAGTGCTGAGGGCCGTGGAATGCCGGACGCTCGGCATGACCGGCAGCGGCTGGGTGTACGAGCGGTACCTGTCCGAGGAGGTCGACTCCGACGCCGAAGTAGCACTTATGTTCGACCCCTGCACCTACGAGCCTGTCACGATTCCGCTCATCAACATCCGCTGGCTGATCGCGGAGAAGGTTAGGGCGGGAGAGGTGTCCCCGCACTGCGGCGCCACGGCGCTCCGGCTGGCGGCCGAGGTCAACTTCCGGGATCGGCGGCCGTCGCGGCTGGCGTCGGTGTGGCGGGCCCACCTCGGAGCCGAGGCCGGGGCTCTCGAACCGGACCTGGCCGACGGCAACCTCGACCGGTGGGACCGCAAGCGGCTGGACGGCATCGAGGCGCTCCGCGCCGTGACCGGAGCGTGACGGGACAGAAGGGGACGACATGAGGCTCGGGCAGGTGGGCAGCGCCCTCGCGAGGAGCATTCTCGCGCCCGGCCGATTCGGCAAGGTGCTCGGCGCGCTACACCTCGTCGAATCGGTGGGCAAGGGGGTGTTCCTCAGCGGGAGCATCATCTACTTCACCGCGGTGAAGGACTTCAGCCCCGCGGAGGTCAGCCTGGGCATCTCGGTGGCGGGCGCGCTGGGGTTCGTCGCCTCGCTCGTGCTCGGCATCCTCGCCGACCGGGTCGGCCCCGTCCGCTTCCTGTGCGCGGTGTTCGTGCTGCAAGGGCTGGGGTATCTGGCGTACACGCTGGTGGACAGCGTGGCGTCCTTCTTCGTCCTGATGGCGCTGGTCGGGTTCGTGGACTTCGGCGGCGGGCCTGCCTTCGCGGCCATCGTGACCGCGATCTTCCGGCCGGACGATCGCGTCCGGGCACGCGCCGCGCTGCGCTCCCAGTTCAACCTCGGGTTCAGCGTGGGAAGTGGGTTGAGCGCGCTGGCGGTGCTGGGCGGCCCCGCCTTCATCCAGGCCACGCCCACGGCGACAGGGATCATGCTGCTGGTCTCCGGGGTCATCACGCTCTGGCTGCCCGGGATCCCGCCCAGCCCCAGGGGAAAGACCCGGACCTTCGGCGCCGTTAGGGATCTGCGGTTCATGCGGGTGGTCGCGCTGTCCGTACCGCTGGCGGTACACGCCTCCATCATCCTGGTCGCGCTGCCGCTGTGGATCGTGACGCGCACTGGCGTGCCGCACGAGGTCGTGCCACTGCTGCTCGTCCTGAACACCGCCATCGTCGTGTTGTTCCAGGTCGCCGCAAGCAAAGGGGCCGACACCGTCTCCGGCGCGGCCCGCCTTGCCCGCCGCTCGGGATTCTGGGTCTTGGCCGGCACCCTGGTGGTCATCGCGGCCACCTTCGCCGGCCCGGGCCTGGCGACCGTTGTCTTCTGCGCGTCGGCCGTCCTGTTCACGGTGGCCGAGATCCAGCAGAGCGCCGCGGCCTGGGGGCTGGCCCAGGGCCTGGCTCCTCCGACCGCGCAGGCCGAATACTTCGGCACGTTCAACCTGCACGTCGTGACGCAGAATGTGTTCGGCCCTGCCATCGTGGTGAGCATCGTCACCTGGGCCGGAGTGGCCGGCTGGATCGGCATCGCGGTCGTCGCGGTCGTCGCGGGCATACTGATGCCCTGGGCTGCGGCCAAGGCCGACCAGGGACGCGACATCGCGAATGAGGACCTGACGGAAGCCGCTCAGGCGAAGCCAAGGAGTGCATGATGACCGTGACCAGGCTCTTGTCGGTCGATGACGCCGAGGAAATGGCGGCCGTGCTCGCCGCGAACCGCGAGTTCCTCGCCCCCTGGGAGCCGCTGCGTACCGACGATTTCTTCACCGTGCAGACGCAGCGGGCCGACCTGGAGCGCGCCCTTGAAGCCCATGCGCGCGAGGCCATGGTGCCGCTCGCCATCGTTGACGAGGACGGCCGACTCATCGGGCGCATCAACATCAACGGCATTACCCGGGGCGCCTTCCAGTCGGCGGGCGTCGGATACTGGGTGAGCCAGTCGCACAATGGCCGGGGCTTCGCCAGCGCGGCTCTGGCCGACGTCATCGAGGTCGCGTTCAAGCAGTTGCGCCTGCACCGGCTGCAGGCGGAGACCCTGCTGCACAACACGGCCTCCCAGCGCGTGCTCGCCTGCAACGGGTTCCAGCCGTTCGCCATCGCCCCGACCTACCTTCAGATCGCCGGACGATGGCAGGACTTCATCATGTTCCAGCTGATCAACCCGGACGAGTGATGATCGGCGGCAGGCCGGCTCCGGCTGATCCAGATGAAGACAGGAGGGAAGGTGCCGCAATGGTGACCGGGGCCCCGGAACGTCCCAAGGAGGGCATCGCGCACGTCCGCGAGCTGATGGCCATCGTCAGGGGCGACGCCAAGCATGCCGATGCCGCCGAGTCGACCGCGGACGCCCTCTGGGTGCTCTACGACCGGATCCTGCGCCTCTCCCCTGATGGGGGAGAGGAGAGGGACCGCTTCTACCTGTCCAAGGGCCACGGGCCGATGGCCTATTACGCGGTTCTGGCCATCAAGGGTTTCATCGACCCCGCCGAGCTCTACAGGTTCGGCACCTTCCACTCGATGCTCGGCCATCACCCGGACCGGATCAAGGTCCCCGGCATCGACATCTCCAGCGGATCGCTGGGACACGGCCTTCCTCTCGCCGTGGGCTCCGCGCTCGGCCTGCGGGCACTCGGACGGCAGGGCCGCGTCTGGGTGCTCATGGGCGACGGGGAGCTCGACGAGGGATCCAACGCGGAGGCCATCGCGTACGCGGGGCGGACCCGGCTCGACGCGCTGCACGTCGTCCTCATCGACAATCACTCGGCGACCCAGGGCTGGCCCGGTGGCCTGGAAGAGCGGTTCCGGATCGAAGGATGGTCCTGCGCACGGGTGGACGGCCGCAATCATCAGGCACTGGAGGACGCCTACCGCGAACAGCACGGCGGGCGGCCCAGACTCGTCGTTGCGAACGTCCGCGGCAGCAGGGAGGCCCGTTCCTGATGGCCGGAATGATGCGCCAGCGCTTCGTGGACGTGACCGGCGAGCTGCTGGACACGGTCGGCAACCTGGCGGTGCTCACCGCCGACCTGAGCGCCGAGATGTTCAGCCGGGCCAGAGCCCGGCATCCGGAGAGGGTCATCAACATCGGGATCCGCGAGCAGTTGCTGATCTCGATGGCGGGCGGGATGTCGCTCGTCGGGATGCGCCCCATCGCGCACAGCTTCGCCCCGTTTTTGATCGAGCGTCCCTTCGAGCAGATCAAGCTCGACCTGAACCACCAGGGTGTCGGGGCGGTCCTGGTCAGCGCCGGAGCGTCCTACGACATCGCGAGCGGCGGACGTACCCACCAGTCGCCCGGCGATGTCGCGCTCCTGAGCACGCTGCCCGACTGGACCATCCACGTTCCCGGCAACGCCGACGAGGCCGAGGCCATGCTGCGGGACGCCGCCGTCCGCGACGATCTCGTCTACATCCGGCTGTCGAACCAGCACAACAGGCAGACCTACGCCACGCCGGGCAGCGGTTGCCTCACCCTGCTGCGTGCCGGGAGACAGGCGACGGTCATCGTCGTCGGGCCGCTGTGCGACGCGGTGCTGGAGGCGACCGCTGACCTGGACGTCACCGTTCTGTACGCGGCCACCGTACGGCCGTTCGACGGGGCGACGCTCCGGCAGACGGTCGCCGACCAGCCGGTGCCCCGGGTCGTCCTCGTCGAGCCGATGCTGGAAGGAACCTCCAGCGCGGAAGTCCTGCGCAGTCTCGGCGGCAGGCCGGTCAGCCTTCTTCCGCTGGGCGTCCCCAGACAAGAGCTGCGGTCTTACGGGACCGCCACCCAGCACATGATCGCCCACGGGCTGGACGCCGCCGGGCTCCGCCGGAAGATCAACTCCTTCATCAGCGAGTAGCAAAGGGCAAGGGAAGCAGTATGAGCTCTGGGGTTCCCCTTTCGGCCGACGAGGAAAGCATGCTCGCCGCCTGCGGGCGATTCATCGAGGACAAGCTCAAGGCCCAAGGGGGAGTCCCGACATTCCACGACAATGACATCCGCTGGTTGCTGGACATCGTCCAGGGCGGAGGGCGGAGCGATCTTCCCGGCGCGGCAGTGCCGCGTGCGCTGAAGGAGCTGGGGGAGTTCGCGGAACTCATCTCCCGGGAGCGCTACCAGGACGCGCTCGCCAGGCTCACGAGAGCGGTTCCCGAGGTGCTCGCGCGACGGGCGGTCGACGCGCGGGGGTACGCCTCGTCTCAAGGAATCACGGCGTGCCCGTCGTGGGGCGGCCTTCCGCTGTTCAAGACGGTCTACGACTCCTTGATATACCCGACCCTGATCTCGGAGCTCAGACCAGGGGCGATCATCGAGCTCGGCTCCGGGAGCGGCGGGAGCGCTCTGTGGTTCGCCGACATCACGTCGGCTGGCAAATTCAGGTCGCGCATCGTCTCGGTCGACATTCACCCGGTGGGCCTATCGGACGAGAGGATCGACTTCGTCCAAGGGGATCTCCATGACATCCAGGGCGTCCTCGATGCCATCGTGCCCACGCTGCCGCACCCCTGGCTGGTGATCGAGGACGCTCATGTCAATGTCTCCGGGGTGCTGAGCTTCTTCGATCGCGTACTCGAGCCCGGTGACTACCTCGTCGTGGAGGACAGCCTTCCCAAGCGGCCCGCGATGACGGAGTTCCTCCGGTCCTCGGCGCGCTCGTACGCGCTGGACGCCAGGTACGCGGACATGTTCGGCGAGAACTGCACCTGCGCGACCGACTCGATCCTGGTGTGCCGGTAGGGGGCGGGACACGATGACAGCGGACCTGCGGTTCGGCGTGAACCTGACGGCGCTTGAGGACAGGGCGTCGTGGATGGACAAATGCCGGCGTGCCGAGGATCTCGGCTATCAAGCGATCACGGTGCCCGACCACCTCGACATGCCGTCGCCCTTCCCCGCATGCGTACTCGCCGCAGATGCGACGAAGAATATACGGGTGGGCACCTTCGTCAGCAACACCTCCCTCTACAGCCCGGCGCTGCTCGTCAGAGACGCCGTATCCACCAGCCGGCTCACCGGGGGCCGGCTGGACGTAGGGCTCGGCGCCGGCTGGGCAAGGCGCGACTTCGACCAGGCGGGCATCCCGTTCGAGCCGGCGGCCAGACGCGTCGACCGGCTCGCCGAGACGATCGACGAGTTCGACCGCGCCTATGACCACCCGGCCGACCGGCCGCCCTTGCTGATCGGCGGCAATGGTGACCGGGTGCTGCGGCTGGCGGCCCGGCGCGCCGACATCGTGTCGTTCTCCGCCACCGCGTTCGATCCGCGAGGCCGCGGCATGGCCTATCTGGCGGCAGAAGAGATGGACGGGCGAGTCGCGCTGGTCGACGCCGAACTCCGCAGGCAGGGCCGGGACGCGGTGCGACGTAACGTCATCGTGCTTCGCACTCAGCTGACTGACGATCGGCCAGCCGCGCTGGAGGACTACTCGCGTTTCCTGCAGGGCACGATGAGCCCGGACCAGATCGACGAGCTGCCCGGCGTCCTGATCGGCAGCCCTGAGCAAATCGCCGAGCAGGTGCTCACGCGCCAGGAGAGGTTCGGCTTCGGCTACTTCACCGTTCAGGAGGCGGCGCTGGAGGCGTTCGCGAAGGTCATCCCGCTCCTCACCTGAGAGACGGCCCACGCACCGTCCCGGCCACGTGGCGGGCGGGCCGCGACGGCTACCTGACACTCGCACTGCTCAAACTGCAAATGGCCGGCAGGGCCCCCACAGGCATGAACCACTTCGGATTTCCACCTGCCAGAAGCTGACCTCCGCGGGACTGCCCGCACCCGTCCTGCGAGCCTCCCGTCGTCTGTACGCCGAATACCGCGCCATCGACCCCGAGGGCAACTGGTTCGATCTGTCAGAACACGGGTACGGCATCGCCGGCTGACCACGAGGAACCACCGGGGGCGAACCGGGGCACGGTGTTCATGTCACGGCTTATCCGATCCCACGTAGATCCGGCACGTCAGGCCAGGAACATCATCGAGCCATGTGCGTCCGGTGGTGCTCAGTCCTCGAACACACGCCCGTACATGATCGCCCAAGCTCAGCTCGGGCGATCATTGCGTTTCGGACCGGTTCGTGGGCAGGCCCGATACCGCGGTTCGACACTACGCTCACCGGATATGCGCCCCGGCTGCGACATCGTAGTCGTGGCCGGCATCTCCGGTCCGAGCACCGCCATTGGCTTAGTGAGCCGGTAGGAGATTCGGGCGCCCGCATTCCACCGCTCCGCCCGGTGAGTGCGTACCTTAGCCCGAAACTCGACCGGGTCGGCGGGCGGCTGAGCGGGCGCGATAGGCCGCTGCCTTCGTACGGCTCTGGCAGGGCCGGGAGCAGAACTGGCGGACCGCGTTGCGGGAGGTGTCCACGTACACGCGATCGCACCGCGCCGCCTGGCAGATGCCGAGGCGGCCGCCGAGGTCGCTGCCGATGGCCAGGGTCAGGGCGGACGCGATGCCCGCGCTCCACCCCACTGCGAGGGTGTCGTCGGCGCCGTGGAAGTGGACCTGCCAGGGCTCGCCCGGCGCCCGGTCCAGTTGCGGGCGTGCGCCTGTGCTGATGACGAGCGCGTTGACGATCGCGGCCGCCTCGTCGTCCCGGTCGGTGTGCATGGCCTCGAACACCCGCCGGACCTTCAGCGCTGTCCCAGCCAGGTAAAGGGCCTCTTCCATCGAGGCCGTCACGTCCCCGGGCAGGGCCGCGTCGATCGCGGATGGCAGCGCCTCACCTTTCGGGGCCACGTACGGCCTACCGCCGTCCTCGCCATCGGTCAAGGTGTTCACGAGCGATACCGCAGTGTCGAGCAGGATCGCCACGTGACTATCGAACATCACTTGACCGGTCACCTCCAGCGCTCTAGAGTGCGTGACCGACGTTACCAGTTTCGTTAGTCACGCGAGAGGTTGGCATGCCGATGACAGGCCGTGCGGGGCGTCTGCCGCGCGCCGTGTGGTGGCTCGTCCTCGCGCGGACCATCAACCGGCTGGGAGCCTTCTCCCTCGGATTCCTCACCGTCCTCATCACCACCGAGTTCGGCGCGAACACCGTCACGGCCGGGCTGATCGTCGCCGCCTTCGGCGTAGCCACCATCCCGTCCCGCCTGCTGGGCGGCGTGCTGGCCGACCGGTTCGGACGCCGCCGCACCATCGTGACCGGGCTGGCCGGGTGCGCCCTGGCCCAGGCGGGCATCGCGATCTCAGGATCCGTGGCCATGATCGCCGTATTCGCCGTCCTGCTGGGCCTGGTCTTCGAAATCTACGAGCCGCCGTCCCAAGCCATGATCGCGGACGCCGTCCCGCCGGCTCAGCAGGCGCAGGCCTTCAGCCTGCTCAACGCGGCCATGGCGGTCGGCGGCATGGGCGCCGGCCTGATCGCAGCCGGGGTGGGACGGTGGGACCTGCGCTGGCTGTTCGTCGTGGACGCCGCCACCTGCGTGGCCTGCGCGGTCGTCGTACGCTTCGTCCTGCCCGCCGACCGCCCCGCACCGGAACCGACCGGCGACGCCCCCGCCTCCCGGGCAGGCGGATCGCCCTGGCGCGACCGTTCGCTCCTCGTGCTCCTGGTGTTCGGCACCCTCTTCGCGCTCATGTACATGCAGGTGGTGATGGCCCTGCCACTCGCGCTGGAACAACGCGGCCTCCTAGCCGCCGACGCCGGACTGCTGTCCACCGCCTCGGCCATCGTCATGGTGCTCTGCCAGCCGTTGCTCAGATGGACGGCGCCGCTGTCCCACCACGCGGCCATGTGCGCGGGCTACCTACTGCTCGCCGCAGGCCTGGCCGGCCTCGCCATCGCGGGCGGACTGCCGGGACACCTGGCCGCCGTGGTGGTGTGGAGCGCGGGAGACGTGCTGATGTTCGGACGCAGCTACGCGATGGTCTCAAGCATCGCACCCGAACACGCCCGGGCCCGCTATCTCTCGGTCTTCGGCACCTCATGGGGCGTCGCCACCATCCTCGCACCCCTGTGCAGCACCCAACTCCTCGAACACGCGGGACCGGCAGGGCTGTGGGGCGGACTGTCCGCCACATGCGTGCTGCTCGCCCTCGCACAGCCCATGGTGGTCGGACCGCTGTTGAGGCGCCGGCCCATCCACCGAGCCGACCGACACCAGGAGCAGGCGGCCGGGCAATGACAGGCACGGGAGGCCACGCCCCATAGCGTCCCGTTCTGGGTCCGAATCAGGTCGGGCAGCCCGCCCGCGCAATAAACGCTGATAACGTCCTGTCCGCCTGCGGCCCTGGCCGTGGGCGAACAGGACGATCTTAAGGAAGCACATGCGGCCGGGAATTTCGGGCGGCGGGCGATTCGGCGAGAACTACCGACTCTTCGTAGGGGCGGGTCTGGCCGAGTCCTGCTGTCTCACCTGGGTCGGACTCGACGATCCGGACGAGGTCGCGCGGCGGTTCGGCGGGGCCTTGGACGACGTCCGTGAGTGCACCATTGCCGAGGCGAGAGGCGAGCTGCCGTCATACCCTGGCCACAATGCGCCGCACATGATCGTCTGTGGACGCGCGGGTGACCGCGTCGTCGCGATGGAGCCTCTGGGCTGGCATGGCAAGGTGCAGATCGAGCAGATCTCAGCCGACGGGGTCGAGGTCCTCAACCTGTTCGCCAACCTGAACACGCGGCTCAGCCTCCGCCGGGCGGTCGACGGTCGGGTCCTGACCGTGGTCGACAGCGGCGGCCCGAGATCGGCCGAAGGTGAGGACCCCCACGACCTCGACGACCATCTCGGGGACCTGCCGCTGTTCCCGCCGCATCCTTATGACGAACGGCAGGGAGCCTTCCTGGAACTCGCGTTCACGTTGGCAGGGCACAGGCTGGACGTCAACTGGTTCGAAACCACGGTTCACCGGCGCTACTTCGTCCGGAATAGGCCCTGACGTCGCTCGGTCATCGCCGCGCTACCCCGTGCCCCTAGAGGCGGCGGATCGGCTGCCGGCCGCGTACTCGGAGAAGATCTCACCGAGTACGCGTCGCGCGCCCGCGGCCTCCTCCTCGTCGTCGCCCACCGTGTAGGAGTAGGTGGCGAGCGTCTTCCACAGGGCCCAGCCACGCCCGCGCGCCCATGCCGCCTCATCGACTGACAGCCGCTCCCGGAACGCCTGCCGACCCTCGGGGGTCAGCAAGGTCCATGCGATTGCAAGGTCACAGGCCGGATCGCCGACGCCGCAGGTGCCGAAGTCGATGACCGCCGCCAACTGCCCGTCGTCGAGCAGGAGATTCCCCTCGGCGACGTCACCGTGGAACCAGCTCTCCACACCGTCCCAGCGCGCGTCGAGGGCGCTCTTCCAGATCTCGCGCGCCAGGCCGACATCGACGTGGCCGTGCAGTTCCGTGAGCGCGTTCTGGACCACCCCGTCGTACGTCCGCAGCGTGCCGCCGCGAAACCAGTTGTGCTTTCCCGGGCGGGGACCGTCAGCGGGGTCGATGCTCCGCAAGGCCGCCAGGAACTCGGCCAGGTCAACCGCGAATCGGACGGGATCGGCGATCCGGTCCGCGCCGGCCGGCTCGCCGCCGAGCCATTGGTAGATCGACCACGGGTACGGGTAGCCCGCGCCGGGCTCGCCCTTCGCCAGCGGCACGGGAATCGGTAGCGGGAGCCGGGAAGCGAACGTCGGGAGCCACCGGTGTTCCTTGTCGACTGCCAAGGCGTACTCGGACGCGCAGGGCAGGCGCACCGACATTCCGGTGCCGAGGTGGAACGTTCGGTTGTCCCAGCCGCCGTTGGCAACGGGCCGAACCGGGAGATCAGACCATTGAGGGAACTGCAGTTCGACGAGACGGCGCACCTGCTCCGCGGTGATGGCGATGCGCTGTGGCACGGGACCGAGATCCGGTGTGTTACTCAACGAGACATCCTGTCAGGCACGGTATTGAGCTATGGAACGGGTCTGAAGCACGTCGTTTGAGTGAACCACTGAGGTTCACGCGGTCCAAGACGTTATTCGGGTCCGCCTGGCCGACCCGCCCCATATGAGTCGGCGTCCTGGCCATGCGGCGTTCGTGTCCCGGACTTTGTGACAGGGCGCTCACGTGAGGTGTGTCACCGATGGCGGGTGTCACACAGCGGTGGGCGCCGGCGCCTTGTGCATAGAGCAACGATTACGGGTGGACAGG
>NZ_JBQQCC010000043.1:0-17154 GCF_052245635.1 Nonomuraea sp. KM88 | reverse complement strand
CCTGGTCCGTGCCGGGGCGACGTTCATCAACGGCAAGCTGGTCGAGCGGCCCGAGGAATCACCCGTCACCGAGGACCAGTCGAGAGCCGCCTAAAAAATCTTGATCCACAGGTCTTGACGATTGCTCCCCTGCCTATCACCTCGCACCATGGCAATAGCCATTCGGATCATCGCGGACTCAGCCAAGCTCAGCGCTGCTATGACGACTGGGTACACGCCTGCAGCGATGGGCTCCACTTCGGAGCGTGTGGGCCTCTGAACCTCGGTGAGCCGTTGGAAGCATTTCGCGACTTTGCCGGCACAGGTTCCTCATGAGTAGGCAGGATGTGAGCAATGGGTCGGCGGCGCGGGGACGACTGGCAGGCCAGGTCGCGGCGGCTGTACCCACTGTCCGCGCACGCGGTGCTGACGCGGCCCGTCGGGGGTGCGTGGCCGGGCGGGAACCCGTTCATGTGGGAGTTCGTCTACTGGCGCGCGCTCGCACGTGACGGGGTGGCCGCTCGGCTGCTCGGTCTCGTGGTGCCGGTCTTGTGCGCCACTTGCAGCGCGGTCTGCCGGTTCGTGTACGACGACCTCGACCTGGTTGTGCTCGCCGTCCTGCTGGTGGCCGGGCCTGGCATCTTGCTCGCGCCCTCGTACCTCGCGAGTTTCCTGCTGCGGCGCCCGTACTGGCAGCCAGGTGTGGTGAGCCTGATGCTGCTGGGTTTCGCGGTGGGGTTTCCCCTGATGTTCCTCGCCCAGACGCTCATCGACGACCTGCCGCACAACTCAGCCGCGGCCCTGCTGCTCGACTGGGCCACGGTGCAAGGGCTGTCCATCGCGCTCGGCCCGGTCGCCGCGGCCGTGCTCTGGCTGCCCGTAGGCGTGGCCCTCTTGCGGCGATCGCACCACAGAAGGTGACGCACTGTACCCATCCGCAGGGAAGCCTTCGACGAAAACAAGGCCGAGGCGCACGCAACGCGCTGATCCAGAGCCGAGCGCGCACCGAGCCGACGCAGTGCGCGACGTTGAGATGAACGCGCTGACGGCGACCGCTCCACTGAGGGTTCAGCTCCAGGCCTGGCGTTCCCGGACGCGGGGGTCGTCGACCTGGGTCCACTCCGTGTCGATGCGCATGGTCGCCCTGCGCTCGGTGTCGTACGGGTCCCAGCCGGGATTGCCGGTCCTGGCGAACCGGATCCAGGTCTCGTGTACGCGGGTGGCGAGGTCCGCGGGGGTCTGGCCGGGGCCGAGCAGGGCGTTGGGGCCGTTCAGCTCGGGCCGGTCCGCGAGGTCGAAGACGAAGGGCAACTCGACCGCGTGGGTGGCGCCGAGCTCTCCGTCCAGGGCCTGGGAGCGCCAGGCGAACTCGTAGGCGTAGGTGCCGGAGCCGGGATGGGCGGCGTGTGCGCCGACCAGCGCGCGGCTGCCCGCGCCGAACAGGGCATCGGCCATGATGGCGGAGCGCAGTTCCGCGAAGGACGCCTCGGGGCGCGACCTGCGGTAGGTCTCGATGAGGTGCGCCGGATCCGGGTGCGAGCGCGCCGCCGCCTCCTGGACGTCGGCGGCGGTCGAGGTGGCGTACTTGCCCACCGGGACCAGATAGAGGTTCCCCTCTTCGGTGTTGGTGCCGACGAGCAGGTCGACGCCGGCGCCCAGGCCGGCGGCGACGGATTCGGC
The DNA here is from genome assembly GCF_052245635.1 of Nonomuraea sp. KM88. NCBI lineage: Bacteria > Bacillati > Actinomycetota > Actinomycetes > Streptosporangiales > Streptosporangiaceae > Nonomuraea > Nonomuraea sp. KM88. Next base: position 15,495 of record NZ_JBQQCC010000043.1, on the reverse strand, counting down.
GGGCTGCGTGTCGAGGACGAGGCTGAAAGGGCTGAGTCCGATCAGCGGGTCTGCGTGGGTCTCGGTCCGCAGGTCGATGCCCGCGAGCCGGGAGGCGGCCTCGACCAGGCGTTCGTCGGAGACGCCGGCGAAGGCGGCGACATGGGGCTCGACGCCCAGGGCCGCGGCGGCCGCCTTGGTGACGCGGGCGGCCTGCTCGGTGGTGAACGCGCCCAGTCCGTTGCCGCTCTGCACGATCGCCCGGCGGAACAGGCCGGCGGCCTCGGGGGTGGCGAGGACGCCGCCGACGATGGTCGCCCCGGCCGACTGGCCGAACAGGGTGACGTTGCCGGGGTCACCGCCGAAGGCGGCGATGTTCTCCCCCACCCAGCGCAGCGCGGCGACCACGTCGAGCAGGCCGCGGTTGGCGGGCGCCCCGGGGATGTCGAGGAACCCGGCGATGCCGAGCCGGTAGTTGAGGGTGACGAGGACGACGCCGTCGCGGGCGAACGCGGAGCCGTCGTACATCGTGGACCGCGTCGAGCCGGCGACGAACCCGCCGCCGTGGACGAACACCATGACCGGCAGCGCGTCACCGCCGGCGGCGGGCGCGAAGACGTTGGCCGTGAGGTAGTCCTCCCCGCGGCTCCAACCGGCACCGAAGTAGGGGGACATGTCCACGCTGCCGAGCTTGCGTTCGGACTGCGGCGCGTTGGGCCCCGGCGCCGTAGCGTCCCGCACGCCGTTCCACGGCTCGTGCGGCTGCGGCGGCGCGAAGCGGCCGGCGCCGCGGGGCGGGGCGGCGTAGGGGATGTTCATGAAGGTGCGGGCGGCGCCTCGGCGCAGGCCACGGACGGCTCCCTGCGCGGTGGTGACGACGAGGTCGGCGTGGTGGTTCATGGTGGTGCCTTTCCTCACGGGCTCAGACCTGCTCGGTGTACGGGGCGAAGGGCGCCCAGCCCTTGATGGCGAACTTGTCTCCCTCGCGGGCGACTTCAGCGGCGCCGTGGCCGCCCAGGTGCGCGGGAATGACCAGGGCGTTGGTGTCGACCGCCCGGCCCAGGAGCTTGCGGCGGGTGGCGCGGGCTCCGGCGGGGTCCTCGCAGAAGCAGCTGTTGGAATCGGGCTCGTGGATCTGGAGCGGGTTGTGCAGCAGGTCGCCGACGAAGAGGGCCCGATCCGATCCGGATTCCAGCGTCAGCACCGACGAGCCCGGCGTGTGCCCCGGGGCGAGGTCGAGGCGCAGGTTGCCGTCGACACGGTGGCTGTCCTCCCAGAGCCGGGTCTGGCCGGCCTCGTGCACGGGGGCGACGCTGTCCTCGAAGACGTTCTGGTTGCCGCGGCCCAGCCGGGGCTTCTGCTCGTTGGCGGGATTCCAGAAGTCGAAGTCCGCCTTGGGCATGAGGTAGGTGGCGTTGGGGAACGTCGGCACCCAGGTCCGGTCCTCGAGATGGGTGTTCCAACCGACGTGGTCGATGTGCAGGTGCGTGTTGATCACGATGTCGACGTCCTCGGGGCGGACTCCGGCGCGGGCGAGGTTGTCCAGGAAGTCGGTGTTCAGCCGGTTCCACACGGGCGCGTACGGGCGGTCCTTATGGTTGCCGACGCCGGTGTCGACCAGGATGGTCCTGCCCTCGCTGCGCAGTACCCAGGTCTGGATCGCCGAGTTGACGATCCGGGTTTCCGGGTTCAGGAAGTCCGGCACCAGCCAGGAACGGTGGGACTGCCACGCCCCCGCCGGGCTCTCCGGGAAGAACGTTTCGGGCGTCATGTCGACAGGACCGAAGTACTCCCGGACACGGGTCAGCGTGACGTCGCCCAGGGTGATGGTGTCCATGATTGTCTCCAGTTCGATCGGTTCCGTCTCGGGGTCGCGGCCGAGATCCGTCATGAGCGGCCGCTCATGACGGATACGGGGGTGCCGATTCCCTGCGGGGCAGCCCGCCTGGCTGCGGCCGCGGCGTCTTCAGCATCGGTACGCCGCCGCGGTCGGGTGCGGGGCATCGGGCCGTGTGGTCCTCGCCGGCGGGAACAGGGCCGCCCGGTACGCCTCCGTTCCGTGGACGACCCTGCTCGCCCATGGTGCGCCGGCCGAAACCTGCTGCGGTATGAGTCATGTGACTGCATCTGAACACCACGGTCCTCGCGCTCATCCGCAGGCGGCACGGCATCGGCCGGGTAGGTGCGGGCGAGACGGCGCGGTGCCGAACGGAGGACCGCCGGAATGTCCCGGGCGGCGCGTACGTTGCAGGCTGGTTGAACGTACAGACTTGAGACCGGCGCCCCGCCCCATCGGAGCTCTCACGCTATTACTCCGAGCAAACGCGATTCCTGGAGCATTGGTGGAAAACAGTGGACGGGCCCGAGGGGACCGGGGTTCGACACGCGATCTTGACCAGTCGATAGTGGGCCGGGAGATCGAGACCGCGGAGATCATGCGGCGGGTCGCCGCCGGCCGGTCCGGCAGCGAGGTGCTGATCCTCACGGGCGACCCCGGTGCCGGCAAGAGCGCGCTGCCTGACCTCGTGGCCGACCACGCGCGGCGCGAGGGCGAACGGGTGCTTCGAGCGGTCGGCAGCGAATCCGAGGCACGCCTCGGACTCGCGGGCCTTCACCAGCTGCTCCGCCCGGTGCGCGGCGAGCTGGACAGCCTGCCGCCGCGGCAGCGCTCCGCGCTCCGGACCGTCCTGGGGCTGGACGAACGCGCCGAGGCCCCCGATGGCGTGCTCGTCGGTTCGGCCGTTCTCACCCTGGTGTCGGCCCTGGCGGCATCGGCGCCGCTGCTCATAGTGGTCGATGACGCCCAGTGGCTCGACCGCGCATCGCTGGACGTCCTGTCCTTCGTGGCCCGGCGCATGGACAGTGAACCTGTCACGCTGCTGGTGGGCGTGCGCGCCGCGGCCTCGCTGCCCGGGCTTGACAAGGGCTACGAGCGCCTGGAGATCGCTCCGCTGAGCGGTGAGGCGGCCAACCGGTTGCTCGACCAGCAGCCGACGCCACCCACCGGCCGAAACCGGGTACGCATCCTTCAGGAGGCGGCCGGCAATCCACTGGCCCTGATCGAGCTCGCCCGCGCCGGCGCGACCCGGCACTCCGGTGGCAGCAGCGTGGAGGGCCCGCTGCCCGTCACCGACCGGCTGGAGCGGATCTTCGCGGGGCAGACGAAATTCCTGCCGGAGGCAACCCGCCGCCCTCTGCTGCTGCTCGCGGCCGCTGATGCGGCAGACGCGCCGACAGCCTCTCGTGGTCTCCCCGAGGTCGACGACAAGGCGTGGGCACCCGCGGAGCGGGCCGGCCTCGTACGCCAGGACGGCCCCCGGATCTCCTTCCGCCACCCGCTCATCCGCTCGGCCGTCTACCATGCGGCCTCCTTCGAGGAACGCAGGCAGGCACATCTCGCTCTCGCGAAGCTGAGCGAGGAGCCCGACCGCCGCGCCTGGCACCTCGCCGCCGCGACCACGCGTCCAGACGAGGACGTGACGGCCGCCCTGCGGCAGACGGCCGACCGGGCGCGGCGCCGGGGCGGCTATGCGGCCGCTGCCGCCGCCCTGGAGCGCGCCGCGGAGCTGAGTCCGCGCCGCGCGGACCAGGCGCAGTTGCTGACCGAGGCCGCCGTCATGGCCGTCTTCACCGGCCAGCTCGGCTGGGTGGAACGCCTGGCCGCCGAGGTCCGCGAGCACAGTGACGACCCGGCGCTGATCAGCAGGGCCTGGCTGGCCACCGGGCAGCTCATGACCCTGCGCCGGAACCACGCGGCGGCCTTCGCCCTGCTGACCCGCATCGCGGACGAGGCGGCGGCCACCCGCTCGCCCCGCGCTCTGGACGCGCTCGCCGCAGCCGCGGTGGTCCGCTACTACTCGGGCGAGGAGTCCCAGCGACAGCAGATCGAGAACCTCCTCTCCGCCATACCGCACTCCACCGGCAGGGACACCCTGCACGCCTGGGTGCGGGCCGTCTCCGACCCCCACGGCGCGAGAGCCCGCCTCGCCCCGGCGCTGCCCGGACTCATCGCGGAGGCCAAGGACGACGCCGGCAGCCTGACCGTGCTCGCCGTCGTGGCCTGGATCCTGGACCAGACCGCCCTGGCCGTCAGGACCTTCGACGAGGCGTACGACCGGTGGCGGGCCCGTGGCTCGCTGCCGGACGGCCTGGGAAGCGCCGTCGGCTGGGCCTATCTGGAGCAGGGCCGGTGGTCCGAGACCCGCACGGTGGCCGCCGAGATTTCGGCGGTGGCGACAACGGCCGGGCTGGACCACGCCGAGGCGTGCGTACGTGCACTCGACGCGACGGTGCTCGCGCTGCTCGGCGAGGCGGCCGACGCGCGACGCGGTGCCGAGCGGGCGCTGGCCCTCGTCGATCCGCTGGAGAGCCGCTCCATCGCGGTCTCCGCCCGCCGGGCCCTGGGCCTGGCGGCAGTGGCCGAGGGCGACTACGACACCGCGTACGCACAGTTCCGCTCCGCCTTCACCGACGACGGCGATCCGGTTCACTACCACGTCTCCTACACCGTCCTGGCCGAACTCGCCGCGTCGGCCGTCCGCCGAGGGCGACGGGAGGACGCCGCCGAACTGCTGGAGCGATCGGCGCGGCACCTCGGCCCCGGCATGTCGGCACGGATCACCGCACTGCTCAACCGAGGCCGGGCCCTGCTCGCCGAACCGGACGACGCGGAGCCGTACTTCCGGGCGGCGCTGGTGGACGACACGGGCGAGCAGTGGCCGTTCGAGCGAGCGCAGACACGGCTGGACTATGGCGAATGGCTCAGGAGGCAACGGCGCATCGCCGAGGCCCGCCCGCTGCTGACCACGGCACTCGAAACCTTCCAGCGGCTTGGCGCGCGGCCATGGATCGAGCGGGCGAAGGCAGAGCTGCGAGCCGCCGGCATCGACGCCGCCAGCAGCGTGGTGCCCGGTGCCCTCACCGAGCTCAGCCCTCAACAACAGCAGATCGTCCAGCTCGCGGCCCGCGGCCTGACGAACCGTGAGATCGGAGACAGGCTCTACCTCTCACCGCGTACCGTCGGCTCCCACCTCTACCGGGTGTTCCCCAAACTGGGCATCACCGCCCGGTCACAACTCCGCGACGTGCTCGACGGCACCCTGTCGGCCAGCGGATACCACGGCCGAGTTCCGGTCTGACAGATGTGCGGAACGCGACGAAGAGCGACCACATCGGCTCGTCGCCGTAGCTCCCTGACAATAGGCGATCCGGCCGGTAGAACCGAGGCAGCACGGGGCGCGGGCGGTGGTGGAGTCGACGCTGCGCCGGCTATACCGCAGGCAATCCCTCTGATCTCAACTCCTTACAGGCCCTGGGGGTTGTGGCTCAGCCGCGGACCCGGACCCTGGAAAGCTACGTCCCCACCAATGTCCAGAGGCCCGGGGTGGACGGTTTCAGCTACCGTTTCGGCACACCATCCACATGCGAGGTCTGGCTCGACATCCCGGACACCTCGACATTCACGATCGAGGTACGGATCACGTCCTACGGGTCACAGACAGTGTTCGTGGACGACCAGCCCGGAGACAAGATCTTCCGCTACACGCTCGACGCCAACAGCTTGTGGCAGGTCTACGGCACGATGACCGGGCCCGACAGCACCTTCCTTTACTACACCTGGCACGAGAAGCAGATCCCGGCCTGACGTGAACGAGCCACCCACCTCCTTCAGCGAGATGGGTGGCTCTACCGCTCTCAGGCGAACCAGAAACCTGCTTCATCCCGATTTTGAATCCGACCGGCTCCCGATCTCTCAAACTGCTCGGTGAGCAACTAAATCCGGTGCCGCTGCCGAATCACGCTGCTCCCGCGTAATCGCGAAGGCCACTTCCCCATCATGGGATGTGGCCTTCGACGTACGGTGGACCCCAGGAGATTCGAACTCCTGCGGAAAGTCGTTGAGCAGGGGTGATGCGCTACATCGGTCCACCGAAGTACGGCATGGTCCAGGATGGCCGCTACATGCGCTGGCTACAAACAGGACACGTTGACCTCTTCGGTGTCAGATTCCCGGAAACATAGCATATCTGCGCGAATCGGAATTTTCGAGAGCTATGCGTCAGGATAGTATCCATTTTGTTGGCGGATATTGGGACATCAAGGACATCCCCTCTTTACACTCCTTGCTGGATTATTTGCCCCGCTTATAAACGTGCGTGCGTCTTTCATGCTTGACGCTGGGGTATCCACCTTATCGCACTGTCGCAGCGGTGCGGGCGGACACGAAAAGAAAAGCTCCGGCATCCGCGCTACCGCGACATCATTCACGAGCTCGATCTGACAAAGGTCAACGAGCTTCAGCGAATTACCTGACGTTCTCGCTGGGAACGCTCACCACGGAAAGGAATACCTATGCCATTCATTATGCGCAACACACTCCCCAAGCTGGCCGCAGGTACACTTGCCGCCGCCGTCCTCACCACAGCAGTCATGACGCCCGCCGTCGCGGCACCCTCTGCCCCCAACCCGGCCGAGGCATACATCTCGAGCGTCAGTGCGAACGGAAACGGGTGCCCGCCCGGGACATGGGAGGCGGCGATCAGCGCCGACGGGAAGGCGTTCACCGTTACATTCAGCTCATACGAGACGCTCATCGAACCTGGTGTTGATGCCTCGGATAAGGAATGCACGCTATCGCTGAACGTGCATACGCCGCCGGGGACCTCGATTTCCACCGCCGAGTTCTCCTACCAGGGCTACGCGCTCATGGACCAAGCAGGGATGAGCGCGACGCAGAGCGCAAGCTACGACTTCCGCGGTGCTCCCGTCCCGGCGCGGTCGGTCCGCTCGCAGATCTCGGGACCGCACGACGACACGTACCTCTTCTCCGACCGGATCTTGCTTCACGACAACGTGGCGTCGACGCAGGGCGCAACCCGCGCGCTAAACGGGGCAACGAGCCTGGTCCTCACCAACAACCCCGCAGAGACCGGCAGCGGCTTCTTCAACACCACCAGTGTCGACGGGACGATCCAGGACGGACCGGGCTGCACCATCGACCGGCGCACCGCCACCTCGGGGCAGGCCATCATCGGCACACCGGGCGCCGATGTCATCTGCGGGTCACCGTTCGCCGACCGTATCGCCGCGCTGGGCGGCGACGACGTCATCCTCCCCTTCGCGGGCAACGACCAGGTGGCCGCCGGTGCCGGCAACGACGCCGTCTTCGGCGGCAACGGCGCCGACGACATCAGCGGCGACGCCGGCGACGACACCCTCGACGGCGAAGCCGGCAACGACCGGATCCTGGGCGGGCCGGGCACCGACACCGCCAACGGCGGGCCTGGCACCGATTTCTGCCTAGCTGAGACGACCACTTCCTGCTGAGTCAGGTCGACGCTCCGGTGATGTGGCTTCGGGACGAAGCAGTCGAGGTCGGAGCCGGGCCCGCCCTTCCCATTACCCAGGTAGGGGGTTGTTCGCCTTGCTGCACTTCGCGAGTCATGGCTAGGCCATCGAGCACGTGACCATGGGGACGGTGAGCGGCTCGCGGAGGACGATCGCTTCAGGACGGCGGTCACCACAGGCGACAGACGCGTGACCGCGGACGCGGTAGTCACGCAGTTTGTCACTCTCCCTCGCCTCACAGTGCTCGGCGAGGGAGAGTCTTCCGAGGTGGAGCCTAGGAGATTCGAACTCCTGACTTCCTGCTTGCAAATCGGTCTGATCATTAGGGACCACGGCCGCGACCTGGGCGAGGAGCTGCCTGTGCGTAACCGTGAGTACCCCCTGTTGATCGCCCTTAATGGCCCGCTAATGGCCCGGCAACCAAGCCCGCGACCGGTGCCGGCGCGGCCCGGCTCCTGGTCCGCGCCCGTCCTCCTTGTAGCTGCCGGACCCAGGACGGGCCCGCCGTGTCAAAGGTCAGCGAAGCTGATCGCAAAGCGACGACGCACGCGCCCTTGACCCTACGGGCACGTCCGGGACACTCAACGAGCGAGGAAGACGAAGGGCCATCGGATTAGAAGTGGAACAACCATTGCAGCTCCCCTGCGGCCTGGACCTCAGGAAATGAGCCGTAGACACCTTGAAGCATAAAGATCATTCCACGTATGTTCCGGTTCATGAAACCCAGCTCCAATGGAACAACCCGCCGCGAGCCAAACCGCAACAGCAACTCGGATCACGGTCGTTCCGATCAAATCCACTGGTCGAACGGGTGCGGCCGGTCCCTATTGCACGGAATACGAAGTTGCCCCCACGGACGGCATAACCTTAATGATGCACGCGGTTCCAGCGGGCGGCCGCCCCTCGTACATCGTGATCATCGTTTTCAGCCTCAGCGTGTCCAGTGCTCGGGAGCCACGGAAGCAGCCGTAACCGTGCGCACTCTCCCGGCTCCAGAGGATCACGACCCTCCGCCCAGAGTCGGGCAATGTTGAGCGTTGGTTCCTCACTCAAGTTCGGCTCGGACAGTACTGTGCCCTTGACTCAACGGTGCCAGCCGGGATACGCAAGCGGCCAGGAGGATGTCGGAGAGTGAGCCATCCCAGGTGAACCCTGACAGGAGGCAGGACGTGGGCTTGTTGCCGCCGCGCTGTCGCCCGCCCGCAACGGTCCAAGGCCGAGATGGAAGAACACTGCGTCCGCCCTTCTCTCTGGTTAGACTAAGCTCGATACACAACGTCGATTGGATAGAGCAGTGAGCCTCACCGAGCAAATTGCCGCGAAGGCAAAAGAGATTCACACGGACGGCTACGCCATGTCCATCGGCGAGGTGCTTTCTCTGTATCGAGATCAGGATATTGAGATTCATCCAGAATTCCAGCGAATCTTTCGCTGGACAGACGAACAGAAGTCGCGCCTGATCGAGTCAATCCTTCTAAGTATTCCAATTCCGCCGATCTTTGTTTCGCAACGCGAGGACGGCATTTGGGATGTAATTGATGGAGTGCAGCGGCTATCTACAATCTTTCAGTTCATCGGAATCTACCGCAATGAATACGAGGAATTGGCGGAGCCTCTAACACTCAAGGGGACGGAATATCTTCCCGACCTCGACGGTTACCGCTGGGAAGTGGCAAGCCAATCAGGGAAGGTGTTTACCGATGCTCTACGTCGAGACGTGAAGCGAGCCAAACTTGAGTTCCGCATCATCCGCAAAGAGTCCGACCGTAACGCTAAATATGACATGTTCCAGCGCCTCAACGCAGGCACTCATCTGTCACAGCAAGAAGCCCGCAATTGCCTCCTGGTGATGGTTAATCGTACTATGTATGGCGAGATAACCGAGCTCTCCAGACTGAACGATTTTCGGAACGTTTGCCTAGTTTCAGAGGCGAAAGAGAACGAGGCATACCACCAGGAACTCGTATTGAGGTTCTTCTGCCAATACGACTACAAGGGCAGTAGTTCAGAACTGCCGATGGAGTACGGGGAATACGTCACGGATTGGATGCGTGATGCAGCCGAAGTTTACGATAGCACTGCGGATAACAAGATCCGATCTGACGTCTTTGGGCGCACCTTCAAGCTGCTCGCAGAAAGCCTGGCTGATGACACATTCCGCCCCTGGAATGGTAAGCGCCATTCCGGGCCTTTCTCTATTGCCTCATACGAGTTCGTCACCTCTGGGCTAGGAGCGAATCTAGACTACTGGGAATCTCGGCCGAGTACCGAACTTGCCGAGCGAATCCGAAGCATCTGGTCAGCTCCCGAGTTCAAGGGAAACTCTGGCTCGGGCGTGAGTCCTCGCAGACGTGTGCCGAAGCTAGTCTTGAACGCCCGAGAATACTTCGCTAAGTAGCATCATGGCACCCAGGACCATCAATGAGATCGCGGATCTCTTAGACTCCTCGTTTGCATGGCGGCGCGTAGAGCTGCAAGCTCTTGGCGCGGCAATTGCTGACGCCGAACGAGATTCCCCTAACGCGCCTTTGGCGAGAGCCTTAGCGCGAAGTGGTGTTGCATTGCTATACGCGCACTGGGAGGGCTTCTTTAAGGACGCGTGCCAAGCTTATGTGGATTATGTCGCCAAACGCAGGTTGCTTTATTCCGAACTTAACGATGGCTTCTTACGAACAGTAATGATGTCACTAGGCAAGCGAGCAGCTACGGGAGACGAGTCCGGGCTAGCTGTCCTCTTTGAGTCAATTCGGGAGCCAGAAAAGAGCCGCGCACGCATACCGAAAAACACCATCGTCGACACCAAGTCGAATCTACGCTACATGGTTTTGGTGGAAATCATGAAAGCAATCGGGTTCCCTTACGAGCATTTTGCGACAAAAAATGCCCTGATCGACAAAACGCTGTGCGATGGGCGAAACTCCATAGCGCACGGTCGCGACTATTTCCCCACGTCAGGATCTTTTGCTGTCCTCCATGCAGAAGTACTGGAGATGATGGAAGACTTGCGAAACGTAATAATGTCGAGTGTGCGCACCGAACAATATAAGCGCAGCAGTTCTGGCGGAGGCTGAGGGACTAGACTCATCGGCCAGCCACCTCGCTCGGTGCCTTGGGGCGAGGAACGAGCCCTAAGGCGTCGATCGCCCCTCGCAACCTACGGCGGCTGGCCATGCAGTGGCGATCGTAGGGCTGTATCTGTGCGGCGGTGCGGCAACCCCGGTCGGTGTGTTCGGCTGGCGCGGCGTGGCTGGCGTGCGGTGCCCGGCCCGGTGTCCCGCCGCCGTCTGGGACCGGCCCCCAGGCCGCACGCCCGGACGGCGGGCGGGCGGAGGGCCGGGGGTACGGCGGCGCGCCGCGCCGCCGCTTGATCCATAAGAGATCAATTCGGCAAGTTTTCCAGTGTCAGTGCCCAGGGGTAGGTGTCGATGCGTTCGGCGCCGGAGCTTGGTGGGTGTGGTTGGAACTGGCCGGGGCCGAGCAGTACGTGTACGCCTTCGGCGCGGAGCTGGTCGACGCTGCGTTGGAACGGGGCGCGTGAGGCCAGGGCGGTGTTGACGAAGGGCAGGATGACGACGGGGATGCCGAGTCCGGGGGCTTCGGACAGCAGGCCGAGTGCGTAGGTGTCGGCGGTGCCTTGGGCGAATTTGTTGATGGTGTTGTAGGTGGCTGGCGCGACGATGATGGCGTCGGCTCGGGGTGATCTGGGTTCGTGGGGTTTGCGGTACTGGCTGCGGACGGGGCGGCCGGTCTGCTTCTCCAGTTCGGCAATGTCGATGAAGTCGAGTCCGGGCGGGGTGGCGATGATCTGGACGGTCCAGCCGGCGTCTTGGGCGAGGGTGACGAGGCGGCCGACGTCGGGGGCGGGTCCTGCGGCGCAGACGATGATGTAGAGGACCTTGCCGGGTTGGGTCACGCGTTGACTCCCAGGGTTGCCGCGTAGTCGCGGGCTTCGCGGCGGACGCTGATCGGGGCGGTTGCCAGGATGTCACGTACGAGCCGGAGGGCTGTGGGGCGGCCGGTGACTTCTTCGGGGGCGATCTCGCCTGCGGCGCGCAAGATGTGCAGGGCTCGGTCGTGCTGGTTGCGCATGAGGAAGGCGCGGGAGGTGTCGAGGAGCAGGGTGGCCTTGCGTTCGTTGATCGGGAGCTGGTCTAGTTCGACTTGGCGGGCGTAGTCGATGGCGGTGCCGGCGTCCCCGAAGCGCAGGGCGACGTTGACGCGGTGGCACAGGACGTTGTTGGGGCCGAACGCGGTCCACATGTGGTTGGCATCGTGGCCGAGTCTGGTTCCTGCTTCGGCGGCTTCGTCGAGGAGTTCGGCGGTGTTGTGGCGGTTGCCGGTGCTGGCGGCGGCGATGGCTCCGCGCAACAGCAGTGATCCGTAGATGGACAGGTCGTCCGAGGAAGGCGCGGACAGGTCGGCGTCCATGCGTTGGGCTGCGCCGCGTGCGGCGTCGGTGGCGGCGAGGTGGTGGCCGCCGTCCATGAGGGCGTGGGTGATGATGCGGGAGCTGGATCCGATCATGAGCGGGCTCTGGCTGGCGTGTGCGGCTTGGACGCTGCGGTCTGCGGCGAGCCAGGCGAGGCCCTTGTCCTCCTGCTTGAGCAGGATGGAGGCGGTCACGTGGTAGGCCTCGGCGGCCAGGGCATGGGCTCGTAGCCGGTCGTCGCCGTGCAGGGATGTGCAGGCGGCGCGGAGCTGGCGCAGGAGGGCGGGCAGTTTGGCGGTCACCTGGGCGTACCGGCAGGCCTGGTAGTTGCGTTTGGCGGCCGAGACGGCGTCGGCGATGGAGGCGAGGTTGATGGGGCCGTCCGGCGGGGTGGAGTAGTCGACGAGTGTGGCGGCGATCTTCTCAATATCGAGGTCCGCGGTTCGGGTGGTGCCCTGTGGGGCGAGTACGGCGCTGAAGAGTGCTGCTCCGGTCAGGCCGACGAATTCACGGCGTCGCACGTCCTTCTCGTCCTCTCCTGGTCCGACGAGATCCACCACGCTCGGTGCCTTTGTAAGGCTATCCACCGTTGTGGAGGTCTTTGTGAGCGTACGTGCGCGTCTGGTAGGGGTGAAGCCCAGGTCTTCCGGGTCGAGGTGGGTGACCTCGGCCAGCGCCAGCCGGTAGGGCTCGCGGGGCCAGGTGACCTCACCTGCCTCCCAGCGGCGTAGGCGTTCCTCGTCGCAGGTCAGGGCGTGCTTGATTCCGCTCTTGCTGAGGTTGACCATTTTGGCCATTTCGGCTCGGGTCAGACCGGCATTCTGGCGCCAGTTCCGAAGTCGCTCATTTGGTGTCGCTTCGGGCATTTCTGGCCTTCTTTCCGAGCGGAGATCGAAAAGGGGTTAAGAGGGGGGCCTATCGGCGGGTCCCCTCATTCTGCTTTGCCGGTGGACTTGCCATCAATCAACAACGTAAGTGAAGCGGACTTCCGCCGCAGGAAGTACCGGAAACGACTCGCGAGGAGATGGCGACGGTGACCCGGCCAGATGAGAACTGCGAGGCAAGCCCCTGCCCTGCGTGCCGGGGACGTGGTTACAAGCTCACAAGCTCGCGCCGCGCTCTCCTGATCAGCACTGACAGGGAGGAGGCGGAACGGATTGGGGAGCGGAAGTGTCTCGACTGCCTCGGCGACGGCCAGGGCGAAGGGAGCGGGAGATGAATTCGATCATGCAGGCGGCTTTGAACGGCTTCGGCCAGCAGGAGGAGGCGAACGCCCTCATCCGGCTGCGCGACGAACTCGTGAGCCTGCGCGTCCGGGCCGAACTGCGCGACAACAACAGTGCGCTCATGGTGCACCGTCTGGAGCACGGGCTGCCGGTGTGGGTGTTCGTCGGCTACGGCGGGACCCACTACTCGTGGCAGAACGCCGAGAAGCGTCATCCGGTCGATGACGTGAAGGGCGCTGCGAACGTCTTGGCGGAGTACGTCGCCAAGTAGCAGGCGGGCGCGGCGGGGCAGTGACGGCACCCGATCGAGGGGATCGGGCGGCTTACCCCCTTCCCCGTCGCGCCTCACCGCCCGGCGGACGGTCGAGTCCACGCCCGGATGAAGGGTCCGCCCCCGGTCCCTCCGCCGACTGTCTGCCGGGCCACCATCTCGTGTGCGCTTGTGCCGTGACGTGGACACGGTGCGCCAGGCCAGGCTACGCTCAAACTTGGTAAAACAACCTGTCGGGTGTTGGACGGTCATCATGTCGCTAGAGTCCGTGCCGCCGAAGTATGCGCAGCTTGTGCAGGCCCTTCAACGGCGTATCGAGTCGGGAACCTACCCGCCCGGCTCCCTGCTCCCCAGCGAGCACCAGCTCATCCAGGAGTTCAGCGTGTCCCGGCCCACGGTGGTCGCGGCGCTGCGGGTGCTGCGTGAGCAGGGCTGGATCGAGTCGCAGCAGGGCAAGGGCCGGTTCGTACGCGGCCGTCCGGCGATGGCGTCGGTGGAGTCCAACCGTCCCGGACAGGCGTACCTGACCAGCCCGGAGACCGACAACCCTGGCGAGCTGGTCGAGGCCGGCGCCGTGGCCCTGCCCAACCGGGTGGCGACGCTGCTGAAGACGGCACCCAAGAGCAAGGCGTTCCTGCGCCGGCGGGTGGTGCTGCGTGAGGGCGAGCCGAGTGAGCTGGTTTCGTTGTGGCTGCCGCTGGAGTTGTCGGAGGGCACCGATCTGACCAGTGGCGAGCCGTTGCCGCAGGGCATCCGGGAGCATCTGACGATGCGCAAGGGGGTGCGCTTCGACCACATCGTGGAGCAGATCACCGCGCGCATGCCCACCGCCCAGGAGGCCAAGCAGCTCGGCCTGCCCAAGAACGTGCCGTTGATGGCCGTCTTCGGCGCGGTCCGTGACGCCTCGGGACGTCCGCTCGCTGTGGTCGAGGTGCTGCTTCCCGCCGACCGGCACGAACTGGAAGACGCCTACCCGGTCGCGTAGGGCACCACAACGACCTGATGGGGGTCTTCGTAGATCACTTTGCCGGGGATCGGCCAGCTCGACGCGCACGCATGCAACGCCGTGGGCGGCGAGGATCGCCAGGTAGCCGGGCAGCCGTTCGAGCAGATGGGTCGCGGTCGACTTGAACCAGGCCGTGGCCTTCGGGTTCAACACACGATCGTAGACGTGCGGGTCGACGTCGCTCGGATCGATCAGGTTCGCGTGGGACCAGGCGTGGTTCTCCTCCTTGAAGCGTTCCTCCTCCGGTGACAGGCGTCCGTGTTCGGCGAGGCCGTTGATGAGGCCGAACACGCCCGGGTGGACGCCTCGCGCGTTCGGGGTAGGGCTCTGGAACCTCACGTACACGCACCTGATCATCCGTGTTTGCCGGGGTTTGTCGCTACCGGTTCAGCAAGAGGTCCGTCACCATTCACCTAGTCACTTGACGTAGCAAGTTTGAGCGGCCTACTCTCAGAGCATCACTTGATAGGTCAAGTGTCAGTCAGTCAAGAGAGGAGAGCCATCATGGCTCTGCAAGGCCCCATCCCCGTCACCTTCGCCATGGTCTTCCCGCACGGCTGCTACATCGTCGGCGAGGTCGAGCCCGTCAAGGACTTCGACGCCTCGACCAACGGCCGGTTCGTGCAGGCCCGCGACAAGCAGACCGCAGAGCTGGTCTGGCAGGTCGCGGTCATGGACGGTGACCCGACCCTCAAGCCCGCCCAGAAGACGGTGGCGGTCAAGATCCTCGCACCCGTCCAGCCGGTACCGCCATCCCCGATGGCGGGGCTGCCGTTCACGCCGGTCGAGTTCGACGGCATCACCGTCACCCCGTACGTCAACGCCGCCGGCCGCCTCGCGTACTCGATCAAGGTGCGTGAGATGCACGCACCCCGCCAAACCACACAGCCCGCCCCGAGCAAGGCTCCGGCCGGAAAGGACGCCGCCTAAATGACCCGCCGCCGCACCCCGCGCACGAGCGTGATCCGGTTGACCACCGGGCACGCCGCCCGCACCCTCACCCACCCCTACGCCCGCCGCCAGCCCGTTCTGGCGCTCGACTTCGGCGCCACCTCCGTCCTGGTCACCACCCGTGGCCCCGCGACGGTGGAAGACCTGGAGTTCGCGCGCCAGCTCGCCCGCGAGGCATCCCGCTTCGCCCGCTCGGTGGAGCGCAGCCTTCACGGCCTGCCCGACGGCACGGGGGTCGCGGCATGACCCTCGGCCCGTACACCTACCTCACCCTGTCCATGCGACC
>NZ_JBQQCC010000042.1:0-19394 GCF_052245635.1 Nonomuraea sp. KM88 | reverse complement strand
CGCGGGCAGGCCGAACGGCGTCTCCACCCGCACCACACCCTCGCCGTCGCGAACCCGGGCCAGTTCCTCGACCGGGTCAAGCCCGTTCCGCCGCATGTGCAGCGGCAATTCCAGCGCTTCCGTCATCATGTGTCCTTTCGTCCGGTGATCGTGTGGGACCGTCAGGCGCGGGCGGTGGACTCCACGCCGCTGCTGGTGGCGATCCCGGCCAGCACGAGCTGTGTGACGCTACGGCGGCGTAGCTGCAGGTCGAGATCGGTGCCGTAGAAGGCGCTCCAGGCGCGCTTGGTCACGGTGATGTCGCCGGGATGGCCGATCTGGTCATCGACGATGGCGTCCCAGCCCGTCGTGGTGGTGAAAGGCGTCAGCCAGTTCGACCGCACGGGCCACCACCTCCGAGCCGGTGGAGGGAGTGGTGGGGAGGCCGACGACGAAGTTCTGCAGATCGATGAGAACCAGTGCGGTCGTCGTGCCGATCGTGGTGACGGGCATGAGTGAGCCCTTTTCTGAAGATGTCGTCCGATGAGGCGGCCAGTGAGTCTCCGAGGGCGAGGCTCGGGGGAGCCCTTGTTCTCGGGCCCGGGTGGTGGAGTTTCGAGAACACGGGCAAGGTCGGCTCAGGGCTGGGTGTCGAGCCACTCACGGAAGGTGGGTCCGGCGAGCGTGGCATGCGGGCTGGGCAGGAATCCGCCGTCGGCGGCGATCTCGGCATCGGGCATGCCGGAGCCGTCGACCCCGACGACCTTGACGCCGCGGCGGGCGCCGAGAAGTGCGGCCGCCTCCGACAAGGTCTCCTTGCGGGGTCCGGCGATCTCGGGGATCGGTGTTCCCGGGGCGGGCGTGCCGGGGGCGAGGGCAAGGTCCGCCAGTGTCTCGGCCACCGTGCGGCAGGCCACGAGCTGGGCGGGCAGGGCCGGGACGTAGGCGACGTCGCCGCCCTGCTGCCAGTCCAGGAGCTGACCGACGAACTCGTGGAACTGCGCGGCCCGCAGAACGCGGGCGGGCAGCGGGCCGGACAGCAGGAGTTCCTCGTGCACCTTCTTGGCGGCGAGGAAACCGGCGGTGGCCCTGTCGACGCCGATGATGGACGCCATGGCGATCCGGGTGACCCCCGCCTTCTCGCCCGCCTCCTGCAGGTTGCGTGCCGACGCGCGGAAGAACTCCGTCGCGGCCTCCTGGTCGGAGGCGTGCCACGAGGCGGCATCGATGATGGTCTCGACCCCGGTGAGGGCTTCGGCGAGGCCCTCACGGGTGATGATGTCCACGCCGGTGGCCCGGGACATCGGCACGACCCGGCACCCCAGCTCTCCCAGCACGTCGACGACGTGCCGGCCCAGCCGCCCGGTCGCCCCGGCCACTGCGATCTTGCTCATGTCCATGCCTTTCTGGTCGTTGTCGTTCCGGCCGGAGCGTCCAGTCGGGCGTAGAGCTCGGCGGGGACGCGCTCCCCGGACGGGTTCGGGGTGAGGACCGCCTCCACCAGCTCCAGCGCGACCCGTTCGGCGTCGGTGAAGTAGGTGGCGTCGCGCCAGGTGGCCACGGCGGTGATGCGCTCCTCGGTTTCGCCGAGCTCGCGCAGGTTGCCGGTCTCCCGGATGGTGAAGCACGTGCTGCCGAGGATCTGCCCGGCGCGCAGCTGGAGCAGGCCGATGGTCGTCGGGGGAATCGGGCCGTTGGTGAGGGACCGGTGCAGAGGACCGGCGACTTCCGCCATCTCGGGGAGGAAGGGGAGGTGGTTGGGCATACGCGAACGTCGCGGCATGGGATGGACTTTCTCGCTCGTGGTGTCACGTCGTTACGAGCAAGAGATCCCGGCGACCCGATCCTTGTGACAGGAAGGCCCATGTGACATAGACCACCGGCTGTCGGTGTCACGGGGCAGCGAGGGCCGGGATCGTATGGATATGCCACGGTCGCGAACGAAGAGGCGGGAACCTGCGATGAGCGAACGGAGCGAGCAATCGACGGGCCCGTCGATGGACGCGGCCACCGAGGCGTTCGTCGTCCACCGCAACCTGCTGTTCACCCTCGCCTATGAGATGCTCGGCTCAGCCGCCGACGCCGAGGACGTCCTGCAGGAGACCTGGCTGCGGTGGGCGGGCGTCGATCTGGGCCCGGTGCTGGACCAGCGCGCCTACCTCGTCAGGATCGCCACCAGGCAGGCGCTGAAACGGCTGCGTACGCTGGGCAGGCGCAAGGAGTCCTACGTCGGGCCGTGGCTGCCCGAGCCGCTGCTGACCGCGCCGGACGTGGCCGATGACGTCGAACTGGCCGACAGCGTCTCCATGGCGATGCTGCTGGTCATGGAGACGCTCGGGCCGACCGAGCGGGCGGTGTTCGTGCTGCGCGAGGTGTTCGACCTGGACTACGAGGAGATCGCCCAGGCCGTCGGCAGGAGCCCGTCCGCGGTTCGCCAGATCGCCCACCGGGCGCGGTCGCACGTCGCCACCCGCCGGCCCCGCAACACCGGCTCCCCGGCCGAGCACCGAGCCGCGATCGAGGCCTTCCAGCGAGCGGTCGAGACCGGCGAGTTGCAGAGCCTGCTCGACATCCTCGCGCCGGATGTCGTCGCTCTGAGCGACGGCGGCGGAATCAGGCACGCCCTGCCGCGACCCGTTGTGGGGGTCGGCAACGTGGCTCGCCTGCTGGCCGCCGGCTGGTGGAGGCGCGACGCGGAAAGGTCGGCCGAGCTGGTGCAGATCAACGGCGGCCCTGGGCTGCTCGTACGGGTCGACGGGGAGATCGACGGCGTGGTGGCGGTGCGCGTGGAGAACGGCTACGTCACCGGCGCCTACCACGTTCGTAATCCCGAGAAGCTGTCGCACGTGCGGCGGGAGACCGCGATGAGCCGCTGAGGCGGGAACGCCCCACCGCCGCGGTTCTCCGGTTGCTCGGGCGAGATCAGCCGGCGGGCTTGCCGAACCAGCGGGAGAGGTGGTCGTCCAGGTCCTGCTGATCGTCGCCGATCCAGGCGACGTGGCCGTCGGGGCGTAGCAGGAGGCACGGAACATCCAGTGCCGCCGTGGGATCCGCGAGGTGATCGACCCGGTCCGACCAGCCGCCGACGGCCAGGCGTCCGGTTCGGTCCAGCAGCAGGCCGCGACCGCGGTGCAGCAGACCGTAGAGGCGGCCCTGTTGCACGTCGATGTCGCGCAGGCGGCGGCCGAGCAGGTCGGGGCCTGCGCCGAAGTCGTAGCGGACGCCGATCGCGGTGATCTTCTCGATCAGGTGGCGGTTCACCTCGTCGAAGTCCATCAGTTCGGTGAGCAACTTGCGCGCGGCCCGCGCGCCCGGTTCGGCGGACAGCAGTTCCATCTGGGCCCGGGTGTTGTCCAGCACGTCCTCGGCGACCGGATGGCGTTCGGCCTGGTAGGTGTCCAGCAGCGTTTCCGGCGCCCAGCCGCGGATCTGCGCGGCCAGCTTCCAGCCGAGGTTGAACGCGTCCTGAACGCCCAGGTTGAGGCCCTGCCCGCCGGTGGGCGGATGGATGTGTGCCGCGTCGCCGGCCAGCAGCACCCGGCCGACCCGGTAACGTTCGGCCAGCCGGGTGGCATCCCCGAAGCGGGACAACCAGCGCGGGGAGTGCACGCCGAAATCGGTTCCGGCGATGGCGCGCAGCTGTTGCCGGAAATCCTCGAGGGTGGGCGGTTCCGCGCGGTCGCCGACTCCCGCGGCGGGGACGACGACGCTGTAGACGCCTCCGCCGAAGGGCCGGAGCCAGAACGGCTGGCGGGTCTCGGGGATGTCGCTCACCCTGGCGGCGATCTCCTCCTGCGGCACACCCACTTCCATCTCGCCCATCAGCGTCTCGGTCCGCGAGGGCTCGCCGGGGAAGCCGACACCGAGCAGCTTGCGCACCGTGCTGCGCCCGCCGTCACAGCCGACGAGGTAGCGCGAACGCAACTGTTCCCCGCCGGCCAGCTCGACGGTCACACCCTCGTCGTCCTGCTCGAAACCGGCCACCGCGCAACCGCGCCGGACCTGCGCGCCCCGTTCGGTCGCATGTTCTTCGAGCAGGCGCTCGATGACCGGCTGCGGGATGCCCAGCAGATAGGCGTGCGCGGAATCCAGACCCTTGGGCGCGGGTTTGGCGATGCCGGCGAAGAAGCTGCCGGCCGGACGCTGCCTTCCGTGCTGGAGCATGCGATCGAGCAGCCCGCGCATCGCCATCAGCTCGAGACTGCGAATATGCAGGCCGACGATGCGGACGAACGACTTGGGCTCGGTTTCCTTCTCCAGAACGAGTACCCGCACGTCGTGCAGCCGCAGTTCGGCGGCCAGCATCGCGCCGGTCGGCCCGCACCCGGAAATGATCACGTCGAACATAGGTGTTGCCTTTCGGGAGTGCCTGGTGGCGAGGCGCTCCCGGCGACACCTACGTCGATCGCCCGGCCGTGACGGGAAGGGGGAGCACCCACATCGATACAGCGTTCATGGGTCTCACCTCCCGGGGCGGCGTCACGGTCACCCGCAAGCTACAAGCCCGAGCATCACCCGGTCCAACCCTTTTCCTGGCTACCGTTCGCCCGGGGATGTTGTGGAACGGCGGGCCACAAGGGTCGGGGTGACGGAGAAACGGACCGCGGCGGTACGGCCGGCGATGCGTTCGAGCAGCAGCCGGCCCGCGGTCTGCCCCATGATGGCGCCGTCCTGGTCGACGCTGGTCAGCGCGACGTGCGCGAGGCCGGTCAGGCGTGCGTTGTCGTAGCCCGCCACCGAGATGTCGCCGGGCACGCTCAGGCCCGCCTCGTGGACGGCGGCGAGGGCGCCGAAGGCGGCCTGGTCGGCGCCGGCGAAGATGGCGGTGGGGCGGGGATCGCGGGCCAGCAGCTCGCGCGCGCCGTCGTAGCCGCCTTCCTCCGTGTAGGCGGTGGCGGCGACGGCGATGTGGTCGGCCAGGCCGTGCTCGGTCATCATCCGCTCGTAGGTCGCGGCCCTGATCGTGTGCAGCAGGGTGGCGGCGCGGCCCCCGACGGTGTCCTTCTGCGTGATGTGCGCGATGCGGCGATGGCCGAGCGCGATGAGGTGCTCGACCACGAGCTCGGCGCCGACCTCGTCGTCGTCGAGCACGCAGTCGTACAGTGCCGAGCGGTCGTGGCGGCCGAGCACGACGAGGGGGATGTCCTTCGCGAGTTTCTCCAGTTGTCCTCTGGTGCAGACCGGAGCGACCCAGAGGACGCCGTCCACCTGCCGGTCGACCAGCGCGTCACTGGCCCGGCGCTCTGCCGCGGGGTCGTTGCCGCCGCTCTGGACCATGATCGCTTGGTAGCCGCTGGGGGAGATCTCATCTGTCAGGCCGTCGAGGATGTCGGCGAAGAAGGGGTTGCGGATGTGGGGGAGGAGCACGCCGATGGTGAAGGTGCGCCCGCGCATGGCCCTGGCCGCGTTGTGGGGGCGGTAGCCCAGCTCGTCGATGGCGGCCTGCACCTTGATCCGCATGGCCTCGCTGACGCCGTAGGCGTTGCGCAGCACTTTCGACACCGCCGTGGTGGAGACCTGGGCGTGCTCGGCCACGTCGGTGATGGTCACCCTGCGCTGCCGGTCTCGTGTGCCCATGAGCCACCTTTCCGCCCACTCGACTCGCCCGATTGTAAGGGGCGGCCCGTCCGGACAGGATGGATAACGTTACCCAACTTTTCGATCTGAGGGGTTGTCCGGCCCGTCTTCACAACAGTCATGATAGGAGACCGTTCCCCAAGGACACTCTTGACGGCCTGCCGAGTAACGCCTACGTTAACTCGCATCGGGGGCGCTTAAATCGTTTCAAACGAACCCGGAGGGGCGTTGTGAAGACCTCGCACCGCGTGCCGGGAGCGGCCCTGGCCGTTCTCGCGATGGCGGCTCTGACCTCGTGCGGCTCCGGCTCCGATTCCGGAACCGCCGCCACCGGCCCGGTCACCTTGGAATTCCTCATCGACAACAGCGCGGCCACAGTGGACACCGCCGAAGCGCTCGCGGACACGTTCATGCAGGCCAATCCCACTATCAAGATCGAGGTAGAGACCCGGCCTGGAGGCAGCGAGGGCGACAACATCGTCAAGACGCGGCTCTCGACGGGCGACATGTCGGATGTGTTCTGGTACAACTCCGGGTCGCTGCTGCAGGCGCTCAACCCGGCGCAGACCATGGTCGACCTCACCGGCGACCCGGTGCTGGCCAACGTGGCCAAGGACTTCCTGCCCGTGGTGAGCCAGGACGGCAAGGCCTACGGCGTCCCCGGCGGCACCGCCATGGGCGGCGGCATCCTCTACAACCGCAAGGTCTACGAGCAGCTCAAGCTGGAGGTGCCCAAGACCTGGGCCGACTTCACGGCCAACAATGACAAGATCAAAGCAGCCGGCATCGCCCCGGTGATCGGCACGTACAAGGACACCTGGACCTCGCAGCTGTTCGTGCTGGGCGACTACTACAACGTGCAGGCGGCGGCGCCGACCTTCGCCCAGGACTACACGGCCAACAAGGCCAAGTTCGCCACCACCCCCGCCGCCAGGGCCGGCTTCGACCACCTGGCCGAAGTGCACGCCAAGGGATACCTGCAGGAGGGCTTCGGCTCGGCCACCGCCGACCAGGGCATGAAGCTGCTGGCCGAGGGCAAGGGTGCGCACTACCCGATGCTGAGCGCCCAGCTCCCGCCGTTCGTCGCCACCATGCCACAGGCGGCCACCGACATCGGCTTCTTCGGCATCCCCGGCACCGACGCCGCCAAGAACGGCGCCACCATCTGGGAGCCGGCCGGCATCTACATCGCCAAGACCACCGAGAAACTGGAGGCGGCCAAGAAGTTCCTGGCCTTCGTCGCCTCGCCGGCGGCGGCCGACGCGGTCACCAAGGCCGTGCCGCCGGCCGGGCCGTACCGGATCACCGGGGCCGAACTGCCCGACGACGCCATCCAGGCGGCCAAGGACCTGCAGGCCTACGTGGACGAGGGTGCCACGGCGCCGGCGCTGGAGTTCGTCTCGCCGGTGAAGGGCCCGTCCCTGGAGCAGATCACGGTCGCCGTCGGCTCCGGCCTGACCCCGGCCTCCGAAGGGGCCGCCCAGTACGACAAGGACGTCGAGAAGCAGGCCAAACAACTGGGGCTGGCAGGGTGGTGAGCAGGCAGGACACCAGGCCCCGCACGGGGCCCGGCCCGGCACCCGGGCATGCGCGCGTCCGCGCCTCCCGCCGCCGGCGCGACGCGGCCTACCCGTACGCGCTCTATCTACCCGCCGCCGCCGTGTTCCTGGTCATCTTCCTGGTGCCGACGGCGATGGCCTTCTACTTCGCGCTCACCCGCTGGACGTTGTTCGACAGCGAGTTCGTCGGCCTGCAGAACTTCCGCGACTTCCTGGCCGAGCAGAACCTGCGCATCGGCTTCCAGAACACGATCATCTACGCCGTCGTCACCAGCGGCCTCAAGGTCGTGCTCGGGCTGCTGCTCGGTGTCCTGCTCACCGGCAGGCTGCGGCTGCGCGGATTCCTGCGCTCGGTGGTGTTCTTCCCGACGCTGGTCTCCACCGTCGCGGTCGGCATCACCTTCGCCATGCTGCTCAAACCGCAGACGGGCCTCGTCAACCAGGCCCTCGCGCTGGTCGGGATCGACGGGCGCGACTGGCTCGGTGACGCCACCACCGCGCTGCTGTCCGTCGCGCTGGTGGACGTGTGGAAGGGGGTCGGCCTGGCCACCGTCATCTACATCGCCGGCATCATGTCCATCCCGCGCGAGTACTACCAGGCGGTCTCGGTGGATGGCGGCGGCGCCTGGCACCGCTTCCGGCACATCACGCTGCCGCTGTCCTGGCCGGCCACCTACTCGGTGATCATCCTGTCGTTCATCGCCGGGCTGCGCTCGTTCGATCTCATCTGGACGATGACCCGCGGCGGTCCCGGCTTCACCAGCGACACCATCGCCTCGATCATCTACAAGCAGTACCAGGCAGGCTTCTTCGGCCTGTCGACCGCCGGCAACGTGATCCTCTTCCTCGTCGTCGCGGCCATCGCCGTGCCGCTCAACTACTTCCTCGGCAAGAGGCAGGTCACCGCATGACAGCACTGAGAAGGCTCAGCGGCGAGGCCGTCGCGCTGGTCCTGGCCACCGTGATCTTCCTGGTCCCGTTCGCGCTCATGCTGCTGACCGCCGTGAAGAACCCGGAACAGGCCATCGACCTGGACTTCTCCTGGCCCACCAGCTGGCCGGTCGTCGAGAACTTCATGGCCGTGATCGAGGCGCGCGACTACGTGCTGCTGCGCGCCTACGTCAACAGCACCATCATCACCGTCGCCTCGGTCACCCTGCTCGTCGTCTTCGCCGCCATGGCCTCGTTCGTCCTGCAGCGCCGCCCGGGCAAGGTCGCCAAGCTGGCCGACTTCCTCGTACTGACGGGTCTGATCATCCCGCCCGCGGTGGTGCCGACGATCTGGCTGCTGCAGGCGCTCGGCCTGTTCAAGACCCTGCCCGGGATGATCCTCGCGGAAGTGGCCTTCAACCTGTCGTTCGCGATGTTGCTGTTCCGCGCGTTCATCGCCGCCATCCCGCGCGAGCTGGACGAGGCCGCCCAGATCGACGGCTGCAGCGGCTTCCGGCTGTTCTTCCAGGTGATCTTCCCGCTGCTGCGGCCGGTGACCGTCACGGTCGTCCTGGTCAGCTCGGTCAACATCTTCAACGACTTCGTCAACCCGCTCTACCTGCTCCCCGGCGACGAGAACGCCACCGTGCAGGTCACCCTCTACAACTTCCAGAGCCAGTACAACACCCAGTGGAACCTGCTGTTCATGGACATCGTCCTCATCACGATCCCCCCGCTGGTGCTGTTCGTCTTCTTCAACCGCAAAATCGTCGCCGGCATGACCGCCGGCGCCATCAAGGGGTGACATGACCTCTCCGTACGTTTCCGCAGTGGCCT
The DNA here is from genome assembly GCF_052245635.1 of Nonomuraea sp. KM88. Taxonomy (NCBI): domain Bacteria; kingdom Bacillati; phylum Actinomycetota; class Actinomycetes; order Streptosporangiales; family Streptosporangiaceae; genus Nonomuraea; species Nonomuraea sp. KM88. The sequence continues at coordinate 10,512 of NZ_JBQQCC010000042.1, read as the reverse complement.
TCGAACACCACCGAGACCCCCTCGGCATCGGCGAACCCGAACCGCGCCTGTCCTGGACCGTGGCCACGGACCTGCCGGGATGGATCCAGCAGGCGTACGAGATCGAACTCGGCGACGGCCTGTCCACCGGCCGGATCGAGTCGGGCGAGTCCGCGCTCGTGCCGTGGCCCGGTGCGCCGCTGGGCTCGCGGGAACGGCGCGCCGCACGGGTGCGAGTGCACGGCGCCGACGGCTCGACCAGCGACTGGAGCGCATGGTCGCACGTGGAAACCGGCCTCCTGGACCCCGCCGACTGGCAGGCCACGACCGCCGCGCCACCGCTGGAACTGCTCGGCGCACCCGACGGTCCCGCGCTCCTGCTGCGCCGCGGCTTCACCCTGCGCGCTCCGATCGAGCGCGCCCGCCTCTACATCACGGCCCACGGCATCTACGAGGCCGAGATCAACGGCCGAGTGGTCGGCGACGACGTGCTCGCCCCCGGCTGGACCAGCTACCGCCACCGCCTGCGCTACCGCACCCACGACGTCACCGGCCTGCTGCGCGAGGGCGCCAACGCCATCGGCGCCACCCTCGCCGACGGCTGGTACCGGGGGCGCATCGGCTTCGGCGGCGGCAAGAGCGACCTGTACGGCGAGCGCACCGCCCTCATCGCCCAGCTCGAGATCGCCTACATCGACGGCACCACCGACGTGATCGTCACCGATGACGCGTGGCGCTGCGCCCGCGGCCCGGTCACCGAGGCCGGCCTGTACGACGGCGAGAAACACGACGCGCGCCTGCACCCCGCGGGCTGGTCCGAGCCCGGCTTCGACGACTCCTCCTGGCTGCCCGCCGACGCCCTGTCCCACAATCCGGCGCTGCTGGTCGCCCCCACGGGCCCGCCCGTGCGCCGTACCCAGACGTTGTCCCCCGCCGAGGTGCTGACCGGCCCGGACGGCGAGACCCTCCTCGACTTCGGCCAGAACCTCGTCGGCCGCCTGCGCATCCGCGTGCACGGCCCGGCGGGGCACACGGTCACCCTGCGCCACGCCGAGGTCCTGGAGGACGGCGCCCTCGCCGTCCGCCCGCTGCGCGCGGCCGCCGCCGAGGACCGCTACACGCTGCGCGGCGACGCCGAGCCGGAGACCTTCGAGCCCCGCTTCACCACGCACGGCTTCCGCTACGCGCAGATCGACGGCTGGCCCGGCGCGTTCGACCCGGCTGACGTGGTGGCCGTGATCTGCCACACCGACATGCGGCCCGCCGGCGCGTTCGAGTGTTCCGACCCGCTGTTGAACCGGCTGCACGACAACGTGGTCTGGAGCATGCGCGGCAACTACGTCGACCTGCCCACCGACTGCCCGCAGCGCGACGAGCGGCTCGGCTGGACCGGCGACATCCAGGTCTTCGCCCCCGCCGCGGCCTTCCTGTACGACTGTGCGGGGCCGCTGTCATCGTGGCTGGCCGACCTGGCGGCCGAGCAGTCGGAGGTGGGCACCGTGCCGCACTACGTGCCGTGGGTGCCGCTGATGTTCGGACTGTCCCCGGCGGCGGCCTGGGGCGACGCCGCCGTGCTCGTCCCGTGGACGCTCTATGAGCGCACCGGCGACCTCGGCCTGCTGCGGCGCCAGTACCCGAGCATGACCGCGTGGGTGGACCAGGTCGCCTCCCTCACCAGGGACCACCTGTGGGACGAGGGCTTCCAGTTCGGCGACTGGCTGGACCCGGCCGCGCCCTCGGACGATCCCGGCAGGGCCCGTACCGACCGGGCGCTCGTCGCCACCGCCTACCACGCCTGGTCGGCGCAGGTCGTGGCGGACACGGCGGAACTGCTCGGCCGTGACGCCGACGCCGCCCGTTACGCCGAGCTGGCCGGGCAGGTGCGGACGGCCTTCCGCCGCGAGTTCGTCACGCCCTCCGGCCGGCTGGCCTGCGACACCCAGACCGCCTACGCCCTCGCCTTGACCGTGGACCTGTTCGATGGCCCCGAACAGCGCGAACGCGCCGGACGCCGCCTGGTCGAGCTCGTCGCCGACGACGACCACCGCATCGGCACCGGCTTCGTCGGCACCCCGCTCATCTGCGACGCCCTGTGCTCGGTCGGCGCCCACGACACCGCCTACCGGCTCCTGACCCAGCGCAACCGCCCCTCCTGGTTGTATCCGGTGACGATGGGCGCCACCACGATCTGGGAGCGCTGGGACAGCATGCTGCCCGACGGCTCCGTCAACCCGGGCGAGATGACCTCCTTCAACCACTACGCGCTCGGCGCGGTCGCGGACTGGATGCACCGCACCGTGGCCGGTCTCGCCCCTGCCGGGCCCGGCTACCGCCGCATCTCCGTCCGCCCGCGTCCCGGCGGCGGCCTCACCCACGCCCGCGCCGCCCATCACACCCCCTACGGCGAGGCGGAGGTGAACTGGCGGCGTGACGGGGAGCGGCTGACCGTCGCCGTGCGCGTCCCGCAGAACACGACCGCCGTCGTCGACCTGCCCGGAGAGCCCGCTGTCGAGGCCGGCCCCGGACAACACGTCTTCCACTGCGCCTGGCCGGAAGCCTCTGAGCGGACGCCCTGACACCCGTACGGCATGCACACCCCGGACACCGTCACGCCCGGGCTTCAGGGCCGATGAGGTGGCTGCCGTTCCGGACAAGGCCGCGACCTGGCGACGCCGTCTCCGGCGTCGCCAGGTCGGCGGCGGCGCGGTGCGTTCTCGACCGGAGCGCGCACGCGTTCGAGCTTGGTCCATCCCGTCCAACCACGCTTCCTCAGCAGCTCGATCAGCCGACGAGCCGGCGGCACCGTATCGAACGCGAGCGTGTCCATCAGCTTGACGAGTGGCGACCCGATATCGGTGTCATCGACATAGTGGTCGCCCCGCTCGTCGGCCATACGCGTGATGTAGGCGGACAGCTCGTCGGCCAGCTCGGCCAGCCGCGGTCGTCGTCGGCCCGGTCGAGAGCCTCGCTCAGGGTGAGGTAGAAGCAGACGAACCGCGGGTCATCGATCTGCTCCCGCTTGCGCGCCATCCACTCCGGTACCCGCGCGGGTGAGAGCGCGGACAGCGGGATCCAACCGTCACGCTCGGCTCGGACGATCCGCTCGTCGACTCCGAGCGCCCGCAGCCGGTCGAGATACTCGACCACCTCCGAGGGCAGCGCCAGGCTGTCCCCGGAGGCGAGCCGGGCGATGCGCTCACGGTGCCGCTGCCGTTCCCGGATCTCCGCTCGCAGCCGCCTGTCGATGCCCGCGACCGCCGCGGCGAACTCTTCCTCGCCGGCCCGCAGCAGCTCCCGCACCCGCGCCAGCGGAACCCCCGCCTCGGCGAGGGTCCGGATCCTGATCAGCTCCACCACGGCGCCGGCGTCGTATCGGCGGTAGCCGGAGCGGTCCCGCTCCGGCTCCGGCAGCAGGCCCTTGGCGTGGTAGTGCCGCACCGCGCGCACCGTCACCCCGGCGTACGACGCCAGCTCACCGATGGTCAGCATCAGACCCGCTTCCAGGAGTCGCTCAAGAGGTCGCCGGTCCCGGTGCTCTGCGGATGATCTCGGCGATGTCCCGGGCATGGGTGAAGACCAGCCCGTGGTCGGCGTCGAGCCAGGTGGTGGCGATGTGCGGCTGCTCGCGGACAAGCCGCTCAACGCCGGCGCGCCAGTGCTGGTTGAGCCGGGACACCTGCCCTTCGCCGCCGTCGCCGGCCATCGAGGTGGACATGATCATGCTGATGGGCCGGTCGATCTTTCTGTACCGGTCGAGGATCTCGGACCTGACCACGTCGATCTCGAGATTCAGGTCGAGAATCTCCTGGGCGGTGAGCAGCACCTGGCGCGCGGTGCCCCGCTCGGCCTCCTGCCGCATCGCCGGATCCTCCCACATGGCACGGAACTCCGGCAGGACGGCCTCCGTGATGAACGGTTCCGGCACCGGGTTCGCCCCGTCGATGAGTACGAGCCCGGCGATGCTGTCAGGGTGCTCGGACGCATAGTGCACGGCCAGGTCGGCGCCCAACGAGTAGCCCACCAGCACGGGCGCCGCGGGCAGGCCGAGGTTCCCCAGCTCCGCCATGACCGCGACGAGATCGCCGAGGAAGTCCTCGAAGGAGTAGCGGTCGGCGGCCGAGGCAAGGCCATGGCCCCGCAGGTCGAAGGTCACCACGTCGTGGTCGCGCCGCAGCAGCCCGGCCAGCTCGCGCAGGTCCGCCTGCGTCGAGTTCAGCCCGGGGCACAGGACCAGCGTTCGCCCCCGACCGTGCCGAGACACCGGGATCGTGACGCTGCCGTGCTGGATCGTGAAGTGCCGCATCGTCCTGTCGCCTCTCTCCATCACGCCGTGCTCGCCGTACGCCGCGCGCGGTCCGGCGGCCTCGATCGCACGGGTGTCCGTGGTCATGCCACCATGCTGGGAGCTTGACCCTGCGTCATGGTCAAGCGGCGCGGGGGACGGATCTCGCTTCCGCCCTCCGCGCGCCGCTCGACCACGACGCGGCGGGGGATCTCCGGCTTCGAGGCCGGCCGAGTTCAACGCAGCAGTGACCGCTCGGTGGGTGCCAGCCGCAGCCGTTGCGATGGCCCGGCCAGCCGTTGCGCGAGGGCAGGCAGCACGTCCTCGTGCCAGCGCACTGAACGCTGCAGGCGATCAAGGTGATCGTGGAAGTGGCTCTGGCCGGTGAACCGCGCGAACCACACGAAGACCTCCTCGTCCGCCCGCACCGGCAGGGCGGGGAAGGTGTTGGGGGAGTGTTCGGACCGCAGGTACGCCAACGGCTCGCCGCCCGACTCGGCCAGTACGGGTCGCACGCACCGCTCGAAGAACTCGACGAACGCCGCGTCGAACGGGGCGCGGCCGTACCAGATCGTGGCGACGACGAGTGATGACGGCGCCGCAGCCGGCTCGCCGAGGGCCGGCCTGCTCCCCATCGGCGCCGGGAGGCCGCTCGCAGGCGAGGCCGGCCGCAGTAACAGGACGTCGTCGGAGTCGATCATCGTTGCGTTCGCCTCGTCCCTGCGTGCCCGCCAGGTCGGCCCGGAGTAGAAGCTCTCCAAGGCCTCCGCGCGAAGGGGCATGTCCTCGAAGCCGCGGAGCCAGACGAACCGGTCAGGGTCGTCCAAGTCTCGGAACTGCCCCAGGACGGTCATGCCTGCCGCCTCTTGGGTCTCGACGAACTCCCGGTCGAACAGGTCGATCAGGACGTCCCGCCGCCCGGGGCGCAGCGTGTACTGGCGCAGCTCGACGATGGGACACCGTGGGGCCTCCATCTACTCTCCTCCTGAGTGGCTGGAACAACAATTGTTACACCAAGGGGTGTGGCGACCGCCTGGCGATCGGACGGATCGGCTAGCCCACCAGCGTCTCGCGCAGCACGTCGGCGATCGACGTGTCGGCGAGCTCCTGGCGCATGGCCTGTTCGGCCCGGCCGTAGACCTTGCTCAGGGCGGGCCGGATGCCACGGCCGACCGGGCACTCCAGATTGGGCTCGGTGCGGTGCAGGCCGAACGGCTGCTCCACGTCGACGGCATCGAGCACCTCGAGCAGGGTGATCTCCTCCGGCGCGCGGGCGAGACGCCAGCCCGCGCCGGCGCCATGGCGCACCTCCACCAGACCGGCCCGCCGCAGGTCGCCCAGGCTGCGCCGGATGATCACGGGGTTGGTGTTGACGCTGGCGGCGACCTGGTCCGATGTGAGGACCTCCTGGCCACGGCGATGCGCCAACGCCAGCCACGTCAGCGCGTGCGTCGCTACGGTCAATCGGCTGTTGGCCCCCATCACCACCTCCTCGCTGTAACAGCTTCCATTACACCCAGGTCCGCGGTCAAGCCTCATGACCGCTTAACACCCCCATAACGGGCGTTATGGGGGTGTATCGTGGTGACCTCCTCAGGGATCCCCGGGAAACCACCCCTATCCGAAAGCGAACACCCATGGGCGAGAACCAGCAGCCGGCTCCCCTCCGCCCTCATCAGCTGCGCGTCTCACACGACGAGCGCGAAGCGGTGGTGGAACGGTTGAACACGGCTGCCGCCGAAGGGCGAATCGACTTCAGCGAGCTGGAAGCCCGGCTGGACCGGGCACTCAACGCCAAGACGTACGCCGACCTCGCGCCTCTCACCGCGGATCTGCCGCAGGAGGTTCCGGCGGAGCCGCTCGTCATCAAGGGAGGCATGAACGGCGCCGCGCGGACGGGGCGCTGGCGGGTACCCGCGCAGATCACCGTGTACGGCGGCATGGGCAGCGTCAAGCTCGACTTCACCCGGACCGAATGCCGGTTGCCGGAGATCGCGATAGAGGCGCACGGGCAGATGGGCGGTGTCACGATCATCATCCCCGACGGGTGGGTGGCGGACACCTCGGAGATGGACCAGGGCATCGGCGGCTTCAAGGACAAGACCACACCCGAGCGCCTGCCCGGCTCGCCGCGGATCCGGCTCGCCGGCGACGGCGGCGCCGCCGGCGTGGTCATCCGCCACCCGAACAGCTGGGAACGCCGCGTACAGCGGCGCAACCAGGAGCGTTGAGCGAGCGAGCGCGGGAGAGCGGAGCTTCCCGACGAGGTGCACGACATCGCGAAACAGAGCAAGACATCAGCCGGCGCCCCTCGGGCCGACGGCACACCCAGTAAGGAACCACGCGATGAGCACCTCGCACGCCTTCCCCCTGAAGCCTGTCCCGATCCACGTGTCCGACGAGGTCCTCGATGACCTGCGTGCCCGCCTCGCATCGACCCGTCCGCCGCTGGACGAGGGGAACGAGGACTGGTCCTACGGCGTCCCCGGCAGCTATCTCCGCGAGCTGGCCGCCTACTGGCGGGACGGCTACGACTGGCGCGCGGCCGAGGCCGCCATCAACGTCCACGAGCACTACCAGGTGAGCGTCGACGGTGTCCCGGTGCACTTCATGCGCAAGCCCGGCCGCGGCCCTCGTCCGATCCCGTTGATCCTCACCCACGGCTGGCCGTGGACGTTCTGGCACTGGTCGAAGGTGATCGACCCGCTCGCAGACCCGGCCGCGTTCGGCGGTGACCCGGCCGACGCCTTCGACGTCATCGTGCCGTCTCTGCCCGGTTTCGGCTTCCCCGGCCCGCTCACCGGCTTTCCGGACGTCAACTTCTGGAAGGTCTCCGACCTCTGGCACACCCTGATGACCGAGACCCTCGGGTACGAGAAGTACGCCGCCGGGGGCTGCGACATCGGCGGGATCGTCTCCAGCCAGCTCGGCCACAAGTACGCCGACGAGCTGTACGGCATCCACATCGGCTCCGGGCTGCCGCTCGACTTCTTCAACGGCCCCCGTGCCTGGGACTTCGCCCGGAACCGGCCCCTCACCGACGACCAGCCCGCCGATGTGCGTGCCCGGATCATCGAGATGGACCACCGCTCGGCGTGCCATCTCGCCGTGCACATGCTCGACGGCGCCACCCTGGCCCACGGGCTGAGCGACTCACCTGCCGGACTGCTCGCCTGGCTGCTGGAGCGCTGGAACGCCTGGAGCGACAACGGCGGCGACGTCGAATCCGTCTTCACCAAGGACGACCTGCTCACCCACGCCACGATCTACTGGGTGAACAACTCCATCGCCACGTCGATGCGCTACTACGCCAACGCCAACCGCTACCCGTGGGCCCCCGCCCACGACCGCACCCCGGTCGTGCAGGCGCCGGTCGGCCTCACCTTCGTCACCTACGAGAACCCGCCCGGCATCCACACCGCCGCCGAGCGCGTCCAGGCGTTCAGGACCGGCCCGCAGGGCGACTGGTTCAACCACGTCAACGTCAACGCCCACGACCACGGCGGCCACTTCATTCCCTGGGAGAACCCCGACGCCTGGGTGAACGACCTGCGCCGCACCTTTCACGGCCGCAGACCCTGAACGCCCTCGTCGCTGCGGCCCTCACTGTTGAACGACGATCGATTCGGCGGAGAGCGTGACTTCAACGGTGATGTGCGGATTGTCCGGCTGCGGGAGCTGAAGGCCACGCTTGAACTCCTCGGCATCGTCTGGCATCACCTTCGGCTGAACGGTGATCTTGACGTGGCCGGTGTCGTCATCCGGGTGCGCCGTCATCGTGGCCACCTCGGGACGGGATCGGAGCCAGGAGACCACCGTGTCGTGGGCCTGCCGGAGCTCCGAGGCCGAGAATCCCTTGCCGCCGATCAGGGTGACCTCCATGGGGAGGGTTTCGGCCAACGCGATCGCGCGAGTCGGGACGGGACCCTTGAAGCCGATGCGCAGCCCTCGATGGTCGTCGACGTACCTGACGCCGGAGATCTCGTCGGGGAACTCCGCATGCAGTTTGTCGATCACCGCTCTGTTGGACGACTGTGAGCCGAAGCGGTCGATGGCCTCCTCGTAGGAGATGCCCTGCGATCTGGCGATGGCCCCGAGGTCGACCAGTTCGGCGTAGGGGATGCCGTCGATCGTCATGTCCGGGTCGGTCACCGCAGGGTCGTAGCCGTCGAAGTCCGTCGGCTTGGGCGACGAGGTGGCAGCCACCCTGGTCGCGTACCGCTTGACGACCTCCTCCAGGGGCCGGCCCGACGCCGCGGCCTCTCGTTTCAGCCGCTCCAGGGTGGGCCGATGCGCCTTGGGCTGATCGGCCCGCGGCAACACGATCGTCTCGGTCCCGGCCACGGTCGGTACCGGAGCGGCACCAGGCCGGCCGCAGGCGCACAACGACGCGAGCACCGCGATGACGGCCAGACGCGATCTCTTCATACATCAGGGACGCGCCACCGGCCTGGAAAGTTCATCCAGTCACCCATCCGGTACGGCGAAGCCCGTTCGTCGGAGTGCCCCTGCAGCAGCAGGGGCCGGGGTCACCTGGCTGAGGTCAGGACGCATGGGCCGGCGCCGACGCAGAGGCCGGTGTCGGCTTCGATGCGCATCAGGTCCTGCTCACCAGGTGACCGGGAGTTCGTGGGCGCCGTAGATGACGGCGTCGTTCTTGAACGGCAGATCCTCCATCGGTACGGCGAGCCGCAGGGCAGGGATGCGGCGGAACAGCGTGTCGAAGACGATCTGCAGTTCGGTCCTGGCGAGGTTCTGGCCGAGGCACTGGTGCGGGCCGAAGCCGAAGGCGAGGTGGTGGCGGGCCCCGCGCTCGATGTCCAGCTCGGCCGGGTCCGTGAACGCCGCCGGGTCCCAATTGGCTGACAGGGCCGAGACGATGACGCCCTCGCCGGCCTTGATGCTCACCCCGCCGATCTCCACGTCCTCCGTGGCCAGCCGGGAGGTGACCCCGTCGGCGATGGTGAAGTAGCGCAGCAGTTCCTCCACGGCCATGGGCGTCCTTCCCGGGTCGGCCTTGATCAGGTCCAGCTGCTCCGGATGGGAGAGCAGGCCGACCACGCCGAGCGAGATCATGTTCGCGGTGGTCTCGTGTCCGGCGGTGAGCAGCAGGAAGGCCAGGCTCACCAGGCCCGCGTGGTCGAGGGCGCCCTTCTGGCGTTGCCGGGCGATCTGCCGGCTGAACAGGTCGTCGCCGGGTTCGGACTCCTTGCGGGTGACCAGGTCGTCGATGTAGGCGCGCAGTTCGGCGAAGGCTCGCAGGCGGTCTTCCTGCGAGGTCCGGCTCACCATCATGGTGGTGCGGCTCTGGAAGAAGTCGTGGTCGGTGTAGGGGACGCCGAGCAGTTCGCAGATCACCAGGGAGGGCACAGGCAGGGACAGCGCCTGCACCAGGTCGACCGGGTGCTGGTCGGTGGCGAGCATGTCGTCGACGAAGTGGTCGACGATGTCCTGGATGCGCGGGCGCAGCGCGGCCAGCCGCTTGACGGTGAACTCGCTGATCACCGGGCGGCGGGCCGCGGCGTGTTCCGCGCCGTCCATGCCGAGCATCAACGGCGGTTGGCTGCGGAGCTGCTGCAGGGTCGCCGCATCGAGGGTGAAGAGCGGGAACCCGTCCTTGCGCTTGTCGGAGGAGAAGCGGTGGTCGGCGAGGACGGCCCGCCCTTCCTCATGCCCGGACACCCACCACGCCTCGCCGCCGCTGGTCAGGCGGACCTTGCTGATCGGCGCCTGCCCGCGCAGTTGCTCGTAGGCGGGGGGCGGGGCGAACGGGCAGCCACGCTCGACCGGCAGTTCCAGGTCGGTGAGTTCGACGGTGACGCTCTTCGTCATGAAGGACCTCCAGTAATGGATGTGGCGGAGTTCGTTGTGCTTGTGGCGGCCTCGGCCGGTGCGATCGGTACCGGCTTCCAGGCCTGACGGGACGTTCCCGCGCCCGGCCGGGACACCCGTCTGGTCCAGGCCGCTTGGAGGTCGCGGGCCGGCTCGTCGTTGGTGTTCATCGCAGGGTGAGCGGGGTCTCGGATGCGATGCGGGTCAGCTTGGCCGGGTTGCGGACGTAGTAGAGGCCGGTGATGCGGGCGTCCTCGACCCGGACCGCGATGACGCCGTCGATCTCGCCGTTCACGCGGAGCAGGAGCGCCGGGTTGCCGTTGACCACGGTGGGCTCGCTGGTGAGCGCGATCCGGGCTCTGCCGAGACCGTTGACGATCATGCGGGCCACCTTGCCGGCGCCGGTGATCGGCTGCGGC
>NZ_JBQQCC010000041.1:0-20082 GCF_052245635.1 Nonomuraea sp. KM88 | reverse complement strand
GATCGACTGGCTAGACACCGACGATCATCAGGGGTCGCGTTTGTCATCTCCGCACCGGGGCGCTCCTACTCGGCCACTCGACCCAGGGGTGCAGCAGTCTCATCAGCCGAGAACGCAACGGCCTTGCTGCCCAGGGTCGAACGCTGTAGGCGGTTGCCCTCCACATTCGCCTACCGTGGCGCGGACGCGGTGCCCTCCAGCCGGGCTGGGATACGGGAGTGACCATCGCGGCACCCGCTCCGAACCGGTTTGTTGCTCTGGTCAGTGGTCGGTGATGAGGGCGTCCAAGGCGGCTTCCTTGTCGGCTTCGGTCGGCAGGGCGTAGCGGCGGGTGGTGTCCAGCGAACCGTGACCGAGGAGTTCAGCGACCAGGATGGGGTCTTTGCCGTCGCGGATGAGCTGGGTGGCGCAGGACGTGCGGGCTGAAGGGTTCGGTGGGGTCGTCACCCAGGCCGACGGCGTCGCCGAGGCCGGTGATGATGTCGCGGGCGGCGCGGTCGCTCAGCCGGCCGCCACGGTGGTTGAGGAACACCGCGGCGTGGGTGCCGGCCCCCTTCCAATCGGCGCGGGCCTCCAGCCAGTCGGTCAAGGCCTGGCGCAGGTCCGCATGGACGGGCAGCAGACGGATCTTGCCGCCGTCGCGGCCCTTGCCGCGGATGCGCAGTTCGCCCCTTGCGGGCCGACAGGCGGAAGTCGGCCAGGTCCAGGCCGACAACCTCGGAAATGCGCAGGCCGGCGTAGTAGGGCAGCAGGGCGATGGCCTTGTCGCGCGGGGATGCGGTGAACTGGACGTGGCGGACGTAGCGACGGGTGCGCCGGGCGTCCAGGGCGCGGGGGGCGGTGCGGCGCGCGTCGCGTTCGCGACGGGCCTGGGGCTTGCCGAGGCCGCGGCGGGCATAGAAGTCGTCGATGGCCGACAGGTAGGTGTCGATGGTGTTGGGGGCGCGGCGGCCGTTCTTGAGATGCCGGCGGAAGTCGCGGACCGCGCCGGTGGCGGCGATGGGGTCGGTGAGCGGGTCGCCGTCAAGGGCGCCGGCGTCGGCTTGGCCGGCCAGCCAGGCCAGGTAGCCGCGCAGCCGGGAGGCGTACTTGGTCTTGGTGGAGTCGGCCAGCGGGGCGCGCTCGAGCGCGGCGGTGTAGTCGGCCAGGACGGCGGCGTGGGGGGCGGAGAGTGGCACGGCCCGCGACCGGCGTGTGTTTCCGGAAGCTGATCCGGCCGGTTGTGTGATCTCTGAGAGCGTGTTTCCGGAAGTCACCCGCTCGTCTACTTCCGGAATTGGGGAATTCCGGAAGCCATGACGTACACTGAAGATACCGAGGTCTTTTCGAGCGTTGGCATTCAGGTCTGCGTCGCCCCCGGCGAACCACCACCGGCCTCTTCGAGGGCCTGGACAGGTCAGGCGACCATGACGCCGACACTTCTTTCTCCACCCGCACTGCTCAGCTCTACCTCATCCGCGATCCCCCGGGTCGATTCCGCGCTACGGCTCGGTCTCCATCCGGTGCTGGATCGGCGAGCGGTGGTGGACGGGGCCTGGTGGCCCTCCTCCCGTGACGCGGCCGCCGAATTGCCTGGCCTCATCGCCGCCGTGGACCGGCTGCTGGATCGGATCACGCTCCGCATCGGCCTGCACCATGATGCGTGGCAGAACATCCCGCGCCGCATCCCCGCGCGCGGGCGTCAGGTCCGCATCGGCTGGTTCCGCCACACCGACCCGCGCGTGATCACTCTCAGCTTCGCCGCCGGCGAGCCGGTCGTCCTGCTGATCATCCCTTCGGGCACCGCCGCCGGCGCCGCCGAGGCCACGCTCAAGCTCACCGCCCAGGACATCGCCGGCATGAGCATCGACGCCCTCCTCACCCTCGCGCATCTGCCCGCCAGCCCCGCTCCGCGTGCCACGGCCGACGGCCCTGCCCGCTGGGAGGACGAGGGCGGGTCGGTCATCGGGCAGGCGGCGCAGCCATCCATGGGACGGCCGACGCCGTCGCCATGACCCGTGCCGCCTGCCGGCCGGATCGAGCGGTCCTGGCACCGCCCGTACTGGCGGCGGGCCGATCTCCGGCCGGCAGGCATCGCATCCCCTTTCAGCTTCTCCCGTGAGGAGACCTTCCATGACCGTCATCGACACCGCCCCGCGCGCCGGGGCCAGCGCCTCGGCGCCGACCCTCGTGCACCTGTCGGGGGACATTGACATCTTCACCACAGCCCGCCTGCGCCAGAGGCTGATCAACACCCTCGACCACAGCACCGACCTGCTCATCTTGGACCTGTCCCGGGTCACCTTCTGCGGGGCAGGCGGGATCGGCGTGCTGATCGGCGTGCAAGGCCGGGCCCGGACACGAGGCATCACGCTGGCCCTGACCGGCGTTCCCCCGCGTGTGGCCCGGCTGCTGCGCATCACCGGCCTGGACCACCGCTTCCCGGTCATAGCGTGAGCGGCATGCCGACCACCCCCCGCACCGCCGCCGGGGCGGGCTATGACGGCAATACGCCGTTCCCCCGCCCGGCTGCGCCCGCGCGAGCCGGCATCGTCGCGGTGACGCTGACCGCCGCGATCGTCATCGCGCCGTTCCTCGCTCTGGGCGCCGGCATCTGGCTGGCGTGGGGAAGCGGGATCACCCTCACCGACCTGCTGCTGGCCGCCGTCTTCTACGTGGTGACCGGGCTGGGCGTGACAGTCGGCTTCCACCGGCTGCTGACCCACCGCTCCTTCACCGCCCGCCCGTGGCTGCGCGTCGTCCTGACCGTGGCCGGGTCGATGAGCTTTCAGGGCAACCTCATCGACTGGGTGGCCGTCCACCGCCGCCACCACGCCTTCACCGACCGGCCCGGCGACCCGCACTCCCCCTACCGCTTCGGCACTCATCTCGGCGGGCAACTGCGCGGTCTGGCCCACGCCCACCTGGGCTGGCTGTTCTCCAGCGAACCCACCTCGGCCACACGGTATGCCCCCGACCTGCTGCGCAACGATCCGGCCATGCTGCGCATCTCACGCGCCTTCCCCGCCTTGTGCGCCGCCTCCCTGATCCTGCCGTTCGCAGCGGGCTGGGCGATCAGCGGCAGCCCGTACGGCGCTCTGACCGCGTTCATCTGGGCCGGACTGGTCCGCATCGCCCTACTGCAACACGTCACCTGGAGCGTCAACTCCCTGTGCCACATGATCGGCGAGCGGCCGCACAAGACCCGCCGCCACGACCGGTCCACCGACCTGTGGCCGCTGGCCCTGCTGTCCTTCGGCGAAAGCTGGCACAACGGCCACCACAGCCAGCCCGGCTGCGCCCGGCACGGCCGCAGCGGCCGCCAGATCGACCCCTCCGCCGCGCTCATCCGCCTGTTCGAACGCCTGAACTGGGCCACCAACGTGCACTGGCAGCCCGCCGACGTCCTCGGCCACCATCGCATGGTGGCCGGCAAGCACACACTGCGCACCAGCACCCGCCCCAGCACGCTCGGGGGACGTTAGCCCTGGTCAGCAGGCTTGAAAGTAGCTCGTTCCGCATGGAGGAGACGATCTATTGTGAGGGGAGGGGCTCCAGGGGGAAGGCGTCAAAGGTGGCGGGTGATGGTGAGCGGATGCTGGGCGGCCTGCTGGACGCCACTCAGCTGTCCGCGATGGAGGATCTGCCGGGCCTGGTCGCCGCGTACGGACGGCTGGCCGGCTTCTCTCAGACGATGATCTACGTGGCTGACCTGCAGCAGCAGATGCTGGTGCCCTTGGCCGGGCAGCGCGACGTGTACGGCGAACGGCTCGAGGCGATCCGGATCGACGCCACCATGGCCGGGCGCGCCTTCCGCGACGTGGAGATCGTCGAGGCCCGGCACGTGCTGGATCCCGCCGCTCCCGAGAGCGTCCCTGCCTCGCCGGCCGGCGAGGGGCCGCAGCGACTATGGGTGCCGTTGCTGAGCGGCACCGAACGGGTCGGCGTCCTGGGAGTGAGCGTGCAGCGGGGATATGAGGCCGCGGCGTTGCTGGCCGGCCGGCTGGCCTCGCTCGTCTCCCTGCTGCTGATCAGCAAGCGCCCCTACAGCGATTCCTACGCCCGTTTGGTCCGCGCCCGGCCGATGACGCTGTCGGCCGAGGTGTTGTGGAACCTTCTGCCGCCTGGGGCCTTCGCCGATGACAGGGTGGTGGTCAGTGCCGCGCTGGAGCCGGCCTACGAGGTGGGCGGCGATGCCTACGACTACGCGATCGACGGCGACACCCTGCATGTGTCGATCTTCGAGGCGATGGGGCACGACACCGCGGCCGGGCTCACCGCCACCATCGCCATCGGGTCGGCTCGCACCAGCCGCCGCCGGGGCACGACGCTGCCCGCGACGAGCGAGACGATCGACGCGGCGATCGCCGAGCAGTTCACCGACCGCTTCGCCACCGGCGTCCTGGCCGATCTCGATCTACGGACCGGCCGGCTGACCTGGGTCAATCGAGGTCACCATCCGCCGTTGGTGATCCGAGGCGGCCGGCAGGTCGCCATCTTGACCAGCGTGCCCGACCCCCCGATGGGTCTGGGCTGGGGAGTGTCCACCGGGCTGCTGCACTACCAGCTCGAGCCCGCGGACCGGCTGCTGTTCTACACCGACGGCATCATCGAGGCCCAGAGCCCGAGCGGGGAGCTGTTCGGGCTGGAGCGCTTCATCGACTTCATCGTCCGCCGCGAGGCCGACGGCATGTCGGCTCCGGAAACCCTGCGCCGCCTGATCCAGGCCATCCTGGAGCACCAGCGCGGCCGGCTGCAGGACGACGCCACCGTACTGACGGCCGAATGGCGCACCCAGCGGCAACAGCCGCTCACCTGGAACGCTCCATGCTGACCGTGCCGCACGAGGCACACGATGATCAAAACCCATCGGCACGCCGAAAATCAGGGGCTCTGGCTCACTCTCGTTGATCAGCTACTCAGGGTGAGCTTGGCGCGAGGGGCCCTGGTGCTGCTTCCGTATCGCGATCTTGCAACGAACCTCACATGGAGATGGCCGCTCGTCAAAGATCTGGTGTGTCGAGTACCTGATCATCAACGAGCGGCCGTGGGGTTCATTGTGCTGCATGCGCCGGTAGGTGAGAACACCTGCTGCCTTCGTTTGTTTTGCCCCGCTTTGCGGGAGATGGACGTCCTCAAGGTGGAGACCCTCGATGACACCATGCTGATCGCGGCGCGCACCGTGGTGAGTGAGGTCCCGTGCCCAGAGTGTGGGCTGCTTTCGACCCGAGTGCACAGCCGGTATCGCCGGACCGTGTGGGATCTGGCGACGGGCGGGCGGCCGGTCAAGGTCGAGTTGGAGGTGCGCCGCTTCTTCTGCGGCGAGCCCTCTTGTGATCGAGAGATCTTCGGCGAGCAGGTCGGCGGGCTGACCCAGCGGCGCGCCCGTCGCAGCAACGCCTTACGCGCCCTTCTCACCTCGATCGCGATAGCACTGGCCGGGCGAGCTGGTGCCCGCATGGCAGGCCTGGTCGGCGTGCCGGTCAGCAGATCCACGCTGCTACGGATACTGCGGGCGCTGCCCGATCCCGAGATAGGGCAGGTCACAGTGTTGGGCGTCGACGACTTCGCCAAAAAGCGCGGAAACTCCTACGGCACCGTCCTGGTGGACATGGACACCCACCGTCCTATTGATCTGCTGGACGGCCGGACCGCCGATGACCTGGCCACGTGGCTGAAGGACCATCCCGGGGTGCAGGTGATCTGCCGAGATCGGGCCGGCTCCTACGCCGACGGCGCCCGTGAGGGCGCGCCCGACGCCACCCAAGTCGCCGATCGCTTCCACCTGTGGCAAAACCTCGCTACGGCACTGGAGAAGACGATCCGCGCGCACCGATCCTGCCTCCAGGAAGTCTCCGGCCAAGACGCCCCGATCAAGGACGACATCGGCAGCGGGACCTAACCCGTCCAGCGGCCCAAGACCCTGGACTCCTACGGCAACGAACGGCCGATGGTGGCGCGGACACACGAACGCTACGCCCAGGTCCAGGAGCTGAGGGCCAAGAGCCTGTCGCTGAACGCCATCAGCCGCGAACTCGGCCTGGCCTTCCGCACCGTCCGCAAGTACGCCAACGCCACCAGCGCAGACGAACTCCTGGCCCCGACCTTCGCTCGCTCCAGCAAGCTGGATGAGTTCAAGCCCGACCTCACCCGCCGGTGGAACGAGGGCTGCAGCAACGCCGTCCAGCTCTATACCGAGATCAAGGCTCAGGGATTCACCGGCAGCCGCCGGGCCGTCCAAGGCTGGCTCCAGCCACTGCGCGGATACCAGGAAGTACAGCAAGAGCCATGTCCACCGCCCAAACCCCGCCGCGTCACCGGCTGGCTCATGACCCATCCCGACCGGTTGGACACCGAGGAGAAGGCCAGACTGGAACAAATCCTGGCCCGCTGCCCCGAGCTCATCAACACCGCCGAGCTGGTCCGCAGCTTCGCCACGATGATGACCAACCGCGACGGCCACCTGCTCGACGACTGGATCGCCGCCGCCGAAGCCGGAGCCTCGCCCTACCTGGCCACCTTCGCCACCAGCCTCCGACGCGACCACGCCGCAGTGCAGGCCGGGCTGCCACTCGCTCACAGCAGTGGGGCCGTCGAAGGGACCGTCAACAAGATCAAATTCTTGAAGCGGCAGATGTTCGCCGCGCAAACTTCGACCTTCTACGGGCCCGAGTCCTCCGCAACTCCTGACACCCTGCACGTTCTGTCACCGAGATCATCGAGAGTGAGCCAGAGCCCCTTCTCTCATGCCGCTTGGCACAGGCTGCGTTCGGTCAACTTGGCCTACGTGAAAGAAGAGATCATCGTCCTCTGACCTGCTGGAAGGGTCCTCCAACCCTAGATAACGATGGCTCAGGTAGAAGGTGCCTAAAGTACATCCGAACCGGCGTGGACGGGTCGTGGGCTCGCGCTTCGGCGATGTGGATGGCCGGGATCCGCCAGTCCCGGTCGACCACGATGGTCCCGAGCAGTGCGGATGATGACATGCCCGGCCACGCCGACCGGTAGCAGTCGGGCTTGTCCGGACGCGTACTGGCGCACAAGTACGAGGTCGAGCGTCGTACAGTCGCCAAGGCGCTGCGATCGGCCTGGCCTGAGCTGCGCAACCCCCATTTGCCCCGTCTGTAGGTTTGCCGTCCTCGTGGGGTGCGGGCCGGTCGGCCATGCGGCAACAGTCCCCGCAAGGGCCGGCCGGTTACCCGGACCGCCGCGTGGCTCCGAAGAAATCGGTCAGTGCCTTGGCGAGCGCCTCGGGATGGGTCAGCGGGGCGGCGTGCCCGGCGCCGGGGATCTCGCGCACCCGCGCGTTGGGGATGTGGTCGGCCGCGTGCCGCGCGCTGGCGGGGTAGAAGGGCATGGTGTCGGATCCGTACAGCACCAGCACTGGAGCGGAGATCGCGCCGAGCACACCCGGATCCTCAGCGGTGGGGCCTTCGTAGGCCACCACTTGCTGAAGGAGGTTGAGCAGGCGCGGGACGTAACGGCCCGCGGCCTCGAAATAGCCGGCGTCCTCGGCCGCGGCGATCTCCTCATCGTTGAAGGGGCCGCTCGCGAACGCGCGGGCCGCGGCCGTCAAGTTGCCTTCGGCGGCCAGCTTGCCCATCCGGGCGATGGCGTCGCTGATCACGGTTTGCTCCTGCTCGTTCATCAGGCTCCGCATCGGAGGTTCCAAGAGGGCCACCGCGTCCACCGTGTCCACCGCGTCGGGCCGCGCTGCCGCGCCGAGTGCCAGGTTGGCGCCGGCGGACCAGCCCACCAGCCCGGTCGGTTCCCCGATGCTGTCGACGTAGGCAAGGACGTCGTCGACCTGCCGACCCGGGCTGAGGTCGGAGTGATCGCCACTGAGGCCACGACCGCGCATGCTCAGCAGGTGGCAGGTGAATCGGCCGGTCAGGTGTCCCAGCAGCCGGTCCCAGTCGAGGTCGCCATCGCCGATGCCCCCGTGCAGGAACACGAGTGGCTGCCCCTGGCCGTGCACGGTCCCACCGATCGTGACGCCGTCGGTGGTGGTGACGTAGTGCGTGCGTTGTGTGCTCATGGGCAGGCTCCCTACGAAGTAAACATGTTTACATTCGTACGGTAGCGTCAGTCCGGCAGTAAGTAAACGTGTTTACTTACTGCCTTCCCCGGCACTGCCGTGCAGCAGCGCCCACACTCCTTGGCGGACGTACTCGACCACCTGCTCGGGCGGCGCGCTGGCCAGCCGTCCCTGCGGGGACGCCCACCGCAGCACCCTGATCCCCGCGAGAAGCGCGGCGGCCAGCTCCGCGCGCAGCCGCGGGTCGTCACCGGCCGCGACCGTGGCGAACGGCCCGACGACGGTGTTCTCGGCGTAGTCCCGCACCTTCTCGGGCGGCCCCTCCTGATCAGGGCTCTCCCCAATCAGCCGCCAGACCGTGAGCAGGTCGTCCAGGCCGAGCGAGCCCGCCGCGCCGGACGCGCACAGCTCGGCCATCCGGTCAGGCAGCTCCTCGGCCGGCACGTCCAACTGCCCGAACATCGCCGAGTCCGCCGCCGCCACGGCGAACAACCCCCCCTTCGACCCGAAGTAGCGGTACACCAAGGCGACGTTGACGTCGACGTCCGCGGCGATGTCCCTGACGCTGACCGCCTCGTAGCTGTCACGGGCGAACCGCTGGCGGGCCGCCTCCAGCAGCGCCTGCCGCGTCGCCGCGGCGTCACGGCGTCGCCGCGGCTCCGCCGTGCCTCTCGGATCGCTTTTCTCCGCCACCATCACCGTCACCACCATGACTCGACGTCAACGGCGGTAACGTTAGCTGACGCCTGCCCTTCTCCCCCAAACAGTGGCCAGTCGTCCAGCACTGAAGCCGCGGCGACCAGTCTCAGCCCACGCGGCGGGCGGCGGGGTCGAAGAAACCGGTCCCAGAGGCTGTGCGATGTCAGTCGGGTCATCGGAGCATTCTGCCTTGGGTGCGGCTCCTCTTAAGGGACTGGGCTGATCACGCCGTTCTGGCCGGTCTTGCCTGCCGTATCCTGCGATCCATGCTGATCGCAGACGTTGAGATGGCCCGTTCAGCGGCGCAGGCGGGGGCAGCTGTGGTGCGCACCATGTTCGGCGCGTCGCTGGCCCGCTTGGAGAAGAACGGTGGTGACTTCGCCACGGAGGCCGACGTAGAGTCGGAGAAGGCTATTCTCGGCGTAATTCACGCCGCCCGGCCTGGCGATGCTGTGACCGGCGAGGAAAGTGGGCGGACGGGCTCGGCGAACGCCGAGCGGATGTGGCTGGTCGACCCGCTGTGCGGCACGCTGAATTACGCCGTGCGCAGCATGCTGGTCGCGGTGAACGTTGCCCTGCGCGTGGGTTCGGAAACTACGGTGGCGGCCACGGCCGATCCGTTCTCCGGCGAGGTGTTCTGGAGCGACGGCTTTCGCGCGCATGTCCGCCGGAACGGGGTGGACGAGCCGCTCAAGCCGTCGCCGGATTCCGGCCTGGTAGACGTGAATCTCGACCCGCCGTTCCCGAACGCGCCTGGATTCCGTGCTACCGCTCTGCTGGCCGACCCCGGGTTCGCTGAGCGGTTTCGCCCGCGTGTCGTCTCGACCACGTTGGCGGTGGCCTGGGTCGCCGCCGGTCGGCGAGCCGCCTACGTCACTGACGGCCGACTGCATGACAGCGTGCATTTTGCCGCCGGGATTGCGCTGTGCCAAGCCGCCGGATGCGTGGTGACCGGCCTTGACGGTCACTCGCCGAACACCGGCACCGGCGGGCTGGTCGTAGCAGCCGACCATGAGACCCACATGGCGCTGCTGGACCTCATCGGTAATCAATAGTCCCGCAGGTCAGCCTGCGCCACGCCGTCAGGGCGGTCCAGTTGCGCCGTGGTGAATGCGTTGGTGCTCGTGGTGGAGGTGGTAGCGCCAGTAGCCGGTCAGGTCACCGTTGGCGATCATGACGCGGAGTTTCAGGATGGCTTCGGCGCCGGCCAGGCCCCAGCGTGCGCCGGTGATGTCCAGGCGATCGTTGATGAGATGGCGGCATGCGCCTTCGATCACGCCGGTGGCGATCGGCCATCCCTTCTCCAGGGCCTGGTCGTAGCAGAGGAACTCGGCGTGGCCGGTCAGGTAGCGGATGCAGGCGTCGATCTCGCTGCGGCGGCTGGCAGGGAGCATGGCGGCTTGGGTCTCGAGGTCGGTGATGACCTGCCGGGGGGGCCGGCCAGGAGGGCCAGGGCGTGGCTGGCGACCCAGTCCTCGGCGGCGGGGTCGGCGGGCGGGTGCAGGCACCACGCGCAGGTCCAGAGCTTCTCCAGTTATCCGCAGGTTGATCTTGAAATCTCTGTGTTCTGGCTGGTCAGGTTGTTGATGCGATTGATGGAACGTGGTCAGCAGGGGCCGATGGTCGTGCTGCGCGTGTGAGGGCCAGGGCCGCCGCGGCGGGCGAGTTCGCGGCGTAGCTCGAGGTTTTCGCCGTGTGCTTGAGCGAGGGCCTGTCGGAGTTCTTTGTCCTGGTCGCGGAGCCGTTTCTTCAGCTTGGCGATCTCCGCGGTGAGCGCGAGGACGATGTTGTTCTCGTCGGCCGGGCCGGTGATCGGCGGGGGTGCGGGCTGGTTCTGTCGGCGGAGGTGTTCGATGCGTCCGCGCAGGGTGGGGTGGGTGTAGAGGAAGGAGTGGGAGACCCCGGCCTGGCGTTGGACGGCTTGGAAGGTGATGGGTTCGCCGCGTTTGATCAGGGCGCGGATGGCGGCCTCGACCGCAGCGGTCTTGGTTTCGGACTTGGCGCGGGCGGCCTGGTTGAGGGTGTCGATGCGGCGTTGCCGCTGGTCGGTCATGGTCACGGTTTCCGGTGGCGGGTGAGGTCGATGGAGACGGGGGTCGGGCTGCTGGGGCTGCCCGCGCCCTGGATGGCCCGGCCGGGGCTGGCCTTCATCGTGGCCAGGAGTTTGAGCAGCGCGTCGCGTTCGGCATGGCGTTGGACGAGCCAGACGTTGTCAGCGGGCATAGAACGTCCGTGCCGGCGGTGGAACTGGGTGGTGGTCCGTTCGATCAGGGTGGTCGTCTCCTCGAGTTGCCGTTCGAGGACGGCCAGGTGGCTGTCGTCGGTGACGAAGACACCTTCCGTGTCAAGTCTGTGTGTGTTGTCGATCAAGGTCTGCTGTCCGCGTAAATGTGCATGCCGTTTAGTTAGCCGTGTACGGAGCAACGTGCGCAATGTCCGGCGTCCGGTGGGAGGCGTGTACGACTCGGCCGGGAGCGCTCCCGACGGTGTGCCTGTACGGTGTGTCGGTGACGCGAGCATGGGCTGCGCTGGAGGAGGCGTGAACATGCGGTGGTGGGGCAGGAAGGTCGATCGTTTCGATCAGGGTGATGACGCTCAATGTTTCCGCGATGAGGCCCGTGCGGCGATGGCTGCGGGCAAACTTGATGAGGCCATCGAAGCGCTGGGGCAGGCCGCCTTGCTGCGACCTGGTTCTGCCGATTTGCACGTCGAGCTGGGAGCGTTGTTTCAGCGGGCTGGCCGCGTTGAAGCCGCTCGTCAGGCCTACGAGCGTGCACTGGATGTCGACCCATCACACCAAAATGCACGAGTTGCCGCGAGGGCCTTGCCTCCCGAGCCTCCAAAGAGGTCCAACTTCGCAGTGGGAGAGTTGCTGCAGGGTGCTCGCGGGACTGCTGGTGGCGGCATCACCCAGTATCAAGTGCTGGATGTGCGCCGGGGTGGATTTGGTGCGGTTTATGTCGTCAAGAATGTTGAGGACCACGAGCGGGTCGCCCTCAAGTCCTTCGATGCGCGGCTGCTGTGGAACGACGAGGATCGTCGTCGCTTCCTCATCGAAGCAACCACGTGGATAAGCCTCGATCCGCATCCCAACGTGGTTACCGCGAGGTCAGCGGAGCTGATCGAAGGATTCCCATGCCTGGTCATGGATTACGTCGACGGAGGTGACCTGGGAGATCGCCTGGCAAAGGGGCCGCTCAGCGCCCGAACCGCTGTGGACTTCGGCATTCAGCTGTGCGATGGGATGGAACATGCACGCTCGCAGCTCGGCCTCGTACATCGAGACTTGAAGCCCTCCAACTGCATGCTGACCAGGCGCGGCACCTTGAAGGTCACCGACTTCGGATTAGCCCGCGCACTCCGGTGTGCCCAGGAAACCTCGCTGGGCCTGTCTGAACGGCATACCTCGGCGCGAGCGCTGTACAGCACCATCGCTGGCACACCTGCCTACATGGCGCCCGAGCAGTTCGAGCTCGGTGCCCGGCTGGACACTCGAACCGACGTATTCGCGTTCGGAATAATGCTGTATCAGTTGCTCAGCGGCCAGCTGCCACCGATCGGCCGCGGTCGTCGGCACCTCGACCGGTGGCGAACCAGCGGGCGTGCCTCGCGAGACCTGGTCAACCTGATCCGAGACTGTGCCGATCCCGATCCGGACGGCCGCCCAGCCACCTTCGGCGAGGTTCGCGGACAGTTGGGCAGCGTGTATCGCGGGCTTACCATGCGCGCCGTGCCATCGCCTCCGCTACCGGGCAAGGTGAGCCCGTACACCTGGGTCGACAGAAGTGTCGGCTTTCGCCATTTGGGCATGCCCGACCAGGCTCTGACCGCCGCCGACCGAGGTCTTACCATTGCAGCAACACGGGACGACGATGTTGTCCGCGGCCGCCTGTGGCAGGTTCGAGGCCTGGCGCTCGTCGATCTAAACCGTCGTGTCGAGGCATTGGACAGCTACGACCGGGCACTTGAATTCACCCCGGAGGAACCCAGTACCTGGGTCTGCAAGGGTGGTGTTTTGAGCGAACTCGGCCGCGACGAGGAGGCGCTCAGCTGCTATGACCACTGCCTCGGTATCGCGCCGGACTACCCCACGGCGCTACGGAACAAGGCCTCGTCGCTCGACGACCTCGGCCGGACGAATGAGGCGGAGGCTATGTTCCGGCGCGCAGCCGAGCGGATTCCCCGCGATGTCGAACTGTTGGCCAACTGGTCGAATTTCTTGCGAAGGCAAGGACGATACGACGAAGCCCAACAGCGCATCGAGCAGGCGCTTGAGATCGCTCCGCGCTACAGCTACGGCTGGCGTCGGCTGGGAACTCTGCTCACCGCAATGGGGCAGGTCGACGATGGGCTGGCGGCATACGACAGGTCCTTAGAAATCGACCCGCGCGACGTCAGAACTTGGGTGTTGCGCGGCGATGCCCTCGCCGCAGCCGACCGCACGGCCGACGCGTTGGCCTGTTACGACCGGGCACTGACCATCGACCCGCAGTACCGCCCTGCCCAAGAGATGCGCGAACGTCTCCTCAGCCGAAGTTGACCACACTTACCACATACCTGTGCGGGCAGGCTTACCTGTACTCAACGGCGTGCCCGAATATATAGGCCGACATTTGCTTCCTTGTTCTCGGAAGCTGGCAGCGGCTGCGGTCGACGGCCGAGGCCGCTGGGAGCATGCTCGGGTTGCTGGGCGAGTCGTGGTAGTGGACGGACGACGGCACCAGGCTGGGCGTGCTCGCGGTTCAGGGCGGTCTGACGCTGGCGCAAGCGGTGTTGGATCGGCTGCGGGAGCAGGCCCTCGGCGATCTCGATCTCGATTCGGTCGACCTCGGCCTGAACGCGTTCGACCTGGGTGTCGGTGCGGGAGATGTTCGCGCAGGCGCTGTGGCACCGGTCCTGGCTGGGGGTGCGCTGCGGGTGGTTACCCGGCTTGCCCCGGTAGGGGGCACACAGCGCTTTCAGCGGATCATGATTGCAGGTCAGCAGTGCCTGCTGGTGGTCGAACACTTGCAGGCGCGGATTGGCCAACAATGCCTTGTACTGGCGTTTGGAGGCGAATCCGCCTGCGTAGGTGGCCTGGAACTCGCGCGCCGCGGCGATGTAGCGGGCGGCAGCAGGACCGCTGACGCCCTCGCCGTCGTGGAGTCGTTCTGCCGCCTCGGTGAGGGCGTCGGCGGTGGCCATCGCCTGCTCAAGGTCCAGAACCTCGAGCATGTCCACCCGGGATCGCCCGCTGTAGGACTCCCCGAACGATGCCCGCAGATGTCCATACTGGATCCCCAGTGCAATGCGACCACCGGGTTGACGATTAATGAACCACGCGACAGTTCTCCGGAAGCGTCGCATCGTGACGGCACCGTCCGGGTCGGCGGGGATCACCTCGTGCTCACGTCCATGGTCAGAGGCGAGCGTGTTCGCCCAGACAACGAATCGGGCGATCCGCGCGCTGGCGGTGCCCGGGGTCATCGCATCGCCGAGGTAGGCCCGTGGTTTCGCGGCCTTGGAAAACTGCCGTGGGAACAACCGTTGTCCATCCGTCAGCTGCTCTAGCACGGTGATTGCGCGGTGGACGGGTTCGATCACGGTCCATGGCTGCTCTCGTACCTCTCCGCCCGGGATCGTGTTGCCATCCTCATCGGTGACACCCTTGAAGTGCCGACCGGTGATCAGGTAGCGCACCGTGCCGTCCGCGCGTTGTTGGATGGTGCAGCAGCCGCGCTCCAGATCCAGCACCTCCCGCGGACGCATTCCGGACAAATAGGCCACCGTCACCAGCGCTGCGGCCGACAGGTGCAACGCGAGGTCCATGACCTCCTCAAGATCGATGGCGTCGCGCCAGGGTCGGCCGCCCAGTTGGCCGATGATCGGAGTTGGCAGCGGTGCGCCGACGCCGAACCGCACGCCGTCTAAGAGGTGGGGCTCGCGGGCCAGCAGGGCGGTGACCTGCACGGGGGTAACTCCCAGCGTCCCCGCAACGAGTCTGCTGTGGACCAGCGGGCGGTCCTGGATGGCTTCCCCGCGCCGCGCAGCGTGATGCGCACGGGTCAGCGCCCCGGCCTGGTGCCCGGTGAACACGGCCAAGGGGCGCCCCGTGTCACGCAGAAGCTGCAGGTAGGTGCGGATGTCGGCGCGTCCTCCAGGGGTGGGCGCCGACGGAATCCGTTCATGCAGGCGTCGGGCTTCTCGCCAGGCGGCGATGATATCGCCGCTGAAGTCGCTCACCGTGCGCAGCGCCCAGACCAGCAGCGGAGACATCACCGCAGGATGCACCGGGATCGTGGTGTTCTCGCCGGGACCACGAGCCGGCTCACCGATGAAGTCCGCGGGTTCGACGCCGGCCTGGTCCCAGGGCGGCATGGGGATCCGATCCTGCGGCAGCAGGAACGGCGCGTAGGCCCACAACCTGGTGATGGTGAACATCTCCAAGGTGGCCGGCCCCTTGCCGAGGCCCCGGTCAGCGAGAGCTTGCGGATACCGATCAAGCAGGTGTCGGCCGATCTGGTCGAGGCTGTGGACCTGGTGCTGGGACAGCCACTCGGCGAAGGGCCGCCATGCCCTGAGCGTGCGCAGCAGGCTCGCAGCGGACAGCCG
Source organism: Nonomuraea sp. KM88 (assembly GCF_052245635.1). Classification (NCBI taxonomy): domain Bacteria; kingdom Bacillati; phylum Actinomycetota; class Actinomycetes; order Streptosporangiales; family Streptosporangiaceae; genus Nonomuraea; species Nonomuraea sp. KM88. The sequence goes on along the minus strand of NZ_JBQQCC010000041.1, from coordinate 4,775 downwards.
CGGCCGGGTGCTGGAACCCGAGCGGTCCAGCAGCACCGCCGGAGTGGAAATGTTGATCAGCGCCCAGCCGGCCCGCTTGAACCCGGGACGCAGGGCTGCAGGGAACTCTTCCCAGTTGACTCCCTTGGATTTGCCGGAGGCGCTGTGGTCCAGGGCGGCCAGCTGCCAGCGCAGGTCCCCGAAACGCGGAACGTCGTCCTCCCGAGTACCGGGACGCGCCCGGGCCAGGGGAAACACCAGAGTGTCCGGTCGTGGATCCACCAGCGACGGTGTCGTGTCCTCGCGGGAGTGTCGTGCGTTGTTCACGAATCCAGCCTTCGGTCCAGCATGCGGTCGATGAGCTCCCGATCCCGATCGGTGAGCTGGGCTCGCAGTCCGGCTCGTTCGACCGGCGTGGTGTAGGAGGTGATCACCTCGGCGACGCGGGCGTGGTGCGCGGCCCAGTCCGCGGCCCAGGCCGGGGCGTCCACCGCCGAGCGCAAGGCCTCCAGGGCTTGGTGCAGGTAGAGGATGCGCGGCAGGTGCCGGCCGGTCGCCACCGCGTTCGGGCATGCGAAACACAACAGGAACGACACCGCGCAGGGGCCGGACGGGGTGAAGGGGCTGTGCTCGAAATCAGCGCAGGCCGCCACCGCGGTATCCCACTGGCCGGCGACCACCTGGGTCGCCGCGTCGGCAGTCAGCCCGATCTGCTCGGCCACCTGTTCGGCGTCGTGGCTTGATGTTCCTGTGGCCTGCGGCACCAGCTGCATTCGCACCCGAGCTCGGGCGTGCTCGACCGCGTCGGCCAACCCGTCGGCGATCACCTGCCCCGATTCATCGCGGACTTGCTCGTCGCGCAGCAGATAGACATCTTCATGGGTGCGGACGGTGTTGTTGCGGGGCCCGCCGTAGAGCACCTGCACGGTGCGACGCAGCATCCGGGCGCGCACCCGCACCGGCCCATCGTCGCCAGCAAGGGCGGCGCTGTCCGACCACGCCTTGATGGCATGCTCCGCGGCGGCGCCGTCGGCGAAGACATCGCCACCTTCCAACGCCTTCGCCCGCCGGCCCAGCAGCAGGCTCTCGCTCGGCGTGCCGTGGCGTTCCAGCGTGGCGCGGGCCTGCGCGGTGAGAGCCGCCACCTGCCGCAGCGCCCGTCCCGCGCTGCCCTCGCCGATATCGACTAGATTGTTGCTGCCGTGGCGACCGCGTGGCCCCCGGCGGGGCTTGTCGGTATCGACCCGGTGAATCGCCGGCTCCGCGGCGTCCGCGTCGGCATTGGGCCACTGCTCGGGCAGGCGCATCACCTGCAGAACCGAGAGATTCCATGCCTCGTGGCAGATCAGCAGCACGGCGGCAGCGCCCATCTCCTCATAGGTCGGGTAAAGCCTGGCCAGCGCGGCGGCACCGCCCTCAGACCCCAGAAGCCGCCGTACCGACCTGGAGAAGTACCGGTGGCCGGTGGTGGACACCGTGTTGCGCGGTAGCTCACCGGTGCGGCTGATGTGGTCGAGCAGCCAACCCCACCGCCAGTCCGGTGAATCCTCGGCCGTTTCCCCGGCTCGCCAGCGTTGCAGCAGGCTCGTGTTGTCCTCGATGCGTCGTATCGCGGATCTGACGGTCCTGGACGCTGCGGACCGGATCTCCTTGAACTCGCGCAGCGAATACGAGGCCGCGCTGTCCCTGCGCATGGCCCGGGTGCGTTGCATCTGCATCCGCGCACGGGTGTCCGCCGGCAGCGTGGCGATCTCCAGTAGCACGCCCCGCAGTTGCCGCCGACGGGGCTTGGGCAGCGTCCACCTATTCCATACGGCTGGGCTGATCTGGCTCACCGCCGTCACCGGAGGCTGACACGATGCGGCGAAGCCGAGGAACTGACGCACCCGCTGCGCATAGTTATCGCAGGTGCGCGCGCTGCCCCAGGTGCCGCTGGCCGACGCGCATCGGGCGAACGCGGCCACCAGCTCCCGTTTGAACGCCTCCGGGCCGGGACAGTCGCGGAAGTCGTAGACGCCGTGATCCTGCCCGCCCTGGCCGACCACATGCACCACCAGGCCGTCCGTGCTCAGGTTGCTGGGCTTACGATAGGCCGCTGGTGGCAGGGCGGCCCGCCGACCGGTCCCGCTCATTCGCTCGCCTTAGCCGGCGCATCGAGAACCAGGCCAGTGCGCTCGGCCAGCCGCCTCAGCAGCTCGGTGTTGTCGGGGTGTTCCTCATCGTTGAGAAGGCTGTCCAGTTGTAGCCCGCGCACCGGTTCGAGGTAGATCGTGCGGGTGGTCTCCTCCGAACGATGCCCCAACAGGTCTTTGACCATCGACCACACGTTGCCGTAGAGCGCCTCATAGTGCCGCCGTTCCGCCGGCGTCAGCCCCAATCGGCGATCCAGGGCGTGGTGCAGCGACACCAAGCTGCGCAACGCCATCGAGTGCCGCAACATGTGCGGGGTCGCGAACACCGTCAGTCCCAGCTCACGGCAGCGATCGCTGGCCCGCTCGAACACCTTGCTCCAGCCACGGTAACGCAGCGGCATCCCGGTCTCGGTCAGCCACAACGCCAGCGGCTCCAGGCCATCCTCGGTCTCAGCGAACAGGTTCAGCCGGTCCCGATCGGTCAACCGGTTCAACGAGGCGGTGACTCGCTCGCCGTACTCATCGACCCAACTCACCTCGCCGCGGCGGGTGATGCCCTGGACGATCCACCGCACCGCCAGGGCGTCGTAGCGGCCCTCGGCCTGAGCCCGCCGCACCGCGGCGGCCCGGGTGCTCACTCGGTAGAGTTCCACGCTCTGCGACGCCGCGGCGCTGATGTAGAAGTAGCGGTCGGAGTGTTTGGCCACCGCCGACGCGATCCGCCCCGAATAGTAGCGGCGCGGCTCGGTAGTGTCCGGCAGCTCAACCGTGAGCAGAGTGCCGGCTTCCCTGCGCCGCAGCCCACTGGCGAACAGCACATCCGCGAACGCCGCATCCCGCCCGTCGTTGCGGCCCCGCCACGAGTCGTCCGGCCGCCCGTCGGAGCCGTACCCGCGCAAACCGACGTCCCGCCACAACCGGAACGCCCTCGGCGTTAACCACTTCACGTTCGACGAGCGCACGTCGGTGGGCGCCAACTCCGGGACACGCGCCGTCGCGCCGTCGCGCGTGCGCACCGTCCGCAGCCGGACCGGGCTGGCCACCACAAAGCCCCGGGCGGCGGCCCACTCATAGAGCAGCCGCAGCGCGGCCAGCTCCCGAACCCACTTGGCCCCGCCGATCGGCCTCGGGTTGTCCCGGCTCCGCAGTCGCCAGTCCTCCCAGTTCTCCAGATCCTCCGCTCGCGCCTCGTCCCAGCTGCGGCCAGCGCGCCACAGGAACGAAAAGAACAACCGATAGTCCAGCACGTACGACTCTTGGGTGCCGACCGCCCGCGATGCAAACCCCGAACGTCGGAAGAACTCGCTCAGCCGCGCGTCCACTCGCCCCTCCGGCGAGACCAGGATTGGTTGCCGATCCCGGAACCCCAGCTCACGTTCGCGTGCGACAAGATCGGCCCACCGACCCGGCTCGTCCCCGGCCGTGCCGGTCGGAGCTTCGCCGCCAACCCAGAACAACTGCCACTCGTCCGCCACACATGCCCCTCAGGCCACAACACGAACTGCAACAACACGGGGAACGTATACGGAAGAAGTTGCAGGTCAGACAGGCGTTGCCCTTCTGGCAGGTCTGCAGGGGCGGTAGCAGGCAGAAGCCGTTGGGCAGGAACCGGTCCGCGCGGTCCAGCAGGTGGAGCGTGTCGTGGTCGTCGGTGGAGAAGGCCACGCGGGTGCCGTCGGCCTTGAACTTGCGGGTGGCCAGGAACGCCTGCTCGGAGTGCTCGTCGCGGCGGGCGATGTAGTGCATCGACATGGTCGGATTGGAGTGGCCGGCGTAGCGCTGCAGGACGTGAACGGGCAGCCCCAGCTCGGCGAGCTGGGTCAGCTTGGTGTGCCGGAACCGGTGGGTGTGGCTGAGCTTGACCGGCCGTCCGGTGGCGTCAGTGATCTGGGCCAGCTTGCTGAACAGGGCGAGGGACCGGCCATAGTTGGTGTTGCCGTAGTGCTTGGTGCCGTGCGCATTCGCGCGTCGCTGCGGGAAGAGGTAGGGCAGGTCACAGCCGGGGAAGCGGTTACGGACCCACTGCTGCTGTTCCTCAATGATCGCGACGGCCTCCGCGTCGATCAGGATGGTGTCCGGCGCTGTGTCGATCTTGCTTTGGCCGTAGCGGAAGCGGGCGATCTGCTCGCCGTCGGCGGCCTGGACAGCGGAGTCGGTGGCCGGGGAGATGCAGTCGAAGGGACACAGGCAGATCTCACTGGCGCGGCGGCCGGTGATGACCTGCAGCAGGAGCATCCGCATCAGCTGCGGATCGTCCTGGCCGGGCAGCACGCGGGTCACCTCACCAGAGGTGATGGTGAGGGTGGTCGTGCTCGGCTCGCCGAGCGCGGGCAGGCAGGCGGAGATCTGCGCGAGAGCATGGTCGTCGACGTAGTGGGTCTCGTCACTGATCAGCTGTTGGCGCGGCAGCCGGGTGCGCTGCCGCAGCCAGGTCGCCGGATGCGCGTCGGTGAGCGCGTCCCAAGGGGACGGGCCCAGGACCTGTGCCCCCTCCTGCCGGTGGTCGATCATGAAGGCCATCAGATCCGCCACGGACCCTAGGAGCTGTTTCTTAGATCTGCTGACCGATGGTGCCTACGTTGTCACGATAGGTGTATGGGTCGCGGTGACTTAACGAACGCCGAGTGGGAGCGGCTCGAACCGCTGCTGCCGGAGGGCGGCCAG
>NZ_JBQQCC010000040.1:0-21009 GCF_052245635.1 Nonomuraea sp. KM88 | reverse complement strand
CGGCATGCGCGAGACGCTGGAGGAGTCGGGCGTCGAGGCGGTGTCCGTCGGCACGCTGCGCCGCGACGACGGCGGCCTGCGCCGGTTGTGGTCCAGCGCGGCCGAGTTGTGGGTGCGCGGCGTCGACATCGACTGGCCGCAAACCTACGCCGAGTCCCGCCCGCAGATCATCGACCTGCCCACCTACGCCTTCCAACACCAGCGCTACTGGCTGCAAGGCTCGGCGAGCGCGGGCGACGCGGCCAGCCTCGGACTCGAGGCCACCGGCCACCCGCTGCTCGGCGCGTTCACCGGCCTGGCCGCCGGTGGAGAGGTCGTGCTCACCGGCCGCGTGTCCGTCGCCACCCACCCGTGGCTGGCCGACCACAAGGTCAACGGGCAGGTGTTCCTCCCCGGCGCGGCCCTCGTCGAGCTGGCCATCCGGGCAGGCGACGAGGCCGGCTGCGGCCTCCTCGAAGAGCTGACCATCCAGGCGCCGCTCATCGTCCCCGAGCCAGGAGCGGTCCAGCTCCAGCTGGCCGTGGGCGCACCGGACGAGGACGGGCGGCGGCAGCTCGGCATCTACTCGCGGATCCAGGACGAGACCGACTGGGTGCGGCACGCCGCGGGCGTGCTCGCCGCGGCCGATGCGGCGGTCCCTGAGCCGGTCGGCACCTGGCCGCCGGAGCAGGCGCGGGCCGTGGCCCTGGACGAGCATTACGACGACCTCGCCGGCATGGGCCTCGACTACGGCACGACGTTCCGCGGGCTGCGGGCGGCCTGGCGGCGGGGCGACGACGTCTTCGCCGAGGTGGCGCTGCCGGACGACACCGACGCCGACGGGTACGGGCTGCATCCGGCGCTGTTCGACGCCGCCCTGCACGCGGTCTCCCTCGGCGGGTTCCTGGCCGATCCCGAGCCCGGCAGGCCGTACCTGCCGTTCGCCTGGAGCGATGTGGCGCTGCACGCGTCCGGGGCGACGAGGCTGCGCGTGCGGATCTCCCCGGCCGGCCAGGGAGCGGTCTCCGTGACGCTGATGGACACCGAAGGGCTGGCCGTGGCCACGATCGGCGCTCTGGCCGCCCGCCCGGTGCCGGTCGGGCCGCAGGACGGCTCCGGCAGGAGAAAGCATCGCGACAAGCTGTTCCAGCTCGACTGGGTGAGGCTGCCGCAGAACGACGCGGCCGAGGCGGGCCACGAGTTCGTCTCCAGCCTGGCGGCGCTGGCCGGAGCCGCGACGGTTCCCGAGCGCGTGCTGATCGAAGCGACCGCCGGCTCCCGCCTGGCCGTCCACGACGTGCTGGCGGCGCTGCAGGAGTGGCTGGCCGACGACCGGTTCGCGGCGTCGCGGCTGGTCGTGGTCACCCGGGGCGCCGTGCCCGCCGGTGACGCGCCCGTACAGGATGTGCATCAGGCCGCCGTGTGGGGGCTCGTGCGGGCCGCGCAGGCGGAGCAGCCCGGCAGGTTCGTGCTGCTGGACCTCGACGGCGACGCAGACGGCGACGCCGTCGGCGAGGCTCTGGCTTCGGACGAGCCGCAGCTGGCCGTGCGCGACGGCCAGGTGTGGGTGCCGAGGCTGAGCCGGACCGTGCCGAGCGGTGAGGGGCGGCCCGCGTTCGGCGCGGGCGGGACCGTGCTGATCACCGGCGGTACGGGTGGGCTGGGCGCGCTGGTGGCGCGCCATCTGGTCACCGAGCACGAGGTCAGGCGGCTGTTGCTGGTCAGCAGGCGCGGGCCGGACGCGCCTGGCGCGGCCGAGCTGGTGGCGGAGCTGTCGGAGCTGGGTGCCGAGGTGGACGTGGCGGCCTGCGACGTGGCCGACCGCGAGGCGCTCTACGGAGTGATCACCTCGGTCGCGGACTCGCTGGTGGGCGTGGTGCACACGGCGGGCGTGCTGGACGACGGCGTGGTCACGTCGTTGTCGGGTGAGCGGCTGGACCGGGTGCTGGAGCCGAAGGCGGATGCGGCCTGGCATCTGCACGAGCTGACGCGTGGCCTGGACCTGTCGGCGTTCGTGTTGTTCTCGTCGATGGCGGGCGTGCTGGGGGGAGCGGGTCAGGGCAACTACGCGGCGGCGAACGCCTTCCTCGACGGGCTCGCCCAGCTGCGGGCCGCCGAAGGGCTGGCGGCGACGTCGCTGGCGTGGGGGCTGTGGGAGCAGGGCGGCATGACGGGCGAGCTGTCCGAGGCCGACCTGCGCAGGCTGGCGCGGATGGGGCTGGCGCCGCTGTCCGCCGACGACGGGCTCGCCCTGTTCGACGTCGCGCTCCGGCACGACCGCGCCCTGCTGGTCCCCGCGCACCTCGACATCAAGGCCATGAGCGCCCAGGCCGACGCCGTTCCCCCGCTGCTGCGCGGCCTGGTCTCCGGGTCCGGCAGGCGCGTGGTGACCGCCGCGTCGGAGGCCGCGGCCACGCTCAAGCAGCAGCTGGCTGCCCTGCCGCCGGCCGGGCAGCAGGCCGCGCTGCGGGATCTCGTCGCCTCCCAGGTCGCCGTGGTGCTCGGCCTGGCCGACCCGTCGGCGGTCGACGACGGGATGCCGTTCCAGGAGCTGGGATTCGACTCGCTGATGGCGGTCGAGTTCCGCAACCGGCTCAACGCGGTCACGGGCCTGCGGCTCCCCGCCACCCTGATCTTCGACTATCCGACCCGGAGGCGCTCGTCCGCTACCTCGCAGGCGAGCTCCTCGGCACGCAGGAGAGCGCCGTCCAGGCGCGGAACACGGCGGCCGACGACGAGCCGATCGCGATCGTCGGCATGGCCTGCCGCTTCCCCGGCGGCGTCGAATCCCCTGAGGAACTGTGGCGGCTGCTCGCCCAAGGGGGCGACGCGATCTCCGAGTTCCCCGCCGACCGCGGCTGGGACCTGGACACGCTGTACGACCCCGAGCCCGGCAACCGCGGCACCTCCTACTCCCGGCACGGCGGCTTCCTGCACGACGCGGGCGAGTTCGACCCGGGCTTCTTCGGGATCAGCCCGCGCGAGGCCCTGGCCATGGACCCGCAGCAGCGGCTGCTCCTGGAGACGTCGTGGGAGGCGATCGAACGGGCCGGGATCGACCCGACCGCGCTGCGCGGCAGCAGGACCGGCGTGTTCGCCGGCGTCATGTACCACGACTACGCCAGCCAGCTGTCCTCCGTGCCCGACCAGCTCGAAGGGCTGATCGGCACCGGCAACTCCGGCAGCGTCGCCTCCGGCCGCGTGTCGTACGTCTTCGGGCTCGAAGGTCCGGCGATGACCGTGGACACGGCGTGCTCGTCGTCGCTCGTGGCGCTGCACCTGGCGGTGCAGGCACTGCGGTCCGGCGACTGCGACCTCGCCCTGGCCGGCGGCGTGACGGTGATGGCGACGCCGTGGACGTTCATCGAGTTCTCCCGGCAGCGCAACCTGTCCGTCGACGGCAGGTGCCGGGCGTTCGCCGAGTCGGAAGGCGGCGTCGGGCTCTCGGAGGGCTCGGGCGTGCTGCTGGTGGAGCGGCTGTCGGACGCGCGGCGCAACGGGCACCAGGTGCTCGCCGTGGTGCGCGGCTCCGCGGTCAACCAGGACGGCGCCAGCAACGGCCTGACCGCCCCGAACGGGCCCTCGCAGCAGCGGGTGATCCGGCAGGCGCTGGCCAACGCCGGCCTGTCGGCGGCAGACGTGGACGCGGTCGAGGCGCACGGCACCGGCACGACCCTGGGCGACCCGATCGAGGCGCAGGCGATCCTGGCCACGTACGGGCAGGACCGCGCCGAGGACCGGCCGGTGTGGCTGGGGTCGATCAAGTCCAACATCGGCCACGCGCAGGCCGCCGCCGGAGTCGCGGGCGTCATCAAGATGGTCATGGCCCTGCGGAACGGCGAGCTGCCGCGGACCCTGCACGCGGACGAGCCGTCCACGCACGTGGACTGGTCGGCCGGCGCGGTCGAGCTGCTCACCGAGGCCCGGCCGTGGGAGCGCGACGAGGCGCCCCGACGCGCCGCCGTCTCCTCCTTCGGCATCAGCGGCACCAACGCGCACGTCGTGCTGGAGGAGTCGCCGGCCGAGCCGGAGCAGGTGCCCGAGCCGGCGGCCGAGCTGCCGGTGGTGCCGTGGGTGTTGTCCGGCAGGAGCGAGGAGGCGCTGGCGGCGCAGGCGGCACGGTTGCGCACCTGGATGGAGTCGCGCCGGGACCTGGACGTGGCCGACGTCGGCTGGTCGCTCGCGACGGGCAGGGCGGTGCTGGAGCACCGTGCGGTCCTCGCCGGCGCGGACCGCGCCGAGCTGCTGGCGGCGCTGGCGGCGGTGGCCGACGGCAGGCACGGCGAGCCGGCGGTCGAGACCGGCCTGGCCCGGTCGAGGGCCAAGGCGGCGATGTTGTTCGCCGGCCAGGGCAGCCAGCGGGTCGGCATGGGACGGGAACTCGCCGACGCGTTCCCGGTCTTCGCGCAGGCGCTGGACGACATCTGCCGGGTGATCGACCCGCTGCTGCCGCACCCGCTGCGGGCGACCATGGCCGGCGGCCCCGCCGAGGTGCTGGACGAGACGGGCATGACCCAGCCGGCGCTGTTCGCCTTCGAGGTCGCCCTGTACCGGTTGCTGGAATCGCTGGGCGTCGCGCCCGCGGTGCTGGCCGGGCACTCGGTCGGCGAGATCGCGGCCGCCCACGTGGCGGGGGTGTTCTCGCTGGAGGACGCCTGCACGCTGGTCGCGGCCCGCGCCCGCCTGATGCAGGCGCTGCCCGCCGGTGGCGCGATGCTGGCCGTCGCCGCCCCGGAGGCGGACGTCCTGCCGCTGCTCGACGGGTACGAGGACCGCGCCGGCATCGCGGCGGTCAACGGTCCGGCGGCGGTGGTGGTCTCGGGTGACGAGGCGGCCATCACGGAGATCGAGAGCCGGACGGAGGCGCGCACCCGGCGGCTGCGGGTCTCGCACGCCTTCCACTCGCCGCTGATGGAGCCGATGCTCGCCGAGTTCGCCGAGGCGATCGGCGGCATCACCTTCCACGAGCCCACGATCCCGGTCGTCTCCAACGTGACCGGCCGCCTGGCCGAGCCCGGCCGGCTGACCGACCCGTCCTACTGGGTCGAGCACGTACGCGGAGCCGTCCGGTTCGCCGACGGCGTCGCCGCCGCCCGTACGGCCGGAGCCACCGTCTTCGTCGAGCTCGGCCCCGACACCACGCTGACCGGGCTCGCCCAGCAGACCCTCACGGGAGACGAGACCTTCGTCAGCACGAGGGCCAAGGACCGGCACGAGGCGCGCACGTTCGTCCAGGCGCTGGGCCGGATGCACGCGCACGGCGTCACCGTCGACTGGGCGGCGTACTTCGCGGCGGCGCGCCCGTCCCGCGTGGATCTGCCCACCTACGCCTTCCAGCACGAGCACTTCTGGCTCCGGCCGGGACCCGGCACCGGCGACGTCACCACCGCGGGCCTGGGAGCCGTCGAGCACCCGCTGCTCAGCGCGGCGACCGAGGTGGCCGGCGGCGAGACGGTGATCTTCAGCGGGCGGCTGTCGGTCGCCACGCACCCCTGGCTGGCCGACCATGTGGTCGGCGGCACCGTCATCGTGCCGGGCACGGCGCTGGTGGAGCTCGCCGTCCGGGCCGGGGACGAGAGCGGCTGCCCGCACCTGCAGGAGCTCACCCTCCAGTCCCCGCTGGTGGTGCCCGAGGACGGCGGCGTGCAGCTCCAGCTGGTGTCCACGGCCACCGAGGAGCCGGGCCGGCGGGCGCTGGCCATCCACTCGCGGGCGCAGGACTCCACCGAGTGGACCCAGCACGCGCAGGCCACCCTCACGGCGAGCGTGCCGGAGCCCGACGTCGATCTCGCGCAGTGGCCGCCCGCGGGCGCCCAGCCGGTCGCCGTCCAGGACCTCTACGACGACATGGTGGCGATCGGGCTCGACTACGGGCCGACGTTCCAGGGCCTGACCAGCGCCTGGGAGCGGCGCGGCGAGGTGTTCGCCGAGATCGTCCTGCCCGAGGAGGCGCACGCGGACGCCGGCCGGTTCGGGCTGCACCCCGCGCTGCTGGACGCCGCGCTGCACGCCACCGCGCTGGGCGGCCTGCTGCCCCGGCCGGAGCCCGGACGGCCGTACCTGCCGTTCGCCTGGTCGGGCGTGTCCCTGCACGCGGCGGGGGCGACGAGCCTGCGCGTCAGGCTCGCCAACGCCGGTGGGAGCGCCGTCACGCTGGCCATCGCCGACGAGCTGGGCGCGCCGGTCGCCGTCGTCGACAACCTTTCCCTGCGCCCCCTGGCCGCCGCGCGACTGGGCGGCACGAACAGGGGCGCACTCCACGAGATCCAGTGGACGCCCGTCACCGGCGAACCCGCGCAGGAGACGGTCAGGTGGGCGCTGCTCGGCGCCGACGACCTCGGCACCGGCGCGGCGACCTACCCGGACGCGGCCACCCTCGGCTCGCTGCACGACCCGGCGGACCTGCCCGAGGCCGTCCTGGTCCGCTGCCCGGCCGGGGACCACCACGCCGCGACGCACGAGACCCTCGAACTGCTGCAGAGCTGGCTGGCCGAGGAGCAGCTCGAATCGGCGCGGCTGGTCATCCTCACGCGTGGCGCCGTCGCCACCGCCCCCGGCGAGCGTCCCGACCTCGCCCACGCGGCGGTGGGCGGGCTCGTCAGGGCCGCGCAGGCGGAGCAGCCCGGCAGGTTCGTGCTGCTGGACCTCGACGGCGACGCGGACACCGACCGGCTGGACCCGGCGGCGGTCGGCCAGGCGCTGGCCACCGGGGAGCCGCAACTGGCGATCAGAGGCGGTGAGCTGCTTGCGCCGCGGCTCGGCAGGGCCGAGGACCTGGCGGACCCGGAGCCGGTGTTCGGACCTGACGGAACGGTGCTGATCACGGGCGGTACGGGTGGGCTGGGCGCGCTGGTGGCGCGCCATCTGGTCACCGAGCACGAGGTCAGGCGGCTGTTGCTGGTCAGCAGGCGCGGGCCGGACGCGCCTGGCGCGGCCGAGCTGGTGGCGGAGCTGTCGGAGCTGGGTGCCGAGGTGGACGTGGCGGCCTGCGACGTGGCCGACCGCGAGGCGCTCTACGGAGTGATCACCTCGGTCGCGGACTCGCTGGTGGGCGTGGTGCACACGGCGGGCGTGCTGGACGACGGCGTGGTCACGTCGTTGTCGGGTGAGCGGCTGGACCGGGTGCTGGAGCCGAAGGCGGATGCGGCCTGGCATCTGCACGAGCTGACGCGTGGCCTGGACCTGTCGGCGTTCGTGTTGTTCTCGTCGATGGCGGGCGTGCTGGGGGGAGCGGGTCAGGGCAACTACGCGGCGGCGAACGCCTTCCTCGACGGGCTCGCCCAGCTGCGGGCCGCCGAAGGGCTGGCGGCGACGTCGCTGGCGTGGGGGCTGTGGGAGCAGGGCGGCATGACGGGCGAGCTGTCCGAGGCCGACCTGCGCAGGCTGGCGCGGATGGGGCTGGCGCCGCTGTCCGCCGACGACGGGCTCGGCCTGTTCGACGCCGCCGTGCCGGCACGAAAGGCACTGCTCATCCCCGCCCGCTTCGTGCAGGCCCGCACCAGCGCCAGGACCTCCGTACGGCGGGCCGGCACCGGCGACGGGCTCGCCGACCGGCTGGCCACGCTGGAACCCGACGAGCGCCGCTCGGCGCTGGCGGACATCGTCCGCGGCCAGGCGGCCACCGTGCTGGGCTTCAGCGACGGATCGGCGATCGACCTCCAGCGCCCGTTCCAGGACCTCGGGTTCGACTCGCTGACCGCGGTCGAGTTCCGCAACCAGCTCGGCAAGGCCACGGGGCTGCGGATCCCCGCCACCGCCGTCTTCGACTACCCCACCCCGGTCGCCCTGACCGAGCACCTCATGGGGTACTTCGCCGAGACGAAGGACGAGGAGGCCGGCATCCTGCGGTTCTTCGCGGAGCTGGACCAGATCGAAGAATCACTCACCACACTCGCCGAGGACAGCACGGTGCGCAGCCGGCTCACCACGCGCCTCAAGGAGCTCCTGTCCGGCCTCAACGGCCCAGGCGGGACATCCGACGTCGTGGACCAGATCGAGTCCGCCTCCGACGACGAGATGTTCGCCTTCATCGACAACGAGCTTGAGATCTCTTGATATTTCGCAGCGGCTGAGAAGGGCTACGTTCGATGGCAAACGAAGACAAGCTCCGGGGCTACCTGAAGCGGGTCACGGCCGACCTGCACCAGACCAGGCAGCAACTGCGAGAGATCGAGGGCAGGGAGCACGAGCCGATCGCGATCGTCGGCATGAGCTGCCGCTACCCCGGCGGGGTCACCTCGCCCGAGGAGCTGTGGCGGCTCGTCGACGGCGGCGGCGACGCGATCTCCGAGTTCCCCACCGACCGGGGCTGGAGCGAGAACCTCTACCACCCCGACCCCGACAACCCCGGCACGACCACGGCGCGCAAGGGCGGCTTCGTCTACGACGCCGCCGACTTCGACGCCGGCTTCTTCGCCATCTCCCCGCGCGAGGCGTTCGGGACCGACCCGCAGCAGCGGATGTTCCTGGAGTCGTGCTGGGAGGCGTTCGAACGCGCCGGCATCGACCCGGCCTCGGTACGCGGCAGCCGCACCGGCGTCTACGCCGGCGTCATGTACCACGACTACTTCCGGGCCGAGGCGCTCGGCAGCGTCATCTCCGGTCGCGTCTCGTACGCGCTCGGCCTGGAGGGGCCGGCGGTCTCCATCGACACGGCCTGCTCCTCGTCGCTGGTGGCCCTGCACCTCGCCGTCCAGGCGCTGCGCCGCGGCGAGTGCTCGCTGGCGCTGGCCGGCGGCGTCACCGTCATGGCCACCCCCAACACGTTTATCGAGTTCTCGCAGCAGCGCGGACTGTCCGCCGACGGCCGGTGCAAGTCGTTCGCCGACTCCGCCGACGGCACCGGCTGGAGCGAGGGCGTGGGCGTGCTGCTGGTCGAGCGGCTGTCGGACGCCCAGCGCAACGGCCACCAGGTGCTGGCCGTCATCCGGGGCAGCGCGGTCAACCAGGACGGCGCAAGCAACGGCCTGTCCGCCCCGAACGGGCCCTCCCAGGTCCGGGTGATCCGGCAGGCGCTGGCCAACGCGGGCCTGTCGGCCTCCCAGGTCGACGCCGTCGAAGCACACGGCACCGGCACGACCCTGGGCGACCCGATCGAGGCGCAGGCGCTCATCACCGCGTACGGGCAGGACCGTGACGGCGGCCGGCCGCTCTGGCTGGGCTCGCTCAAGTCGAACATCGGCCACGCGCAGGCCGCCGCGGGCGTCGGCGGCGTGATCAAGATGGTGATGGCCCTGCGGAACGCCACGCTGCCGCGCACGCTGCACGTGGACGAGCCGTCCACGCACGTCGACTGGTCGGCCGGCGCGGTCGAGCTGCTCACCGAGGCCCGGGAATGGGAGCGGGACGAGGCGCCCCGACGCGCCGCCGTCTCCGCGTTCGGCTTCAGCGGCACCAACGCCCACCTGATCATCGAGGAGGCGCCGGCCGAGGACGAGCAGGAGGCCGCCGGGCTCGCCTTGCCGCTGGTGCCGTGGGCGGTCTCCGCCCGCGACCGGCAGGCGCTCGCCGCGCAGGCGGAGAGGCTGGCCGGCTGGCTGGACGAGCGGCCGGACCTGCGCCCCGCCGACGTGGGCTGGTCGCTCGCCACCGGCCGGGCCTCGCTGGACCAGCGCGCGGTCATCGTGGGGGAGAGCAGGGACGGGCTCATGGCCGGGCTCCTGGCCCTCGCCGGCGGCTCCGCCGCGCCGGGAACCGTCACCGGCGCCGGGGCGGGCGGCAAGGTCGCCTTCCTGTTCGCCGGCCAGGGCAGCCAGCGGGTCGGCATGGGCGCCGCGCTGGCCGAGACGTTCCCCGTGTTCGCCGACGCGCTGGAGGACGTCTGCAAGGTCCTCGACCCGCTGCTGCCGCACCCCATCAGGGACGTGATGTTCACCGACCCCGACGGCGTGCTGGACGAGACGGGCATGACCCAGCCCGCGCTGTTCGCCTTCGAGGTGGCGCTGTACCGGCTGCTGACCTCGCTGGGCGTCGAGGCCGACGTGCTCGCCGGGCACTCGGTCGGCGAGATCGCCGCCGCCCACGTGGCGGGCGTGCTCTCGCTCCCCGACGCCTGCACGCTGGTCGCCGCCCGCGCCCGGCTCATGCAGGCCCTGCCCGCGGGCGGCGCCATGCTCGCCGTCGCCGCACCCGAGGAGGACGTGCTGCCGCTGCTGGAGGGCCGCACCGGCCGGACCGGCATCGCCGCCGTCAACGCGCCGGGCGCGGTTGTCGTCTCCGGCTCCGAGGCGGACATCGACGAGATCGCCGAAGCGCTCGCCGGGCGGCAGGTGCGCACCCGGCGGCTGCGCGTCTCCCACGCCTTCCACTCGCCGCTGGTCGAGCCGATGCTGGAGGAGTTCGGGCAGGTCGCCGGGTCGCTCACGTACCACGAGCCCGCCATCCCCGTCATCTCCGACGTCACCGGCAGGAAGGCGGAGGCCGGGCAGCTCACCGACGCCCGCTACTGGGTCGACCACGTACGCCAGGCGGTCCGCTTCGCCGACGCCGTCACCGCCGCCCGCGCCGGCGGCGCCACGGTGTTCGTGGAGATCGGCCCCGACGGGACCCTGACCAGCCTGGCCAGGCAGACACTCGACGGCGACGACGCCGCGGCCTTCGTCACCGCCGCGCGCAAGGACCGCGACGAGGCCCGCGCCTTCGCGGAGGCGCTCGGCCACCTGCACTGCCGGGGCGTCACCGTCGACTGGAACGCCTACTTCGCCGACGCCTGCCCCCGGCGTGTCGACCTGCCCACGTACGCCTTCCAGCGCAAGCGTTTCTGGTACATGCCGGGCACCGGCGCGGCGGAGCAGCCGGCCGCGGACTCCGTCGACCCCGAGTTCTGGGCGGCGGTCGAGCGGGAGGACGTGGCCGCCCTCGCCGCCACGCTCGGCATCGAGGACGGCTCCCCGCTGGCCGCGATCCTGCCGGCGCTGTCGTCCTGGCGGCGGCGCAGGCGCGACCAGGACGTGCTCGACTCCTGGCGCTACCGCGTCACCTGGGCGCCCCTCACCGTTCCCGGCGGGAAACCGCCCGCGCTGTCCGGCACGTGGCGCGTCGTCGTCCCAGCCGGCAGGACCCCGGACGGGGAAGCAGGCAGCGACGCGGACGACGCGGTGAGCTGCGTCGTCGACGCGCTCGAACGGCACGGGGCCCGGTGCGTGACGGTCCGTGCCGCCGGCAGGGAGGACCTCGCCGCGCTGCTGCGCGAGGACGACCAGCCGGCCGGCGTGCTGTCCCTCTTCTGCGGCCCGGCCGAGACGCTCGCGCTGATGCAGGCCATGGACGACGCCGGCGTGGACGCGCCGCTCTGGGTCGCCACCGACGGCGCCGAGAGCGTCAGCCGGGTCGACCTGCTGCGCGACCCCGAACAGGCCGCGGTCGCCGGGCTCGCCCGCGTCTTCGGCCTGGAGCACCCTGGCCGCTGGGGCGGCCACGTCGACCTGCCGGAGACGATCGACCAGCGGGTGGCGGCCCGGCTGGTGGCCGTGCTCGCCGGCATCGAGGACGAGGACCAGGTGGCCGTCCGCGCCTCCGGCGTCTTCGCCCGCAGGCTCACCAGGGCGCCCAGAACGGGCACCGGCCCCGCCGAGGGCTGGCGGCCGCGCGGCAGCGCACTGATCACCGGCGGCACCGGCGGCCTCGGCGCGCACGTCGCGCGCTGGCTCGCCGGCGGCGGCGCCGGGCACCTCGTGCTCACCAGCCGGCGCGGCGCCGACGCGCCGGGAGCCGCCGAACTGGTGTCCGAGCTGGAAGAGCTCGGCGCGCGGGTGACCGTGGCCAAGTGCGACGTGGCCGACGGCGACGCGCTCGCCGCACTCGTACGCGAGGTCGAGGACGGTGGCGACACCATCCGGTCGGTCTTCCACACGGCAGGCGTGCCCCACATCCAGACGATCACCGGGCTCACGCCGGACGAGCTGGTCCGGGCAACCCAGGCCAAGATCACCGGAGCGGCCAACCTGGACCGGATCCTCACCGGCCCGCTCGACGCCTTCGTGCTCTTCTCCTCCGGCGCCGGCATCTGGGGCGGCGCGCACAACGGCGCCTACGCCGCCGGCAACGCCTACCTCGACGCGCTCGCCGCGCACCGCCGCGGCCGCGGCTTCGCCGGCACGGCCGTGGCCTGGGGCTTCTGGGACGCCGCGGGCGGCGGCATGACCACCCTCCTCGACGAGGAGGACGCCCGCAGGACCGGCGTCGCGTTCATGGATCCCGCGATGGCCATCGACGGCCTGCGGCAGGCGCTCGACGACGGCGAGGGCAACCTCGTCATCGCCGACGTCGACTGGGCGCGCTTCACCCCCGTCTTCACCGCCTCCCGGCCGCGCCCCCTGCTCGACGGCGTACCCGAGGCCCTCGCGGTCCGCGAGGACGAGACGGAGACCACCACCGAGTCCTCGGAACTGCGCGCCCGCCTCCTGCCGATGAGCGACGAGGACCGCGAGCGCCTGCTGGTGGAGCAGGTGCGCGAGCAGGTGGCCGCCGTGCTCGGGTACGCCCCCGCCGAGGTGGAGGTGGACCGGGCCTTCAAGGACCTCGGCTTCGACTCGGTCACGGCGGTCGAGCTGCGCGGCCGGCTCAACGCCGCACTCGGCGTCCGGCTGCCCGCGACCGTGATCTTCGACTACCCGAACGTCAAGGTGCTCGCGAGCCTGGTCCGCGACGAGCTGCTCGGCACGCAGGCCGAGATCGTGCCCGCGAGCGGAGCGGGCGGCCCCGTCGCCGACGACCCGATCGTGATCGTCGGGATGGCCTGCCGGCTGCCCGGCGGCGTGCACAACGCCGACGACCTGTGGCGGCTGGTCTTCGAGGGCAGGGACGCCATCTCCCCGCTCCCCGACAACCGCGGCTGGGACGTCGAGGGCATCTACGACCCCGACCCGGACGCGCCGCTCGCCTCGTACACGCAGGACGGCGGATTCGTGTACGACGCGGGCGAGTTCGACCCGGCGTTCTTCGGGATCTCGCCGCGTGAGGCCCTGGCCATGGACCCGCAGCAGCGGCTCCTCCTCGAAGCCTCGTGGGAGGCCATCGAGCACGGCAGGATCGCCCCCGCCTCGCTGCGCGGCACCCGTACCGGCGTGTTCGTGGGCGCCGCCTACGAGGAGTACGGTCGCAACTCCGACCAGATCCCGCTGGAATCGGTGGGGCACCTCGTCACCGGCACGCTCAGCAGCATCGTGTCCGGACGGGTCGCCTACACGCTGGGCCTCGAAGGTCCGGCCGTGACGGTCGACACCGCCTGCTCGTCGTCGCTGGTGGCGCTGCACCTGGCCGTGCAGGCGCTGCGGAACGGCGACTGCGACCTCGCGCTGGCCGGTGGCGTGACGGTGATGTGCAGCCCCGTCGGGTTCATCGGGTTCAGCCTGCAGGGCGCGCTCGCCAGGGACGGCAGGTGCAAGTCCTTCGCCGGCGCGGCGGACGGCTTCGGCCTGTCGGAAGGCGTCGGGATGTTGCTGGTGGAGCGACTGTCGGATGCCGAGCGGCTGGGGCATCGGGTGCTCGCCGTGGTGCGGGGCAGTGCGGTGAATCAGGACGGTGCGAGTAATGGTCTGACGGCGCCTAATGGTCCGTCTCAGCAGCGGGTGATTCGGCAGGCGTTGGCGAATTCCGGTCTGTCGGCGGCTGAGGTGGATGTGGTGGAGGCGCATGGCACGGGGACGACGTTGGGTGATCCGATCGAGGCTCAGGCGGTTATCGCGACGTATGGGCAGGATCGTGATGAGCCGTTGTGGTTGGGGTCGGTGAAGTCGAACATCGGTCATACGCAGGCGGCTGCGGGTGTGGCTGGTGTGATCAAGATGGTGATGGCGCTGCGTCATGGGGTGTTGCCGAAGACGTTGCACGTGGATGAGCCGTCGCCGCACGTGGACTGGTCGGCCGGCGCGGTCGAGCTCCTGACCGAGCCGCAGCCGTGGCAGCAGAACGGGCACGCCCGCCGAGCGGCCGTCTCGTCGTTCGGGATCAGCGGCACCAACGCCCACGTGATCATCGAGCAGGGGCCCGCCACGGAGCAGGAACCTGAGCCGGTGAGTGAGCCGGTGGATGGGGTGCCGGTGGTGCCGTGGGTGGTGTCGGGTCGTAGTGCGGAGGCGTTGCGGGCTCAGGCGGGCCGGCTGGCCGGTGCGGTGGCCGGTGTGGGCGCTGGTGCGCGGCCGGTGGATGTGGCGCATTCGCTGGTGGTTTCGCGGTCGGTGTTCGATCACCGTGCGGTGGTGGTGGGCGCTGATCGGGATGAGCTAATAGCCGGGCTGCGTGAGCTGGCCGATGGTGCCGTCTCGAGTGTGGTGCAGGGCGTCGCCGGTGGTGGTGGTAAGTCGGTGTTCGTCTTCCCTGGCCAGGGGTCGCAGTGGCTGGGGATGGGTGTGGAGTTGCTGGACGCCTCGCCGGTGTTCGGGGCGCGGATGGCCGAGTGTGAGGCGGCGCTGGTTCCGTTCGTGGACTGGTCGTTGACGGGTGTGTTGCGGGGTGAGGACGGCCAGCCTGGTTTTGACCGGGTGGATGTGGTGCAGCCGGTGTTGTGGGCGGTGATGGTCTCTTTGGCGGAGGTGTGGCGGTCGCTGGGGGTTGTTCCGGCTGCGGTGATCGGGCATTCGCAGGGGGAGATCGCCGCGGCGGTGGTGGCGGGTGCGTTATCGCTGGAGGACGGCGCTCGGGTGGTGGCGTTGCGTAGCCAGGCGATCGTGGCGCTGGCCGGGCGCGGCGGCATGGCGTCGGTGGCGCTCGGCTCCGCGGAGGTGGGTGAGCTGCTGTCCCGCTGGGAGGGCCGGCTGTCGGTTGCGGCGGTGAACGGTCCCGCTTCGACGGTGGTGTCGGGTGATGTGGACGCCATCGACGAGCTGCTGGCACATTGCGAGGCGGAGGGGGTGCGGGCCAGGCGGATCGATGTGGATTACGCCTCGCATTCGGCGCATGTGGAGGCCATCGAGGAGGAGCTGGCCCGGTTGCTGGCTCCGGTGACGCCCCGTGAGGCCGACGTGGCGTGGTACTCGACGGTGCGGCGGGAGTGGTTGTCCGGGGGCGAGGTCGATGCCGCGTACTGGTTTGAGAACCTGCGGCGGACGGTGTGGTTGGAGCCGTCGGTGGGTGCGTTGGTGGAGCAGGGCTTCGGGGTTTTTGTTGAGGTCAGCGCGCATCCGGTGTTGACGATGGCGGTGCAGGAGACGGCTGAGCGTGTGGGTGGGGAGGTGGTGGTGTGTGGCACGTTGCGGCGTGATGATGGTGGTCTGGCCCGGTTGTGGTCGAGCGCGGCGGAGTTGTGGGTCCACGGCGTCGACGTCGACTGGCTGCAAACCTACGCCGAGTCCGGCCCGCGGATCATCGACCTGCCCACCTACGCCTTCCAACACCAGCACTTCTGGCTGGAGGAGCGCACCGTGGTCGCGGGCGACGTCGGCGCGGCCGGGCTCGGCGCCGCCGGACACCCCCTCCTCGGCGCGGCCGTCTCGCTGGCCGACGCCGACGGAGTGCTGCTCACCGGAAGGTTGTCGCTCAGGACCCACCCGTGGCTGGCCGACCACAAGGTTAACGGGCAGGTGCTGCTGCCCGGCACGGCATTCGTCGACCTGGCCATCCGGGCAGGCGACGAGGCCGGCTGCGGCCTCCTCGAAGAGCTGACCATCCAGGCGCCCCTTATCGTCCCCGAACGCGGCGCCGTCCAGCTGCAGCTGGCCGTGGGCGCCGCCGGTGAGGACGGGCGGCGGCAGCTCACCGTGCACAGCCGGCCCGACGGCGGGACCGCCGACGACCCGTGGACCTGCCACGCCACCGGCGTGCTCGCCCCGGTGACCGCGCCACCGCCCGCGCAGGAAACGGCCGCATGGCCGCCCGAGGGCGCGCAGCCGCTCCCGCTGGACGGCATGTACGGCTGGCTCGGCGAGGTCGGCCTGGGCTACGGACCGATCTTCCAAGGGCTCAAGGCCGTCTGGCGGCGCGACGAGGAGCTGTTCGCCGAGGTCGCCCTGCCGGACGACACCGGCACCGGCGGCTTCGGGCTGCACCCCGCGCTGCTCGACGCCGCCCTGCACGCCGTCGCGCTCAACGCGGCCACCGCGGAGGACGGGCCGCGCATGCCGTTCGCCTGGAACGGCGTGCGGCTGCACGCGACGGGCGCCGCGTCGATCCGCGTACGGCTCACGCCCCGCGACGCCGACCGCGTGGCGCTGGCCGTCACCGACACCACCGGCGTCCCCGTCGCCGACGTGGACTCGCTGATCCTGCGCCCCCTGCCCGCCGAACTCGGCACGCCGGCGCGAGTCGCGGACGACGACGCGCTCTACACGCTCGAATGGGCGCCCGTCCCCACCGGCGAACCCGCGGGGGAGCAGCGGTGGGCGGTCGTCGGCGACCCGTCGGCCCTGGCGGTGCCGGGTGCCGCCCCGCAGGCGCCCGACACCTTGACCGACCTGGCTGCCACCGGGTCCGTGGCGGATCTGGCTGCCACCGGGTCCGTGGCTGAGTTCACTGCCACCGGGTCCGTGGCCGACCTGATCGCCGGCGGGCAGGTGCCCGACTGGGTGGCCGTACCGCTGGAGGGCGGGCACGGCGGCGAACTGGCGGCGGCGGTGCACGACCGGACCTGCCACGTGCTCGACCTGCTGCGGACGTGGCTGGCCGACGAGGACCACCCGGCGTCCAGGCTCGTCCTCATCACCCACGGCGCGGTCGGCGCCACCGCGGACGACGAGGTGGCGGACCTGGTCAACGCCGCGGTCTGGGGCCTGGTCAGGTCCGCGCAGTCGGAGACCCCCGAACGGGTCGTCATCGCCGACCTCGACCGCGACCCGGAGTCGTACCGGGCGCTGCCCGCCGCGCTCGCGACGGGGGAGACCCAGCTCGCGATCAGGAAGGGCACCGCGTACGCGCCCCGCCTGGCCCGACCGGGCAGCGGCGGCGCGCTCGTCCCGCCCGCCGGGGCGGCGAACTGGCGGCTGGACGTGACCAGCCGCGGCACGGTCGACGACCTCGACCTGATGCCCGCGCCCGTCGCGCCGCTCGCCCCCGGCCAGGTGCGCATCAGCACCCAGGCCATGGGGCTGAACTTCCGCGACGTGCTGATCGCCCTGGACATGTACCCGGGCGACGCGCCCATGGGCGGCGAGGGCGCCGGCGTCGTCATCGAAGTGGCGGACGACGTCACCGCGTTCGCGCCGGGAGACCGGGTGATGGGCATCATCGACGGGTTCGCCCAGCAGGCGGTCGCCGACCACCGGATGCTCGCCCGCATCCCCGGCGACTGGTCGTACGCGCAGGCCGCGTCCGTGCCGATCGCCTTCGTCACCGCCTACCACGCCCTGGTGGACCTGGCCGGTCTCAGGGCCGGCGAGTCGCTGCTCGTGCACGCCGCCGCCGGCGGTGTCGGCATGGCCGCGGTGCAGCTCGCCCACCACCTGGGCGCCGAGGTGTACGGCACCGCGAGCGAGCCCAAGTGGCCCGCGGTACGCGAGCTGGGAGTCCCGGCGGAGCGCATCGCCTCCTCCAGGACGCTGGAGTTCGCGCGGACCTTCGAGGCGGGCGTGGACGTCGTGCTCAACTCCCTCGCCGGAGAGTTCGTGGACGCCTCGCTCGGCCTGCTGCGGCCCGGCGGGCGCTTCATCGAGATGGGCAAGACGGACGTGCGCGACCCCGACGGCCTGCCCGGAGTTCGCTACCAGAACTTCGACCTCACCCTGCTCGACCCGTCCAGGACCGGCGAGATCCTGGCGGAGATCGCCGAGCTGTTCGAGCGCGGCGCGCTCCGCCTGCCGCCGCTGCGGACCTGGGACGTGCGCCGCGCCCCCGAGGCGTTCCGGCACGTCGCCCAGGCCCGCCACATCGGCAAGGTCGTGCTGACCGCGCCGCCCGCGTTCGACCCCGACGGCACCGTGCTCGTCACCGGCGGGACCGGCGCGCTCGGCGCCATGGCCGCCCGGCGCCTGGTCACCGAGCACGGCGTCCGGCACCTGGTGCTGGCCGGCCGGCGTGGCCCCGCCGCCGACGGCGCGGCGGCGCTGGAGGAGGAGCTGATCGGGCTGGGCGCCGCCGTACGGATCGTCGCCTGCGACGCCGCCGACCGCGACGCCCTGGCCGGACTGCTCGCGGCGATCCCCGCCGAGCACCCGCTCACCGGGGTCGTCAGCACGGCGGGAGTGCTCGACGACGGCATGATCTCGTCGCTCACCCCGGAACGGGTCGCGGCCGTGCTGCGCCCGAAGGTGGACGCGGCCGTGAACCTGCACGAGCTGACCGAGCACCTCGACTTGGCCCAGTTCGTCCTGTACTCGGGCGCGGCCGGCGTGCTCGGCAGCCCGGGGCAGGGCAACTACGCGGCGGCGAACACGTTCCTGGACGCGCTCGCCCAGCACCGCCGGGCCCGCGGCCTGGCCGCGACGTCCCTGGCCTGGGGCCTGTGGACGCCGCAGAGCGGCAGCGGCATGACCGGGCACCTCGACGAGGCCGACCTGGGCAGGCTCAGCCGGTCCGGCATGGGAGCACTCGGCGTCGACCAGGGCCTGGAGCTGCTCGACCGGGCACTGGGCGTGGACGAGGCGGCGCTCGTACCGATCAACCTCGACCTCGCCGTCCTGCGCGCGGGAGCGGCCAAGGGCTTCGGGCACCCGATGTTCCGCGGCCTGGTCCGCATCGCCACCCGCCGCGCGGTGGTGGCGGCCGAGGCGCCGCAGGCCGACTCGCTCACCGACCGGCTGGCCGCCCTTCCCGACGACGACCGGCTGCCGATGCTGCTCGACCTGGTACGCGGCCACGTCGCCGCGGTGCTCGGCTTCCCCGGGCCCGAGGCGGTCGAACCGGCGCGGGCGTTCAAGGAGATCGGGTTCGACTCGCTGACGGCCGTGGAGCTGCGCAACCGCCTGAAGTCGGTCACCGGGTTGCGGCTGCCGGCCTCGCTGGTGTTCGACTACCCGAACTCCGCCGCGCTCGCCGGGCACCTGCTGGAGGAGCTGGCGCCGCCGGCCCACAGCGCCGAGCAGCAGATCCTGGCGGAGCTCGACCGGATCGAGGCCAGGCTGGCCGTCATGGCGGCCGGCTGCGCCACCGCAGGGGAGATCACCTCCCGGCTCGAACAGCTGGCCTTCTCGTGGAAGGAACGGCACCACGAGGCCGACACCGCCGCCGAGGACGTGGCGGGCCAGCTCAGCTCGGCGACCGCCGACGAGATCATCAACTTCATCGACAGCGAACTCGGACTCTCCTGAGCAGGCGTCACCGACGGCTAGGAAGGCAACAGCATGGCGACAGAGGAACAGCTCGTCGAATATCTCAAGCGGGTGACGACCGAGCTCCACGACAGCAAGAAGCGGCTGCAGGCGGCCGAGGACAAGGACCACGAGCCGATCGCCATCGTCGGCATCGGATGCCGCTACCCCGGGGAGATCGAGAGCCCCGAGGACCTGTGGCGGATCGTGTCAGGCGGGACCGATGCCATCTCCGGGCTGCCCGACGACCGCGGCTGGGACCTGGAGTCGATGTACAACCCCGACCCTGACGCGTTCGGCACCTCCTACGTCCGCGAGGGCGGCTTCGTGAAAGACGTCACGGCGTTCGACCCGGCGTTCTTCGGCATCTCCCCGCGCGAGGCGCAGGCGATGGACCCGCAGCAGCGGCTGCTGCTGGAGACGTCGTGGGAGGCGATCGAGCGGGCCGGCATCGACCCGGCGGCCCTGCACGGCAGCAGGACCGGCGTGTTCGTGGGGGCCAACAGCTCCGAGTTCCTCACGCTGATGACGCAGGCGCCGCCCGAGCTGCAGGGTTACCTGATGACCGGCGTCGCCACCAGCGTGGTGTCGGGCCGCATCTCGTACACGCTGGGCCTGGAGGGGCCGGCCGTCACGATCGACACGGCCTGCTCGTCGTCGCTGGTGGCGCTGCACCTGGCGGTGCGGGCGCTGCGCAACGGCGACTGCTCCCTGGCGCTGGCCGGAGCGGTCACCGTGCTGTCGTCGCCCGGCACGTTCATCGGCTTCAGCCGGGTGCGCGCGCTGGCCAGGGACGGCCGCTCCAAGGCGTTCGCCGCCGCCGCGGACGGCATGGCGCTCGCCGAGGGCGCGGGCGTCCTCCTGGTCGAGCGCCTGTCGGACGCCCGCCGCAACGGCCACCCGGTGCTGGCCGTCGTCCGCGGCTCGGCGATCAACCAGGACGGCGCCAGCAACGGGCTCACGGCCCCGAACGGCCCGTCGCAGCAGCGGGTCATCCGCGCCGCGCTCGCCGACGCGAGGCTCGCCCCCGTCCAGGTGGACGCCGTGGAGGCGCACGGCACGGGCACCGAGCTGGGAGACCCGATCGAGGCCCAGGCGATCATCGCCACCTACGGCCAGGACCGGTCGGAGGAGCGCCCGCTCTGGCTCGGGTCGGTGAAGACCAACATCGGCCACGCGCAGGCCGCCGCCGGCGCCGCGGGCGTCATCAAGATGGTGATGGCGCTGCGCAACGGCGTGCTGCCCGCGACCCTGCACGCGGAGGAGCGCTCGGAGCACATCGACTGGTCGAAGGGCGCGGTGGAGCTCCTGACGGACGCCCGCCCGTGGCCCGCCGGGGCGGAGCCGCGCAGGGCCGGTGTGTCGTCGTTCGGCATGAGCGGCACCAACGCGCACGTGATCATCGAGGAGGCGCCGGCCCTGCCGGCCGCCGCGCCGCCGGCCGAGGACGGGCCGCGCCAGGAGCCTCCCGCGGTCCCCTGGCTGCTGTCGGGGCGCGGCGCGGAGAGCCTGCGGCGCCAGGCCGGGCGGCTGTCCGCGTGGACGCGCTCCCGCCCCGGCGAGAGCCCCGCCGACGTCGGCTGGTCGCTGCTGACGGGCCGGACGGCCTTCGACCACCGCGCGGTGGTGGTGGGCGCCGGCCAGGACGAGCTGCTGGCCGGTCTGGACGGCCTGGCGGACGGCGTGCCGGTGCCCGACGTGGTGCAGGGTGTCGCCGGTGGTGGCGGCAAGTCGGTGTTCGTGTTCCCTGGTCAGGGGTCGCAGTGGCTCGGTATGGGTGTGGAGTTGCTGGAGTGTTCGCCGGTGTTCGCGGCGCGGATGGCTGAGTGTGAGGCGGTGCTGGCTCGGTTTGTGG